>JAIBAN010000221.1 GCA_019695185.1 Blastocatellia bacterium | reverse complement strand
GGTGCCCAGTCAGTTGCTGGGCCTGGAATATTTCAAACTCAATGCGAGCGGGAAAATCGACCGGACCGCGCTGCCCCGGCCCGTGGATGTGCTGTCGCTGCCGGAGGCCCCGGCGACGGAAACGGAGAAGCGGCTGGCGGAGTTGTGGGCGGAGGTGCTGAGACGGGAACGCGTCGGGGTGACGGAAAACTTCTTTGCGGCAGGAGGGCATTCGCTGGCGGCGGCGCAACTGGCGGCGCGGCTGGAAGCGGAATGGGAGCGGCGGGTACCGGTGCGGCTGCTGTTTGAAGCGCCGACCATTCGGGAGCAGGCGCAGCGGCTGGAGGAATTGAACCTGTCCCCCAGCCTGGGGCCGCCGCTGGTGGCGCAGGACCGGCAGGGACCAGTGCCGCTCTCGTTCTCGCAGGAACGCCTCTGGTTCTTGGCCCAACTCGAACCGGAAAGCCCGGCTTATCATATTCCCGCAGCAGTCCGGTTACAGGGAACACTCGACTTGATTGCTCTTGAAAAAGCACTTGGCCTGCTGGTTGAGCGACACGAATCTTTGCGCACTGTTTTTATCAACCATGAAGGAAAACCGGCCCAACTGATACAGCCGCCCTTCCCGGTCCGGATTGAAGTACAATCCGCAATTGAAAAGCAGGAACTGGCTGATTTTTTTCGCACTCCATTTAATTTGGAAACCGGGCCATTGTTTCGGGTAAAAGCAGTCCAATTGGCAGAGGCCGATTTTTTGTTGGCGGTAGTTATCCATCACATCATTGCCGATGGCTTGTCAGCCGAGATTTTTGTCCGGGAACTGTCACATTTGTATGCAGCCGCCCACAGCGGAAAAACACTGAAACTGCCTCAATTGCCGGTTCAATTTGCTGACTTTGCTTTGTGGCAGCGGAGCTGGTTGACCGAATCCCAACTGGATGACCATCTGGAATATTGGCGGCGGCAGTTGAATGCTGCGCCTCGTCTGTTGGAGCTTCCCACCGATTTTCCGCGACCTGCACGGCTGTCATTCCAGGGCGGCCATGTCACCAAGGCGCTCGGACTGGAGCTTTCCCGGCAAATAACGATGTTGGCCGGAACACATCAGGCCACGATGTTTATGACGTTGATGGCCGCATTTCAGGTTTTGCTGGCAAAATTGTCGGGACAACAAACCATTGTGGTGGGCGCACCCATAGCGGGACGTAATCGGCCCGAATTGACCGCGCTGATTGGTTTTTTTGTCAATACTCTGGTTCTGAAAGCGGAAATTCCTCCGGACCTTTCTTTTGCAGGATTGTTACAACAGATGCGGTTGGTCACGCTGGATGCCTTTGCCCATCAGGATTTGCCTTTTGAGCGTTTGGTGGAAGAGCTTCAACCTGCCCGGCAGTTGAACCAAACTCCGATTTTTCAGGTTGTGTTCACCTGGAACGACATTGAAGCCGGCGGTTCACGCCTTGAAAACCTCACAGTGTCGGGAATTCACAAGGAACTGGGGGAATCTGCCGAACCGGTCAAATTTGACCTCACACTGGTTGCGGGACAGAACGAAAAAGGAATCTGGCTCAGGTTGCAATACCACCGGGATTTATTCCTGCCGGAAACGGTTACAGATTGGCTGGAACGGTTTGAAACACTTTTACACAGAGTTTGTGAACAACCTGAACAACCCTTGGGGCGGGTGTCATTGCTTTCAGAAAATGATTGGCAGACCTGGAAGCAGGCAAACCTCCAGCATGATTTTCCAGTAACAGAAACCCTGAGCGAATTGTTTGACCGGACCGCAGCGGAATATGCCGAGGCGGTGGCAATCAGTTATGAACCGGAAGCGGGGAAGCGGGAGGTACTCAGCTACGGGGAATTGAACCAACAGGCCAACGGGATAGCAGGCTGGCTGCAGGAGCAGGGAGTGACCTCTGGTTCACGGGTGGTGGTCTATCTGGAGCGTTCGGTGGAACTGGTGGCGGCTATCGTGGGAGTGGTCAAAGCCGGAGGGGTCTATGTGCCGGTGGACCCGGCGACCCCGGCGGAACGGCTGGCTTTCATTGTGGCGGATGCCGCACCTGGGGCCATCCTGACCCACACCTCATTACTGCACCGGTTGCCCGAAACGACCGTCCCGCTTCATTGTGCCGAAAATTGGCTCAGTCCTCAGTCCTCAGTGCTCAGTCCTCAGTGCTCAGTCCTCAGTCCTGAAGCAGTGGCGTATGTGATTTACACGTCGGGGACGACGGGCCAGCCGAAAGGGGTGGAGGTCAAGCACGCGAATGTGGTGCGGCTCTTCAAAGCAACGGCAGGGTGGTTCCATTTCACGGAGCAGGACGTGTGGACGCTGTTTCATTCGGCGGCGTTTGATTTCTCGGTGTGGGAAATGTGGGGCGCGTTGCTGTATGGGGGACGGCTGGTGGTGGTGGACTACTGGACCTCGCGTACGCCGGAAGCGTTTGGGGAATTGTTGGAGCGGGAACAGGTGACGGTGCTCAACCAGACCCCGACGGCGTTTTACGGCTTGCAGCGGGCCTTGGTGGAGAACCCCCGGAAGCTGGCGTTGCGGTATGTGATTTTCGGGGGCGAAGCGCTGGAAGTGGCGAAGCTGCGGCCCTGGTTTGAGGAACTTGCTCACTGCAGAGACGCAGAGTTTGCGCAGAGGTTTCGCGGAGAAAAGCCGAGCGACCTCAGTCCTCAGTCCTCAGTCCTCAGTCCTCGCCTCATCAACATGTATGGCATCACGGAAACGACGGTGCATGTGACATACCGGGAAATCACGGCGGAGGACCTGGAGGCGGCACGAGTCGGTAGTCCCATCGGGGTTCCCATTCCGGACCTGGCGGTGAGCATTGTGGACGCGAACCTGGAGCCGGTGCCGGTGGGGGTCTGGGGCGAGT
>JAIBAN010000220.1 GCA_019695185.1 Blastocatellia bacterium | reverse complement strand
AAACTCCAATCGCCTCCAGGCGTTGGAGGATTTCGCGCACCCAGCGGTCGGATTTCCCGGCGATGTCGGCCAAATAATCCTGGTGGCAAAAGGTCTTTCCCAATTTCCGCGCCAGACTGTCCACTTTGAGGAGAAACAGTTCTATCCAGGGGGGGAACCGGTACGGGTTGGCCGGATGAAACAGCCAGTCCCAGAACGACACAGATTCCGGTTTGGCTGCCCAGAAAAGCCGCTCTGCATCCGGGGAGCGGAAAAACTCCTGTTTGTGCCGTTCGCTGGGGCATTTCGCCGGGTTGTTGTTTTTGCTGTTGGTTGTTTTGGCAGGCGAGCTAACTCCTTGATTCACAATGATTTCTCCGGGCACACCACGGCCTGGATGGAAGTGCTTTGGGGAGACACACTTCCTCCAGGCAGCGAGCACATTGACATGGACCAAAATTCGTTTAGAATGGTCGCTGTTAAAAGACGAATCCCTTGTACCGCCACTGGCAGTATTTGGTTTTCGCTCAGTTTGAAAATCAGTCAGTCAATTACGTCATTGGGCCTCCTTTCTTTTTTTGTTTGGTTGAGCGTTCTGTGAGTGATTGGTTGAGTCCAAAGATTCGGTGGCATCCCCCGGCAAGGTTCTGCCACCAAACGCATTATTCTTATCATAAAAAACTGAAAACCGCATGGTTCTCTTCAACCATGCGGTTTTTTGTTTTTTGGTGATAAACCGGCATACACTTCTTCCTTTTCGGCATGGCCGCCGCGCCTTGTCGCGTCTACTCCCGTGAGAGTTTTCCGTTGATTTAAGTGGAAAACATCCAATCTGGCATTGTCAGCCCCGGTGACTATAATGCGGCTGGCAAAACGAGCGGAGTTGCATCCGGACAACTTGCAACGACGTTGGTTTGTGCAACTGATGGGGATTACACCAGTTGCACGTCCAATCCTACCGCCCTCGTCGTCCGAACGCAATCGGGAACACAGGATTTGTCCCAACTTTGAAAGTGCAACCTTTGTGCCGGAAACAGCGACGAGTGGCGGAAGGGTCATACGCTTGCCTCAATATTTGCATTTAAACTCTATTCTGCTACATTAAAAGGAAAATATAGTTGTGTCAAAATCAAGGCAGGTTCCACTTCGGGTCGGTGTTGCAGCGATGAGACTGGGGCTTCATACAATGACCCTGCGGCGATGGGTCTATCAACAGAAAATCCAATTTCTGAAGGTTGGCAGGGAAAACCGGATTCCATCAGGTGAGATTACAAGGCTTATGGAAGAGCGGCACGATGCACAAATTGCTCTCTATGCGCGAGTCAGCACGCATGACCGCAAGGCGGATTTGCAGCGCCAGATTGAGGCTCTTCAGGCTTGGGCTAAAAAAAACAGACCTGGCAAGCCGTTTATTGTCCTGAGTGAAGTTGGGAAACCCCTGGATTTCGACCGGAAAAAACTGCGGAAGCTCTTTTATCGGCTGGGGGAACGAAAAATAACCGAGGTGGTGGTTTTGAACCGCCAGGTCATTACCGAACACCAGGAAGCACCGGTGGTTGAAGCGATTATACATTTGTTCGAGCATCACATTGAGTCCTGCGGGGCCTTTCTGGAAATTCTGGCGGAACCGGACCGCTGAAGCACTGTGCCGTCAGCAAAGGGTGGAAACCGCAATTTTGCCCGATTGAAAAAAAATACTTTAAAGGGACCGCAACTTTTTACCCCTCAGCGGGAAATAAGTATATAGAAGGTGTTGTCGTTATTCATACCTGAAAAAATCAACGAATTTCCTAAAAAAACTCTTTGGTATCAAAATTGCATTTGATATATTTCAACAATTTACGAGTTTTTGATGATTGGAGTAGTATATGTTTATTCGCGTTTTGCTGCCTGAGCCCCAACGGATTGTCAGTGGGGTTTTTGATTGTTCCCGGAATGTGCTCGTTCAGATTGGAATCCATGAAACCCTGACTGAGGCCGAGAACGGGTTCAGGTTATTGGAGGGGATACCCGCTGACAGCCCCACTGTTGTTGGGCACTGGCCCTTCACCACTCTGGCTGGAAGTGGCGGTCAGGACTTGGACACCTTGAACCACTTCGACCACTGTTGTGAGGTTATCGATGGTCAGGTGCGACTGGTATCCGGAATCTCAGCCAGCGATATCAATCATTGGCCGGGTGATTATCAGGTTTCCGTCCCAGGAACTTTGGCTTTGGCTTTCCGGGATTACTACGGAAGCGAAATCGACGAGGAGCTTCAGATTGCATTCGTTGTCCTCACTCCCTCGTTTGCAGCGATAACCGTCTATGATCGGCGCAAACTGTCGTACTATTCCTGGGAGGATTGTGGCGACAGTTTGGAGTCACTGCAGGAAGCCATCGAGTTTTTATTTCGGGGCGATTGGCGGCACAATTTGCAGCGGATCGTGGTGGTGGGCTGGCATCCGGCAGCGACCGGAATCAAATGGGATTTGGTTCAGTCAGGGGCCGTGCGGAGCGAATTCGACGGGAAAAGGGCGTTTGGAGAGGATGTGCAGTTTCGGGAATTGAACGGTTGCACAAATCAAATTGGGTCCCCATTTCATCACTCAGCCTATCCGGCGCTTCTGTTTGCCGCAGGACGATTGGCCGCGCTTGGTTTTGGGCCTGATTTTGGCGGAAAACTCGCATCCCAACCTCCAGCCCAAAAACCAAAGCTCAGAGACAGATTCCACCAGGGGTTGCTCAATGGCGTTGTGGCGCGGGTTGGTCGCGGGGGCGTTTCAGCGGGACTCGGCATTGGCCTGATGCTGTTACTGCTGCTGCTACCAGTTGAGTATTATTGGTATACGTCGGAAAAAAATACCCTCACCCAGGCCAACCAGCACGAAGATGAAAATTTGGTGAAAAATGAGGATGTGGCAAATAAAGTCAA
>JAIBAN010000138.1 GCA_019695185.1 Blastocatellia bacterium | reverse complement strand
CGCTTTCATGGCAGTTTCCCCGTTTCTTTGGTTGGTTGCTGCCGCAGTTTCCCATTTCACTTTCCGTTTTGTCGATTCTTTTGCCAGCTTCCTTTACACTCTCTCCAGCCGCACAGGTCGAAAAATTCAGGATATTTCCCTCCGGATTCGGGATTTGCTGCGCATGAAGGAAACTTTGCAGGAAATTGCCGGTCAATGTGACGGCCACGGAGGAACGGCGGAATGTCCGATTTTACACGCACTGGAAGGCCCGGTTTCCTGTCATCCCAATCACAATCCAAAAAGGAGTAAAAACTTATGAACAATCAGACCAACACCATTTTACAAATCGAAGGCATGAGCTGTGGCCATTGTGTCAAAGCCGTGGAATCCGCGTTGCAAAGCGTTTCGGGAGTGACCGTCAAGGCTGTTGCCATCGGCTCGGCTGAAATTTCATTCAACCCGGAACAGGTGTCCCGCGATTCAATCGCTGCCGCTTTGGATGATGCGGGCTACGAACTGGCAACCCTGCCAACGCTGGGAAGAAAATGAAGAGGGCTCAGGGCTCAGGGTTCAGGGTTCAGGGTTTTGGAATATCAGGAGATTTGAAGTTCTCGATGGGTTTTCATTGTCAATTCTCAATTCTCAATTCTCAATTCTCAATTAAAAAGACCCTGGACCCTGAACGAGGGGGTGCTTATGCAATCAAATTCTCTTGTTACGACTGAAAATCTTCCGGCCACCGAATCGTTTGGCGTCATTGGCATGACCTGTGCCGCCTGTTCCAACCGGATTGAAAAGAAACTGCGGCGGGTGCCGGGAGTGGAACTGGCTTCGGTCAATCTCGCAACCGAACAGGCCACCGTCACCTTTCACCCGGAGATTTCCAACCTTGACCAACTCAAAAATGCGGTCCGGGAAGCAGGTTACGACGTGGCCGAGCCAGTTCCGGTTTTGCAGGAAGCGGACCCGGTGCAGGAAGCCAAGGAGCGGGAACGGGCGCACCTCCGGACCAATTTGCAACGGGCAGCCCTGCTCACCATTCCGCTTCTCGGCTTTGAAATGCTCCCGATGTTGATACCTGCCTTGCACCATTGGCTGGAGCATTTTATTTCCATGCAGCGCCTGCAATGGCTTTCATTTGGCCTGGCCACCTTGGTTCAATTTGGGCCAGGGCGTGATTTTTACCGCAAAGGCTGGGCCGCCCTGCGCGACTGGTCGCCCGATATGAACACGCTCGTCGTGCTGGGAACCAGTGCCGCCTATGCCTTTTCTGTCGTTTCCACGGTGGTGCCGCAGGTCCTCCCGCCCGGAACAGCCCACGTGTACTTTGAAGCCTCGGCCACGATTATCACCTTGGTGCTGCTGGGAAAATACTTCGAATCCACGGCCAAGGGGCGGACCAGTGCCGCCATCAAACGCCTGGTGGCGTTACAGCCGCATACCACCAGAGTCATCCGGCACGGCATTGAAGCTGACATTCCGACCGAAACCGTGCGGCGCGGGGATTTGATTTCCGTTCGTCCCGGCGAACGGATTCCGGTGGACGGCACCATCGAGGAAGGCACTTCCTTTGTGGACGAATCCATGCTGACCGGTGAATCCATTCCGGTCCAGAAGCAGCCCGGCAGCCCCGTCATCGGCGGGACTGTCAACGGAGCAGGTGCTTTTACCTTTATTGCCACGGGCGTGGGCAGTGAAACCTTCCTGGCCCATATCATTCGCACCGTGCAGGCCGCCCAAGCCACCAAACCCCAGATTCAGGCCCTGGCCGACCAGGTGGTTCAGGTGTTTGTCCCCGTGGTCATGACGATTTCCGCCCTGACTTTTGGCATTTGGCTTTGGTTGGGTCCGCATCCAGCCCTGACGTTTGCGCTGGTCAATGCGGTGGCGGTGCTGATTATCGCCTGCCCCTGCGCCATGGGGTTGGCCACGCCGACCTCAATCATGGTAGGCAGCGGCAAGGCTGCCGAATGGGGCATTCTCTTCCGCAAAGGAGATGCCTTGCAGACACTTTCTGAAACTTCCGTGGTGGTGTTTGATAAAACCGGAACTCTCACGGTGGGCAAACCGGTCGTGACTGAACTGGAACCGGTGGCAGGCATTTCCCGCAGTGAAGTGCTGGCCTGGGCTGCTGCCGTTGAGAAACGCTCGGAACATCCCCTGTCGCTGGCAATTGTGAATTCCGCACAGGAAGCCGGGCTGGAACTGCCGCAGGCAACGGAAGTTGAAATCCTGCCGGGTCTGGGAATTTCAGCTTTGGTTCACGGACGGCGGGTGGATGTCGGAGCCAAACCGTTGATGAACCTGCGCAACATCAGGGTTACCGCTTTCGAAACCCGTGCCCAGGAACTGGAACAGGCCGGGAAAACAGTGCTCTTTGTGGCAGCCGACCAACGACCGGTCGCACTGCTGGCAGTGGCGGATGCCCTCAAGCCGTCCACCCGCGACGTGATTCGGATGTTGCAACAGCAGCAGGTTTCCGTTGCGATGGTGACCGGAGACAACCAGCGCACGGCCAACGCCATTGCCGCCGAACTGGGTATCACAAACGTGATTGCCGAAGTCATGCCCCAGAACAAGGCGGAAATCGTGAAAAAATTCCAACAGGAAGGAAAAAAGGTGGCTTTTGTCGGGGATGGCATCAACGATGCCCCTGCCTTGGCCCAGGCTGACGTGGGCATTGCCATCGGAACCGGAACCGACATTGCCATCGAGGCTGCCGATGTGGTGCTCATGTCGGGTGACCTGCGGGGTGTCGCCAATGCCCGGCGGATTTCGGCAGCCACCTTGCGCAATATCAAGCAAAATCTGTTTTGGGCGTTTTTCTACAATGCAGCCCTGATTCCGGTTGCCGCCGGAGTCGCGTTTCCTGCTTTTGGGATTTTGCTTTCCCCGGTTTTTGCCTCCGTGGCCATGGGGCTTTCAAGCGTTTTCGTTTTGACGAACGCTTTGCGGTTACAGCGATTGAAACAGGTTTGATGGGGTGCGGGTTGTCTGTACCGGCGAACTGCCGTTTGGTTCAGGACGCATCAGCCAGTGCCATTTGGATTTGACAGCCGGAGCCTGACAGAAGTCAGGCTCTTTTTTCTTCCCCTTACAAACCAGTCAGGGTCTGGTCAGGCACGTTTTTGACCCGATTGAAGGTGGACCCGTTGACCGGGTGGAACCGCCGCGAAACAGGCAGCGGGGGAAGACTTCCGCCAGCCTTTCACTCACATAGCAGGCCGGCAATTTTTCCCTTGTGGTAAACTATTCTTGAAAAAAGGATTATATCGACTTCATGATTGGTGTTCAGGTACTATCCCGGAAGCCTGGGCTGGCTCTAACCTAATTTTTCCTGGTTTGAGTCCGATCTGAAATCAGGAGGCAAGCCCCTCCGGTACAATTTTTTCGTGAGGTATTTTTTTCGTGACCAAGCCCTTTATTCTCTTTCTGGCTTGTTTCGGTTTCCTGTGTTTCCCCACGGGACTGTTGGAGGCAACCCCTCAACCCCAGGATTCCAAAGCTGCGGCTGACAATCCGGATTTAATCACAGCCAGTCAACTCAACCGTCAGGTGCTCCAGCTTTTCAAGGAAAAAAAATTCAACGAAGCATTGCCCTTGGCCCAGAAGGTTCTGGATTTACGGGAGAAGGCCGTGGGACCCGAACATCAACTTGTGGCTGATGCGTTGTATAATCTGGGAGCGGTTTGGGTGGGCCGGGCCTCAATCAATAATATGCCTGCTTTCCTCGAAACCGCGCGGCAGACCTATCAGCGATGGATCAAATTGACCGGAAAACTGACCGGTGACGACAATCCCAGAATGTGCTCCGGCTTGGAACAACTGGGCTGGTTGGAAGCCACGGCCCAGAACCAATCCAAGGCCGCAGAGCTTTTCACCCGCAGTCTTGCGATTCGGACCAAGGCTTTTGGTTCCGACAGTTCCCAGACAGCCGATGCCCTTCACCAACTGGCCCTGTTTTACCAATATGCAGGTGATTATCCACAAGCCGTTTCCTTTTTTAAGAAAGAAATCGGACTGCGGGAAAAATTACTCGGTCCCGCGCATCGCCGGGTGGGAGAGTTAATGGAGGAATGTTCCTGCGCTCTGGAACAAAACCGCCAACCGGAAGAATCAGCCGCAATGTCAGCCCAGGCAACCCTCATTCTGGACCCGGACCATGATTCCGAACCCAGCCTTGAAACAGCCGAAATCATCCGGGGCAAGGCCCTGCACCGGGAAACCCCAGGATATCCCAGTGCGGCAAAATCACTGAGAGTAGCCGGAACGGTGGTCTGTCAAATCATCATTGACGAACAAGGCGCAGTGACCTCGGTCAAAACCAAATGCGGCCACCCCCTTCTCAAAGGTGAAGCGGAACGGGCTTGCTGGAAATGGAAGTTCAAACCGACCCTGCTCAATGGGACCCCGGTCAAAGTCACGGGCTTGCTGTCCTTTGCTTTTACACTTTGACTCCTGATTTTGAGCCATCCCCAAACCAAACCGAAGGATTGGCCGGTCAATGCCGGTCAACCTGAGACTGAACTGAGCCGAGACGGTATGGAAGGGGGGGGGCACCGCTTCTGGTTCTGTCTTCACCTGAGCCGGACCTGAGCCGGAAGTCCCTGATTGGGAAAGAGAACGATTGACCCAAGGCGAGCCGCCCTGCATCTGAAATCAACCAACTGGACTGAGTGTGTGTTTGGAAATTCAAAAAATGTGGCGCGATTTGTTTCATCGCGCTCAGAAAAAACTATTTGGTTCTGCAAATTGAATAGAAGTGAAGGGTAATAGCGCGATGAAACAAATCGCACTACAATTCCCAAACACGCTCTGAGATACATCCGGGCACCGGCTTGGAATGGAGTGCCCGATTACGGCAACATCCTGCCGCAGTGACGGCAGCGCTCCGGTGCGATTGAGCGCAGCAGGTCAGTGTAACAAAACGGCGGTTCCTTCGCTCTGTCCCTGACTGCACCTTGTCAGGAGACCTGTCCGCAAAAATGTTCTTCCATCCATTGAACCCCAAAACCCACCAGATCAATTGCCGAAAAATAGTAAGCTGGAGCATCCCCAACCATTACCTGGGGGGAATTTTTGGCTGCAAGATATGCTTCCATGATTGTGACGAAATAGTCTTCCGGCCAATCGACAATCCCCTTTGAGGTGTCAAACTCTTCAATATCCACCCAGACTTTTTGATTGTTCTGGAGCAGCGGGAGGCGATAGCGGGCAATGCGTTTATGGGGAACCTCGGCCAGAAATTCGGCGTGATGTAAAATGGTGACCGTTGAGAGCGGGGCTCCAAGCAAAAGAACCCTCCCATTGCTGCGACATAAACGCTCCAAGGGTGAATTGAATCCATCCCGGTACCACAGAGGATGCTCCTTTGTGAGATATTGAGCGCTTGCCCCTACGGCAACATAGGAAAACGGATGGGTGGTGCGGTGCGCCCCCGGCCAGGTCCTCAAATACTCGGCGAGAATACCCATATTTTTTCGGTCCGCCCGCGAGGACAGCGGATCGTACGGCGGAAACTCATTCAGATATGCTTGGCGACGTGGCTCAGGCCACTCATCCAGGTGGTATGGGTCATCCTCGAAGCTCGCAAAAATAAGCAGCGTCCCAGAGGGCGAAAGCACTTCGAAAAGGGCCTCAAGCACAATCTGCGGGCCACCCACCACCCACCCGATCCTTTTTACCGAAGAATGGAGCATGACGGTATCACCAGCCGCCACCCCCAACTGATGAAGGCCCCGCACAATATCGGATTTCGACACGATTGGTAATTCATTCATAAGCGTCCGGCGGAATGGCAGATTACGGGTTGCGGATCGAGTCCTCAATGATTGCAAGGCCACGGCGTTGTAGGTCCAGCAGGGCATCCAGCATGCTCCGGACCATCTCTTCCGAGTGTCCTTGCCAGTCCTCGACCACACCGATAATTCTCAACGGGTCGCGCGTCCGATAGGATTTGGTCGGATTGCCCGGAAATCGTTTGTTGGTGAGGTTGGGGTCGTCCTCAAAAGTCCCGGTTGGTTCAACCAGGTAGATGTGGCCGCGACCGGCCAGGCTCGCCAACGACATTGCAATTTCGGCTCCCCAGACAGCGGGCTCCAGGTTGGCTGAGAAATAAATGTGGTTGGAAACCCGGCCTTCCTCGTAGTTGGAGGGGTAGCCGGGGGACAAAAGCGCGCCGATAGCCAGGTGTGCTTTCGTGCCGTGATAAAACGGGCCGGTGACATGGTTGCAATTTTCAAATGTGACAGGTTCCCACGGTGGTTTTTTCATTTGAAATTCCCTGCTCTTTAGCCAACGGTTGCCTCGACCGGGTTACAAAGTACCAGCTACCGTTCCTCCAGGCCAATGCACCGGGCTGAGGCAAATCTGTGTGGCTGAAATGGTTGGTTGATCGATAGGTAGGCCCTCCCGAGTTTTCCCTGTCACATTACCGTGCGAACGGGTCTGTATACGGGGCACTGGCCGCATCAAAAGCCGCAATCAAGGTTACCACCGGAGTCCCGGTGAAGTCGTTGGCAACCACGTCGCTCCCGGTGGGAACCATTATTCCCAGGTTGCCAAAGCAAGTATAGCCGACATTGAAGGCGATTGGTGAAATCCGCACCGAACTGCTCACCAAGGTTGTGTCGCCTGCAATCGTGTCAGTGTATTGAACGCCTGTGCCATCCGTGCCACGGTTGGCAATGACAGTTGTGTTGCGCAACCTACGCCTGCGTGTTTCAATCTCAGGTGGACCGATTTAGAATGGGCACCACGCAGAAAACTTCAAAATCCGGGACGGAAGTTGACCGCCGGGAATTCTCAACCGAAGGTTGAATGCAGAGGAAACACCT
The DNA here is from genome assembly GCA_019695185.1 of Blastocatellia bacterium. Lineage (GTDB taxonomy): Bacteria > Acidobacteriota > Blastocatellia > Chloracidobacteriales > Chloracidobacteriaceae > JAIBAN01. The sequence continues at coordinate 8,034 of JAIBAN010000138.1, read as the reverse complement.
CATGGACGGAAAAAACCGAAAAGATGTCAAAACCGGACTGACTGTGGATGTGGTCCTCAAACCCGACCAGCGAACCGGAAAACGCACCCGTGGCGTGGTCCGCGAGATTCTCACCAAATCCACCTTTCATCCACATGGAATCAAAGTCCGCCTGGAATCCGGTGAAGTCGGTCGGGTGCAGGAAATCATTGAAGCAACCCAATCATGAAATCAACTCCCGCCCTTCTGGGCCTGTGTTTTGACGAATATTCATCCTATTTCCCAGGCACCGCCAAGGCCCCACCGTTGATTCGGGAGGCTTTCCTGTGTGATGCCTCCAACCTCTGGAGTGAAACCGGTATCGACCTTGGTGCTTCCGGTATCTATCACGACGAAGGGGATATGGTGCCCGCTCCGGGTTTGGATTTTTTCCTCGAAATCGAGCAAAAAGTGCATTCATTGTTGGAGCGCGGATTCCGCCCCTTGACTCTGGGGGGTGACCATTCCATCACCTTTCCCCTCCTGCGGGCCTTTCATCGCCATTACCCGAATTTGGCCATTCTGCATATTGATGCACATCCTGACCTGAATCACGAGTTTCAGGGAAATCCCCTTTCCCACGCCTGCCCCTTTGCCCGGATAATGGAAGCGGGCCTTGCCCGCCAACTGGTCCAGGTTGGCATTCGCACCATGACCGGCCATCAGTTGGAGCAGGCCCGCAAATTCGGGGTGGAAGTGATGGACATGAGAAACTGGCGGGATGATTTTGTGCCGGTTTTCAATGCCCCGGTCTATATTTCCATCGACATGGATGGACTTGACCCGGCTTTCGCGCCCGGTGTTTCGCATCGGGAACCCGGCGGGCTCTCCACCCGGCAGGTGTTGCGTCTGATTCAATCCATTGAAGCGGAAGTCATTGGAGCCGATGTGGTTGAATTCAATCCTCAAATGGACCCCAGCGGAATGACCGCCGGCGTGGCGGCCAAACTCGTCAAGGAACTGATGGGGAAAATGCTCGAACCGAACGGATGAGCGCCAGCGCGCTGTGTTCTGGCCGTGGGACCGAGTTCTCGGTTTTCCCTTGCCAAAAACTTCTCTTCTTCCAGCCTGAACCACCCCCGGTTTTCTCCTTTGGCGAGCAGTGATGGTGCAGCCAAGTGCGATGCCATCCCAGGTGGTTTTTTGGCCCTGCATTTGCAGGGCTTTTTGTTGGGAGGATGAGCATATGACCCTGTTGGAACAGATTCCCCAAACCGTTCGCGCCCGCCTGGAAGCCAGCTTGATTGTCATTTTGGAGCTGGATGAAGGACTTAAACGCTACTGGTGGAGTTCCCGCTCACGCCACGAAATGTTATGCAATCAGGCCGAAAGCCTGCGGCAGGCCAAAAACCATCTCCGCTTTTTCAAGCAGAAAGCCGCCGAACGCCACCTGAACGGGACGGCCGTTTTGCGGCTGCTCTACCGCGAACTGCGCGGCAAACGGCCCCAGGTGAATGTTCTGAGCGGGGAACAGGTAGCCCGTCTCTACACCTTTTGAGCCATTGCCAAACCAAATCGAAGGGCTGGCTGGTCGGTACCGGTCGGCCCCGTCCCGGACAACCGGCCCCATCGGTTTTATTCTGAATCCGGTTTGAGTTTGCCCGTCCCCAGGCACAAAGTGCGATACGCCCGTTCCCAGTGTTCCCGTGCCTGATTGGCAGGTTTTCCCTCCCGCAACCAAATGTAATAGGCTGTGAGCCGAATAACATCCTCCCGTGGTTCGTTGGAATGAAAATGTTCACAGCGATTCTGAACAAAATCAAAAGGACATTGTTCAAACCTGTTTCTTTTAACGTAGGGCTGGGTATAGCGAGAGCATTGGTCCCGGATGGGACACCCTTCCCCATTACATTTTGTCATGTTTCTCTCCTTCCCAACGATAGGGCTCGCCGTTTTTTCGGCAGGTGGAGCTACCGTGTGACTGCCCTGGCCCTGGGGCCCCGGTTTTGGATTTGCAATCCGGTTTTAGGGGGAAGCCAGTCCCTCAAACTTTTGAATAAGCAGGTCGCATCCCGCGTCTGAAGTTCAGCCAAAGGCCCCCAGTCAGCCTTGATGGTTCCCAGCCGATGGCTGCTGACCGGTTTGAGCAAACGGTCAGTTCGGCTCTGATGCCTCACCCAGAGCTTTCCGCACCACAGCCACCAACTGATGATATTCAAACGGTTTCTGAATGAATCCGGCCAGCTCCGTTCCGGCAAAACGGGTTTGGACAACTTGCTCGCTGTAGCCACTCAAAAGCACGGTCGGGACCCCTGGCCGGATACGCTGCATTTCAAGGAAGGTCTCTGCGCCATCAAGCTGCGGCATGGTCATGTCAAGCAAGACCAGCCGGAGCTTTTCATGTTCCCGGCGAAAGACCTCGACTCCTTCGCGGCCATCGGCGGCAAACAAGACCTTGAAGCCCATGAACACCATCATCTCGCTGGTCAACTTCCGAACTGATTCCTGGTCATCAATGAGGAGCACCAGACCCTGGCCCTTCCACGACGACCCGTCCCCGGTTGGGGTGGTTTCGGGAAGAACCGGCCCTGTTGTTACAGGAAAATGCACTGTGACAGTCGTTCCGGCTCCCAGCTCGCTGGTGACGCTGATGGTTCCGCCGTGGCTCCGCACGATTCCGAGGACTGCGGCCAGGCCCAGGCCCCGCCCGGTGAACTTTGTCGTAAAAAACGGGTCGAACAGTTTGGCCCTGGTCTCCTCGTTCATCCCGCAGCCGGTGTCCAAAACCTCCAGATAGACATAATTGCCTTCCGGCAAATGATCGTCCAGATAGCCCCTGGAGAGATAGGCCCGGTCACAGTACATGACCCCCGTGCTGACGGTAATGACGCCACCTTGATCCCCAATGGCCTCCGAAGCATTGATGATGAGATTCATGATGACCTGGCGCATCTGTGTTTTATCTGCTTTACAGGCCGGCAGGTTGGGGGTGAAATTATAATGGAGGACGCACTTCTTGGAGATTGAAACCTCCAACAGCCGGCCCATTTCCACCACCAAATCGGAAAGATTGAGCGCCTGCAGTACGAATTGCCCTTTACCGGCATAGGCCAGCATCTGCTGGATGAGTTCCGCCGCCCGCCGAGACCCATTCACTACTTCGTCGAGAAACCGCGTTGCCGCCGAACCAGCCGACAACGAAGACCGGGCTAAATCACAATATCCCAAAATACCTGTCAACAGATTGTTGAAATCATGCGCAATTCCGCCAGCCAGGACTCCCAAACTCTCCAGCTTTTGAGCCGACTGGATTTGAATTTCCAGTTGTCGGCGTTCTTCCTCGCGCAGTTTGTGCTCGGTCACATTCTGTGAAAGGCTCACAAAATGCTCGGGGTCGATCAGGAGGCCTTGAATTCGCTGCCAGACAATTTGCCCCGTGTTGGGGTTGATGAGGCGGACTTCCCCTTGGTAAGAAGTGTTGTTCGTCATCGCCTGCTGCAACTGCTGTTGGGACGTTTCCCGGTCCTCAGGGTGAGTCAGAGCAAGGTTGGCCGCCTGGTCGGCAGGGGGAGGAAACCCAAGGACCTGTTCGGCATTGTCAGAGGTGGTCAGTTCCCCGGTCTGCACATGGTATTCGGTCATAAACATCTGGGCTGCTTCCGTGGTCAACCGTAACCGTTTTTCCGACGCTTCCAGCTTTTCTACGGCGCGGGCGCGCTCCAGTCGCAGCCAGACCATGGTCGCCAGGTCTCCCATCAGCTCGATTTCATCGGCCCGCCAGATTGAGGGTTTGCGCCGGGTTACGGAGAGCAGACAGTTCCAGTGTCCGTCGGTGCCAGACGGAGCATGAATGAAGGAGCCGATTTGAAGGCTGGCGAAATTCTCGGCAAAAGGTGCGGTGCGCGGGTCCTCGGTCACATCGTTGACCGCAACATTGTGGCCCTCGGCAAGTTCCTGCCGCAGGCCCTCAGTAATCCAGTCGGCCAACTGGTAGGTCCCGACCAGACTCACCATGCCCGGCAGGTGCCAGTCGGTCCTGACATGGGCCACCTGGCTGGTTTTGTCAATTTCCGAAAATGAGCAATGGTGCGCCTCCAGGTAATGGCCGATTTTTTCACTCACCACCTCGAGAATTTCCTGGGTGTTGGAAAGGCGCGCAAAATCCACCCCCAGACCTGCCAGCAATTCGGCGTTCATCTGGCGGCGTTTGCGCTCGGTGATATCCTGGGTAATGCCAATCAGACGAAACTGTGATTCCGCTGATTGGGACACCACCCGGCCCTGGACGGTTATCCAATGAACCTCGCCGCTGGGCCACACCACCCGGTATTCTGACTCATATTCACCATGGATCTGAATGGCCCGCTCCATTTCCCGTTGAGCCCGTTCGCGGTCGTCCGGGTAGATGGCCGCCAGCCAGCTTTCATAAGTCAATTGAACCTTGGGCCGGAACCCAAACAGCATTTGGCCGGTTTCATTCACCTCCAGGGTGCGGGTTTTCAGATTCAACTGCCAGGAACCGAGCTTGCCCACCTGAAGCGCGATTTTGAGACTTTCTTCCGACTGGCGCAAATTCGCCTCGGCACGGATCCGTTCATTAATATCAATAAAGGTCAGGACCACCCCTTCGATTTTGTCGTCAATCGTCCGGTAGGGCAGGATGCGGGCCAGATAACAACACTGGTTGCGGTCATAGATTTCACGCTCCGAGGGTTTTAACGTCCGCATGACCTCGGTGGCATCTGAAATCAGTTCTTCATATTCCAGTTTGTGGGTGAGATGTTCCAGCGGGCGTCCGACATCGGTGGGAATGATATTGAAAAGCCGTTGCAGGCTCGGCGTGTAGCGTTTGATACGCAGCCCCCGGTCCAAAAACATGGTCCCGATGTCGGTTGAGGACATGAGGTTCTGGAGGTCGGAATTGGTCCGTGAAATCTCGTCCACCTTGTCTTTGAGTTCGTGGTTGACGGTGGTCAGTTCCTCGTTGACCGATTGCAGTTCCTCCTTGCTGGTTTCCAGTTCTTCCGAGGCGGAGCGCAGTTCCTCATTAATGGCCTGTAACTCCTCGTTGGAGGCTTTCAGCTCCTCAATCGAGGTTTCGTGCTGCTCGATGGTTGTGCGCAGGCGGTCGCGCGTCCGGCGCAGGTCATCCTCCAGCCGGCGGATGACCGTTTCGATTGCATCGTCCTTGTCCAGAATCTGGGTGCTCTGTTCCTCCTGCTTGGGCTGGGTGGTCGGCGTGGAGCTTTCATCAAAAATGATCAGCAGGTAATTTGGTCCGGCATCCGCCATGTCCACCTGGCGCACAACCAGGTTGATATAGACGGGTTTGCCTTCAAGGTCGATGCGGATATTTTGAAATTCCGAGGCTTTGCCTTCGCGCTGGGTGGAAAAAAGAGCTGCCCGCAAGTCAGCCAGCAGTTCCGGATGGATGACTTTAAAGAGATTGTTGGTCGGTTCGCCCCCGGTAAAACGCAGATAGCGGCCTGCTGAATCGCTCAGATGGACGATCTCAAATTCCTCGTTCACGAGAATTGACGGTGGGGCATATTGTTCGACCAGTTTGTAATGCAGTTCGCCAAAGGACAACAGGTTCTCACGCTCATAAGACTTGTGGGGTTCCGGTATCTTGATTTGCCAGTCACCCTTGAGCGGCAAAAGCGGGGTAGTTTTGTGGAGCAGGTGCGTGGCTACCGTCCGGCGCGAATAAATCCAGTTCTTTTTGTCAAAGGGCATAAACAACGTGCCCTGGCTTTCGGCTGATTCCGAATTGCCCAGGAACAAAAAACCGTTTGGTTTGAGTGCGAAATGAAAAATCTCAAGCAGGCGCTCCTGGGTGTCGCGGTTGAGATAAATCAGCAGGTTGCGGCAGGTAATCAAATCAAGGCGCGAGAAAGGCGGGTCGCGCAGGACATTATGCGGGGCAAACAGGATGAGTTCGCGGAGGTCCTTGCGCACCCGATAGAAATTCCCTTCCTTGATGAAGAACCGGCGCAACCGGTCAGGCGAGACGTCAGCTTCGATGGTTTCGGGAAAATTGTGGTCGCGCGCCTCGGCAATCGCGTCCTCATCCACGTCGGTGCCAAACACCTGGATTTTGGGCGGGTCGGTCAGCCGATTGGCATATTCAGCCAGCAGGATGCCAAGCGAATAGGCTTCTTCGCCGGAAGCACAACCCGCCGCCCAGACCCGAACCGCATCCTTGCCGGTCTTATTGGCAAAGAGCTGGGGAATGACTTCCTGTTCAAGGGCTTCAAACGCCTCTTTATCGCGGAAAAAATTGGTCACGTTGATGAGTAGGTTTTTGAGCAGCGACTGGATTTCGTCCGGACGTTCGCGGAGCAATGTGAGATAGGTAGGGATGTCCTCCAGCTCATGAATCTGCAAATGGCGGGCTATCCGCCGGAGCAGCGTCGGCTGTTTGTAATGGGTGAAATCATGGCCGGTGCGGACCCGGAGCAAGGTCAAAATTTCGCGCAAATCATCAGCCCCTTTGAGTTCAACCGGCGTTTTCGCATCCAATTCGGTTAAATGCAGTCGTTCGGAACTGTCCCGAAAACTGATGAGCTTCACCGGCATCTCAGCCACGGGCAGCACCCAATCAACCAGACCGGTACTGATGGCACTCCGGGGCATGCCATCGTATTCGGCGTTCTCGGGTGCCTGCACGATGGCAAACCCGTTACTTTCTTTGATGCGTTTGAGGCCGAGGGTTCCGTCCGAACCCATGCCGCTCAAAATGATACAGATGCTGTTGCGGCCGTAAGCTTCCGCCAACGTGCGAAAGAACAGATCAATGGCTACCCGTTGGCCCTGGGTGGGTTCAGGTTGGGTCAATGTGATGGTTCCGTCCTCCATCGCCAGATTTTTATTGGGCGGGATGACATAGACCTGGTTGGCCTGCACCTTGACGGTTTCGGTCACCTGTGTAACCGGCATGGCGGTCTGGCTCTGTAAAATCGCAGCCAGGTTGCTTTCATACTGCGGTGAAAGGTGCAGGACAACCACAAAGGCCATCCCACTGTCGGGCGACATGCGTCCGAAAAACTCCCTCAGCGCGGTGACCCCGCCGGCGGAAGCGCCAATGCCGACCACAATCAGGTTACGTTTGTCGTCGGAGGATGATTCCGGGCGGGATTCCTGCGGTGCCAGGTTTTCTGTTTCCTCATTGTTCACGTGCAGAGTCCTCGACTTGGGTTGGAATGAGTGAAAACCAATACAAAAACCATAACTTGGTCGTCTCCGGGTCTTGCTTTATCCGGTTGATTGAGGTCCTTTGGGTGGGAAGTGATGAACCCCTGGTTGAGTTCTGTTGGAGAACTCATTCTGGTTCCTCCAACGGTTGCCCCCTCAGCCTGGCTGCACCAAATTCAGACTAAGGCCGGTTCCGGGTTCTCACGTCTCTATCAATCTGAAGGCTTTCAGGTACATCTTATCTGAAAATGGCTGCGAAAACGATGGTCACCCCAAAAAGTCGTAGTCCATTCCAGGGTCCAATACACCCAGGTTTTGAGGTGCCACTGTTGAAACTCAAACCGGTCCCTCAAAAACACTGCATTCTGTGAAGTGTGCTGCCTGCCAATCGGAAAGGGGTCCCTCCCAACACATAGGCGTCACGCCAGGTCCCCACTGTTGTAATTGGCACTCAGAGTATGGGCGACCTCCGGCAGTCTTTTCCCTTGGTCCAATTCAACCAACCGGGTTGCCCGGTTGCAGGTCTGTCCCCCCGAGGGTACAGGAGGTGGATTCGGGTTCCGGGTTCCGGTTTTCAGGGTGAAGAAAGCCAGAAGCCAGAAGCGGAAAATCAAGAATCCAAAAGCTGATGCTTCCCCACCTTCTGCCTTTTGCCTTCTTCAAAAGACCCTGAACCCTGAACCCTGAATCCTGAACCCTGTTTTTATCTGATTTTGCCCGGACTGTTGAACTGCCCGGTGCCCGCACCGCTGCCGTTCGGAGTTCCCACCAGGAAGTAGCCGGTTGCCGAACTGGTTGTCAGGCTGCCCTGAATCCGCCGGTTCTGGGTGTCGCTCACCACAATGGCGGGCTGTCCGGCGGTTCCGCCCAGCAATCCCGCAT
>JAIBAN010000044.1 GCA_019695185.1 Blastocatellia bacterium | reverse complement strand
CAGTTCCATCGAAACCCGCAATGGGCGGTCGCCGCTCGCGCTGGCTGGTGTTGAAACCAATCACTGGGATTGGTTGGATTTTGGGATCAGTCCCAACAATTAATGCATCAGTGCCCAATTCTCAATTAAGAAAAGTGGTCAAATCCCTTCACCGGCAAGGGAAAAATCCCGTTTGTCGTTTCAATTTTCAACCCGTGCGAAACATCCTTGATTTCACCCAGACAGGAAAACTCAACCGCATCCGGGCCAGCGGCCAGTTCTTTCGCAAAGGCTTCAAAATCATTTCGCCGTGCCGGTGAGACAGTAAACAGGAGTTCATACTCTTCGCCTCCGTGCAAGGCCAGTTCGATGGCGTTTTGCCGATTGCGATGAGAAAACAGACGGGCTGCCGTCGAAACCGGAATCTGATTGGCTTTGATATGACATCCAACATTACTGGCCTCGCATAACCGCGAAAGGTCAATCGAAAGCCCATCACTTAAATCCATCATGGAGGAAGCCAGTTTCCGGGCAGCCAACTGCTGGCCGACAAATAACCTCGGTGTGGGGTACAGGTGTTTATGAATGGCGTCTTTCAAAGCCGGGGGCAGAGTTTGCTGGGACAGCGTGGATGCCTGTTGCTCCAGGATGACACAACCGGCCATGGCCGTTCCAAGTTCGCCGGTGACATACAACCAATCCCCCGGTTGGGCTGTTGAGCGCAAAACCGCCTGTTCCGGAGGACATTCACCCAGGATTGTGACATCCACAAAAATCCGTTCCGGTGCCGCAGCCGTGTCCCCCCCAATGACGACCACCTGATGTTCATCCGCAAGGGTGGTCAAGCCCTGCATAATGGCATCAGCATGAGTGTCAAAACAGTTTTTGGGAATGGCCAGGGTGACCAGACAATACCGGGGAATGGCCCCCATGGCCGCCATATCACTCAAATTGACAGCCAACGCCTTGTGTCCCAAGGCAAGGGGCGGAAAATACCGGCGGCGAAAATGAACGTCCTCCACCATGACATCACTGGCAATCACCAGATTCGAGCCATTGGGCGGAGCCAATACCGCTGCATCATCGCCAATCCCAACTAATACTGCCGGAGCCGGGCGTTTCAGTCTTTGTTGCCATTGTCTGAGAAATTGACGTTCAGTTCGCATGGGATTGAATTCAGAATTGAGAATTGAGAATTGAGAATTGAGAATTGGGAATTGAGAATTGAGAATTGGGAATTGAGTTGTTGCGTTATGGCCTGCCGGTTTTTCGATGAGTTTCAAAAGTAAGAATTCAAAAACCAGCGGAAAGCTCTTACTTTTTCTTGGAATCAATTGAAAAAGAACAAGTTCAATTGTGAAACAACTCAATTCTCACTTCTCAATTAAACCTCCTCACCGGAGCGGGGAGTCAGATTGTATTCCTTGCATCGTTGGGAAACATGACCTATCGAGACCTTGAGCAACGCTGCCGTTTTGGTCAGGCTCCCTTCGGTTCGTTTCAAAGCCGCAGTCAGTAAAAAGCGTTTAACCGATTCCAGGGCTTCGTTCCAGGAAGGAAACAAATCGTTCGGAACATCCTCCGTCACAACAATCGTCAAGACTCCGGCAGCCGTTGAAATACTGTTTTTTTGCCCAAACTGCTTGGAAATCCGCTCCAGTTCCTCACGCAGCCAGACCGGAGCCGGTTCGCCAATCCGGGAACGGGCAGTTTCAAAATACCCGGCGGCCACCGCCGGGTCGGTTTGGCGACAGGCTTCGGCCCCAAACAAAAAAAGCTGGGTTTCCAGTCCCCAGGTATGGTGGTGCCGGACCAGCGCAAAGGCTGCATCCAGTTTTCCTGCCGCCTGGGAAAACTGATGCCGTCCGATATGGTACCGAATCTCCAGCAAAACCAGCCAGCCTTGCCGCCAGTCATCAGGGTAGGCAGCCAATAGCTCTCCGGCTGAGGCCAAAAACCCCTCGATGCGGGTGGTTTTTTGTCGTTCGAAACACATTTCCGCCTGGAACAATAGTGCGTGGGCGTGTTCCCGCGGGGCATCAATCGTACCAAAGAGAGCAATTGCTTCGTCCAGAAATTCATCTGCCCTGACAAAATCGCGTTTGCGCCGGGCCAACTCGGCGACCCGAACCAAAGCCAAACCATGGTGAGCCATCATGCGCAGGCGGGCAAAGGCACGGGAAGCCTGTTCAAAATTTTTTTCGGCTTCCTCCAACTCACCAAATTCAGCCCGGAATCGGCCCAGGCTCATTAAAATCAATGGATAGGTATGAAACCCGCGTTCCGTCATCCGCAAGGCGGTTTCGGCTTCATCCAGAGCCCGGTCAAGTTTTCCCTGAGCAAATAAAATGTGGGCGCGATGCAGCCGCAGGTACGCTTCCCCCTGACTGCCCGTAGGCGCACGGGGTATGGTTTCCAGTTTTTCCCAGGCGGTCTTGGTCTGGTGGCAGGCCAGTTCAAGCTGAAGCTGTGTCAGGATGTGCCAAAAGGAAAATTCTCCGGCAGGTTGTTCCACCAGCAACGACGCGGCAACCCCCGCCAGCAATTGTTCAGCTCGTCTGGGCACATCGTCCCACAGAGCCAATTCCGCCAAAAAGAGGAACTTCCAGGCTGATAGCGGTTCGGCTGCCAACTCCGCACAGGCTTCGGAATATTGCCCCTGGTCAATCATTTGGCGGATGGTTTCACGATTGGAAGTCATAAGTTTTCAGGGTTCAGGGTTCAGGGGTTGAAAGGTGGTCGCCGGAAAATGTACCTGGGCTTCCACCCAAAAAATCTGATGGAAAATTGAATCTCGGAACCGGGCCAAGGATTTGGCTCCTGAAGGAATCAATCTTCGTGCCCTAATTTCCGACTTCCGGTTTCTGTTGTTCACTGGCCGCAGTTCCCTGAACCCTGAATCCTGAACCCTGGACCCTGAGAAAATACCCTCCAATTGCAATCAGGATAAACATGATGGCAATCAGTTGCGAAGTGGAAAGGTGCCATAATCCTCCCCGTGGGTCATCCCGCACCAATTCAATGGAAAACCGAATCACCCCATATCCGAACAGATACATCAGCACGATTTCCCCATGAAACCGGCGGGTTCGACTCAGAAAAAGCAACAGTCCGCATAACAACAGGGCGGCGACCGATTCGTAAAGCTGGGTTGGATGCAAAGCGCAGTTGACTGGCACCCCGGTCAGTTCGTGAGCCCGTTCGGTAAAATGCACTCCAAACCAGCCATCAGTTGGTTTTCCCCAACAACAGCCTGCCGCAAAGCACCCCAAACGACCAAAAAACTGACCGATGGCAATTCCCGGCGCACAGGCGTCCGCCGTTTGCCACCAAGGCAGTCGATACCAGCGCATAAGGCCGAGACTGGCCACCATGGCTCCAATCAGTCCGCCATAATACACCCCGCCGGAGCGCAGAAAATTAAAGGAAAACAGTTCACCCGGGCGAGCACTGTAGAGCGGCCATTCCGTTATCACCAGTAACAGCCGGGAACCCACCAGCGAGGCCAGCAGCATATACAGGCACAGGTCATAGACCTTGCCTTTATCCAACCCATCTTTTTCCGCCAGGAAAGCAGCCAGCCACATCCCGCTAAAAAATGCAATCGCAATCAAAACCCCATAGGTATTGATTGTGAATGAATCAGTTATTTTGAGGAGTTCAGGAAACATGATGTTATTGAATGGAAGCCCGAAGCTGTGTCCTTTTAGACATGAACCTGTTGCCATATAGCACACAAACGACTATAAGAGAACCTTTCCGGGTGACAAGGCGACCACCCACCCGGCCTTCCGACCATCCGAATACTCATCATTTTTCGTTTTTTTGTTTTCACTGTGAGGAGCCAATTCACTATGACTTCGATGGTTTCCAACCGGCCTGTCATTGGCATCACCACCCGACTGAATCACCAGGATGAAACAAACTACTTGAAGTCAAATTACGGTGAGGCTATTTTTCAGGCTGGTGGATTGCCCATTCTCATTCCGTTGATTCCCAGCCCTGCCTACATTGATTCATTGATTTCCCATTTGGATGGAATCCTGCTTACGGGCAGTAACAGTGATGTTGACCCGATGCGCTACGGCCAAGCTGCACATTTGAACCTGGAAGAAGTGCATTTTGAGCGGGATGAAGTTGATCATCTGCTGTTGACGGCAGCCGAAGCCCAGCGCCTGCCGGTGCTGGGGATTTGCTACGGGTTACAAGCAATCAATGTATTTCGGGGTGGAACCCTCTTTCAGGACCTGCCGGCGCAGGTGGAAAACGTCATTCAACATCGGCAACGTGGTCCGGTGGCAAGACTTTCTCATGGACTGCAAATCAACCGGGAGAGCTTGTTGGCCAAACTGGCGGGGGGCACTTCGGTTCGGGTCAATAGCGTCCACCATCAGGCGATTGACGAACTGGGGTCTGAATTGGAGGCCATTGCCTGGTCAGCCGATGGTGTGATTGAAGCAGTGATTAGCACCAAACCCGGTCAGTTTATCCTGGGTGTTCAATGGCATCCAGAAATCAACTGGTCCAAGGATACATTTTCACAAGCCATTTTTAAGCATTTCGTTGCTGAAGCAGCCGTGAGAGGATGACCGGTGACAGGGGTGACAGGGTGCCAGGGTGATTGCTTTCTTGCTTCCTCATTCAGCACAAGCGAAACAAAATTATGAATAAACCAATTCAACAAAATGAAGTTGGTCACCCTGCCACCCTTGTCACCCTGCTACCCCTGTCACCTGTTACCCGGTCACCTGTCACCCGGTCACCTGTCACCCGGTCACCTGTTACCCTGTTACCCTGTCATCTTGTCAGTGTCTTGGGGGCCGCATGACTAAAATTCTCGTGATTGAGGATGAACAAGCCATCCGTGAGGTGATTGCCGAATTGTTGGAATTCGACAATTTTGAACCGATTTTGGCTGAAAATGGGCAGATTGGTCTTGAACTGGCCCGACAAAACCATCCTGATTTGATTCTCTGCGACATCAATATGCCTGTGCTTGGCGGGCTTGGAGTGTTGGCCGCTGTACGGGAAGACCCTGCCTTGATTGGTATTCCTTTTATTTTCCTAACAGCCAAGGTTGACCAAAGCGACGTCCGGATGGGTATGGAGCTTGGTGCTGATGATTATTTATTCAAACCCATAGCCCGAACGGAACTGTTAGGAGCCATCAACACCCAACTCGACAAGCACCAGATGGTGAAACGTCGCTATGAACAAAAACTGGAGGATTTACGCCGCAACCTGTCCACTGCCCTGCCCCACGAGTTGCGAACTCCCCTTAATGGAATTTTAGGAACCTCGGATTTGATTCTGGAATGTTTCAATTCACTTGACCGGGAGGAACTGTTGGAACTGGTGCAGAACATCAACGTTTCCGCCCGCCGGCTGCATCGCCTGGTGGAAAATTTTTGGATGTACGCCAAAATTGAAATTTCCAGTTCCGACCAAAACCGGATGGAATCTTTGGGTTTGTCCAAAACCCACTCTTCTCAAGGAGTGATTGAACAGGCAGCCTTCAAACTGGGACGTTCCGTTGACCGCAGGGCTGACATTCACCTTGATTTGCAGGAATGCGGAGTTTTCATTTCCGAAACCTATCTGGACAAGATCATTACGGAACTGCTTGATAATGCCCTGAAATATTCTGAACCCAACCAAAAGGTGAATATCCGAAGCTGGTTTGATGAAATGTATCTCCACGTTGTCATTTCCGGTATCAGTCGGGGTATGACACTCCAACAGATTGCCGACGTTGGCGCTTACATGCAGTTTGACCGGGGCGTTTACGAACAGCAGGGTGCCGGGCTGGGGCTCACAATTTCCAAACGGCTGGCGGAAATGCATGGGGGTGAACTTACCATTACCAGTATCCCAGGCGGAGAAACCTCTGTGGAAATCACCCTGCGCCGGATGCCGTAACTGAATTGAGAATTGAGAATTGAGAATTGAGAATTATTTTTTACTTTTAGATTGAATTTTGCTTTATTTTTCTTGGCGAGTTTTCTGATTTCCTTCCTCAACCAATCAAATACACCCAATAAAATCAATATTTTAAAAAATAAATAAATCAAGTTTTTCCATAAAGATTTTTCAATTCCCAATTCTTAATTCTGACAGGAAACTTTCATGCGAAAAAAAATTGCTTTAATTGGTTTAGGAAACATTGGCCGCCGCTTGCTTGACCTCTTGGTCCGCAAACAGGAACTGTTGCGGCGTGAATTCAATCTGGAACTTTCGGTGGTGGCGGTGGCTGATTCAAGTGGTGCCGCCCATAACCCTGCGGGTTTTGACCTGCATCAGTTGATTGCGCTCAAAACCGAGGGCAAGCGGCTGCGGGACCTTGACCTGACCTTACAGGACCCCTTGGACTTAATGCAGCAGGTGGAAGCCGACATGCTGGTTGAACTCTCTCCTACCGATTTGAAAACCGGGGGAGTCGGCCTCGCAGCCATTCGCATTGCCTTTGAACGGGGGATGGATGTGGTTACGGCCAATAAAGGCCCGCTGGTGCTCGCCTTTCAGGACCTGACCCGGCGCGCCCAAGCCGCCGGCAAGCAATTCCGCTTTAGTGCCACGGTTACCGGCGGGCTGCCCACCCTGAATGTGGGACGGCGTGATTTGAGTGCCTGCTCCATTCGGAAATTCGAAGGGGTTGTCAACTCAACCACCGATTTCATACTGACCTGGATGGGTAAAGGTGAAACCTTTGACCAAGGGCTGAAACGGGCCCAGGATGCCGGTTTTGCCGAAGCCGACCCCACCCTTGATGTGGATGGATGGGATGCGGCCAATAAACTGGTTATTATTGCCAACTTTGTGTTGCGCCGCCCCACCACCTTGCAGGATATCGAAGTCGTCGGAATCCGAGGGGTCACCGCTGAACAGATTGCTGCCGCTCAGGCCGAAGGAAACGTTATCAAACTGATTGCTGCCGCAGACAAGGTGGATGATGACTACCGGTTTTCAGTCAAACCCACTCCGATTGATGCGGCCCATCCGCTCGCCCAACTCGGTAATGATTGGCAGGGAGTGATTTATTACACAGACATCAATGGCAAAATTCTGGCGGCGATTGATGCCGACGACCCAACCCCGACCTCAGCCGCCGTGCTGGAAGACCTGATTGAAATTTACTCCTAAAGCTCCATTGGCCGCAAAATTTTTGTCAACGGTACCGGTTCCTGGTAAAGCCACCAGCGCCAAATTCGCACAGAGCGAAGAAAAATCGGCACAAGGCCATATCCTCACCAGGAATCGGTTTTCTGTTCCTCGGAGCAGGTATTGAACTGCCCTGCCCCAACGGTCGCAACTGTGTGCAGGTGACGCCATGAAAAACGCCATCCTCATCTTCCTCTTTGTATGCAGCAGTGTTATGGGGGGTTGGGGGCAAACTCCTCCCGCCCCCCAATCCCCCCCTTTTCCCTCCTGGACTCCGCCACCAGCTCGTAAAGAAAATACCTCAGTTCAAGCACCCAAAGTACGCAAAGGAAACAACATTTTCCAAGGCGAAGCCGAAACTTGGCTGCTCCATGCGATGTTTGACGAAGCAGACTATACCCGGCTGAATGCCCCTGAAATCTCAAAATATGTCAGCCAGGTTGGTCAAAATCTGGTCCCCTATTGTGCAGCTCCGCAACGAAAGTTTGAGTTTGTTGTTTTGCAGGAAGACAGCCCGGTTGCCTTTACTCCCGGTGGCGGAATGATTTTTATTTCCACCGGACTGTTGCGCGACCTGGAATCAGAGGATGAACTGGCAGGACTGCTGGCCCACGAAATGGGACACGATGTCATGCAACACATGCCCAAAACCATCACTCGCAAATTGTTTTGGATGATTGGTGTGCGGGCGGTCAAATCTCAAGAGGAAACTCAAAAGGCGGTTGAAAAACTTTATGAGGCGTATCGGAAAAACCGCTTTGCCGATTTTATGGAGTCGTTGAGCGGAATTGGACGGAAGGATGAAATCGAGGC
Source organism: Blastocatellia bacterium (assembly GCA_019695185.1). Taxonomy (GTDB): domain Bacteria; phylum Acidobacteriota; class Blastocatellia; order Chloracidobacteriales; family Chloracidobacteriaceae; genus JAIBAN01. The sequence goes on along the minus strand of JAIBAN010000044.1, from coordinate 55,217 downwards.
GGACAGTTGTGCCTTTTATACGACCTATAAAGCCGGCTACAACCCTTATGGGGTGGGAAATGTGCTTAAACGACTGGAAGCCCGCTTCAAAGCCCTGAGTGGCAATGATTATTCTTTCAATGTATTCACCGACTTTTTTATCGGCACCCATCCGCCCACGGGGCAGCGAGCGGCAATGCTGTCCTGGGAACGCGCATTTGTCAAAGCCCCTCCCAAAAACTCCCGTGTGGAAAGCAGGGCTTTTGAGGCCATGCGGGAACGACTTCATAAAAAGGACTGAGGACTTCTTTCAGTCCTCAGTCCTTCCAATCAGTTGACACCGGCGTAGGAATGCAATCCCGGCAACACAAAGCTGACTCCCAGATAGGTGAAAATCACAAACAGGAAGCCAACCACCGCAAAGTAGGCCGAACTGCGGCCCTTCCAGTTATGCACAATCCGGGTATGGAGATAGGCGGCATAGGCCAGCCATGTAATCAAAGCCCAGGTTTCTTTCGGGTCCCAGCTCCAATATGTGCCCCATGATTCGTTTGCCCAAACCGCGCCGGTGATGAGCATCATGGCCAGCATCGGGAAACAGACTGACACGATTTTGTAATTCAAATCATCCAGGGTTTCGAGCGCAGGCAACGAGGCCAACAGGGTTTTCCCACGCAGCACAAACAACACCACAAACCCGGTGGCGGCAATCAACGTGACAATGGCCGCCATTTCAATTGGATTTGAACTGAAATTGACTGACATGGTGGAAGCCTGTGTGCTCAGGAACTGCTGGGCTTGTTCGCTCAATTGAGCCGTGGACATCATTCTGGGGTCCTGCTGGAGGAAATTTTTGGCCAGCCAGGCTCCGAATGCCGGATATTGCGCCGGGTCAATATGCTTTACAAGGTCCGGGGTAATGCTTTTGATTTGAATCCAAATTGCCCCGAAAATGGCCACCTGTCCGGCCATGGCAGCCATCATCAGACGGTTGCCCCAGATTTGCATCTGTTGTTTCCCCTGAGTCACATACAATGCCAGGGTGATTCCCGCCAGGATATAGAGCAAGGTTCCCACCCGCATGAGATTGGCAACGCCGGGAAGTTCCGCCCGCAGGTTACCACCGCCAGCCAGATTGAGCGTACCGCCCATGGATTTCACGGCCAACCCGTAGGAACCACTGGTCAAAACCCGGAAATCCCCAATGATGCAATAGGTTGCAATTCCCAGCAGGGCCACCCAAAAGCCCACACTCTCGATTTTGACGTTATCCTTGAGCAGGTACAGCATGGCCACGCCAAAACTGACGAGACAGACTCCGTAGCTGATGGCTGCCAGACTGACGTGAATCGGTCGCCAATAACTACGCAAAATCGGTTGCAGGGTCGTGATTTCGTTTCCCAGGAAAAACACCAGAATCAGTACCAGTGACGCAATCGGCATCACGATAAAGCCGATAAAATGGTATTTGGGCCGACTGCCAATGATGAGCGCCGAAAGGACGGCAATACTGGTAAACCCAATTCCCACGTCATACAGGCCGGTGAGCGGAAAGGTATGCGACGCTTTATCCATCAATGAATAGGAATTCCAGGCGGCGGCGGCGGCTGGTTGCGCTAGAAAATGGTCGGTGATTTCCACCCAACGCACTCCCCAGCCGGTAAAATTGAGAATGAAACCGAGCGCCATGGTCCACATGCCGATGCGGCGCAGCAGTTCTTCACGTCCCAGCAGAAATGTGACAAACACCACCGATGCACCCAGATAACAAATCAGCGAAACCAGCGTCAGGTTTCCTTCTTTCAAAATCGTGGGGGCAACACCTTTCCACCGGGCCAGAACCAACCCAATCGAAACCAGGAGGGGGATGATAAAAATCAGACTTTCGCTCGAACCCATGCCACCTTTTCCTTTTTCAGTTTGGGTGACAAATGGGATTTCGAGATTAACAGGCTTACTGGACATATTGCATGCACCTCATTCCTTTACTAAACCGAGAGGGTTGTTGTGAATTCACTGAAACTGCAACTGTTTGAATTTTTGGGCCGGATACAGCGTTTTGACTGGCGGCAGTATAGGCCGCTGGGTAGAAACGGGCAAGCCAGGTTTTCGGGGTCCGGGATTCAGGGTCTAGGGTTCAGGGTTCAGGGTTCAGGGTCCAGGGTCCAGGGTCCAGGGTTCAGGGTTCGGGGTTGAGTTTTGAGTTTTGAACTTTGATTCACGTTCTCAAGTCTTTGGTTTTTGGAAACTCTGAACTCTGAACCCTGAACCCTGGACCCTGAACCCTGAACCCTGAACCCTAGACCCTAGGCCCTGAACCCCTGTTTATTTCCGAAAGGAGTAAATCGTCCCGCCTTCACCAACCGCCCAGCCGTGATTGGCGTCCAGGAAAAAAATATCATAGAGGCGGGCTCCCAAAAATGAGGTTTCCACCGTCCAGGTCAGACCGCCATCCCTGGTGCGCCAGATGGCGGATTCATTTTCAGGACTGTTCGGACCTGGTAGGGTCAGACCGGTGGTCCAGCCTTGTTTCCCATCCACAAAAGCCGTCTGAAAGTATCCCATCAAAGGGGTCTTCTGTTCCGCCCAGGTGGCTCCGCCATCATCAGTGCGAAAAACCGAAACAAACCGCCCGTCCCCACGATAGGTTTCCGCCACGACCAAGCCGTGGGCTTTGTCGGAAAATTGAAGATTGGTCAGTTCGGCATTGCCTTCACCCAAGGGCAAGCTCTGTTTCTCCCAGGTTTGGCCGCCATCCTCGGTGACAAACAGGCCGCCAGGGCGGGTGACCCCATCGCCATAAAAATTTCCTACCGCGTAGCCAATTTGAGCCGATAAAAAGCGGAGTTTGGTAAAACTGAAAACCAGGTCGGGGAGCTTAACCGCTTTCCCCAGGGCTTTTTCCGGCGAAGCACAACGGGTCCAGCTTTTGCCACCGTTTTCCGTCCTCAGGACCGCACCATAATTTCCGGCGGCATAACCAATCTCCCGATTTACAAAATACAGACACAAGGCATCAATTTCAGCCACATGGTGCCACGTCTGGCCTCCGTCATCAGTTCGGAGCAGGCTTTGTTCCTCCCGTAAATCGTGCCGCTGGGTCCCCACAGTCCCCCCAACCAAAGCCCATCCGTGCCGGGCGTCCACAAAAAAGAGTTCATTGACCAAACTCCGGGTTCCGCTTTCTTGCAGATTCCAGCGTTTTCCTCCATCGGTTGTGGCCAGCAGTGTTCCCTGGACGCCGCCAGCCCAGCCGTGAAACTGGTCTACAAAATAGATGGTGTTCAAATCTGCCGGAATGGGTGTGCCCTGCCGCCACCATCCAGCAGGTTCCATTGACGGCAGATTCAAGTCAACCGGCTGCATTAAACTGTAATTCAGCCCCAGGGGAAACAGAGGAAGGGCCTTCAACACGACAGGTTTGGGTTTGGGCGGCGGAGCGGCCTCGGCGACACCCGGAATCGGTAAAAAAGCCGGAGGTTTGGAGTTTTTTGCCACCAATTCAGGCTTGGTTCCGGCTGTTTCCGGTTGGCCTTTTGACGCTCCGTTTTTGGATTTGGCAGGAAGGCCGGTTTTGGCTGAAGTTTCGCCGCTTTTGGGTTTGGCGGATTCAGGTTTCGCCCCTCCCGGAGCGGAATCCCCAACCACTGGCAACGATGCGGGGGGTTTGTCCCCTTTCGCACTTGAACCCGATGTGGACTTGGCTGAATTGCCTGAAATCGTTGTGGGTTCCGTTTTACCCGGCGGGGATTCGGGTTTTGAAGCGACAATCTTATCGGATGGCTTCCCGGGTTCGGGTTTATTGGATTTGGTCGGATTACCTGAAGTCGTGGCAGGTTCAGGTTTAACCGGCGTTGCGGGTTTGGAAGTCACATTTTTTTCAGGCGGCTTTCCGGTTTCGGGTTTCACGGCTGTGGTTTTTTCAGCCGGTTTGGTGCTCTCCGGTTTGGGAACTGGATTTTTTTCAGTTGTTTTGGTGCCCTCCGGTTTGGAAATCGCAGGTTTGTCATTCGATTTAGCCGTTTCCGGTTTGGCAGCACCGGTCGGTTTGGGCGGTTTGGGCTCTTTCGATTCAGGGGGCAGACTGGGAACCTTTGAATTGGGAGTCCCCGAAGCCCCTTCAAAACCGGCCACAAAGGCACCCGCACCGCGCACGGTGCGACCATACCGCTGGGCATCCCCAGCCGAGGCAAACCGCCCCACCCGAATCCGGTACCAGGTACCTTTACCGGGTATTTCAGCCTTGACGTAATAGGCTGTATGCCCGGCAGCCCGTAAGGCGGCTACCTGATTTTTGGCAGCCTGCTCATCGTTGGTTGAACCAATCTGGAGGGAATAGGTTCCTCCTCCCTGTTGGGCCCAGAGTGAACAGGTGAACAGGAACAGAAACACAGTCCAAGAGAGAAGCCTCCGGCTGGGAGGAAGTTTGCGACACCGAAGTGAACCCCCTTGAACCTTCAAGGCTGTAAAACAAGTTTTGTTCGTGTGCATTGCTCAACCGCTGCGGGCGAAAACGCAAAAAGATGCGGTTTGACCCGGTACCAATCCGAAAGTTGATCCTGGTAATGTGGACTTGCTGGATGTCCGCTGATGCCGACGGTCAGATTTTGCCGGGAATTGTCAAGATTTTGCAAATCAACGGTCATCCGCATGGAAACTCCCCACACACCGCCGCGCCCAAAGGCGTTGACTGTGGTGCTGGAGCCACCCATTTCAAGGACCGGCGCATTGACAATCGGTTTGAAGAAGGAAACTGCACCAAGCGGGTGGGAAAATTCAAGTGTATTGGTCGCACCATAGCGCCAGCGGGAGCGGTCCGGCCCGAATTTTCCGGCAAGTTCGGTTTTCGTCTCGCGCCATGTGGCAGCCAGCAGTTCCGGATAGCCGGCGGTCCCTTTGGGCAGCCAATCCGGCGGGCGGTCCACAATCAGCGAAACATAAAAGGTTTCACGCCCTTCCCAGGTATAATCCTTGGCCAATTCGGGGCCGACTTTGGATTCCAGTAACTGTTTTCCGAATTTGCGCCGCCAGGTCAAAATCATGGCTGCCACCGGCGAATCGGACTGCAACTCCCCTTTCCACTGGTCGAGCACCTGCCGGATATCCTGCCAAGTGTCATCCGCCGGTTGGTCGGCAGCCAGTTTTTTGACCTCTTCGACAAAAATCTGTTCCGGATAGGACCAGACATCCGCCTGGATGGAGGCCATATCGTCCGGTGACAGTTTTTCCTGCATGTCAATCCGCCGCCGGATGGCCGCTGCTCGATACGGTGCCACCCATTGATGAGTGTAGAAATGCGGGTCTGACTTTCCGGTAATCCGCTGATTGGCGGTAATAATGACCCCTGCGGGCGGATTGAAGAGATGCGGTAATTCCTCAAAAGGAATGAACCCTGTCCATTCGCCCTGCCCGGAGGCTCCGTCCAGCGGGCGGGAACCGTCCCCTTCCGTCCGAATCGGCACTTGGCCGGCTCCCCAATACCCAATGTTGCCAGCTTGGTCGGCATAAATGAAATTTTGCATCGGGCCGGGAAACTGGCGCAGGGCGGCTTGGAAATCCTCCCAGTTACGGGCCTGGTCCAAGAGAATAAAGGCTCCGAACTCGGTCACCGGGTCAAGGGCTGTCCACCGAAGCGCATACCGGTTGCCGCCCATTTCCCGCACAATGGGACCATGCCGGGTCACGGTCACCGTCAAAGGCTCGTCATCGGTGGCCGTCGAAAGCATGGACCGGCGCACTTTGATGATTTCAGTCCGGATTTCGGCTTTTTCCCAATGGTCCTTCACCCGGTACGCGGTTGGGTCCTGCGGATTGAATGTTTCCCGGTACAGGTCCTGCACATCGGGGGCAAAATTGGTGCAGCCCCAGGCAATATTCCGGTTGTGACCGATCACCACTCCCGGCGCACCAGGGAAGGAAACGCCCGCCGCATCAAATGTTCCGTCACTGGTTGCCAGATGGACCTGAAACCAGATGGAGGGAATGCCATGCCCCAAATGCGGGTCGTTGCATAAGAGCGGCTTTCCGGTGGTGGTGCGGGCTCCGCTCACCACCCAGTTGTTGCTGCCCAGACCGTCACCCTCCAGACCAATCACGGCCAAACCCTCTTTTTCGGGAATCCGGGCAGCCACCATTTCCGATACGGACCGGGATGGAGTTGCAGTCACCGGGCCGGCCAGCGATAGAGTTGAAGGAATCGGTGCCGGTTGGGTGTCGGTTCCGAAAACCACTTGGTCCAGTGGGTTTTCACTGGGGAAGAGCCGCCGAAAAGTGGGTTCATCCACCGTGGCGGCAAATTTTTCGCGCATCAAATCTTCCGGGAATGTAGTGCTGAGGGCCTGTGCCATCAGTTTCCCAATCACCAGTGAGTCGCTTGGTTTCCAAGGCTGCGGTTCGTATTGCAACACCTGAAACTCAAAAGGCAGCCGGTCCCGGTGGGTTTCGATAAAGGCATTGACGCCCTTGGCATAGGCCGTCAGTTTTTGCTGCATGGCAGGTGGCAGGGTGGCAAAGGTCTGTTCGGCAATCCGGCCAAATCCCAACCGGCGCTGGGCTTGGTCATATTTCAAACGGGGCGCGCCAAAGATTTCAGCCAGTTCCCCCTTGCCGGCCCGCCGCATGGCATCCATCTGCCACAACCGGTCCTGGGCGCAGACGTAGCCCTGCGCCATCAACGCATCCTCAAGCGTACCCGCCAGCAGATGAGGAACTCCAAACGCATCGCGCCGCACCGTCACCGGAGCCGAAAGCCCGGCCAGCCGGATTTCACCCTCCAGTTGCGGCAACGGCCCACGAGTCCAGCGATAGTAGGTCACTCCAGTCACAACCGCCGTGACCAACAGCACTCCGGTCAAACTCAAGGCTCCATATTTGAGCCAGCGGAAACGGGAACGATTCGGTTTCATTTGATTTCCACAGTGATGGCGGCAGTCTGTTGCCGTCCGTCCTTATCCCTGGCCGTAAATGAAAGCGTCTGCATCCCTGTCGGGGCATCTTTGGGAACCTTGCAGGAAAAGGAAGCCGTTAACCCGGTCAGCGTCAGGGTGGATGGTTTGAGCTTGAGTTTGGGCGCTTCCTGAACGGCGACCGTCACCGGGTCGGTAAATCCCTCTCCACGTACCAGTTTGAGCTGAAGATTCACTTTTTTGCCACGTGCCACTGAGACTGTAGCCGGGTCAAAAACCAACAAAAACTGGGGCGGGTCGGTTATCCGCAGGAGAAAAGCATCCGAAAAACCCGAAAGCCCCAACTGGACCGGGTTTTTCAAGGGGAAATCCTTGGAAAAGGTCTGGCCCGCGACCAAAACCGTATTGCGACCGTCGGTGGTCAGGCTGAATCCTGCCTCAACATCCGCTCCGCCGGCAAAAGTTGAATACAGGAGCTTGTCTCCCGCCGGACTCAAACGGGCAACATAGACTTCATTTTGCTGGACCGTGGTGCGGAACGAATTGACCAGCGGAAAATTGGTTGAAAATGACCCGCCGGTGACCCACACCGAGCGCCCTCCATCCACCGCAATGCCATAGCCCAGTTCATCCCGGTTCCCTCCCAAAAAAGTGGAAAAGACCACTGTGCCCGTGGGGGCAAACTTCACGACAAAAGCATCGGAGTTGCCTCCGATGGCGGGCTGAAAGGGTTTAACGGTGGTGAAATCCGGCGAGAAGGTGTAGCCCACCACATAGGTATTACCCTCGCCATCAGCCGCAATCCGGGCACAGCGGTCCTGATTGGTTCCGCCCAGGTAAGTGGAAAAAACCAGAGCGGTTCCGGCTGCATCCAGCTTGGCGGCAAAACCGTCGTAAAAGCCGCCTTTGAATTCCTTTTGGAGCGCATTGACGGTGGGAAAATTGCTCGAATTGCCAAACCCGGCAATTGCCGCATTGCCCTCCGCATCCACGGCAATACCAGTGGGCACCTCGTCCTCATCCCCGCCCAGATAGGTCGAATAAACCGGCTTTAACTCCTGAGCGTCCAGTTTCATGATGAAAGCATCGGCAAATCCGCCGCCACCGGGTTTAGGCTGAAATGGTTTCTCCAGGGGAAAATTCTGAGAATTGGTCAAACCTGTCAGATAGACATTCCCGGACCGGTCAACGGCAACTCCGGCCCCATCATCACGGGCATTTCCGCCAATATAGGTCGCATAGGTGATTTGGGAACCATCCTTGGGAAGCTTGACCAAAAAGACATCGGTTGTCCCGCCATTGTATTTGGTCTGAAATGCTCCTTTGGTCACCGGAAAATTGGGCGAGTTGGTCCTGCCGCACAAAAACACATTCCCCAGATTGTCAATGGCAATGTCTTTGGCTTCATCATCGCCACTCCCACCCAAAAACGTGGCCAACAGCACTTTGGAACCGGTTCGGTCCAGTTTGACCAGCAGGATATCGGTACCGCCTGCGTTTTCCCCCTGGAGCGGATTGACCAGGGGAAAGGTGCGGGTTGAGGTGGTCCCTCCGACAATCCAAATATTCCCTTCCGGGTCCAATGCCACTGCGTTTCCGACTTCATTGGAAGCCCCGCCAAATACCGTTGAGGAGAGCAACCCGCGTTCCGGCACCTGTGCGAAACCCGGCAAAACCGAGGTTAACAGCCCAAACAGGCCCAATAACAGGGAGCCTGTCCCTTTATACCCACACCACATTTTGGAAAACTCCTTTTTGGAACTGAGAGTTGAGAGTTGAGAGTTGAGAGTTGAGAGTCGAGAGTGATAATACTCCCGCAGGATATTGCCCCTTTTTCCAAACAAAGATCAATCAGAGACGATTGAAAAGCCAGTCCAATCGCGTTTCAATCCAATCCTCAATTTCCAATTCCGGAGTTCTCACTTCATCACATGGTTCGTACTCAACCACAATCCAAACGCACCCGCCGCCCGGAACTTGAATTTCCCCCTGGATTTCTGTGGGGAACCTCCACTTCCTCTCACCAGGTCGAAGGCTGGAACCGCCAGAACGACTGGTGGGCCTTTGAACAAAAGAAAGGCAATATTCGGGACGGTACCAAATCACTGGCAGCCTGTGACCATTTCAACCGGTTTGCCGAGGATTTTGATCTGGCTCACAGCCTGCACCAAAACGCCCACCGGCTTTCCCTGGAATGGAGCCGCCTGGAACCCCGTGAAGGTCATTGGGATGATGCCGCTTTCGATCATTACCGGCAGGTGCTTGAGGCCCTCCACCAACGGGGCATGACGCCCCTAGTGACTCTCCATCATTTCACCAACCCGACTTGGTTGACCCGCCACCAGGGCTGGGAAACCACCAGAGTGGTGGAGGCCTTCAGCCGTTATACGGAACGGTGTGTCGAAGCCTTCGGTGACCTGGTTGAGTATTGGTGTACCATCAACGAACCCATGATTTATGTGGTCATGGGGTACTTTCTGAAACAATGGCCCCCGGCGGTCATCCGTCCGGACCTGGGTTTTCGCGTTGCGGCCAACATGCTGCGGGCCCATGCCTGTGCCTATGAAATCATCCACGAAACCGCCAAACAACGCCCCAAAGTTGGCCTTGCCCACCATATCCGCCTTTTTGACCCGGCCAATCCGACATCACCGCTCGACATCAATGCCGCCCGGATTCAGGACTATTTCCTGAACGGGCTGATTACCTCGGCCTTGCGTTATTCAACCCTTTTTCCCCCGCTTGGCTTTTTTGAGCATCTGCCCTGCTCCTCAATGCCGATGGATTATTTCGGGGTCAATTACTACACCAGGGATTTGGTCGCCTTTGACCTGACGCAAACCGAAACCCTTTGCGGGCGCAACTTTCCGGCTCCGGGGGCGGAACTGCAAATGTTTGGCTGGGAATCCTATCCGGAGGGTCTCTACCGCATTTGTATGGAGGCCAAAGCTTATGGAGTGCCGATTATCATTACTGAAAATGGAATTCCGGATAACACCGACCGGCAACGTCCGCGTTTTCTGGAGCAACATCTCACCGCCCTCCATCGGGCCATTGCGGAAGGTTCGCCTGTCATTGGCTATTTTCACTGGTCACTGCTTGACAATTTCGAATGGGCCGAAGGATTTGAGCCCCGTTTCGGCTTGATTGGAGTTGATTACGCAACCCAGGAGCGCACCGTCAAAGCCAGTGCCCGAATATATGCGGAAATCTGTCGGCGGAACGGGCTTTCTTGAGGACTGAGGACCACTCCAGAACTGAGGACTGAGGACTGAGGACTGAGCCTGTTTTCATATCTGATGTTGAGCCTCTGGGTCCTCAATTTTGACAAGTCATTGTATACAAAGACAAGTCCTCAGTCCTCAGTCCTCAGTCCTCAGTCCTGATAGAGTCCTCAGTCCTCAGTCCTCAGTCCTGATAGAGTCCTCAGTCCTCAGTCCTCAGTCCTGATACGCTGGTAACTGGCCCGGTGCAGTTCTGAGACCTGAACGGTGAAACTGCATTTCCCTTGGTGCAATGTTTTTGGAAAAGTCCGTTGCAGGATGGTTAAACAGGCTTGGCTGAGGCTGGTTTTCTGTTCGTCGGTGCGCCCGCTGAGAATCTGGAGGTTGAGTGTGACAAAGGCCCGTTTCGGGTCACCGTCACCAATCACATAAAGGCTGTGGCAAACCACCCGGCTCTTGATGTCGGCCCGCTGGAAAAGCCCGCTGGCCACCAGTGCCTCATGGATTTCCAGCAATAATTCCCTCCAATTGGGCTGGTCCAACACGTTGTCCGTATATTCCAAAATACAATGTGGCATCGGTCCACCTGTGGGGTTTGGGGTTTGAGTGAAACCAAAGAATCAGTCCTCAGTCCTCTTGTCACCTGAGAACATCAAAAACTGCATTCGGTGACAAGTCGCCGAGAAACAAAGCGGTGACAAGTCCCCGCACTCCAAAGTCCTCAGTCCCGGTTCAAATCACTTCCCCGCATTTGAGACAGAAAACATCGCCTTCGTTGATACCGGAGCCGCAATGTCGGCAGACCAGTTGTTCAGTCTGGATAAAATCAATCCGATCAAATTGACCGGTCAGCCCTCCCAACGTCGCATTACAGACCCGGCAAAACAAATCGCCTTCTTCTGCCGGGGAACCGCAATCACTACAAACCCGGACCTCCATCTCAGGCGGGATGGAAAACAAGGAGTCGGCAAAAGGGTCAGATTGGCTTTTTTCCACCATGGCCGAGGGCGGCACTTCAAACTCTATCGGGAGCGAACCGGTAATTTCAGTATGGTGAATGTAGTCAGTGCCGGATACAGGAGGGTTGACCGCTGGCTGAACCGGAGAGGTGGATGCCGCAGACAGGTCATTTTCCTCAATATCAGCAGCAAATTCGGCTGTTATCCGTTCAAGGACTTCATCGCCGGTACTTGGAAAATCCACCTCCGCCACCTCAAATTTGGTTTCGCCGGTAGGGGTTGGGTCAACTGGGGAAGATTCAAGCTCGGCAATGCGCCGGTCATCATAAAAACCTGAAATCGGTTCGGCCACCTTGGCCAGTGAATCAGAACTTTGGTAGGGAATCTGGACTTCACTGACTGCGATTTTATGTTGTCCGGACTGCCACAACCCATCAATCTGAACGGTTCCTTGCTTGGCATCAAAGGAAATGCTGGTTCCACTGGCCGGATCAATCGGGATTTCCGCCGTTTGGGTCAGGGGTACGACAAAATCCCGGAGGGGCACCGGGGCTGCAGGTAGCGGGGCGAAGGGATTAGGGGTGGGATGCGGGTCCACCGCCACCACATTGACCGGGGGCAACGCCTGCCGCAAGCCATCAAAGGTATCCACTACCTTTTCCGGCTCCTTGAAAATGGAATCCAACAACTCCTCTTCCTCATTGGTCAAAACCACCTCTTCCCGAACTGGGGCCGGTTCAGGGGCGACCACTGGGGGTGGCGGTTCCGGCAAGGGGGGTAAAGGCTGAGGCGTGCTTGCTTCCTCGAAAAAAGCCTTGTAGGTACCGCTCATCGCCACCGCATACGGGTCGTCAAGCATTTCCTCCGGTTCTGCTGCCGGTTCTTCAACGATTGGGTTTTGTCCTGGAACGACTGTGTAATCAAGGCTTTCCTCAACCTCGGCTTCCGCTGCGACCGGCGGAGCTTCCTCCGGGGCGACCGGGGCCGGAGGCTCTTTCATCCACAGTGGGGTGGATGGAAATTCCAAGTCAGGTAGAGCTGCCTGTGAATCTGAGGAAGGCCCGGCTTCCGGTGCCACTGAAACTTCCCCCAATTGTTTATGGATTCCAATCTCATGTGAAAGGTCCTGCACGGTGGCGGATTGGGGCACTTCTTCAACCGATAAAAACCCGGCGGCATTCCCTGAACCGGCCCATTCGGGGGGGAAACTCCGGTCCTCTTCGGGAACGGCCTGCACATCCTCGGCCACATCCGCCCAGGAAGATTCCGGCGGCGGAGCCACCGCAGCGTCATCCAAACCGTACTGGCGAAAGGCTTCCACCATTTTGTCCAACAACGTGACCGCATCCAGAGGTTTTTGCAGCAGGTGGTCTGCCCCGCACTTGAGGAATTCCTTGGGGTCAAGCGGTTCAAATTCGCTGTGCATGAGCAGGACTGGAATGGGTAATCCCAAGGTGTGCTTGATATGGGAGGTCACCTCGTACCCATTTTTTCCCGGCATCAACAAATCAATCATTGCCATTTCAGGACGCATTTCCCCTGCCCGGCGGGCGGCTAAATCGCCATTTCCCACCGCCACAACTTCAAACCCTTGGGCAATTAAAAAGGTTTGCAAGTCCTTGCGGGTTGAAACACTGTCATCGGCAATCAGGATTTTTCGTCCCATAGCTTTAAGGGTTCAGGTCCAGGGTTACTCGTCTTGGGAGTTTGAACGAGTCTTGGGAGTCTTGAGAGTCTTGGGAGTCTTGGGAGTCTTGGGAGTCTTGAGAGTCCCAGAAATTCTCAATTCTCAATTTTCAATTGAAACACGGTGAACCCCAAAGCGCTGAACCCAATCTTTCCTCAGGCTCCTTTTCCGACGAATTTCACACGACCATTTTCAACATGCACCGAAAAAGTGACTCGTGAACAATTCAACTGGCTTTTTATTTTGGCAGCCTGTTCAGCCAAAATCCGTTGAAACCGCTGAAAGGTAAATTCATCCAGCGACTCTCCACATTGTTTTTTCGCAGCCACCACTGCGTCAAAGAGTTTTTGCACCATGACCGGTTCGGCTTGCGGGTCGGCAAAGGTGACACTGACATCCACCGCTGGCGGGGCTGCTGGAGCCGCTGGTGGCGGGGCTGGTTTGGGCGGAAGGGCGGCAGCCGGCGGTTTAGGTTGACTGGGATTGGCTCCGGGCAATCCACCGGGATAGCCCGCCGGAGGCTGCATGGGATAGTTTCCGCTTTGAAATCCTCCTGGCTGTTGCGGTGGATAGGGCTGGCCGGGATACCCCATTCCGGGATAGCCTGGCGGCTGAGGCGGCATCTGCGCACCGGGATACCCACCATAAGGATTAGGATACCCTTGGGGGTACCCTGGAGCGGCTGGGTAGCCTGGATACCCTTGCGGGGGATAGCCTGGATACTGGGGCTGAAACGGATTTTGGGGTGGGTAACCGCCCTCCATCGAAGGAAATGTACCTGATTGGCCCCAATTTCCCGGAGGTGGAGGAGCAGCCGGCGGCAGGCCAAATCCGGGTGGGGCCTGCGGTGTCAAAGGCATGTTTTCAGGTGCCCCAAGTGAAGGCACTCCATACCCTGGCGTACTCATTGCGGGTGGGGCCGGAGGCACCAGCGACGGTTCGGGAGCGGCCTCCGGATGGGCTTGCTTGACTTCCGCAGACCACAAGGAAGCCAGCATGCGGAGCATCTCCATGTCTCCGTTGCATTGGTCAATACAATCACCAATCGTGCGCCGCCCATCAAACAGGGCCAGCAACCGTCGAACCAAGTCCGGGGGCGAGCCGGCAAACCAAGTAATATTAAATCCTGGCGGCAAGGTGGCAATGGTAGCCGGGTTGGGCAAGGAAGCCGTTAGTTCCTGTTCCTCGTCAAATCGGCGCAGGGCTTCCAAAATCAGGGCCTGGGCCCGCATCCCAATCACATCCTCGTTGGGAACCTGACCCGCCATAAAGTTGAACGCACCCTCTTTCCATCCCACCAGGGTGAAAACGGCGTTGACCCCGCGTTTGTCTTCGCATTCGGCATCCACCGCCGTTCCGTCACGGAAAAAGAGGGTTCCTTTTTGATTGGTGGAAGATATGATTTGAAGCGTTCCCGACTTGCGTTCCCGTTCAAACTGATTGAGCAAATCAATCACACTCGAAGTTGCCAGATTCCCGACCACGGGTTTGGGGACCGCCCCTCTGGTGCGGCGCAACAACCGTTTGACCCGGACCGGAATTTCCTTGACGCTGAACGGCTTGCTCCAATAATCCTCCACGCCTTTTTCAAAAGCCGAAACCTTTTCCTCTTCCTGGTCGCGGGAGGTCAAACAAACAAATGGAATATTGGCCAGTTTGGGGTCCTGCTGGATGGTTGCAAACAATTGGCTGCCATCCATTTTTGGCATCATAAGGTCGGAAATGATAATGGTCGGGGTTTGTTGTTTGATGCGCTCCAAAGCCTCCATGCCATTATTGGCGGTCATGGTTTTACAGCCCAATGGCTTGATGACTTTTTCCAGAATCATCAAAACGTGGGGTTCATCGTCCACCAGCAGGATGACCTGGTCGGAAAAATCATCTTCCGATGGAGCCGGCGCAGAGTTGCCATCCACCCAGGTGGCTTTGGCCCCCTGCATCCACTTCTCATCCCGTTCCTGAATCATTTCCCGCAATTCTTTGCGGTAATCAGCGTCTTTTTCGCCAAATTCAGGCAGCATTTTCATGAAACCCTGAGCTGCTTCAGGTTGGTTGGCTCCCACATACAAACTGATGATTTGACGGCATTGTTCATAGGCCTTGTCAAACTGACGGGTATCAAAATAGATATTCACCATCTGTTTGAGAATAGTCGCCCGCTGGTCGCTATCCACCATGCGCTCGACTTTGCGATAGAAGGCGAGGGCCAGTTCGGCCTGCTTTGATGTTTTGTATAAATCAGCCAGTTTGATGAAGTGAGAGATTGCTGCTTCCACATTGCCAGCCGCCTGATAGGCCTCAGCCAATCGCCGCAGGGCTTCCACATTGCGGGGGTCTTCGCGCACAAGCTGCTGCAAGGTCTCAATTTCACGATTGAGCTTCATCTGGTCAAGCTGACTGCTGACTTGCTTGCGAACATTCTTGAAAATCTCCATGGCTGCTTACGTTTCCTTCGTGCTTAACAAAATCGGCGTCAAAAATCAGTCAATGGTTTTTCCAACCAGCCAGACGATTTCCGGAAAATAAAAATGCCGCAACCTTGTTGGCAAAGGTTGGGGGCACGGCTGGCCCATTGGCAGGTTAAGTTACAGATTGAGGGAAATGGCTTGTGGCGGTTGTCACCGTTCCTGCAAAGGTACAGGATGAAAGGCAGGAAATGCAAGAAAGACTCTTGGGTTATCAGGGATTGAGGACCCACCCAGGACCGAGGACGACTCCAGGACTGAGGACTGAGGACTGAGGACTGAGAAATTGTCTGTGTATACAATGACTTGTCAAAATTGATGACCCGGAGGCTCAACATCAGATATGAAAACAGGCGCAGTTCTGGATTTGTCCTCAGTCCTCGGTCCTGGTTGGGTCTTCAGTTCTGGGCTGTGCCGGACTCCCGTCCTCGGTGCCACCCCAGATCAGACGTAACGATTCCAGTCCGTCAGCTCGTACCAATTCATTGCGGTCTTTGACCACTGCCCGGCGGAGGGACTGTACCGCTTGAGGGTCCTTGATCCGCCCCAGGGAACGGGCAGCTCCGGCACGCACCAAAAAATCATCATCCTTCAACATCAGGCTGCATAAAGGGCCGACCGCCTGGGCTCCTTCCATTTCCCCCAAAGCAACCGCCGCCGCATAACGGATCCAATGATGGTCTGATTCCAACATCAGGAGCAGCGTTCCGGCAGCCTCGGACCACTTCAGTTTGCCCAGGGCCAGGGCAGCAGAGCTGCGCACCAACGGGTCACCGGACCCCAAATCAAGCACCAGGGTTCGGGCCAGGGCATCATCCCCCAGGGCTCCAATCGCCTCGGCGCTGGAAACCCGGACCCACCAATCCTGATCGTGCAGAGCCTGGACCAAACCGGGCAAAGCCTCTTTGTCACCCAGTTTGTGGAGGGCCTCAACCGCCTGTAAGCGAACCCGTGGATCCGGGTCGTCCAGACACCCCAATAATGGCTGGCAGGCCGAACGGTCACCCAAGATTCCCAACTTGGCGGCGGATTCCTCCCGGATTGCCGGATCGCCGGAAGCCAACCCTTCAATCAGACTTGAAAACAACTGAGCTGCAACCGGAGCTGAATCATTGGAATGAAGCATGACTGCATAACCCACAGAAAAAAAGATTTGATACAGGATTGATTGGATCGCATGAACAACCGACAAAGAGCAGGCCAGGCGAGAATACCCAAACTCCCTTGGCAATTCAACGGTGGAGATTCCGTCCGGGCCCAACCCGAAAAAATACCATCCGGCATCGGAAACCGGTTCTTGCCCGTTTGCGGCAGGTTTCTGGTTTCTCCAATTCAGGCAGTCGCGGATTGACGTGTCAAAGTCGTGCAACTACACTCGCACCACGCATTTACTTGAATTTTTTAAGCTTTCCATAAAATTATTTCTTCTGGAAGGCTTTGGCGCAACTGCCAGTTCCAAACAGCAACTCAGGACTGACGGCAGTGGGGGGATTATTCCGGCTGGTTCAGGTTCCGGCCATCCCCACCGCCAACAGGTCTGACCAAACAAACCAAAAGAGTCCCGGCCATGCTGGTTTGTCCCAAATGCAATCATGTTTTTTCTGAAAGCGTTCGGTTTTGCAAAACCGACGGCTCCCCTTTGGTGACCTGTGTCCGGGAAACCTATTTGCCATTTGGACAGCCGATCACCGAACGGTTTCGTACGATTGCCCGGTGGCGCAGCGACCGCCTGGGCGAAGTGTATACGGCAGAAGAAAGCTACATGCCGGGCAGTCTGGTTTCCATCCGGCTCTTTTTTCCGGAGCTCCTTTCATCCGATATCCAAATGGCCCTGGATGATTTGGCTGACCATGTGCGCGGTTTTTTGCCAGACCCGGATTTGATTACCGGTTATTCCAGTTTTTCCCTTACCGATGGCCGCTATGCGCTCGTGTCCGGTTTTTCACCAGGCAAGAAACTGGATGAATTGATTATTCAGGAAGCCCCGCTGTCCAGTTCCAAAGCTCTGGCATTGCTCATTCGGGTGGCGGAAATCACGGCCAATCTGCATGCTGCCGGCTGGGTCCACGGCAATATCTCACCGGAAAATATTCTGGTGGTCCGTTACGACAAAGAAGATGGCAACTACCTGCTCAAGTTGCTTGACTTTGGGCTGACCCGGACGATTGCCCAGTTTGGTCCTCGTGCCTTGAGCAACAGCGCCGGAAAATACGGATTGCGGAATTATGATGCCTATTTTGCCCCGGAGTTACTCGCATCCGGAACCGAACCGGTGGATGTCAGGGCAGACCTGTATGCGCTGGGGGCACTTTGTTATCACATCTTGAGCGGTCATGTGCCCTTTACGTTGGACCCGACCTCTCACACGGGTCCGGTTTACATGACGGATGACCCGCGCCCGCTGATGATGCTTCATCCGGAATTACAGGTACCGAAACGGCTTGAAGAATTGATGCTGTCGCTGTTAAACCCGGACCGATGGGCCCGGCCCTCATCGCTCACAACCGTGGTTGAAACCTTGCAGGACATCCAGTTGGAGCTTTCCCTTGAGGTCAAAGGAGTTGGTTCCGCCCAGCTCAATCCCCGGACCACAGGCACCTTGTCCCAGCGGATACCGGCCAAACCCTATAAAATACAAAGCGGCATTCCAACCATCATCGAAGGGACGCGACATTACGGTACTGGTTCCACTGCCGAGGACCACCGCAATCACCCCACCGCCCGATTTCAAGACCCAGGCGCAGCAGGGGATAAAAGTGCTCCACTTCCGTTTGGAAATACCGGCAGAGCAGTCAATCCGAATGATGCCGCCCCGGCCCGGATTTCCGCTGAACTGCCGCCGGAATCTTTTGAAACCAGGATTTCCGTGCCATTGGCTCCCGTTCCGGTACATTCCAGTCATCCGGCAGAGTCGGTTCTGGAAGCAAATCCAATTCCAATTTCCGGTCACCTGCCGCCGGAATCCTTTGAAACCAAGATTTCAGAGCCGCTCCGGGTCGGACCGCCTGTGGCTCCGCCTGTGTTGGAACCGTTGCAGGTGACCACGCCGCCGGTTGTGCTCACTCCGTCACCAGCACCACTGCTGCCGCCCCCGCCACTGAATCCCAAACCAGCCAAGGGAAAAGCCCCTGCCGGAGGGAACGGGGTACGCTGGGGTATTTTTGGGGTGGTGATTGTCCTGGCGGTCTTGATTACGATTGGGACCATTGTGCTCTACACCACGCAACGCCCTCAAATCGGCAATCTGACGATTGTGGCCGACCCGCCTGGAGCGCTGGTGTATTTGGATGGAAAACCGTTCAAGCCCTCACCAACCCGGCTGCAAAATGTCCCGGCTGGCACCCACAAGCTTCGTTTCACCAAGGAAGGGTTCACTGACCTGGAAAAAGATGTGGTCGTCGAAAACGGGCAAACCCTTGAGGTTTCAGTGATTCTGGAACCTGTCAAAGTCGAGCCGCCCCCGGTGACCGGCACCCCCACCGAGCGGGTTGCAGAATTTCTCCGGCTGGGCGAGGAATCCTTTGGGCGCAATGATTTAGTGATACCGGAAAATAACAACGCCTTGTATTTTGCCGATGCTGTTTTGGCCATTCAGCCCACCAATGAAACCGCCAAAGGGTTGCGGAACCGGATTCTGGAAACATTGGTCAAACAGGCGGAATCGGCGGCAAAAACCGACTTGGCGACCGCCCAAATCGGGTACACTCAAATTTCCGAAAAGTTTCCCGATGACCCACGGGGACCGGAGGGGTTGAAAAAGGTAGCTCTCCTGTTGGAACAACGGCGGGGCCAAATCACCGAATTGCTCGCCAGTGGTGAAAGTGCCTTTACCAGCGGCAAGTTGCTTGACCCACCCAATTCCAGCGCCTACTACTATTCTGCCCAGGTGCTGGCTATTGACAAACGGAATGCCCCGGCACTGACACTGCGCAATAAAATCAAGGAAACGCTGCGAATCCAGGCCGAACAAGCCGTCACGAACAAAGATTATCCCAATGCCACAGCGCAGTTCCAGCGCCTGGTCCGGGCCTTTCCAGAAGACCGCCGATTTTCGGTCCGCATCAAGGAAGTCTCCGATTTGACCAAAGTCAAAAAAGATGAAACCAATCCTGCCTCCGTTGACCCCAAACAGGCCCGAGAGGCGGGGATGCAGAAATTCCGTTCCGGCGATTATACCGGGGCCATCACGGACCTGGAAAAAGCCGTACGCGGAGGTATGGCTGAGGCGGAAACTTTCTACGCACTAGGCTACTCCCACCTCAAACGGGGCCAAACCGGTGAAGCCCGGCAGAATTTCAACCAGGCGGTGCAAGTCAACTCCAACCACGGGCCAAGTCTGGGCCAACTGGCAGTGCTCGGCGAGCAAACCGAAAAAGCCATCCCCGCTTATGAAAGAGCCATCCGGGCAGGCGGCGGCGGCGATTACTCCGTTGCCACCTTGCAACAAAAACTGGATGCCTTAAAAGCGGCAACCCAAAAAACCAAAGAGCCGGCAGCCTATTCAACTGTGGTGACCCGTGAGGAAGGCGGGGTTTTCGGTTCCAAGGAAATCCCCGGCACCCTGACTGTCAGCCCAGCGGGACTCCGTTTCACGGCACAAAACGGAAAAGACAATTTTCAGTACCAACTGGCACAGGTTTCCGAATTGCGTTCGGAAGGCGACCGGCTCTTTTTCCGGGGTGGCGGAAAATCCTATAAATTCCGCTGTTCCTCCGGTACCACCTTTATCCAAAATTTCAATGCCTGTTTGAATTTCTCGAAAGGACAGTGACACCAAAGGGTTCAGGGTTCAGGGTTCAGGGTCTTTTTAATTGAGAATTGAGAATTGACAATTAAAACCCATCCGGAACATCAAATTTTCTGGTATTCGAAAACCCTGAACCCTGAACCCTGAACCCTGAACCCTGGCCCCTGAACCCTGAACCCTGAATCCTATGCCCTCCCCCGAATCCCGACTGCTTGCGTTTTGTAACGTTCATTTCCCTGCTACAACTTTCAAACTGGAACATTTGCAAGGTGATGCCTCAACCCGGATGTATGTGCGATTGAAGGCGGAATCCTCTTCCATGATTGCCGCCCTCTACCCTGAACCCTTTACCGCTGCGGAATCCCCTTATCTCAGTTTGACTGACCTTTTTGAACGTAGTGCGATTCCGGTGCCAGGAATTCTGGTGGTTGATGGCGAACGGGGTGTCATTGCCCAGCAGGATTTGGGCGACATACGAGTGCAGGATTATCTGAAAGACCTGGATGAAGCCGCAATTGAGGCCTTTTACCAGCAGGCCATTGAACTAATTGTCAGGATTCAAAAGGCAACCGATACCGCCTGGGCTGAAGATTCCATTTCCTCCCGGCTGGCCTTCGACGAGGAAAAACTCTTTTGGGAACTCAACTTTTTTTACCAGAATTACTTTGTCAATTTTTTGCAGGAACGTCCGGCTCCGGAAATTGAGACGTTGCTGCTGGGCGAGTTTTCCGCCTTGGCCCGCAGACTGGCCAAGGTGCCCCGCGTTCTGTGCCATCGGGATTATCACAGCCGCAATCTGATGGTCTTTGCGGAAAAGTTGTGGGTGATTGACCACCAGGACGCCCGCATGGGGCCGGGCACCTATGATGTGGCTTCCCTGCTGGCCGACCCCTATGTTTCCCTTTCCGCTGGAATGCAGGAGCGCTTGAAGGACTATTTCTTTGAAATCCATACGGCAGCCCTCGGAACCCGGTGTTATTCAAGCCGGGTTGCATTCGAAGATGAATACCGGTTGATGCTCATTCAACGTTTCATCAAGGCTCTGGGCACGTTTTCAAACCAGGCCGCCGTGCGTGGCAATCCGACCTATCTGCCTTATATGCAACCTTCCTTTGCCACAGTCCGCCAAGCCCTTGAGCATGTAGCCGACCTGCCCTTTACCCAAAAAATGGTGAAAGAGCACGCCGAAAGGACATTCCATGCCTGAAACGCCGGTTCCTTTGATTATTGATGCCTGGGCTCAGCCTGCCACGCGTGCTGCCTGGGAAAAAATGCCTGAAATCCTGCGTCTGTTTCAGCAATCCGGCACCGCCAAACTGCTTGAAGCAGATGTGACACCTCAACAGATTATTGAAAGCATGGACCGGGCGGGTATTGGGAAACTGCTGGTTTCCGCCTGGCACCGTCCGGGAATGTGGGTTCATCACAATGATTTCGTGGCGGAAATGGTCCGCGCCTTTCCGGACCGTTTTGTCGGAGTGGCCGCCGTCAACCTGGAAAAACCGGTCGAAGCCGTTCATGAACTGGAACGGGCGGTCAAAGAACTGGGCTTTAAGGCGCTCCGGGTGGTGCCCTGGTTGTGGAACCGTCCGCCCAACGACCGGTTTTACTTTCCGCTCTTTGTAAAATGTATTGAGCTGAATATTCCGTTTTGCACGCAGGTCGGACATACCGGGCCGCTCATGCCTTCGGAAACGGGCCGTCCGGTGCCCTATCTGGATGAGGTGGCCTTGATTTTTCCGGAACTCAAAATTGTGGCCGGTCATATCGGCCATCCCTGGACTGACGAAATGATTGGCGTGGCGTGGAAACACGAGAACGTCTACATTGACACCTCGGCCTATTTGCCCCGCTACTATCCGCCACAACTGGTGCAATACATGAAAACCTACGGGCAGGACAAAGTGCTGTTTGGCACCAACTTTCCCCAACTCCCATTGGAAAAATGCGTGGCGCAGGTCAGGGAAATGGGGCTTCCTCCGGCCATTGAAGCCAAATTCCTGGGTGAAAACGCCAAAAAGGTGTTTCAGTTGCAATAGTTCTGGATCCAAAATCCAAAACCGGCTACCATCGGGCTTGAAACAATCTCATTTTGCTTTGAAGGAACAAGCACTATGGCGAGTGACGAGCTGCAAGTCCGGACCGAAACTGTGGAAGTATGCGACTGCTTTGCTCCCAGCGCACGGGCGGTGATTGTGCCGGGTGACTGTTTGGAAACTCTGCGGACCCTTCCGGCTGGCTGTGCCAAACTGGTAATCACCTCTCCGCCCTACAATCTGGGGAAACAGTACGAGTCCAGCTTGGAGTTTTCCGATTATTTTTCCGCCCTGCAACCGGTGATTGAAGAACTGGTGCGGGTGGTGGCTCCGGATGGTTCAGTGTGCTGGCAGGTTGGCAACTATGTTGAGAACGGAGAATTGTTTCCGCTCGACATTTTCTACTATCAAACTTTCAAACAATTCCATTTCAAGCTGCGCAACCGCATCATCTGGTATTTCGGCCACGGCCTGCATAACTCAAAACGATTTTCCGGGCGCTATGAAACCATGCTCTGGTTCACCAAAAGCGACACCTATACGTTTAACCTGGACCCGGTGCGGGTGCCTTCCAAATATCCCGGCAAAAAACACTTCAAAGGGAAAAAACACGGCCAGCTTTCCGGCAACCCGCTGGGGAAAAACCCCTCGGACATCTGGTCCATCATGGTGCAGGACTGGGAAACCGCCCTCTGGAACATTCCCAACGTCAAATCCGCCCATCCGGAAAAAACCATCCATCCCTGTCAGTTCCCGATTGAACTGGTGGAGCGCTGTGTCCTCGCTTTGACCAACGAAAACGACTGGGTGCTCGACCCGTTTTCCGGTGTCGGTTCGGCCCTTCTGGCTGCCCTTAAAAACAACCGGCGGGCCATCGGATGCGAAAAAGAAACTTGCTATCTGGAAATTGCCAAACAAAGGATTGCCGACCTGGGTGCCGGCACACTTGGCTACCGGCCATTGGGGAAACCTGTGCTGGAGCCAACCAGACAGGCCATGAATCTGTTCTGAGTACCGCCTTCAGGCGACGGTTTGGAGTTCCGCCTTCAGGCGGCAGTTTAGAGTTCCGCCTTCAGGCGGCGGTTTGGAGTTCCGCGTTTACGCGGCGGTTTTTCAAGGAAAAAGGATAAAGCCTTTATGAAGCAAGCTTCACCATCACAGATGAAAATGTAAGCTTATTTTCATAGGATGACGAGTTCAATAATCTGTTACCTTTTACTTTTCTTTTGGCCGCCTGAAGGCGGTACTCCAAACCGCCGCCTGAAGGCGGTACTCTAACCTGCCGCCTGAAGGCGGTACTCCAAACTGCCGCCTGAAGGCGGAACTCTAAACTGCCGCCTGCTTGGCTGATTCCTGCGCTGTTTGGGCGCATTCGTCACAACAAACAACCAGGGAGTCGCCGTTTACCTCGACGGCGATGCCGCCGTCTTTGATTTCCCATTCGCACACAGGGCATTTCAGAAACTGATTCATAAAGCTGTCCTTTCCTTCTTTTTCTGGTGAAAGTTGAGCTTCCAGGGCCGTAACGGCCAAAGCCTGGATGCTCTCAATGGACAGCATTTTAGGGAGGAGTGAAGGTTCAGACTTCCAGAATCTTGCTCATTTCACGCAGGGCCGGGAGGTGCAATTCCTGACGCACCGCTGAAGGCGGGCGGCCAAATTCCTGGCGAAAGGCGTCGCAGAAATGGCTATGGCTGGAAAAGCCAAGTTCCAGGGCAAGTGCCGTAAGGTCGGTAACTCCCTCGGCCAGCCTTTCCAGCGAAAACCGCAAACGCAGGCGGTTCTGATAGCGATGGATGGGAATTCCGGTTTTGCGTTGGAAGATGCGGGCCAAATGAAAGGGAGAGCTGAAGGCGGCACGGGCGATTTCCTCCAACGTAATCCGCTGGTCAAACCGGCCTGCCAGAAAGGTTTTGACGGCTTCCACCCGGTCAGCATGGTCGCTCTCAGTGTCTTTTTTGCGGGTTTTGGTTGGCAGCGAATGGTGGGCAAAGGCGGCCTCCACCACGTCGGCCACCAGTTGCAGCGCCTGCACCTCAATCTGCAAGGGGTCCGCCGAACCACCCTTTTCCAGGCGTTGAATCAATTGCCGATGGCGTTGGAAGAGATGGTTTTCACAAGGCCCGGTAATAAACGGGAAGGGCTTCCCGCCCGCCTCCTCAACATTCGGATTCAAGGTTTGCACGATTTCGGTCAGCACTTCCGGAGCAGGCGAAAAGACCGTGCCCCGGTCACCGCAATCGCCCGGATGACTGACCCGATAGGTTGAGTCCTTGGAAAAAAAGACCGCCTGATTGACATCCGCCGTGATGTGGCGGCGGCCAAAACACTTGCAAAAGACTCCCGACCGCATGAGCACAATCTTGTTCAGGTCGGTGAATTCCTCTTCTGCCGGACCGCTCCGCCCCACCCGGCAATGGTAGTCGTTCAGCCCAATCAGCGGACTGGAAAACAATACCTGAAAGGAAATAGGTGGTTCCGGATGTTGCGGCATAGGGGACGATTGTAGCGAAACAAGCGAAAACCGGCCAGAATGAAATTCAAATTCCGGGTCCCCGTTTCTTCCCCAAACATCAGTTCTTTACACTTCTCGTGACACCACTCCAAATCTGTGCTTTCCTCCAGAAGACCCGCTTCAACACCAGATTAACCCTTCTCTGGTAGCCGTCCCGTAGCACTGTTGGTGTCCTGCATATCCAAAATCAGATCATGGGGTCCGTCATGTTCAAGCAAAACAAGAAGTTTCGCTGGTTGGCAGTCGTTTTTTTGGTTGGTTCGTTCACGGCTTCGCTGTTTCTTCTCCAGCCTGTCCCTACCCAGGTTGTGTCCGCTCATTCAAAACAATCGGAAGCAATCTCTCCCGATGGCATCTGGAGTTTTCCCAATCCTGAGCTCCAGTCTGTTTCCGAAGGCGTTGCCGGTGAAATCAATTCCGGCATTCGCACCACCCGGTTGAACCCGACTGAGCTTCAACGGGTGCTGGACCAGGCTCCGCTTGAATTGCCCCCAGAAAGCCGCAATCACAGCGTGATTCTTTCCCTTCCCTTGCCGGATGGCTCGTTTTCACGGTTTCGGATTGCAGCATCTCCAATCATGGAACCCGAACTGGCGGCCAAATTCCCTGAAATCAAAACCTATCAAGGTCAGGGGATTGACGACCCAACGGCGACGACGCGGTTTGACTGGGCTCCCCAGGGATTGCACGCCATCATGTTGTCTGAGCGGGGCACGTTTCTGATTCAGCCGGTCACGCAAGGCGAAACCCAAACCTATCTGACCTATGACTCGCACCATGCACCGGAAAGGAATCAGCCTTCTAGCTGCTCGGTCAGTAAGGTGGCTGAAGTGGCAAATGGAACCTCCGGCGCGGACTGGAATCACCGGCTTCAGACTCTGCCGAATCAGTTCAGTTCCGGAACCCAGGTACGGACGTACCGCATGGCGGTAGCCGCAACCGGGGAATTCACCCGCCAGTTTGGCGGCGGCACCGTGGCGGGCGGCGTCAATGCCATCACATCCTCAATTAACCTTATTTCCGCCATTTTCCAGCGCGAAGCGGCCATCCGGTTTGTGCTGATTGCCAGGGAAAATGAACTGGTGTTTACCGACCCGGTCACCGACGGCTATACCAATGGAAATAACAATTCGCTGTTGACTGAAAACCAGACGAAGCTGGATATGCTCATCGGAGCGGCCAATTACGACATCGGCCATATTTACGCCACCACCGGCAATGGCTTTTCGGGTGTCGCGCAACTGAGTTCGGTCTGTGTCAATGGCACCAAAGCGATGGGGGCGTCTTCGACGGCTGAGGATCCTTCATCCAACATTGTCGTGAGTGGCGTCGCCCATGAATTTGCACATCAGTTCAGCGTCACGCATTCCTATAATGGAACGACCGGCGGCTGTAATGAACGTGAAATGGCCAGCGCCTGGGAACCGGGCAGTGGCACGACCATCATGAGCTACAGCGGCGTGTGCAACGCCGAAAACGTGGTCCTCAACGCCGACCTCTATTTTCACACCGGCAGCCTGGGACTCATGCTG
This sequence comes from Blastocatellia bacterium, assembly GCA_019695185.1. GTDB lineage: Bacteria > Acidobacteriota > Blastocatellia > Chloracidobacteriales > Chloracidobacteriaceae > JAIBAN01. The sequence continues at coordinate 29,168 of JAIBAN010000044.1, read as the reverse complement.
GCATATGCTGGCCGGACGGAAGATTGTTCCGTCAAAACACCGTCGGGAAACAATCCTCCGGTGATTGGAACCCTGTCAAATGCGACCGTTCCGGCACGGACACCTTTCACATTGACGGCTCCCGCCACTGACCAGGATGGCGATGCGTTGACCTACTGCTGGGAGGAATTTGACCTGGGCGACCCAGGTCCACCCAACACGGACAACGGCAATCGCCCGCTTTTCCGCTCCTATCCGCCCACCACAAATCAGGCCCGCAGCTTTCCTTCCCTGCCCTACATTTTGGAAAACAACGGGGTTCCACCCGCCACCATCGGTACTGGCGACCAAACCCTGTTGAGCGGTGAGAGTCAAATCACCACCACCCGAACCATGAATTTCAGAGTCACAGTGCGCGATAACCGGGCGGCTGGAGGCGGAACCTCAGCCGCAGCCATGCAGGTGAATGTGCTGGGTGACCGGGGGCCGTTTCAGGTCACCGCCCCTGCCAGCGGAACCGCCTGGACTCCCGGTTCGCAACAAACAGTGACCTGGAGCGTCGCCGGAACCAACACGGCTCCCATCGGAGTGGCCAACGTCCGGATTTCGCTTTCATCCGATGGCGGCATGACGTTTCCAACCGTTCTGGCTGAGAGCGTTCCCAACAATGGGTCAGCCACGGTGACGGCTCCGGCGAACCCGGTCGCCAATGCCAGAATTCGGGTCGAGGCCATTGGTAATGTTTTCTTCAATATTTCCCCGGCTTTTTCGGTCCGTCCGGCCTGCTCGCCGATTACGATTGGCCCGGATGCTTTGCCCGTTGCGCCGGTTTTCATGGACTACACGGCCCGGATTACCGCGACCGGAGGCATTCCACCTCTCACCTTCCGGGTCTCGCAAGGCAATTTGCCCGAGAACGTCAATCTGGCTGCCGACGGCCAAATTTCAGGCGTTCCACAGGTAGCCGGGATGGTGAGTTTTACGGTGACCGCTACGGATTCGATTGGATGTACCCAGACCCGCCAATACACCATCAACGTCCAACCCGAAGCCAACGCCGGTGACACCGGCGGCATGCCCCCACGCAACGGACGACAGGCGGGCGACCTGTTTTTTGAATTTCCCGTTACGCTGACCGCGCCCAGCAACCTGCCGATTGAAATCGAATACCAAACCGAAGATGGAACCGCTGTGGCTGGAATGAACTACGAAGCCACCAGCGGGAAGCTGGTCTTCCCACCCGGTTCGACCTCTCAAACCATCAAAGTGAAGGTGCTTGAAGCCACCCCCGATGGCGAAGCCGAGGATGATTTCTTTGTGGTTCTGGGAAACCCGGTTAATGCCATGATTGAAGACGGTCGCGCCGAAGGCAGCATTATCGAAGATGATGCCTCCACCTGTCCCGCCATCACCGTCAATCCGGCCACACTGCCCAATGGGAAACAGGATACGGCGTACAACCAGGCTTTTTCAGCCAGCGGGGGCGGACAGATTGCGAAATACGTTTTGTCGGGCGGTTCACTGCCTGCGGGGCTCACCCTGAACCAGACCAGCGGGATTCTCTCCGGCACACCTGAAACAACCGGGAGCTTTTCCTTTGAACTGACGGCTTCCGACAACAACCGCTGCCTCGGCGCACGCCGGTTTACGCTGACGATTGCCCCGGCAACTCCCGGCGTTTCGTCATTTTCCCCAACCAGCGGAAGGGCGGGAACATCCGTCACGATTTTCGGCAGACGACTGACTGGAGCCACACAGGTCCAGTTTGGCGGCAGACCGGCCACGAATTTCACCGTCAACTCAGCCGGACAAATCACGGCAGTCGTTCCTGCGGGCACGACCACCGGGCAAATCACGGTTACAACTCCGGGTGGGACGAACACCAGCGCAACGTCCTTCATGATTCTCAACTCGGTTCCGACCGTGACGGACGGAACGCTCTCGACCAAACAGAACGCCCCGGCCACTGGCAAACTGGTGGGAAGTGACGCCGAAGGCAACCCGCTCCGCTTTGAAACCGTAGGCCGGGAAAGCGGATTTAAGGGAATGGTGGTGATTACAAATTCCGCCACCGGAGACTTCACCTACACGCCAGGGCCGAATTTTGTCGGAACCGAGTTCTTTTACTTTCGGGTTTTTGACGGGCGCGCCTATTCAGACCTGGGGCGCGTGACAGTGACAGTCACAGCCGACAGTTCCCCCCGCATCACCGGAGCCGAAGTTTCCGGCAAGGATTTAATTGTTACGGGCGACAATTTCGCCAACGGGGCTGTGATTCTGGTTGACGGCGCACCCAAAGACACGAGCAATGATGCGCAATCCCCGAGCCGGAGATTGATTGCCAAAAAGGTCGGCAAGAAAATCAAGACTGGTCAAACCGTCAAACTGACCGTGCGGAATCCGGATGGCACGACTTCCGCTGAATTCAGCTTTACGAGGTGATTGAATCTTAACCGCGAAACACGCGAAATACGCGAAAATTTTCCGAAACAACCGTTTTTTCTTCTTTTCGCGTATTTCTCTTGTTTCGCATTCAAAAAATTATGTTTGAATGATTTCCAGCAGGGTTTCCCACTTTTTCAGTACCTGTTCGGAGGAACCCCCGGCGCGCCATTCGTCCTTGTCGAGCGAACCCAAATCAAAATGCCGGAAGCGCCCGCAATCCTGGCTGATTTCTCCGAAAACCGTTTCCCCGTCTTCGGAAATGAACAGGCACAGGTCATAGAGCACCACATCCCGTTCCCCCAGGAAATTGGAAAGCGCCCGATAGACGTTGAGGGCTGTCACACGGGCCTTGTTCGTGTCAATAAACCAATCCGCCTGGGCATCACCTAAAACCTCATCCGCCAGCCACTTCCCTGAATCCGGATGTTTGAGCGGGTTTCGCCAATCGAATCGCACCAGCGGTGCCGGATAGCCGCCATCTCCTTCAAATTTGTAACCACTGAAAAACAGATGCGATTTCCGAATCGGCCAGCCACTCATGCCCACATACCGATGCTTGGAGGTTCCCGAATGAAATGCCTTGACCACCACTTCAATTGGTGGCGGGTTTTCAATCAAATCGGCCAACACAAACCGGTCGTTGATTTCACGATAGGCATGATTGACGCCAGCCTTGCGCAGCACCTCCAGAAAAATCCGGGAGGCCCGCAACCGGAGCACGTCCGAACCCTCAATCACCCCGGCCCGGTTGGCAGTGAACGAATAAATGGTGGGCTTGAACCGAATCACGCATTGCCCATTTCCGGCATTACGGACAATTTTCGATTCCCCTTCCACCACCAAAGGCAAAGCTTCAAACTGCTCATCGGTCAACGAATCAATATTGAGAGACACTTGAATTCTCCTTTTCTTTTCTTCCACGAAGGAGGTAAGGAAACACGAAGGAAGAAATGTCTTTTCTTTTTGGCGCTTCTTCGTGTCCTTCGTGGATAAAATCAGGCAGTTTTCAAAGCCGAAACGAATTTGTGATGGAGGGCATGGCGAGGATATTCTGCCGAAACAATCATGACCGTCGTGCTTTCCATGATTTCCTCCAGAATTGTCAGCCCGTTGGCAGCCATGGTTTCTCCGGTTTCCACTACATCGAGCACCAAATCGGCATAGGTCGGAGCCCAGGCTTCGGTGGAACCCCAGGTATTGATGCAAATATGAGCCAGATTGCGTCCGGTGGCCCAGCGGTCGGCCATCAATGGAAATTCCGTGGCAATCACAAGCGGGCGCTTGGGCGGGGTTTCCAGGATTTTCGGGTCTGCCGCCGCCGCCAGCAGGCGAACCCGTTGGGTGTCCAGGTCATGGGCAATCACCAGACGGTCGTCGTAGCCGCTTTCCCGTACCAAATCACGTCCGCAAAATCCTACGTCGAGGAGCCCCAAGGCCACCATTTGCGGAATCGAACGGGGTTTCAGGATGAACGGGTGGATTCCTTCGCACCGGGGATGGTAATTGCGGGGTGTGACCTCCAGCGGGTAACCGGCTTTTTCCATCCGGCGGGCCACTTCGTCAAAGAGTCTGCCTTTGGGAATTCCCACCTGAAGCGGTTTCCACGGGGATTTCAAAAAGCTTAAAACCTGCTCCAGCACGGTTTCAGCGGTTCCTGTTGAATCAATCAGGGGAACCTTGAGCCCTGCCGCCACTTCCCGAAACCGGTTCCGGTAATGGGTCAGCACATCCGGGTGGTGCCAATGCTCGGTCATGTCTTTTCCGGCCTGTTGCAGCCGTTCCAGGGAAACCGCTTCGGGAACATCCAGAATCAGATACAACTCATTTTCCGGCAGCACCTCCGGAATCCCTTCATCGGTGGCCTTGGTCGGAAGCCCCCGGTCCTGGACTTCATACCCCAAAGCGCGGAGTGCCGCCGCCAGGGTGCTTTTTCCGGTGCCATCGTTGCCGTCCACCACAATCATAAAGTCTTTCGTGCCGTTGGCGGTACTGACGCCGCCAGTTGGTATTTAGAAACCATGGCCCACGGCCATGGGTGCAATTGAACTCAGTCCTCAGTCCTCAGTCCTTACAAAAGACTCCGGTTTTGTGAGGCCCACAGAAACATTTCGTCCAGCGCCCGTTTGCGATGGGAGCGCAGATTTTTCCGCATGGGGTCAAGTTCGGCAAAGGTTTTCCCGAAAGTGTCCTGCCCAACAAAAATCGGGTCATAGCCAAAACCGCCCGTTCCTTTTTCCTCTTCGGCAATCCAGCCGTGGCATTCCGCCACCGATTGAAAGAGCACTTTTCCCGGCTGGGCCACGAGCAAGGCCACTTTGAAGAGGGCTGCCCGGCGAGGCTGTTCAATTCCCTGCATCAATTCCAGCACCCGCTGGTTGTTGAGCCGGTCAATCACCTCTCTGGAGCGTCCTGATGAGGTGACTTTACGGGTCTGCACATCAAGGTCGGCAAACCGGGCGGACCAAACGCCGGGCAAACCTTCCAAAGCCGGAATAATCAACCCGGAGTCCTCTGAAATCGTCACGCCGCCCGTATGTTCGGCATAGGCAAGCGCCTTGAGCCGGGCATTTTCCTCAAAGGTCTCGGCGGGTTCCTCAATGTCCAGACTGACTGGCTTTAACTCCACGCCCAGCGGAGCCAACAAAGCCGCAATTTCGGCAACCTTGCCTGGGTTTGTTGTTCCAATGAAAATCATGGTGTCGCTCCTGAAAAAAATCAAACCACGAAATTAAATAGCTATAAAATATCAAGTTATAAAATCGGTTATGATAATCTCAACTTGCAATCAGACTTCAAAGCTACTTCAGAATAATATTTTTTTCTGCCGGCGCATCTTTTTGCCCGTCTGCTGGAAATAATAGGTAGCAAATCAGACCAAATCATCTGGAGTGACTATATTTGATGTTTTCAAAACCAAACAGATTTTTGATGCCCTCTGACTTACCTAAACACCTATTTGACCCAAGTCAAGAAACTTTGTTTTTATCCTCTAACTTGGGAGAGTCCTATCGTCAAATCTTAGAAGAAATAGGGTATCTAACTCTTGCGCTTGATAAAGGGAAGCGCCAGGACGGACCAATTGGCGGAACCTCAAAAACTGCTGCGAGTGAACACTTTGCACTTCGTTTCGATGGTTCCTGTGCTCGTGTGCAACTTGCGGCCCTCGACCCCAATGATCATTTGGGAGAAACCTCAAACATTATTATTCAAACTTTTGCTGGAGGCCGGGTGGGAATCATGGATTTACCCTGTGGTGCAGGAGCTGCAACAATTGCATTACTTACAACAATTGCTGAACTTCGACAGGCAGCAATTCTTCCACGAGTACCTTTAGATATTTTTTTTGTCGGTGGAGACAATTCCCAAACGGCACTTGATTACGCTAATCAATTGTTTCAGAAATTACAGCCCTCGCTCAATGAACAAGCCATTTTCCTTCACTTAAAATTGGAACAATGGGATTTATTCTGTCCAAATAGCACAACAAAATTAATACATACTTGGACCGAACATGCCCTTGATTGCCGGGAAAATATTTTAGTTGTAGCAAATTTTTCTGGCTTTTTACATTCTCAAAATAATTTCAAAAAAGCAGAAGAGCGACTTGGGGAGATTTTTCGCTGGGCAGCATATCGGAATTCAAACGTGATATGGATTGAACCTCAAATGAAAAAAACAACAACCATGTGGGAGAGCCTAAAAAAATCCAAATCATTCAAAACAATTATATCCATCTTCCAAACAAACCCTTCACCGGTCAACAGTGAAACTTTACAAACCAAAGCTCAATTTGCGAATCCGCTGGAACTTGACATAAGGAATCCAGTTCACCTTTCTTTGGTCAAACTGGAGCGTAACAAACAATGAAAGTAAAACCCGAAATACTTGCAACTCGTGCTGTCCATCAATATCGAAAGCGGGATATTCTTACATATGTTGGACTTCGATTGTATTTAAGAAATACTTCAGCACAAAAAAATAGATGGGTCGAAGAAATTCCCATGTCGATGGTTATGGGACGCTCAAAACCATTTTATAATGAAACCCTACACATAAAAAATCCAAATAAAGAGGAAGACAAGTTTCGCCTATTACACATTCCTGGACCAAATGAGGCTTTAGCGGAAACAGCCTTGCTAGCAGTTTGCGCAGAACATGGAAAAGCGTTCCATAATGCAAAATCAGTTTTCAGTTACAGGTTATCAAAAGGGACAGAACAGAAAGGTATTTTTCAGCCGTACTTTATTGGTTTTCGGGAACGCCATAAAGCTATTGCAAAAGCTTGCAAAACAATTCCAGACGCCCATGTTTTGTACACAGACATTCGCCGTTACTATCCATCCATCAAAATTGAATTAGCCTCTACTGCTTGGGAAAAAGCATGCCAGGAGGCATCGCTCCCTCACCGTTTTCATGAGCTTGGTAACAAACTACTTGAAAATTACAGGGAGACATCTGCACCCAATTCACCTTCCATTCTTACCGGCCCCATGTTCAGCCATCTAATTGGTAATTTGGTCTTACGTGGGCTTGACGAGGAGATGGACAAAAAGACCCCTGGGGGCTATTTTCGTTACGTTGACGATGTGACAATCGTAGTGCCTCGTTCGAGAATCGGAGAGATAGAAAAATTTTTATGTGACTCATTAAAGAATCTTGGTTTTACATTAAATCCTGATAAACGTCTTGAAGTTCCAAGCCAGGATTGGCTTAAAGGAAAACATGACTTTGATGAGCCGTCAGGGCCATCCTGGATGACGTTTATTGGTCAAATGAAACAGTTACTACTTTTTAATCCTGAAAGATTAAGCAGTTTGACCAAGGAATTTCACCAACAAGGCATTCGAATTCTTCCCCTTGACTACTCAAATGTTGAGCAGGAACGCGCTTACCTTGAACGAATTAAACAACTTCTCCAAGAACTATGGTTTCTGAAGAAATCTCACAAGCTGGATGTAAACCAAATAGTCTCTCAAGGGATACAACTTCGAAACCAATACCGGAAAGAGTTTATTCAGGTAATCAGTGCCTTTTCTGGACTTCAGGAGTACGAGCGGAAACGCAGCCTTTACCGCCTTCGATTTTTGACCAACAGGCTTGTTTATCTTGCTCACCCAGATGATCTCACTTTTTTTTCTGAAGAATTGGCTAAAATTCCTGAATTGGTGGTTGCATCTGAAATCTTTTCTACCTTGGCTAATCAAGATGTTACAAAGTTAATGCACATGGGTCCAATCGCTGCTCAGGCTGTAGCTCAACCGTTGAGATCATCAACAAAGATGGCAACTTGTAGTCTGAATGAATGGAAACCGGAAACAATTCAAGCCCTTGCAATTTTGCGACTCAACGGAATTGACTTGAAAGGATTTAAACAGTTTCCCAATTCTGAACCCATCTTACAATTCTGTGATTGGAGTGATTCTTCCTCTGATCTTTTCAATTCACCAAATAGCTACTTTCGAGAACTCGCTTGTTTACATGGGTCTAAGGACTTAAGGCTAAATGATTGGGCCATAAATACAGCGTTTGACAGGGATGATGAGTTGGTTTTTGAGGTACAGCAGGCTTTACAGTCATATTCATGAGGGTCAAAAAGCCTGGCATCATAGAAACAATAACTTTACGCCTTCTCAATCAAAAATCCCCCCAGGCTGCCTGTGTCAAACTGATTGCTGTGAGCGCTGCGGTTTCCGCCCGCAGAATGCGCGGTCCGAGGGTGGTTTGCAGGACATTTTGCTGCTCCACAGCAAGCATTCGTTCGGAGGTACTCCAGCCCCCTTCGGGACCAATGAAAAGGGTTATTTTTGAAGGTGTGGGTGCAACTTTTCCAGTAACGGTTTTCCAATTCCCGGCGTCACGTTCAACCAGCATCACGCCCAAACGGTCAGCCGCCAAGGGAAATTGGGCTGAAAATGAAACCGGGGGCTCAATCTGCATCAGGACTGCTCGCTCGCATTGTTTGGTGGCTTCCAGGGCTATCCGTTCCCAGCGCAGTCGCCGGTTGGTATTCTCCTGTCGCACCAATCCCTTTTCGGTAAATTCGGTAACAAGGGGAACCAGGGTTTTGACCCCAAGTTCCACTGCCTTTTGCAATATCCATTCAAATCGTTCGGGTTTGATGAGGGCGACGGCCAGCGTGATTTCCAGTGAGGATTCCCGGCGGTTGAACTTTTCCGCTCCAATCCGCACGGTCACCCGTTTTTTTTCGACACCGGCAATGATGGATGAAAATTCCCTTCCCGTTCCATCAAACACAAGAATTTCATTATCAGTCGCAAGTCGCAGAACATTCCGGGCGTGATGGGCCTCTTCTTCCGCAAGCGGCAATTCCTGACCGGTATCCAAGTCACCAGGAAGATAAAAACGGTGGATGGTCATACAATATCAAGGGCTGAGGACTGAGGACTGAGGACTGAGGACTGAGGACTGAGGGTTGACCTTTCAACCTCTTTTGGAATGTTGGATTGTCCAACCGATTTGCCTTCGCTCAGTCCTCAGTCCTCAGTCCTCAGTCCTTTGAAATACCTCTCAGCCCTTTATTTTTTCTTTAACAGGTCGCGGATTTCTCCTAACAGTTTCTCTTCATTGGTTGGCTCAGGCGGGGCCGCAGGCTCCGCTGCTTTTTCCCGTTTCAGTTTATTGACCGCCTTAACCACCAGAAAAATCACCAGCGCAATGATCAGAAAATCCACTACGGTTTGGATGAAATTACCATAGTTGATGGTAATGGGTTTACCGTCTTTGCCGGTGCCAATGGCCAGATTCAAAGCCGCAAACGAATTTCCTAAAACCATGCCAATTGGAGGCATGAGGATGTCATTGACCAACGAGGTCACGATTTTTCCAAAACCTCCCCCGATGATGACTCCCACCGCAAGGTCCATCACATTTCCCCGTGCAATAAACTCCTTGAATTCAGATACAAATCCCATAAAGGGTGCTCCTCTCATGTTTTGGGTTCACAAATGCCGGGTAGCCTTACTAGAAAAATCTTGTGATTTTATTGTCTCTCATTTTCCCGATTGATTTTCAAGAGCCAAACCGGAATTGTCAGAAACTCGACCGGTTTCTCATAGACCTGTTCATTCAACCGGGCCACGGTGCGTTCAACCCGCCGGAGCGTTCCCGCTTCGGGCAGGTGCTGCCAGTTTTCATAGCAGCCGTGTTGGATACAGGGAGCCGGCTTGGCCTTCCAATGGACCAAGCAGCCGACCCCCTTTTCAAATAGCGGGCAGGCATATGTTTTCTCAAAGGTATCGCCCTCTTCGCTCAGGCCATAGGTCGTAGCGGTTGCCTGGGCTCGGTCCAACACTTCGGCAACTTTGTCAGGGCCGTATTTGGAGCTTTCCCGGAGGGTTTCAATCATGGCACGGGCTTCAAGGCGGGTAATATTGATGTTGACGAACTGGGCATCAGCACAACAGGGCGTTGTGCATTTGGAACAGTCTTCGGCAAAACGTCCGAAATTCCGGTCAATGTAACGGGCAAAACCTTGTTTGATTTCCCGCAACTGGACCAGTGCCCGATTTTCGGTCAGTTTTTGAACCTGTTTCCGCCGCCAAGTGCGGCGATTGAAGCGGGCCAACCCGTGCGCACGTCTCACAACCTGTTTCCTTATTCTTTGGCTTGCAGGGCCCGAACGTGGCGGGACACCGTATAGGGCAGTGTCGTCAGGTTATAGCCTCCTTCGAGCATGGAAACCAGCCGCCCCTCACAATATTCTGCTGCCAGATGTTTGAGGTCAGTGGTCATTTGGGAAAAATCCTGATCGGTCAGTTGCAACTCACCCAATGGGTCTGCGATGTGGGCATCAAATCCGGCGGACACCAAAATGAAATCCGGCTTGATTTTGGCCGTGATTTCCTTGAGTCCCCGCCGAAATTCACGCACATGGTCAGCCGCGCTGGTGTAGGCCGGCAACGGAATGTTCAAGGTATACCCTTTCCCTGCCCCCACACCGGTTTCGTGGTGACTGCCGGTGCCAGGATAGTGGGGAAACTGATGGAGGGAGTAATAAAACACCGACTTATCGGCGTAAAAAATATCCTGGGTGCCGTTTCCGTGATGCACATCCCAATCAACAATCAGAACGCGCTCAAGGTTGTAGGTTTCCTGCACATACCGTGCTCCCACTGCCACATGATTGAAAATACAAAAACCCATGGCTTGGTCCGGAGTGGCATGATGGCCGGGAGGCCGCACCAGCACAAAAGCATTTTCCACCTGCCCGCTCATTACGGCGTCCACAGCCGTAACCACCCCCCCGCTCCCCAGGAGAGCAGCTTTAAGCGAACCTCTGGACATCATCGTATCCGGGTCCAAAGCCACAAATTTCCTGGTACTGGTTATGCCCCATGCCTGGTACACCGCGTCTAAATGGTTGTCAGTATGACATCGCAGGATATCTGCCTCCTCTGCCTCGCGCGGGGCCAGCCAGTTCAGTCCAGGCAGTTTTTCCAACTCCGTTTTGATACCGCTGACCCGTCCGGCATTCTCCGGGTGGCTACCGGTGTCATGGTCCAGAAATTCAGGCGCATAGATGAGGGCTGTGGGCATAGAGGCTGAGGGTTCAGGGTTCAGGGTTCAGGGTTCAGGGTTCAGGGTTCAGGGTTCAGGGTTCAGGGTTCAGGGTTCAGGGTTCAGGGTTTCAATTACCGGGAAATCTGAAGTTCTGAATGGGGTTCACTATCAATCGTCATTCGTCTACTCAAAAGAACCTGAACCCTGAACCCTGAACCCTGTCTTGATTAGCTCTTTGCCAAAAACCGTTCCATAAACCGGGTTGAAAGTTTGCCGTCAATGAAATCCTGGTCGTCCATGATTTTTTGATGGAGTGGAACGGTAGTCTTGATTCCTTCGACAATCATCACGTCCAAAGCCCGTTTCATCCGGGCGATGGCCAAGGGTCGGGTCCGGGCATGTACAATCAACTTGGCCACCAGTGAATCGTAGTTTGGCGGAACCACATACCCCGGATAGGCATGGGTATCAATCCGAACCCCCGGACCACCTGGCAAGTTAAAGGCTGTAATCAAACCGGGACTGGGAGTAAAACGGACGGGGTCTTCGGCATTGATACGGCATTCAATGGCATGTCCGGAAAAAACGATGTCTTCCTGGTTGAAACCAATCTCTTCGCCTGCGGCAACCAGAATCTGGGCCCGGACCAAGTCGGAATTGGTTACCAGTTCGGTGACCGGATGTTCCACCTGAATGCGGGTGTTCATCTCCATGAAATAGAAGTTTTGCTTCTCATCCACAATGAATTCGATGGTTCCGGCATTGACGTAGCCAACTTTGCGGCAGGCTTCGCGGGCAGCCTCCCCCATTCGTTCCCGGATTTCGGGAGTCATCATGGGCGAGGGGGATTCTTCAATCAGCTTTTGGTGTCTGCGCTGGATGGAACATTCACGTTCGCCCAAATGAATCACGTTTCCGTGGGAATCCGCCAACACCTGAACTTCGATATGACGCGGTGTCTCAATGTATTTTTCAATGTAGACGCCGGGATTGCCAAAAGCCGCTCCGGCTTCCGCCTGGGCAGTTTCCAATTGGGCCAGGAGGTCGTCCGGACGGTAGACAATCCGCATTCCCCTCCCCCCGCCGCCCGCTGTGGCTTTGATAATGACCGGGTAGCCGATTTTTTTGGCAATCTCGTGAGCCGATTCGATATGCTCAATGATTCCGTCACTGCCTGGCAGGACCGGGACTCCGGCCTCAATCATAGCAGCACGGGCACGGGCTTTATCGCCCATGGTCCGGATAGCCTCCGGGTGCGGACCAATGAAGGTCAAATTACAGGCTTCGCAGACTTCAGCAAAATGGGCGTTTTCCGCCAAGAAGCCGTAACCAGGGTGTATAGCATCACAGTTGGTGATTTCAGCAGCACTGATGACCGAAGGTATATTGAGGTAGCTTTCCCGTGAAGGTGGAGGGCCAATGCAAATGGCCTCATCCGCAAAACGAACATGCAGGGAATCGGCGTCCGCCTGTGAATATACCGCAACTGTTTTGATTCCGAGTTCCCGGCAGGCCCAAATGATACGGCAGGCGATTTCGCCCCGATTGGCAATCAGTATTTTTCGAAACATAAAAAAAGCAAAGTGACAGGTGACAGGTGACAGGTGACAGGTGACAGGTCACAAGTGATAAGTGACAGGTAACAAGCAGCAAGCAGGAAATTTTTTCTTGTTACTCGTTACTTATCACTGTTCACTCAATTTCTGTCATCTGTCTCATTAATTAGTCCTGGCGAATGGTAAACAAAACCTGGCCATATTCGACCGGTTTCCCATTTTCCTGATGAATTTCCACAATTTCTCCGGCCACATCGGCCTCAATTTCATTCATCAGTTTCATGGCCTCAATAATGCACAACACGGTTCCCGGCTGGACCCGGCTGCCAATTTCGACAAAGGATTTGGCATTCGGATTGGGAGCCCGGTATAAAGTCCCGACAATCGGCGCAGTCACCTTATGTAGGTTTTCCGGTTGGGGGGCTGCCACTGGGGCCGGTGTGGCCTCAAAAGTTAAATTTCCCGTGGCCGGGTGAACTGGGGGAGCCGTGGCTGGCGTCACAAAAGAAACCGGATGCGATTGCTCATGGTGAACTGCGGTTACAACTGGCATGACCGGAGCGGTTGGTTGGGAGTGGACGGTTTTAATGCGTAACTTGAAACCGGAGCGCTCAATCTCAAGTTCAGCAATCTGGTGACTGGCAACCAACTCAATAATTTCTTTGACTTCTTTTTGATTCATTCGGCCCTCTCTCACGAACAAAAAAACCTCAACGCTCCCGTCAGGCACGGGAGGTTGAGGCGAATTGTTGCGCCACAAGCGAAATTTGGCAAAGATGAAGCATTTTTCACCTCTGAAGCCGCTTGTGAAACGATTTAGCTTGCGCTGGATTCTTCAGCAGCCGGTTTGTATTCACTTCCGATCAGCTCGATGATGGCAACTTCGGCACCATCACCACGACGGGTCCCCAGCTTGATAATCCGGGTGTACCCACCGTTACGTTCGCTAAACCGGGCGGCAATTGTATCAAACAGTTTGCGGACCGCAGCCACACCGGCAGTCCGTTCGCCATGGGCATCCGGAATCCGATCCTGGTTTCCGGCATGAAAGTAACCAGCAGCCAGCCGACGGGCATGCAAGTCGCCCCGCTTGCCCAGAGTAATCGCTTTTTCAACAAAGGGGCGCAGTTCCTTGGCTTTTGGCAACGTGGTCACCAACCGTTCGTGCAAAATCAACGAAGTGGCCAAATTTCTCAGCAACGATTTCCGGTGTGCCGAGGTCCGCCCAAGTTTACGGTGTGCGTTCAAGTGTCTCATAGTTCCTCTTCCCTACCAATTATTCATTGTCCCGATATGCGATGATATTGCCTTCTTCATCAAAGACGGTTCCCAAACGCAACCCCATCGCTGACATGATTTCCTTGATTTCGTTCAGTGATTTACGACCGAAATTCTTGGTTTTCAGCATTTCCTGCTCGGTCTTTTGCACCAACTCACGGATGGTGCGAATATCGGCATTCTTCAAGCAGTTATAGGACCGAACACTCAATTCCAGCTCTTCCACTGAACGATCCAGATGTTCGTTGACTGCCCGCCGGGGGCGGTCAGCCGATTCAACTTCGCGGTGTTCCGGCTCGTTATCCTCGAAATTGATAAAGATCGCCATGTGATCTTTGATCAGCTTCGCGGCCAATCCGATGGCATCATCCGGTTGAATGCTGCCGTTGGTCCAGACTTCCAAAATCAATTTGTCATAATCGGTGTCCTGCCCGAGACGAGCCGCCTCGACCTGATAATTGACTTTTTTGATGGGGGAGTGAACTGAATCAATCGGAATATAGCCAACCGAGAGGTCTTCATCAAAATTTCGATCCGCTGATACATACCCCCGCCCGATCTTCAACCGCATTTCGATTGAAAGGCGGCCTCCATCGCTAATGGTGGCAATCGGAATATTTCCATCCAGAATTTCCACTTCCGAATCAGCCTGAATGTCCCGTGAAAACAATTCGCCCGGTTTATCGCTTTCCAAACGGATGGTTTTCGGCCCGGTTCCATTCAACCGGAATGGAATCCGTTTTAGATTCAAGATGATGTCAGTTGCATCTTCAACCACACCCGGAATCGAGGAAAACTCATGCAACACTCCATCAATTTTGACAGCGGTAATGGCAGCTCCCTCAATTGAGGAAAGCAACGCCCGCCGGAGGCTGTTGCCAATTGTGGTTCCAAAGCCTTTTTCAAAGGGTTGTGCGTGAAAACGCCCGTATTTGTCCGTCAGCGTATCCGAATCACAGGCCAGTCGCTTGGGCTTTTGAAAGCCGGTCCACATACGTTTGCTCCTTTAGAACAAAGTAGCCGTACAGGCAGACACCGCGTTGACTTGCACGCAGGGCTCCCTGAACGGCTGGGTGTGTTGAAACTTACTTGGAATAAAGTTCAACGATCATCTGTTCTTTGATGTCTTGAGTGATGTCTTCCCGACGCGGAAGCGAGGTCACTTTTCCAACCAGCTTGGTTTTGTCAACCAGTTCAATCCAGGCCGGACGTCCTCGTCCATCAGCAGTTTGGAAAGCTTTCTGAACGTGAGCATTGGCCACACTGTTTTCCCGTACGGCCACCATATCACCAACCTTCACCTGGAAGGAAGGAATGTCAACCTTGCGATTGTTGACACTGATATGACCGTGAGAAACCAATTGCCGTGCCTGCGCCCGTGAGGTGGCCGCACCCATCCGGTACACCACATTGTCCAAACGACGTTCCAAGAGGGCAAGCAGGTTTTCACCCGTCACGCCTTTTTGCCGGACGGCTCTTTCAAAGTAGGAACGGAACTGACCTTCGCCCATTCCATAGATCCGTTTGGCTTTTTGCTTTTCACGCAACTGCTCGCCGTAACCGGTCAATTTACCACGGCGCAAATCACGACCATGCTGTCCGGGTGGCTGCGGACCGCGTTTATCAATGGCACACGAAGGCTTGAAACAACGCTCACCCTTCAAAAACAGCTTGACACCTTCGCGCCGACACAAACGACAGACTGGACCCCTATATCTCGCCAAGGGAAGTTCCTCCTCGATACTCTCAAATGCAACTTAATAGTGCGTTGTTTAGACCCGCCGACGCTTGCGCGGACGGCAACCGTTGTGGGGAATCGGTGTCACATCTTTGATGACTTTCACTTCGATTCCAACTGATTGAAGGGCGCGAATGGCTGATTCCCGACCGGAACCCGGCCCTTTGACGCGGACTTCGCAGCTCTGCATACCATTTTCCTTGGCAGTCGCTGCGGCCCGTGCTGCCGCCTGTTGAGCGGCGAACGGCGTTCCTTTGCGGGAGCCTTTGAAACCCAATGCACCGGAACTGCTCGCGCTCACCAAATTTCCGGCCAGGTCGGTGATACTGACCAAGGTATTATTGAAAGACGCCTGAATGTGAACGATTCCCTGGGGAATGTTTTTCTTCTCACGTTTTTTAAAAGCTTTTTTCTTTGAGCTTTTCGCTCCTGGTGATGGTTTTTTAGCCATTGTGCTCTATCCCAATAAAAAAGGCGGAAGGTACGTTGTAACGTTCCGCCCCATTTCGTAAACAGGTGTTACTTCTTGCCTGGAGCTTTCTTCTTGGCAATGGTTGCACGCCGTGGACCTTTCCGGGTCCGGGCATTGGTGTGCGTCCGTTGGCCGCGCACGGGCAACCCGCGCCGATGGCGAATGCCACGAAAACACTGAATTTCGACCAGGCGCTTGATGTCAAGCTGAATGCGCTTGCGAAGGTCGCCTTCCACTTCACCGTCCCGGTCCAGAATCGAACGAATTCGCCCCAATTCATCTTCGGTGAGTTCCCGCACCTTCTTGTTAATATCCACTTGCGCTTCAAGCAGGATTTTGACTGACCGTGAGCGGCCAATGCCGTAGATATAGGTCAATCCGATTTCGACGCGTTTATTTTCCGGCAAATCGATTCCAGCAATACGAGCCATTGTGTGTACCTTCGAATGAGTTTCAAATCTCAGCGACCTTGCCGCCAAGAACTATCCCTGACGTTGCTTGTGCTTCGGATTTTCGCAAATGACACGCACAATGCCGCGACGGTGAATAATCTTGCACTTATCGCACATTTTTTTGACGGATGCACGAACCTTCATGGGTTACCTCAACAAGGGAAACGGAGCCCGAAACCAATTGCTCGTTTTCGGGTACTTGAGTTGTGGGTTGTTACTTATATCGGTATACAATTCGGCCCCGGGTGAGGTCGTAGGGTGATAGCTCGACCAAGACACGGTCTCCCGGCAGAATTTTGATGAAATTTTTGCGCATTTTGCCCGAAATTCGGGCTAATACTCGGTGTTTATTTTCCAGCTCGACACGAAACGTGGCATTGGGCAGAGCTTCAATCACCGCCGCCATTACTTCAATTGAGTCTTCTTTCGACATAGACCTTTCGGCTTTTTTTGAGGGTTTAATCGTAAACGGCGGATAATACCACAAACGAAAAGAAAGTAAATACTTATGCGTTCAGCGCTGTTAAAATTCGTGGCCCGTTTTCAGTTACAGCAATGGTGTGCTCGAAATGAGCAGACAGCTTTCCATCCAAAGTTACGACCGTCCAAGCGTCAGCCAGCGTTTTGACATCAGCCACCCCCAGGTTGACCATCGGTTCAACCGCCAAAACCCAACCTTCTTTCAATTTGGGACCGGTGTGCGGTTTTTTTCCACAATTTGGCACGAGTGGCTCTTCGTGCATTTTGCGCCCCACCCCGTGACCACAAAATTCCCGGACCAATGTATAGCCAAATGGCTCGATATACGACTGGACAGCATAGGAAACATCATAGAGGCGGTTCCCCAAACGAAGCTGTTCGATTGAGTGATAAAGCGACTGTTCCGTCGCCTGAATCAATTTCCGGGCTGGTTCGGAAATAGCACCGACTCCAACAGTAGCTGCTGTGTCAGCCACATACCCCTCAAAACTGACTCCACAATCAATACTGATGATATCGCCCTCCCGCATAATCGCCGCTTCCGAAGGAATTCCATGAACCACTTGGTGGTTGATGGAAGTGCAAATATGTTTGGGATAGCTTCGATATCCTTTGAAAGGGGAGAACGCCTTTCGTTCTTTCAACCAGTTTTCAGCAAAACGGTCCAATGTCAAGGTATTCATTCCTGGCTCAACCATCTTGCATAATTCGTGCAAGAGCTGTGCAGCCAATTGACCGGAACGATACATCTTTTCAATTTCTGCTTTCGACTTGGCAATAACCATTCAACTGTCCCGACCGCATCCTTATCCACGACGGCCCCGAACCCGATTCTTTTTAAGAAACCCTTCATAGTTTCTCATAATCAACTGGGATTCAATTTGGCTGACCGTATCCATGGCCACGCCTACCACAATCAGGAGCGAAGTTCCGCCAAAGTAGAAGCTGAATCCCATCCCCTTCGGAATCCATCCTGTAACCGGGTTTGATGTCAACAAGGCGTAGAGTTTCTCACCAATAAAAGGAATTTCCTGAACTTCAATCCCGGTTATCACAAATTGAGGGATGATACAAATCACAGCCAAATACAGGGCACCCACAATAGTCAACCGGGTCAAAATCGTGTTCAGATAATCAGCCGTCTTTTTCCCTGGTCGGATGCCCGGCACAAAACCACCCTGCTTACGCAGATTTTCCGATACTTCATCCGTGTTAAAGATCACAGACACATAGAAGAAGGTGAAGAAAAAGATGGCCGAAACAAAGATCAGGTCGTAAAGGGGATGCCCGCTCCGCATCATCTGAGATGCTTTTTGAACCCAATCATAGTGCAGAAACTGACCTAAAGTTTGTGGAAAGGTCAGGATTGAAGAGGCAAAAATGACTGGAATCACTCCTGCCATATTGACCTTGAGTGGCATGTAGGTTGCCTGTCCACCCACTTGCTGCTTTCCAACCTGGCGACGGGCAAAATGAATCGAAACCCTTCTTTGGCCCCGTTCCATAAAAACAACCCCTGCCACAATCAAAACCATGGCCCCAATCAAAACCACTACGCTCAATGCTGAGGTCGGATCTGATTTGGCCCGTTCGGCCAACTGCTGCATAATGCTCGGCAACCGGAGTACAATCCCCGCGAAAATCAGAAGGCTGATGCCATTCCCAATTCCCCGCTCCGTGATTTGTTCACCCAGCCACATGATAAAAGCGGTGCCGGTACTGAGAGTCAGCATGGTTCCCAAAATAAACCAGACTGAACCGCCATCGTAGACCAGTCCCGGACGGCCCTTCAGCCACATGGCAATCGTAAAGGACTGGACCAGGGATAACACAATGGTTAGGTAACGGGTATATTGGTTGATTTTGCGCCGACCCAATTCGCCTTCTTCTGAAAGCTTCTTGAGGTAGGGCCACACCACCGTCATCAATTGTAGAATAATCGATGATGTGATGTAGGGCGTAATTCCCAAAGCAAAGATGGAAACAACCCGGAAATTTCCGCCGGAGAACAGATCCAGCACTCCCACCAGCGATCCTTGCAGTTCGCGCCACAGCTCGCTCAGTTTGTCCGGATTGATGCCAGGGGTTCGGATATGACTTCCAATCCGATACACCAACAGCATGCCGAGTGTGAACAAAATCCTTTTGCGCAGATCCGGCACCGAAAACACATTGCGAAAACTGTTAAAAATTTGATCGAACATAGTTCCTCAGCGGCAACGTTGGAATCGTTCCAGCCAATCGGTTAGCTGGCTTGCAATACTTCAGCAGTTCCACCCGCAGCGGTAATTTTCTCCTTGGCTTTGGTACTAAAACGATGTGCTTTGACGACCAATCCTTTGGTCAATTCCCCCTGGGCCAAAATCACCACGCCGTCCTTGGAAAGTTTGGTAATCACACCGCGTTCCACCAGCAATTCAGGTGTAATGGTTTCACCGCTTTCAAAGCGTTTTTCCAAAGTGGCCAAATTGACCACCGACCATTCTTTCTTGAAAATACTGGTAAAGCCCCGCTTGGGCAAGCGCCGATGAAGCGGCATCTGGCCGCCTTCAAACCCGCGCATGGAAGAGTACCCGGAACGTGATTTTTGTCCTTTGTGACCACGGGTCGAGGTTTTGCCGTGACCGGAACCCGGTCCGCGCCCGACACGCTTCTTCTTCTTGTTGGCACCTTCCGGTGCCTGCAAATTGTGCAATCCGATTGGCATTGGTTGTTCCCTCAAACGAATGCAAAGCCTTTCCGTTCCAGAAAGAGCCTTACTCAACAATTTTCAACAAGTGCGGCACCTTGGCGACCGCGCCACGGGTTGAAGGAGTATCAGGCCGTTCAACCACCTGCTGAAGTTTGGTAAACCCAAGACTGCGCACAATCACCTTGTGCGTTTCGGGCGAAGCAATATAGCTTCGATACCATTTGATTTTCACCTTGGCGGTGGTGCCTTTTCCAGAATTCTTCTCGCTCATAGGTTCTTAAATCTCCTCAGCCCGTTTTCCCCGCAACCGGGCAACATCTTCCCGGCTCTGAATGCGGGAAAGGCCGGCAAACGTGGCGCGCACAATGTTGTGCGGATTGTTGGAGCCGATGACTTTCGTCACTACGTTATGGACGCCCAGCGATTGCATGATGGCACGGACAGCAGCCCCGGCAATGACCCCGGTTCCTTCCGGGGCGGGTTTCATCAAAACCTTGCCAGCGCCATAGTTGCCAATAATTGGATGGGGCAGCGTGCTGATTGACAAAGGAACCCGCACCAGATTCTTTTTCGCAGCTTCCACGCCTTTGCGAATGGCAATCGGCACTTCCTTGGCTTTTCCGCTGCCGAATCCGACGACGCCATTCCCATCTCCAACCACCACCAGAGCACTGAAGCTCATATTTTTCCCGCCCTTCACCACTTTGGTGACGCGGTTGATGGAAATCACCGTATCTTTCAAATCCAACCCTTCAGCGCTAATCTTTTGCATTGTGTTCTCCGTTTTAGAACTTCAGTCCAGCCTCACGCGCGGCTTCCGCCAGGCCCTTTACCCGACCGTGATAGATGTAACCACCCCGGTCGAAAACAACAGTTTCAATTCCTTTGGCCTTGGCCCGCTCCGCAATCAATTTGCCAATTTCAACCGCAGCAGCCAAGTTGCCACCGGTCTTTTCGCGGAGGCCTTTTTCCACGGTGGAAGCGCTGCACAGCGTCTCCCCTTTGGTGTCGTCAATCACCTGCGCGTAAATATGATTCAGGCTCCGGAAGACACACAGACGTGGCCGTTGTTCCGTTCCCGAAACCTTCTTGCGAATCCGGCCATGGACTGCCTGACGAACTTCAGCACGATTTTTCGTACCCATTCCAACACCTCACCTTTAGAACGTCCACTAGAGGGACACGAAACGACAGAGACGGACCTATTTTTTCCCGCCCTTGCCACCTGTTTTACCGGGCTTCAAGCGCAACACCCGATCAGCGTACCGAATTCCTTTGCCCTTATACGCATCCGGTTTGCGCAGCCGGTTCAGGTTGGCAGCCACTTGACCCAACTGGTGGCGGTCAATGCCTGAGAGCGTCAAGGTTGTTTGGTATTGAGGAATCTGGCGGGGCAGTTTTTCCACCTTGCACTCAATTCCCTTGGGCAGGTGAAACTCAACCGGATGCGAATACCCCAGGCTGAAATTGATGACCGTCCCTTTGACTTCGGCTTTATACCCGACCCCCACCACATCCATCTGCTGGACGAACCCTTCAGTCACACCTTTGACTGAATTGGCTACTAAAGCACGGGTCAGGCCATGGAGGGCTGCATAATCATCCGAAGCCCGTTCCACACTGAGGGTGGCACCTTCCTGTTTGATATGAATACCGTTTGGAATCGCCGTCTGGAGTGCTCCCTTTGGTCCTTTGACCTCGATGCTTTCAGGCGACAGGCTGATTGAAACGCCCGACGGAACCGGAATTACTTTTTTTCCAACTCGTGACATAGCTACCGTCTCTCTTCAATTCTTCGGTTTCGAAGAGCTCGCTCTTCCAAGCAGGATGAGACCTCCCTGGGGCTCTTCTGATTCGCTTAGTAAATTTCGCACATCAGCTCGCCGCCAACATTGGCCTTGCGGGCTTGTTTGCCAGTCATCAAACCTTGCGACGTGCTGACGATATTCACACCCAAACCGCCGAGCACATTGGGAATTTCGGTGCTGCCGACAAAACGGCGACAGCCCGGTTTGGAAATCCGGAGCAAATGTTGAATCACCGGTTCGCCTTTGACGCCATAGCGCAAATAAATCCGAATCGTTTTCCGGGGGCTTTCACCGGCAACTTTGTAGTTATTGATGTAGCCTTCTTCTTTCAAAATTCGCGCAATTTCCAACTTCAGTTTCGAGGCCGGAACGTCCACCTTTTGGTGTTTGGCACCCAGCGCGTTTCGCATTCTTGTGAGCATGTCTGCAATCGGGTCGGTCATGTGTCTACTCCAAATTCTGTTTGCTGAACGGATCCTTTCACTACCACGGGCTTACCAGCTTGATTTCGTCACGCCGGGAATCTGCCCTTCAAGCGCCAGTTGACGGAAACACAACCGGCAGATACCAAACTTGCGGATGTAGGCCCGGGGGCGTCCGCACCGTTTGCACCGATTGTAACCGCGCGCCTTGAACTTGGGCTTCCGGTTTGCCTTTGCGATCATCGACTGTTTTGCCATACCTGCATCCTTTCAAGCCTGCCCGTACGGTTGCCACCGGGGCAGCGAGGTTCTCAACCTTAGTTCTGCCGAAAAGGCATTCCAAAGAAGCGCAGCAAAGCCCGGCCTTCTTCGTCCGTTTTTGCCGTCGTAATAATCGAAATATTCATCCCGCGCGCCTTGTCCACCTTGGCAAAGTCCACTTCGGGAAACAACAACTGATCCTTCAGGCCGAGGGTGTAATTGCCGCGTCCATCAAAGGCTTTGCCGGAAATTCCCCGGAAGTCACGCACTCGCGGGAGGGCGATACTGATCAGGCGATCCAGAAATTCATACATGTGATCGCCGCGCAGGGTTACCATGACCCCAATGGGGTCGTTTTGGCGCAATTTGAACGAAGCGATGGATTTTTTGGCACGGGTGACCACCGGGTGCTGTCCCGTAACCGAACCGACTTCTTCTGCGGCGACTTCCAGCACCTTGGCGTTTTTGGAGCTGATATAGTCTCGGCCAACCCCCATGTTGACGACGATTTTTTCCAGTTTCGGAATCGCCATCGGGTTTTTGTATCCAAACTCGGCTTCCAGTTTCTTGATGATCTCTTCACGATACTTTTGTTTGAGTCTTGGAACCATTGCTAAACTCTCTTCCCTCGTCTCTCGACGACCAGCATCCTTTAAAAAGTGGTCGCTTCAGGCCAAATGATCCAACCCGGCACTAACGGCGCTCAATAATTGCGCTGCATTTTTTGCACTGACGCTTGCGGGTGCCATCTTCCAGAATTTTGATTGCGACCCTGGTGGGCGCACCGCAGGAGGGGCAAACCACCTGCACGTTTGAAATATCAATCATGGCTTCGCGCTCGATGATGCCGCCGACATTGCTCCGTTGGGCGTTGCGACGGGTGTGGCGCTGTACCACAGCCACGCCTTCCACCAGCACTTTGCCTTCGCTCGGCTTCACTTCCAGCACACGGGCACGTTTGCCCACGTCTTTTCCGGCCAAGACGACGACCAAATCATTTTTCGTTACTTTTGCTTTGGCGGGCATCTTATATAACCTCCGGGGCAAGTGAGATAATTTTCATAAACTTTTTGTCACGCAGTTCGCGGGCGACAGGACCGAACACACGGGTCCCCACCGGGTCCCAGCCTTCTGCTGACTTTTTAATCAACACAGCAGCATTCTGGTCAAAGCGGACATAGGTGCCGTCTTTGCGGCGCACTTCCTTGCGGGTGCGGACGATGACGGCTTTGACCACTTGCCCTTTTTTAACCGTTCCATCCGGAGCCGCTTCCTTGACATTGGCGGTGATAATGTCGCCGAGCGATGCTTTGAGGCCCGTGCTGCCGCCCAAGGGTAAAATACAGGAGATTCTTTTGGCCCCTGAATTATCCGCGACCTCAAGAATGGTTCTCATCTGAATCATGGCTTTTTTTCCTCCTCACTTGTCCCGGCAGGGTGGGCCGGGCAATTGGTTTGTGCCTTTAGCGGGCCGCCCGTTGCAGGACTTCCACAACGCGCCAACGCTTGCGAGCCGACAAAGGACGGGTTTCCGAAATCCGGACCTTGTCCCCGATCTTGCAATCGGTCTCGTTATGAGCCATGAACTTTGACGTGCGACGGATGTAGCGGCGATACTTGGGATGCTGTACCAACCGATCAACCCGCACGACGACCGTTTTCAGCATTTTGTCGCTCACGACAATTCCAATCTTTTCATTCCGCTTCCCGCCCGGCCGGGAGCTGGTTTCCGTCTGTGCCTGAATTTCCTGTTCCGCCATATGAACTCCTCTTCCGTCACCGGACTGCGCGACCCTGGGCCGCGCCCGTGGTGCGGTTATTTCTCAATTCCAAGTTGACGTGCCCGAAGCAGTGTTTTCACCCGAGCCAATTTCTTTCGATCGTTGGTAATCGACTTGGCCGCTTCGGCGTCGCCAAGGCTCTGTTTGAAACGGGCGCGAAACAGGTTTTCCCGCAACTCGTTTTCCATCGTCTGCAAATCTTCAGTGCTGGTTTCCCGCAATGATGCCACTTGCTTCATACAATTCCTCCCTGCTGGTCTTCGCGGGTCACAAATTTGACTTTGACCGACAGTTTCTGCGCTGCAAGCCGCATGGCTTCGCGCGCATCCTCTTCGTTGACGCCTTCCATTTCAAAGAGAATCCGGCCCGGCTTGACGACCGCCACCCAGCCTTCGGGAGCACCCTTACCTTTACCCATACGGGTTTCAGCCGGTTTCTTGGTAATCGGCTTGTCCGGGAAAATCCGAATCCAGAGCTTGCCGCCGCGCTTGACCGCGCGACTGATCGCAATTCGGGCGGCTTCGATTTCTTTGCCGGAAATCCAGGCCGCTTCGAGCACCTTGAGCCCGAATTCGCCGAAGGCAATCAGCGACCCACGGGTCGCCAGACCGCTACGCCGACCGCGTTGTTGTTTCCGAAACTTGACTTTCTGTGGAATTTTATACTCTGCCATGGTCTTCTCGCCTCTTAAACGGTACGCCGGGTGGCGGCGGCTGCGCGACGGGCTTCGTAAATTTCGCCCCGGTAAATCCAAACCTTGACCCCAATCACACCATAGGTCGTGTAGGCTTGGGCAAACCCGTAATCAATGTCAGCCCGGAGGGTGTGCAACGGCATCCGCCCATCCAGGTATTGTTCAGCGCGTGCGATTTCAGCACCGTTCAACCGGCCTGAAACCCGCACTTTGACGCCCTGGGCACCAAACCGTTTGGCGCTTTCCACCGTCTTGCGCATGGCCCGGCGGAAGGCAATCCGCTTTTCCAGTTGCTGGGCAATCTGTTCGGCCTGGAGTTGCGCGCTCAGTTCGGGCTTTTGGATTTCCTGAATGTTGACAATCACTTCACGGCCCGTTTTTTGCTGAATCTCGGCTTTCAACTTGTCGATTTCAGCGCCTTTCCGACCGATGATGATGCCCGGACGCGAAGTGTGAATGATGATTTTCAATTTGTTGGCTGCCCGTTCGACATCGATTGAAGCGACGCCCGCACCGGCAAATTTCTTTTTGAGTTCTTTCTTGACCTTGAGGTCTTCAGCCAACAATTCAGAGAACTCTTTGTGCTTCTTCGCATACCAGATTGAGTGCCAGGTACGATTGACTCCCAACCGAAATCCAAAGGGATGAACTTTCTGACCCATTTCGCCTCCGCTACTCTTTGTTCGTCGAAACGTGAATCGTGATGTGGCAAGACCGACGCTGTTCACGGTAGGCACGGCCCATCGGAGCCGAACGAACCCGTCGCCGGTTTTTGGTCGGCCCCATATCAACAAAGCATTTGTTGACATAGAGGTCATCCACATCGACCGTGATATTTTGTTTTTCAGCCAGATTTGAAGCGTTCGAAATGGCCGACCACAAGACTTTCGAAATCGGCGACGCCGCGCGCTTTTTGCTCAAACGAAGAATCGCCAGCGCATCGTTGGCCTTTACACCACGGATCAAGTCGATTACCAACCGAACCTTTTGCGGCGAACCTTTCACGAATTTTGCAACTGCGTGTGCTTCCATAAAATTACTCCACCCAAACTTTGTGGTACGTGGTGTCTGGCGGATTCCAGTTCAACCCGTGGTTGACCAAAATCGCTCAAACGTCAACGCCGCTTGGCGGCCTTTTCGTTCTTGTCGCCGGCGTGGCCCTTGAACGTGCGGGTCAGGGAAAACTCTCCGAGCTTGTGACCCACCATGTTTTCCGACACATAAACGGGAATGAACTTTTTCCCATTGTGAACAGCAAAGGTATGACCCACCATGTCCGGAATGATCGTCGAACGACGTGACCAGGTCTTATGCACCCGCTTTTCCCCGGCATTGTTCATGCGGTTGACAGCGTCAAGCAGATGCTTGTCCACAAACGGTCCCTTTTTAACTGAACGCGGCATAATCTCCTCCGAAACCCAGAACCAC
This sequence comes from Blastocatellia bacterium, assembly GCA_019695185.1. Taxonomy (GTDB): domain Bacteria; phylum Acidobacteriota; class Blastocatellia; order Chloracidobacteriales; family Chloracidobacteriaceae; genus JAIBAN01. The sequence goes on along the minus strand of JAIBAN010000044.1, from coordinate 3,162 downwards.
CGGTTCTGGCTTCAACCCTCTTACTTACTGCGTTTAACAATATATTGATCGGTGCGCTTGTTGTTGCGGGTTTTGTAACCGCGCGTGGGCTGGCCCCACGGCGTCACCGGGTTGCGACCGCCGGAGGTTTTGCCTTCGCCGCCGCCATGCGGGTGGTCAACTGGGTTCATCGCCACCCCGCGCACCGTCGGACGGATACCCATCCAGCGGGAACGACCGGCTTTACCGAGCGACACGTTTTCGTTTTCAATGTTGCCGACCTGACCGATTGTGGCCTGGCACACGACCGGTACTTTCCGGACTTCGCCGGAAGGCATCCGCAACTGGGCCATCTCGCTATCCTTGGCAATCAACATTGCTTTGCTGCCGGCGCTACGGGCCATTTGGCCACCCTTGCCGGGCCGCAACTCAATATTATGCACTTCCACGCCGAGCGGAATGTTTTTGAGGGGCAACGTGTTACCGACAATGATGTCCGAATCCGGTCCGGAAACCACTTTTTGGCCGATTTTCAGACCCAACGGGGCCAGAATGTACCGCTTTTCGCCATCCATGTAATGGAGCAGCGCAATCCGGGCCGAACGGTTCGGATCGTATTCAATCGTCGCCACCACAGCCGGAATTCCGGTCTTGTCGCGTTTGAAGTCAATCACCCGGAACAGCTTCTTGTGACCGCCGCCCCGATGGCGAACCGTCAAATGTCCCTTGTTGTTCCGACCTGACGTCCGTTGTTTGCCAGAAGTCAGGCCCTTTAACGGGCGAACGCTGGAAAGCTCGTCGTTGGTCAGGTATGTCTGATAGCGCCGTGCCGGCGAAGTTGGCTTTAATTTTTTGATTCCCATAACCGATTCACTCGTAACTCAGGTTAAACTTGTCGGGATATTGCGAAGCTGCGAACCATCAAATGACTTCGCCGAATTCGCCAATGACGTGGCCCGGCTTGAGGGTCACAAAGGCTTTCTTCCAGTCGGATTTTTTCCCGACCAGGCGGCCCCGCCGCACTTCTTTGCCCTTGTAATTGGCCGTGCGGACCGAATCAACCTGCACATTGAAGATTTTTTCAACCGCAGCCCGGATCTGAATTTTGTTGGCGCGGGCGTCCACCCGAAATGTCACCAACTGCCGCGTGTCGGAGGTCGCTTCCTTGAGGTCCAGCGCCTTTTCGGTAATCACCGGGGATTTAATGATGTCCCAGACAGTCAACATACGTTTTTTCCTTTTTCCAGAGGCAATCCGAAGGTCAAAGTCGGCAGGCAGCGCCACCGGCTGCAACCGGCTTTAGCCCTTACTTTCCGAAAATTGATTCCAGTTCTTCGACCGCGCGGCGGCTGACCACGATTTTTTCGTGCTGTAAGACATTCAGGATATTGACGCCAAATCCATTGACGTGTTGAACCGCAGCCAAATTGCGGGAAGCCAGAATCAGATTCCGATTTTCCAGCGAATCAACCAGCAATGTCCGGGCCTCAGCCCCCAGGTTTTTAAGGATGCTGGTGAGTTGTTTGGTTTTCGGTTGGTCCATCTCAAAGTTTTCCACCACCACCAGTCCGCCTTCGCGCAACCGCTCCGATAAAGCCGAGCGGATGGCTCCTTGACGCATTTTCTTGGGAATGGAATAGCTCCAGTCACGGGGTTGCGGTCCGTGAACATTGCCGCCGCCCTTCCACAATGGCGACCGCAAGCTGGCAATCCGGGCGCGGCCCGTGCCTTTTTGTTTCCACAACTTGCGACCTGCGCCGGAAACATCGCCGCGTGTTTTGGTGCCGACGGTGCCGGCGCGGCCATTGGCGCGATATTCTTTGACGGCTTCGTAGATCAAACCCTGATTGAGCGGAGCCCCGAAAACGCGCTCGCTCAGTTCGATCTCGCCAATCTCTTCATTTTTCAAGTTTTTGACTTTCACAACCGGCATACGTGTCCCCCGCCTCTTTACTTAGTGTTTCCCATCTTGCGAATGACGACGTACCCGCCGTTCGGTCCCGGCACGCTGCCCTTTACCAAAATCAGATTTTGGTCGGCATCCACCCGGACGATGCGCAAGTTTTTGATTGTTTTCTGCTCAACACCCATGTGACCAGCCATCCGGGTCCCAGGGAAAACGCGTGACGGAAAAGCCGAAGAACCAATTGAACCCGGTGCCCGGTGGAACATCGAGCCGTGGGTGTCACGACCGCCGCCGAACCCATGCCGTTTGATGAAACCGGCAAACCCTCGTCCTTTGCTGGTGCCGACAATTTCAATCGAATCGTTTTCCGCAAACAGGTCAACCAGAACCGTGGCTCCAACTGCAATATCAGCCTCGCCGTTGACACGGAATTCACGCAGAATCCGGGTCGGAGGAGTTCCTTTGCCGGTTTTTTCAAAATGTCCCTTCATCGGTTTGTTGACCCGCTTGAAGGGGCGGTCTTCCACAAAACCGAGTTGCACGGCATTGTAACCATCGGATGTCACGGTTTTCTTTTGGACCACCACACATGGGCCGGCTTTCAAGATCGTTACCGGGACAACCGTTCCGTCAGGTCCGAAAACCTGCGTCATTCCAACTTTTTTACCAATCAGTCCGTTCACCATCGCTTCTTACGACGCCCCCTTTCCCCGTATGCGCGGGGCGGAATTATTACTTTCGACCAAATGCTTTAATCTCAACATCGACACCGGCGGGCAAATCCAGCTTCATCAAGGCATCAACGGTTTGAGGCGTTGGATCCAGAATGTCCATCAGTCGCTTGTGCGTCCGGATTTCAAACTGTTCGCGCGACTTCTTGTCGACGTGAGGCGAACGCAAAACAGTGAATTTGTTTTTGACCGTCGGCAATGGAATCGGCCCCGCCACTCTGGCTCCAGTGCGTTTCGCGGTTTCCACGATTTCACTGGTTGACTGATCCAGCACCCGGTGATCGTAAGCTTTCAGACGGATTCGAATTTTCTCGTTCAAGGCGACACCTCTTTTTGAGTTTTGAGCTCTGAGTTTTGAGTTTTGAATTGTTCAACTGTCCGAATTCAAAACTCAAAACTGAACCCTCAAAACTTCCTAACTATTCGATAATATCGGAGATCGTGCCGGCACCAACCGTGCGACCGCCTTCGCGGATTGCAAACCGCAATCCTTTTTCCATTGCGATGGGCATGATCAATTCCACTTCGAGCGCCACGTTGTCGCCC
>JAIBAN010000219.1 GCA_019695185.1 Blastocatellia bacterium | reverse complement strand
CTTGAAAAATAATTATGGGGTATCGGTTTTCAGTTTTTTTGTCAATGTCCCCAAACTCAACCCAACCCAAGAGCGAGGACTGAAATGGATACCCCGGAACTCTTCCAACCTGAGTCATTAAACCCCTGGCTGGTTGATGTGTTGCAGGCACACCACCTTTCAGCCACAACCTACCGGGATTGGGTGCTGGTCAACGGGACTTACCCGGCGATGGCAGCCACGGTGGTCCGTTCGATTTCCCACGAGCAAGGCGTCACCTTACAAATTGACGTTGTATTTCTGCTTCCTGGTGGAGTCCGGATGGTGGAAAGTGTCGCGGGTCTGGGTGAAAATCACACCGCCGCCATCCGCAATGGACTGGACCTGTTTTGTGCCAATTCCCTGCATGTCTGTCTGGCGGCATTCTGGAATTGTGTGGATGAACAGCAGGTCCTGCTTGAAACATGGTCGATTGGAGGAAATGTCTGGCAGGCTTATATCGGCAATTACGGAATTCGCTCTTTTGGGCTGGATTCCGCTTTGGAAATTCCGGAAGGATTGCTCGGCCTTGTGCAAAGGCTTCTGCACGAGGAACCTTTGGCCGGTGAGGTGGTGTGGCTCCGGTTGTCTTTTTTTCACCAGGATGCAGAGGAACAATCCGCTGAAGTTTTATTGCACAACGAACCCTGGCCTGCTGCCGAAAAAGCCATCCTGAACCTTGATTGGCCACGCCGGTCCGGGTTTTACAGTGTCCGGCTGTTCCTCATCTTGAACAAACTGAATGGCAGGAGCTGAAATTGCCTTCACCACTTTTGGTTCGACCAATCAGATGGAAAGTTTTTTGATTGGCCAGCCAGCCGGTTTCAATCTTCCAGTCGGTTGTCGGGCAATCCCTTCAAAAGCTCCCGGACAAATTGCGAGGGCTTGCACCAGGTGATGAGTAACCGTCGGCGTGCCCGGGTCAGCCCAATGTAGACCAGTTTGCGCTCCAACGCGGCATCGCCTTCCGGCGAAGGAAGGAGCGAAACCCCGACCAGGGCCACCGCATCAAAATCGAGCCCTTTGGCCGAATGAATGGTGGAAACCTTGACGGTGGGCGAATCCATCCGGAATGACTGCTTGGAACGGCTGTCCCGGGCAATCCACTCGCAGGGGATGCCGGCTTCTGCAAAAGCGGAAAGCAGCGCCCGGACATATTTGGCATCACCAGCCACCGCCCCCTTTTTGACATATAAAACCAGAATGTCCGCCGGTAAGATGCCGTCCCGTTCAATCCATTGTTTAACCCGGGCGGCGGTTTCGGCACATTCCTCCCGAAAGGACGCGCACGCCACCAGCAGGGGTGGCGGTCCGGAACGGGCTGTGGTGGCTGGCCGGACAATTTCCAGCAACTGCCCTTCGTCATCCCGCAATGGTTCATCAGGAGCGAAGTTGACCCCCTCACCCAGGAAATCCGCCGCGAACTCGGCAATCTCGCGGGTGTTGCGGTAATTGGTCCGGAGCAGTTTGGTCCGGCCCCGCACCTTGATTCCGACCTTGGCGAAGGAAAACCCACGCCGGTAAATGTTCTGTGCTCCGTCATAGACGATAAACAGGGAATCAGTTGCAGGATTTAGAAGCGCCACCACCAGCCGCAGCCATTCGGAAGGAAAATCATGGGCCTCATCAATCAAAATTGCATCGTAGCCCGGTGACTGCCACCGTCCGTCAGCCCGCCGGCGGGTCAGGTCTTCGGCCAGTTCGGTAACCGCCTGGTCGGTGAACCGTTCGCGGAGCACTGGAACTCCGGCGGAAACCGCTGACCGCTGGAGCAGCGAGTGAAAGGTTTTGACCTCAATGCGGGAGGTTTTGGATTCACCCAGAACCGAAGCCAAAAAGGCGACCAGGGTGGCGTTGTAGCAGACCACCAGAATCCGCCACTGCGGGTGGAGCTGGGCCAGCAGCCGTGCCCGGCAAATCAAGGTCCAGGTTTTGCCGGAACCAGCCACACCCCGTACCAGGCGGTGTCCGTCGCCCAGGCTTTTGGCCAGCCGCTCCTGTTCGTAATCCATCACGGCGAGCACGGTGGCGTCATCGAGTTCAGTACCAGGCAGGGTAGGCTGCTGAAATGAGGCCGGCGGCACCGGCTGGACCTTGGCAAATGGGCGGCGGTCCAACCGGATTTCGGGAAACACATGCCAGCGCAGACGGTCAATTTGAGTGGGACTCAAACGGAAAGCAAATCGCTGGTGAAAAAGGCCGGCCAGAAGTTCGCGGAGCGTTTCCGGCTCCATCGAAGGTGTCAGCGAATCGCGGAAAATCATGTGTGCAGGTTCCAGAAAGCCGCCAAAGGTTGGGCCAAACTCCGCTTTTTTGAGATTGGTCCACACCACGCCGTACCCAAACGGAATGACCAACCGGCCCTGGTATTCTCCGTCTGGATGAACCAGAACTGAATCCGTCTCCAATGCCGCCACCAATCCGTGGGCATAACGGCGGGCCTGCTGGAGCGGATGAACCACCGCCTTTTCCCCGTTTGGGGTGGCGAGCAAGACCCTGGTTGGCGTCACCGCGTGAATCGTGGCTGCGGCCCAGTCTTTGACTTCCAGAATCAGCACACCCAAAGCCGGGTCGAAAATCACAAAATCAGCGTAGCGACCGCGAATCGGCACATCGTACCAAACACAGATTGTATCGGGCAGTTTAGCCTTGAGCAGCCGAAACAGGCGTTCCTCGCCGGGGGTTACAGTCGAGATGTTGGAAATTGATTCCGGGATCATGAAAGCCATGCCCTGATTGTATCCCATTGAAAAAGAAATCCGAACCTACTGGCTCCGCCAAAGATTCATTGACATCCTTCCCGCCGTGAACTGCTAACTATTACCCATAAGTTTTGGCGGACGCAGGACGAGCCAAGTTTCCGCCATATCGGTTAGGCGTTGCCAACCCCGCCAGATGGTCGTGACACCCGGTTCGCCATCCCCCTTACGAGCTAAAAA
>JAIBAN010000137.1 GCA_019695185.1 Blastocatellia bacterium | reverse complement strand
TCCGTCCGTGCAGTTCCGCCAAGACCAGCGCCGCAATTACACTCAAAGCCGGGGGGTTGACCAGAATCCGGGCGGTCTGCCATTCCGCCGGGCTGAGTTGAACAGACTGGACCAACTCCCTGGCCTGCTCGGTAAAGCTGCCGGTGTGGTCAAAATGGGTTTTGATGTCAACGACGCCCTCCACTTTCCAACTGGAGAGTGTCTCGCTGGCGGCGATTTGTATTGGGGTAAGGGGATGGGAGAAGTTGAGGAGAATCATGGTAGCTTTTCCTGTTATTCAGTGACAAAAAATTCCTGTAATTTGGAGGAAAGCTCATTAATGGATCGGTACAGGTTTGCAGCCGAGCGGGGTTGTTTATTATTACCGCAATGGGCTGCATCATTTCTTATGTCCCGAAGCCAGCTCCAGGTTTTATGCAAGTGCTCATAGTTGGGAAGGTTTTTGACTAGATTGGTATGGGGTGAACTTCTCCCGGTCCAGTTATTTCCAGCTTCTTCAACCACCACTTGATTCAAAATATTCTCAACTTCTTCCCTCTCTTCCATACTCGGTAAACCAAGCTGAACTCCAAGCCAGGAAATAACCCATTCCCTGGCTAAAGTTAAAGCTTGCAAGACTTGCCCATGCTCCACGTACCATTGGACTAACACCCGTTCGGTTTTCAAATCTGGGGTCTGAAATTTTGCATATTCCTGATTCGTTCGTTCGAGCAAAACAAAAAATGGTTTCGCCCAGGTTTCAACATCCTTGCTATTGCCCTCCAGTTGTGAACCCAGTACTTGGACGTGTTTGGTTATTTCCTTGGTTCGAGGCAAAGCCAAGGCTTGGGAAAGTTGTTTAAGTGTTTCAGCCATTGGCTTCAATCCTTTTGGTTTTACCCTGTTTTCAGAAATGGCCTCGGCTGTCCAAATTTCTTTATGCCGGGCGGCCAAAAGTGAGGAAAGTGAGAAGGCATTGCCAGTTTTATTAAAGGTGTCAGTTGCGGTCGTCCAATCCAAAAGCGACATGAAGGGTGTCAAGTCAAACACCGGGGATACGTCATTTTGCCGAGCCTCCCAGGCCCCATAAAAAACCCCTTCAAGTTTTATATTCTTTGCCACCCGAAGATAGGAGGCTGCCAAAAAGGAAAGGAATGGCAGGGTTCGGAACGAGTGTGTAATATCAAAAAGAACAGACTCACCTTCGTTCAAATGTTCGGTAATTGAATCAAAAATTTTCCACAGGTCATCAACCGAGTGGCCATCAGGTATATCAATAGGAAGTGTTGTAATCCCAACTTTGCCAAGTTCATCACTGAGCGGTCCCAGCCATTTGGTTTTTGCTGCTCCCGTTACCACCGCGAGGACTTCCGTAGGCGGGATAAACTCAGCTAGCGCCACAGGAAACAACTTTGTCTGGACCTTTCTTCCCTGATATTCATAGGTTGTTTCTTTATAGTCGCCAGTCCCAAGAAATGTAATGAGTCTCATAACTTCGCCTTATGTTTTGGATATGCTGGTTTTGGCATAGTTGAAAGGGCGTTCGCTTTTTCGGTTCAATTCCGCCCAAACGTCGGAGGCTGCTGTGGGTCAGCGCCGGCCTCGCGCTTCAGGATTCGGCTTAACCTTGGCAACTCCTCACCGGTGACAACCACAATCCGTCGCTCTTTGGCCTGGGCCAGAAAATTCTGGAACTGCTTGTCTCCCGGAAAAGGTGTTGGCCGACTGGAAATAAACAGGCGGCTAACGGCATTTCCACCCACCAAGGTAGCCACCGAGTTGATTTTATCAAGGTAGCCCTTTTCATTTTTGAACGGCTCTGCATCGGTTTTACACTCGGCAATGACCAGGGACGCCTGACAGGTGGCCGCAAAATCAAGTTCATTGGTGGGTGCAGCCTTCGCCCGGTCTTCAAGTGGCAGTTTGATGTTGAATTGGGCATCCTCAAAACAACCTGCTTCTTGAGCCGCAACCCAGGCCCAGATTTCCAGCCAATCACCATTGACGAATTTCCACAGGCGGTGTCCGTTAAGTCTCACTTCCCAATTGGCAGACCCAGGGGGAACGTTGGCAAAACCCGAAATCAACCCCAAATTTTGAAACGCCTCAAGCAGCTTTTGCTGATTGGCGGCCTGGTTTTTGGTTTTCAGAATTACTGCCCTACATTCATCCTTTTTGAGCAGATTGGCCTGAGCATCCAGTAATTGCTGGCGGAAAGTCTTGACCCGGCCTGCAACTTGGGCAAAGGACTGGACCATTTTCATCATGGTCGGACTCGGTTTATCCATCTGGCAGTGCATTTCCCGGCCATGCATGCGGAAATATTCCTCAACTGACAACCGAAACGGGTTGAACTGGGCCGGGAATCCAGTCAATGGCACAACTCGTTGAGTGGGGGTATCAAGGTACCAAGCCGGAATGGATCGTGATCGGGCAATTTCATAGGCCCCCAAAAACATGATTTTGCTGGCGCAGGTCAGATTAAAAATCCAATCGGTTTCGGGGAGTTCTTTGATTGCCTCCTCGCAAACCTCCTTGATTTGATCAAGGTCGTGGGCATCCACGATCTTTTGAACCAATACCGCCCTGGGGCACAAGTTCGTCAGGCCCGTCTTGGTTTTTTCCCAATCACCATTGCTGAGTGATTCGCTTGAGACCAGTGACACAATCAGCTCAGGCTGCAAATGGAGTGCGGTCAGCAGATTCGGGGTTGGCCGGCCGCCAACCAGAATCAGTAAGGCTTGTTTGGTCATTGACCACCCTTCCAAATCATTTGTTGCTCTCAAATTTCATCAACCGCCGCATCCAACACAGCGTATGCAAAGCTTCTTCATCTGTTCCCAGGGTCGGTTGTTTTAAGACTGCCAAAATGCGTTCATAATATTCCCGAGTCCGGCGAGAGCGCACAAACGTGTTCTGCTTCAGAATTAACTGAACCAGTTTTTGGGTTTTTTCGAGACTGCCAGTCGGATTATTGCGGTAAAACTGTTGAAATGCGGTCAGAATTTTTGCCAACTCATTATCATCAATTAGTTGGGCATTTTGTCGAGCCAGTTGGTGGGCCAAAGCAAACTTTGCTGGGGACGTGCTCATGGTTTGCCTCCACTTGGTTTTTTCAATTGAGTAATGGAACAAAGTTGTTGGAATCCGTCTTCAGAAAAAAAACGACAGTTCCTAAAGGCGTTTTTCAAGGTTTGGGCCTTCTCGCCAACATTAACAACCTCAGTTTTGGCTCGATACGTTTGATAACGTTGCCGTGGTTTTTCGCTCAATTCCATGTGTTTGAGACTGACCTGGACTTTTCCCCGGCCGGCTGGTTTGCCACCCCCCAGACGGAACAAAAACTCATTGTCCGTTGCAAGGGCCGCCAGCAAACCACCGAGTTCCTCCGGGAGCAGGGACAGAAACGTGATTTCCGTTTCCAGGATGGTTCCCTTGGGAAGGTAATTTGAAGGCTCGTTCCCTGTGTCTTCCCCTTCAGTGTTATAATAAACCTTTCGCCCAAAAAGGTCGGTAACGGTCAAACGATTCGCACCTGGGCGTCGGGTGAGGGTAAACCCAACCCGGTGGAGGTGTGGCTGGTTCAATCCCGGTGTTTTGATTGGCTCAGTTTTGGGAGGCATTTCCCGAACGGTAGCATCATTAAAATGCAACCGCCCCCGGTAACCCATCGCCCCAAATAACGCACTGGCCGGGCAAAGACGAGCAAGATCATTTGGATTTTTTACGGTTGATGCCCTGAGGTGGTCCATTGTCCCATCCAGTATAACTTCAACCTTACCGGAATTATTTACCCCTGCTTCCTCCAGAACCGGCCTGGGGATTTTGCTGCGTTCACGATCCTGGGCATCATAAGGTTCAGTAACACGAATCCCAAAAGACGCCATCGTACTTAAGGTTATCAACTCATAATTTGACCGAACTGCTCCTTTAATAGACGCACCAGGAATGATCGGCTTCCCGTCCCGCATCACTATGCCACGCACGACCTCGTCACCCTTCAGACCGACATCACCGGCCAGTTCCAGCAAACCGGACCCCACAGTGATGGATGAAAGGGCGGTAAATTCAAGCTTCAGCTTTCCGGTGAGAGTGTTGGGAATACTGCGATCATGGTAGAGGCGTTCAACCCCTTTGGTCCCTACGGTTTCAACCCGTTGGGGAAATTCCACAAAATCGTAGGGATGTTCCACCATCTGTTCCGGGCTATGAGGATCATGCCGGCCGGCTTCCTTGTATTTGTTGCGGTCACGCATAGCTCATTCCTTTTCCCATTCGACGCTGACAAAACGGGTGAAAACAGTTATGTGGTTTTTGATGACGGGTTGAATAAACAGTTTTTTCGGCAAGGTCACACCGGACAGTCGAACCCGCCTGTCCTGGGCACCCCAAACCATCGCTTCGTGGGGTGGGGCCACCCGAAACTCACTCGCAGTCTCGGTGAGGGCAATGCAAATGGATTGTTGGCCGCTCCAACGGTATTCGACCTCTTCATCAAAAACCCGCCCTGTTTCCGCAAATTGAACCGGCAAACTGGCTAAAAAACTGACGGTCTGTGGGGTTTCACAGTAATAGGTCAGGCTACTGGTTTCCGCCAAATTCCGGACTTCAGCCAACATTTCTGCCAAGGTCAGCGTGCGAATGGTTACAAATTGCTGATAGTTCATTATGGCCTCCTTTCCGGTGTTTCCAGAAATTGAGTCCAGGCTCCACCCACCATTCGTTCAAACAGCTCACTCTGGGCTGCCTTGGGAACCCGATATTGGGTCCCAAGGAAATGGCGCTGGATGCCCAGGTGGAGGCCGGTGACATCAACCCGATCGGCATTTGAGCTGGGCAATCCATAATCCGTACGCTCCAAATCGGTGACCAGCGCTCCCAACCCTTTCAAAACCGTATTTGCGGTGGTTTGGCGATCGGAGGTAGTGATTTCCAGATCCGTCAATTCACAGGCCACATGGCCAAAACCACGGGATTTGGCCAAGCCAATATGCATATACCCGTCGTCCAGGTCCCGCAAGGAGAAAGCAATCAAGGCCAATTGCCAAAGCGTGAAATTTCGGAGGGTGATTTCTCCTTGGAAAACCCCTGCGGAAACGCACTCCAGGTCGAAAAGAGCTCGTCCGGTAGCGGATCCAAGGATCCGGTCAATTGCAACACCCTGCCTTTTTTCAACGATGACTTTCGACTCTTTTATGGGGTAAGCATCAGTAAACCGGACCCGACTGGCCAAAGTCGTTGAGCCAAATGTTTTGGCGGCATAGCACATCCCCGAATAGGTTTCATGTCCGGAAGACTCCTGTTTCACGGAACGATCCTGGCTACTGGGTTGGTCAGCCACTCGTTTCTCCACAGTCCGAAGGATTTTTTCACAATGGCTGCGAATGACACCTTTGAGCGAGGATCCAGGAATGTAGACAGTTTCACCCAAAGTTGCATGGAAGGTTCGGACGCATTCCATATCCGGCCGGGTGGGATCTGCCGGGACCTGGCCGGATTTGATAAGGAATGGCGAACGCGGTGTGAGTTGATAGGCAATTTTGGCTTGGTTATAGAGTTTTTTAAACATACTCACTCTCAATCCTGGCTGGAGGCTGCCCCATCCAGAAATTTCCCAAGAGTAAGAAGGTGTTTCCTGGTGAAATCATGAATGGGATTTGATTCGACAACTGATTCCGGTTTCGTTTCAGCAGCGGATTGCGGCTTTTCAACCACTAACTCCACTGGATAGAAGGTGGCCGCCCGTTGGTTAAGCAACCCAAATTTCACCGCCTGTTCCAGTATTTTGGTGGCCTTCCACTCTTTGCCGGTTTCGCTTTGTACTTTTTCCTTGTTCCACCCTTTGCTGACCACCGCGTCATACAAAGAACTGGCGTCCAACGATTGCCGTTCCCTGGCCAATTCCAGGACATCCACCCAAAAAGCACCGGCCCCAGCAGCTTTTTCCCTGATCGGATCCTTTGGTTTGACCATTGGAACCGGCTCTGAAACGACCGGTTTTTGGGTTAAGCCAAAAGTCTCCCCTGGCTCATCCAACAACAGGTTTCGGGCGGTTTTCACCTCAATCCCCTGCACCATTACCCGAACACGCCCCAGACCGCGTGAAGCTTTTCCCCCCAAGTGAGCAAACCCTTCGTCAAACTGTTTAAGTCCGGCCAGGATCAACCCGATTTCCCAATCCTCGGGATTGTCAAACACGAGTTCGAATTCAAACCGGGCACCGGCCGGGACGCACTCAAACGTATAGAGAATCCCTTTTGCCGCCGTTTCCTTGTCCCGGTCAATCCCCACACCATTGCGAACGTCAAGGGTGATTTCCTCTGGGTTAAGCAGTCTCAGGTCCTTGATTTTCACCCGCGAGGCATAAAAGTTTGTCCCAAAGATTTTTCCCACCGTGCAGGCGCTATGGTAGATATTTTCCGCAAACTTTTGGGCGGTTATGTTTCCCCGCCGAAAATCCTCTAAATGTTTATCTCTCACTGAGTTGGTACGCCTGACAAAATCACTGTCAAAGATGTCATCAACCCTTAGGGTATTTGTATCATCCGCCAGACTGCTGAGAAATGTTTCGAGGGTAGATCGCAGGACACCTCGAAAGGATGAGCCGGGAATGTAGGGCAATCCATTGACATCCCGGACGACCGGACTATCTGGTTCAGTTACATCAATACTTCCTCCGGAACCAATGTGAAGCGCCGTTTCGGTTCTAACTTGGCCAAAAATCTTTAGCCGCCGATCCAGTTTATTGTGCAATTTTGCCCCAGTTGGCATGCAAACCTCCTGATAGTTCAGTTAGCCCCGCGAAGGTAGGTAAATTGGCGGCAGGCGTACCCAATGAACCGCCGGGTCAATTCAATTTGGATTGATTGTTTTTGGGAATCGTCAATTTCTCCCTTAATGAGGGTCAATATCCTTTCCGGAATGGTTTTTTCAATTCTGGCAATAAAGGATTCACCAAATCTGGTTCCATGTGAATCAGCCTGGTTCCATCCGGAATTTCGTTCCCGACCCATTTGATACCGGATAAAATTCGTGATCACTTCAATCGCTTCAGTCTGATTGGCTATATTTTGCAGGTTCTTTAACTGGCTTTTGCCGAATTCATTTCCAAAACTCGTGGGGTTATAGTTATCCAGGAGTTGGACTGCTTCGGTGACCAGTTTGCCTTCCACTTTTTTGATTTCATTGCGGAGTCGAACGTCCATGTGTGGTTACCTCGCTTCAAAGGCCAGTGCTGTGTGGAAGGGATGGCACACACTCACTTGGCCGAATCCCTCAACCCTCTCTTCACCGAGACCTTCATTTTCAATATGTTCAAGTGCATGACAAAGCTGTTGTTTCTGTGCCAAGGGGACTGAACCGAGGAAGGTGCTCCCCCTGGCCAGGGCTGGTACTACAGGCTTGGGTAATCCGGTCAATCCATTCCAACCGGAGCGCCGGGTCATGGAAGCCATCCAGTGTTCCAACCGCAAATCCAGGCCTCTTGCCCAATCAAGTGGCAGGGGAGGCAAGTCCTCCTGGACTGACCGAACCCGGGCAAATAAATCAGGAAGGGTGTCACTCATCAGGGTCAGGCTGAAAAAACAGCGGTCGGAAACCCGGAACCGTTCGTCTGGCATTATTTCAAAAAGTTGGGCAAGCATGCGTGCCACCGCCCCAGTGGTTTCATCTATTCGGGTGGAAATGGAATCAGAGACCTGGCGGGGTGGTACAAATTTAATTTGTACCCGCCCTTGTCCCCGGCTCCGCGCCCTTCCCAGGCGGATCCACTCACATTTTCTGAGCAATTCTGCCGACATGGCGGAAATATTGCTGATTTCCCCATAGAAATTCAGGGGACTGGTTGGAGACGCATCCAGCACCTCATGCACATAAAACAGGTTTTCGGCCAGGGCCGCCACGCTTGGGGTCACGCCTACCCGGGTAATCACCCGTTTGGTTGGGGGGGGGATACTCCGGAAAGCACCATTTTTCCAGGCCATAAAACCACTAAAGACAGTCGGGACTGATTCCTTCTCGCCATCCCGAAAATTGAGATCAGGGGCGAAGGGAAACCGGGTTTGGGCAATCAGACTGAGACCAAATCCAGCCAGCAAATTGTCCCTCACTCCCCAACCTGTCGGGCGGAAACCGGGCTGGCGTTTGGCTGTTTGAGCAGAACCGGGAACTGGAAAAACCAGATCCTCGGCGAATTCAACCGGTACCGCATTCCAAAATCGAAGGGCGGTTTCAGGGTTTACAAAGGCCGCAACTTCGGGTTCGGTGGGTTGGCTGGCCGGGCGAAGACCAATCTCCCTGGCAAAAGCTCCCCGTAAGGTCCCTCCGGGTAAATAATCACGGGTTGGCAAAAATTGCCGTTCCGCGTCCGCCAAAAAACTCAAACCGGTGGGGTCAATCAATTGATAGAGCACCCCTACTCGGCCGTCTTTGATGGGGAAGGACGCGGCCTCGGAAATTGCCTTGGCCGGAACTGGCACTGGAGTGAGTTCCCCGACCAGTTCCATCGAGCAAAACCCGAGCCCTCGTGACTTATCGCTGCCCAAGGCCACCAGTGCTTTAAGAGTATTGGTGAAGGCCCTCATTTTGGGCTTATCCGCCGCCAAATCCGATTCAAAATCTATGTTGGCCTCAAAGACCTGTTCACGGGTGTCAAGAATTTCCTTGTTGAACAGAACCTGATTTTCCACGGTTCGCAACCGCCGGTTGATTCCGGTTCCATTCCGGACGCCAAACCCATATTGCCGTTGGTCTTCATTCTCGGCATAAGCATCTGAGATAAAAACCCTGGATTCATGTTCCGGTGAGCCAAAGATATAATCGAGCCAGGTTGACGCTGCTGCAGCCGATTCAAGGCCACAGGCCTGACGGTCTGTCTCATTTTCAGCGATGCCAGCCAACAATCGTTCCAACTCCGCCCGTAAGGCCCCTTTGATGGCATACCCAGGAATATAGGCCCTTCCCTGGGAATCCCGGGCGGTGGTTTCATCAACTCTGAGGGCTGAGGCCGCATGGCCCGCAAAGAGAGCCGGTGTGTTAAGCGTTATCCGAAGCTTCATCATCGCCTCCGGTCGAAAAGGGCAGTATTTCCAAAATGTCGTTTAGGCTGGTGGTATACAGTTGCTGGCCGTCAGTTGTGACCGGACCATCCCAGATGTTCTTGAATGAAAAGCCCATCTTTTCAAGCTGTTTCCGTTTGGTTGAATCGAGACGGGCAAATTGGTAACGGATAAATGATTCCGAAACCAGCCGCCCCCCCTCCAGACTGCGATGAATCTGGCGAAACTGAGCGGCTGGTAAGGCGGTCATGGCCTCCGTGTCCCGCAGCAAACCGGCAAAATGCGGCAGGGAATAAGGTCGGGCGGTCATTTTGAGGGTTTCGTGCTCATCCTCCCCAAGCCGATGAAACCGGGTCTTCCGCAATTCAGTCAAATTGGTTGAGATTGGTGAGCCCCCTGAAATAACCATGAAATCAAGCGCACTGCGAACCTGCTCTTGCTGGTAGGTCAATGATTTGGCGGATTTCATCAGCTTTTCGGCATAATCCACCAGATACCGAATCGGAAATTTGACGTCAGCAATAATCAATCCGATTCCAACCCCAATGTTTTGTATCGAAGCAGCCATCGTTTCGTTAAAGGAGGACCGAATCTCCGCAGCACGATCGTGGCTGAAAAAGGCTTCCACCGTTTGACCAATCCGCAACGCAATATGCATTGCGTATTCTGCCGGCACGACGAGCAAGACATCGTCCCCTCCGGTTATCGGTGCCAGATATGGAAAGGGAAGTTTGCCACCGTTGTGCTTGAAATGGTTGGCTGCCCAGTCAAGAGTGTTTTCAAATGCATGTTTGAAGCCAGCTTCGACCAACGCACTGAACCGGGCAAACTGGTCAATGGTTTCGAGGGATTCAATCAGCGAACCCACCCGATTCCCGTCCAGGTAGATGACCCCCAGATATTCTTTTTCACTGCCTCCGAGGACCAATTCCTGAAAATCCCGGGCTTGGCGGAAGGGTTTGGAGTTCTTTTTTTCATCGGATTTTTGATCCTCCCGGCCCCATTCCCGTTTTTCAAAACTGGTCAAGCTGATACGGTCGTTTCTTTGCCGGTCCTGTATCTGGGCGGCCCGGTGCGAATTACTGCTACAGCGAAGGAGCAATGGGGAAGTTTCAATCGTATCAACCAAAGTTTTTCGGGCCTTGGCTAAACGGAGCTTTAACCCGATTCGTTGAACTACGCTGCCAAATCCCCTTGAATTGGTTGAATCCGGTCTGAAACGAAATGGTCCTTTGGTGTGCAACTTTCCGACGGCCAATTTGATTGATGCCGGGGCGGAAAATCCGGTCACAAGTTCCTGAGCCGTAATCTCCTCGAAAGCACAGGTCACCCCCAAAGTGGGCGTGGATTTAGCAAATTTTTCCTGGATGCGAAGTACCAACAGATCGGCATCACGTGGGGCCGTAATCAACAACCCACTTCCACCGCCAGAAAAAATAACTGCCACTGGGAGCTCGGGTCCAAAACCGGATTGGATTTCTTCATTTAATGCTTTTAACCTTCCACTAGCTCCAATAATTTCAAGTGGGGTCGAGGTTTCAAAGACGAAATTGTGTATTCGGTCTGCATCAAAACTCAAAACTGTTAATTGAATTTGGCCCTGTTCAACAGGCAGGTTTTTTCCTTGTTCAATCAGGGTTGCCACCTCAGTTGCCTCGTCACCATGAAGCAACCCGGCTTTCTGAAGGACTTCCACTAAATTTGAGTGAAAATTGTTCAGCATTCTCCCTTTTGGTTCCACAGGCTTGGCTCCAATTTTTTTCAACTTTGAAAATCACATCAGGAACAAATGTACCGAGCGGAAAAAATGTATGGTGCGAAGTGCCTTTGTTTTCCTTCTCCTGACCACCACTCTAGCAGAGGTACCCCTTTGTTCTGAATGTCGGACAAAAGGCAGAGGAGAGCCCAATTCCGGAGAAACCTAGCGATCAAAGCTGGAATTGAACATCTCTACCGTCGTTCAAGAAAATTCTGGCGGAATAAAGTAATGGGGCAAGTACAGAATTGGGATTACTGCGACAGTATACATTTGATCCTCCCCGAAGGAAATATGGTTTGAGACAACCCACCCCGAAATCATAATCCGTAAAATCCCTTCTGTGTAAACCGGCAAGCTTGCCAGCAACCTTGCTGTCACAGCCACCCGAGGAGTTCGAACCTATCTTCGGAGGCAATCGAATGGGAACGGTATTGTATTTTCCGTTTTGATCCGCAGCGCGCCACGTCTTCAATTCCCACACGTGTTCGTGGGATACCAAACACAGTCAGGATTATTCTGGTTTCAATCCGCAGCGCGCCACGTCTTCAATTCCCACTGCCCGTTTCTGCCTGTGGATGATGGGGTTCCCGGTTGAGTTTCAATCCGCAGCGCGCCACGTCTTCAATTCCCACTCATGATTAGCACGCAACAGTTGCAGGATTTTGCAAACAGTTTCAATCCGCAACGCGCCACGTCTTCAATTCCCACTTTCCAAACAAAAATGCTGAATTTTAATAATTCCGTTCCGTTTCAATCCGCAGCGCGCCACGTCTTCAATTCCCACGTAAATTAAGTGAATACATCTCCACCTCTTCCCTTTGTTTCAATCCGCAGCGCGCCACGTCTTCAATTCCCACAAAAAAAAGAGAGGTGGCTTACACCACATCCGGCGGGATGTTTCAATCCGCAGCGCGCCACGTCTTCAATTCCCACTGTATGGCCGGTTTTAACCATCTACACTCCCCCACCAGGTTTCAATCCGCAACGCGCCAGAGGTTTTTCAGAAAAAACCGGCCTGATTTGACAATGACTTTTTGACCTCCCGGAAGCTGGTTCACTCCGGTTTTTGCCTCCCTGTGAGGTTTTCAGAAATTCCCGTCCGGTTTAGGCGGACAGGTGGCGTCTCCTGGTCGTAGGTATCAGTGAAATCCCAAACTTTCCAGGAGACCACCTATGACCCATCAAGTATACCAGACCAACCTCACCGCCAAACTGAAAAGTTGGCAACGCCGCCGGTCGCGGGCACTCCCACCCGCATGGCTGGAAGCAGCGCTGGTGCTCTGGCGGCTCGACCTCGATCCGGTGCGGGAGCAGTTGACCCCACTCTACAGTCCGTCGCCACGAGGCCGGCAGCCTTACGAACCAATTTGTATGCTGCGTGCGTTGTTGCTGATGAGCCTGCTCCAGCAGACCAGTCTGACCCAATTCGCTGCCGCTTTGCAGCGGCAGCCCCGGCTGGCTGTGCTGGCCGGGTTTGAACCGTTCGCCACGCCGGCGGTCGGCACCTTTTATCTGTTTCTGGAACGGCTGGAGGACGGCCCCTGGCAACCACCCAATCCGGCTCGGGTGCGACCTTCAGTGGCCCGGCGGACCGCTCCGGCGCGCCATCTGAAACAGGAAAAAGCGCAGCAGGAGGAAGTCCGCCGCCGCATCCTGGCCCAAGCCGATTCGCTCACCTCCCATCTCGCCGCCGAGTTGCGCCAGCGGGCGGACGAACCGCGTCCGCGGGGCCTTGAACAACGACTGGAAGACCTGTTGTTCGTGGCCGCCGTGCTCCCTTCCGCTGGCCGTGGTCTGCTCGGCGACCTCCAGGGTCTGATTCTCTCCGGCGACGGTTCCAGTCTCCCCACCGGGGCCAGCCGGAGTGGGCGACCCAGTTGCGCCTGCCGCTCCAAGGGCATCTTTCACTGTGACCATCCCCGTTTCTATTCCGACACAAGCGCCGATTGGGGCTATGATTCCTACCACCAGTGTTTTTATTTCGGCCATACCTACTACCAGCACTGTGTCGGGAGCGCCGGTCACGACCTGCCCCTCCATGTCACGCTCGGCCCGGCCAGCGAAACCGATTTCACCCTTTCGCTCACCAGCCTCGACCGCTTCCGCAAAACCTGCGCCGCACACCACTTCCCGCTTACCATTGCCGCCATCGCCTACGACTCCGGCCATGACTCGCTCGGCATTTACCGCTTTCTGCTGGACCACCACATCGCCCCGGTCATCGTCCTCAATCCCAGGTCCGGCTCCGCTCCCACTCCCTCCGGCACCGCCACCGCAGTCAACCCGGACGGCATTCCCCTCTGTCCCGCCCAGCTTCCCATGCGCTGTCATGGCCCCACCCCCAACGGGCGTCTCTACTTTCATTGTCCCGTCAAACGCCCCACCCATCTCAACGGCCAGTCCGCCTGGAACGCCTTTCCCGACCAGTGCCCCCGTGGTGCCCTCTGCCAGCCTGACTCCAAAATGGGTCCCGTCGTTTACATCCGGACTCAACATGACCCCCGCCTCTATCCGCCCATTCCCAGGCACAGCCCCCGCTTCCGCCACATCATGCGCCAACGCACCGCCTGCGAACGCTCCAATTCCTTCAAAAAAGTCGCTTCCGGGCTGGGCCGCCGCCCCTGTCGCTCCCGCCCCCAGTTCCTCATCCGCCTCACCCTCATCTCCATCATTGAACACGCCAAAGCCTGGCTCGCCCAGGACCGCTCCCGCGGCCAGCCCACCGATTGGCGGCGGCTGATTGTCCCCCTTTCCGCCGCTCCCACCTGACACTTCCAGGGAGCACCGTTTCTGGTGCCTGATTTTTCTGCCTGGCCCCGCCGGGTCAGCCTTCCGCTGTCCTTTTTCCCCTTCAGCCGGCCCAGGTTTCACCAATGCCCTTGGAAATCACCTGGGGTGAGTTTCAATTTCTCCTGCCAATCCCTTTTTCAGACTGATTTCCCGCTCAAGTTTGGCTCGGTCCAGCCTATCTTTTTTGCCCCCAGTTTTTCAGCTTGTTTGCCTGAAAACCCTCCGCCACGTCTTCAATTCCCACGGTGAGACGGGACGGGTCTGCCCACGAACGGGCACGCGGGTTTCAATCCGCAGCGCGCCACGTCTTCAATTCCCACGGTTTTCGCTTGCATGGCAGTACGCATCTGAGATGGTGTTTCAATCCGCAGCGCGCCACGTCTTCAATTCCCACGCAAAAATACACGGCCCAGATGCTGGCCATACTGCGCCGGTTTCAATCCGCAGCGCGCCACGTCTTCAATTCCCACCACGGTCATGAACTGTGCGCTATCCTGGCTGGCCTGGAATGTTTCAATCCGCAGCGCGCCACGTCTTCAATTCCCACCAGACTGTGCTATCCACAGAAACCAAGTCAATCCTGTCGTTTCAATCCGCAGCGCGCCACGTCTTCAATTCCCACTCTCCCGAATGCGCGCGAGAGCACCCCTCGTCATGTGTTTCAATCCGCAGCGCGCCACGTCTTCAATTCCCACTTTCGACACAGTAACGACAAGAAAATCGCCTTCGGTGGTTTCAATCCGCAGCGCGCCACGTCTTCAATTCCCACGCGTCTTCATATCGTGAGATACAAGGCAAGCGAATGATGGTTTCAATCCGCAGCGCGCCACGTCTTCAATTCCCACTTATCCATCGGGCGTGTTGCTTCATGCAATGCGCCCTGTTTCAATCCGCAGCGCGCCACGTCTTCAATTCCCACGCAAAGCCAGCCGCTTCGAACCTTGTTACAAAAACCGTGTTTCAATCCGCAGCGCGCCACGTCTTCAATTCCCACTCAAAAAGCGAAACCAAATTCTACGATAGCGAAGACGTTTCAATCCGCAGCGCGCCACGTCTTCAATTCCCACTTGAGTGGGCAGCAAGAGCTTTACAAGGTGGCCATTGCCGTTTCAATCCGCAGCGCGCCACGTCTTCAATTCCCACGAGTTGGCAGACCGTATCTTCGGGAAGCCTAAGTCTGCTGTTTCAATCCGCAGCGCGCCACGTCTTCAATTCCCACGAACAGTACAAAGAACACGTCTCTAATCCGGAGCCGTTTCAATCCGCAGCGCGCCACGTCTTCAATTCCCACTTACGGCAGCCAAGTACTTTAGCGATAGGCGGAGAAGTTTCAATCCGCAGCGCGCCACGTCTTCAATTCCCACTTGATAAAGTAGCCGGATGGAAAAAAGAAAGCTCACAGGTTTCAATCCGCAGCGCGCCACGTCTTCAATTCCCACACGAGGCGACTCGCACGGCTATTGTAGCCGCTCACAAAGTTTCAATCCGCAGCGCGCCACGTCTTCAATTCCCACCCAGTCTCTCGCTGGACTGGACAAGGCAAAGCAGGGTATGTTTCA
>JAIBAN010000043.1 GCA_019695185.1 Blastocatellia bacterium | reverse complement strand
GATTGATTTTCTTCGTGTTTCTTCGTGTCCTTCGTGGATAAATGTTTTTAGAATTCAACTTCCAAAAACTTATGACAACTTCCGCTTCGGAAACGGATGGGCCTGTTCGTAGGCAAAAGCTGTGTTCAACAACCGGCTTTCGGCAAAATGCGGAGCAATCAGTTGCATGCCAATCGGAAGCCCTTCCGTACTGAGACCGCAGGGAACACTGAGTCCCGGCACCCCGGCCATGTTGAGTGTCACCGTGTAGATGTCCGACAGGTACATCTGCAACGGGTCATCCGTTTTTTCTCCCAGCTTGAAGGCCGGTGTCGGAGCAGTCGGCGTGAGCAGTACGTCGCAGCTCTCAAAGGCCCGCTCAAAATCCCGCCGCAGGAGCGTCCGCACCTTTTGCGCCTTCAGGTAATAGGCATCGTAGTAACCGGACGACAACGTGTAGGTGCCGAGCATAATCCGCCGCTTGACCTCGGTGCCGAAACCCAGGTCACGGGTTTTCTGGTACATCTCGTGGAGCGTTTTGGCTCCTTCCACCCGAAATCCGAAACGCACACCGTCAAACCGGGCCAGATTCGCGCTCGCCTCCGCCGTGGCGATAATGTAGTAGTCCGGAATTGCATAGCCTGAATTCGGCAACGTCGTTTCAACGATTTCCGCTCCCAGTTCGGCATAATTCCGAAGTGCCTGTTCCACCGCCGCCTTGACCTGCGGGTCAAGCCCTTCACCCATCGCTTCTTTGGGCACGCCGATACGCAACCCCTTGACGTTGCCATCCAGAGCCGCCAGATAGTCGGGCACTGGAACCTGGGCGGAGGTCGCATCGTGAACGTCATGACCGGCCAGCACACCGAGCATCCGGGCCACATCGCGGGTGGTTTTGCCAAACGGTCCGATTTGGTCGAGCGACGAGCCGAACGCCACCAGCCCATAGCGGGACACCCGGCCATAGGTCGGTTTGAGTCCGACCACGCCACAGAGGCTGGCTGGTTGCCGAATCGAGCCGCCCGTGTCGGAACCGGTGGCCAGCACGCATAAATCAGCCGCCACGGCTGCGGCGCTGCCCCCGCTTGAACCACCCGGCACACAGTCCTGATTCCACGGGTTGCGGGCCGGACCAAACGACGAATTTTCAGTCGAAGAACCCATCGCAAATTCGTCCATGTTGGCTTTGCCGACGAAAATTGCTCCGGCTTCAGCCAGTTTCGCAACCGCTGTCGCCGTGTAGGGAGGAACAAAATTTCCCAGGATTTTCGAAGCGCAGGTCGTCAGCACGCCCTTTAGACACTGGTTGTCCTTGAGCGCCACCGGAACGCCAGCCAGCGGTTTGAGCGACTCGCCAGCCGCCAGAGCTTCATCCACACGGGCCGCCTGCGCCAGGGCTGACTCTCGGGTAACCGTAATAAACGCATTTAGTTGAGGGTTTTCTGCTTCGATACGGTCAAGTACCGCCGTGCAAACTTCGGTCGCCGTGGTTTCGCGTGCCGCATAGGCTGCGTGCAACGCATCAACCGTGAGTCCTGTGATGTCCAAAATTGCATCCTCCTTAAAATTCAGGGTTCAGGGTTCAGGGTTCAGGGTTCAGGGTTTTGAAATCCAGCTTTCCAGGCTTCGATTGGTTTCGAATCAAGAATTGAAAATCAAAGATCAAAAACACCCTGAACCCTGAACCCTGAACCCTAGTCTTCATGTTCCACCACTATCTTGCGCGGCCCATGGCCATTGGTTTTGGCTTTTTCGTGAATCATGGCGCGGATTTCGTACTTTTTCACCACGCTGCTTAAAATTGTCTCCAGGCGCTGCAAGCGGGTTTTGGAATTGCTGAGTTCGACCAGTTCCAGTTTTTGCCGGTCTTCCAATTGCAGACTGGAGGCAATCGCAAACGAAAGGTCCTCCGGTTCATCCGACAGGTCATCCTCGGCATCACCTTCATTCTGGTTGATAATGCGGGTTGCCCGCACCACCCGCCGAAACGTTTCCTTCACTTCCTGAATCAGGCTGTCCAAATCTTCCTGAACCGGTTCATCCTGAAAGAATTCGACTTCGCCTTCCAGATAAGGCTGTTCTTCACTGTAGGAAAGCGCCCGATAGCGGCGCAATCCGGTGGTCAAAAGATTCATCCGCCCTTCAGTCAGCGGCACGGTTGCCAGAATAAAAGCGGCACAGCCTACCCTCCCCACCGGCGGCGGCCAGTTGTCTGCCTGGTCCGTATAGGTCACGCCAAACACTTTGTCGCTTTCCATGGCATCCCGAATCATCTGTTTGTAGCGCTCTTCAAAGATATGCAGCGGCAGCATGGCTCCCGGAAACAACACCACGGGCAACGGAAACAGCTTTAATCGGCGGATACCTTCAAGATGGGGGATTTGTTGGATAGACATACTTTTGGGGATTGAGGACTGAGGACTGAGGACTGAGTATCAATCTTTACTGAAGTTGTGTTGCCACCACTCTTTGGTTTTATCTGTAGCCTCACTTTTTAGCAATACAGGATTTCACTCAGTCCTCAGTCCTCAGTCCTCAGTCCTGTTTTATTCTCCCACCCGCAAAACGGCCAGGAAGGCTTCCTGGGGAATTTCCACGCGCCCGACCTTCTTCATGCGCTTTTTGCCTTCTTTTTGCTTTTCAAGCAGCTTGCGTTTTCGGGTAATGTCGCCGCCGTAGCACTTGGCCAGCACGTTTTTGCCCATGGCTTTGACGGTCTGGCGCGAAATGATGCGGTTGCCGATGGCGGCCTGGATGGGCACTTCAAACAGTTGGCGCGGAATCAGTTCCTTCATTTTGTCTACCAGGGCGCGGCCCCGTGTGTAGGCATTGTCCCGGTGAATAATCAACGAAAGGGCGTCCATCGGCTCACCCGCCACCATCACGTCCAGTTTGATGAGGTCCGATTCCTGGTAGCCGTTCAGGTGGTAATCAAGCGAGGCATAGCCACGCGAGACGGATTTCAGGCGGTCGAAGAAATCGAGCACCACTTCGAGCAAAGGCAGGTCATACGTCAGCATCACCCGCTTGGGTGCCACATACTCAAACCCTTTTTGTACGCCCCGTTTTTCTTCCAGCAGTTTCAGAATCGGTCCCAGAAAATCATCGTTCGTCATAATCATGGCGCGGATGATGGGTTCTTCGATTTTTTCAATCCGGGAAGGGTCGGGCAGCTTGGCCGGGCTGTCAATATTGAGCACTTCGCCGTCGGTCTGGGTCACCCGGAACCGCACGCTGGGAGCGGTGGTAATCAAGTCCAGGTTGAATTCGCGTTCCAGCCGCTCCTGCACGATTTCCATGTGGAGCAGGCCCAGAAATCCGCAACGGAAACCAAAGCCAAGCGCGGTTGAGTTTTCCGGCTCGTAGAAAAACGAGGAATCGTTGAGCCGCAGCTTTTCGAGCGCGTCGCGCAGTTCCTCATACTTGTCGGTTTCCACCGGATAGAGTCCGGCAAACACCATCGGTTTGATTTCCTGGAAGCCGGTGCAGGGTTCTTCCGTCGGGCGGGCGGCTTCGGTCACCGTGTCGCCGATTTGCACATCGGCAATGGTTTTGATGTTTGAGACGATGAAACCCACTTCGCCTGCACCAAGTTCGTCAATTTCACGGGCTTTGGGTGTCAAAACGCCCAGCCCTTCCACCTGATAGTCGCGTCCGGTGGACATAAAGCGGATTTTCATGCCCGGACGAATCACGCCGTCCACCAGCCGAATCATCACAATCACGCCCCGGTACGGGTCGAACCACGAATCGAAAATCAGAGCTTTGAGCGGAGCGTTTCGTTCACCTTTCGGCGGCGGCACATGCCGGACGATGGCCTCCAACACTTCTTCAATCCCGATTCCGGTCTTGGCACTGGCCAAGACTGCGGTGCCGGGGTCGAGGCCGATGACATTCTGGACCTGTTCCAGTACGCGTTCCGGTTCCGCCGAAGGAAGGTCTATTTTGTTCAGGACCGGAATCATTTCGAGATTGTTTTCAAGCGCCAGATAGGTATTGGCCAGAGTCTGGGCTTCGACCCCCTGTGAGGCATCCACAACCACCAACGCCCCTTCGCAGGCAGCCAGCGAGCGGGAAACCTCATAGGAAAAATCCACGTGTCCCGGTGTGTCAATCAGGTTGAGGACGTATTCTACGCCGTCCTTGGCCTGATACTGCAACCGCACGGCGTGCGCCTTGATGGTAATGCCGCGTTCGCGTTCCAGGTCCATGGCATCCAGCACCTGCTCGGCCATTTCACGCTGTGAGAGAGCACCGGTCTTTTCCAGGATGCGGTCCGCCAGAGTGGACTTTCCGTGGTCAATGTGGGCAATGATAGAAAAATTCCGAATCTTTTCAGGCAACATACTACAAATTCAAAAGTCAGAAATCCGAAGTCAAAAGGAGGAAAACTCAACGATTTGAGCCAAAACAGCAAGATTTAGCATTTTGCGGCGGAACTGTAAAACGATTTATGTGTGTGGGCCGAATTGAGAGGGCTTTTCACAAGCTGTGGTGTCTTTTCTGCCTTCTGCCTTTTGCCTTCTGCCTTTCCTTCAGAGGCTGTCGCGGGCCAGCATCGCCGCTCCCACCATGGCGGCATTGATGCCCAGTTGGGCCCCGACAATCCGGCAGTTTTTGAAGGCCAGGTCAAAGGTTCGCCGTTCAGTTTCGGCAATCACGGGGCGTAAAAACAAATCGCCGGCCACCATTCCGACTCCGCCGAGCACCACCAGTTCCGGATTGAGCAGATTAATGAGACTGGAAAGGCCCACGCCCAGGTAAAGCCCGGTGCGCTCCAGTACGACCTGAGCCAGTTCATCGCCGGCACGGGCTGAATTGACCACATCTTCCAACGTCATTTCCCGGTCACGCGGAATGGCCAGCCGGGAAAGTGAAGAAGTCCGGTCCCGGTGCAGCCGTTCCTGCACCCGCCGCACGATGCTGTCGCCGGAAACCGCACTGTCAAGGGTTCGTTCGGCGTCAATGTCAATCGTGTTAAACCCGATTTCCCCGGCAAAACCCAGCGCACCACGCCACATTTGCCCGTTGACAATCAGCGAAGCACCGACATGATGGCCAATGTCCACGTAAAAAATATGCTGGAATCCCCGCCCGATGCCGGCCTGCCATTCGCCGTAAGCCGCTGTGTTGACCCGGTTGTCAATCACAGTCGGCAACCCTGTGCTTTCCAAAATGGCATTGTAAAACGTTACGGAAGTCGAATGGCGCAGGTCTTTCCAGAGTTCGATTTGATTGGTTTGCAGGTTGACCAGCCCCGGTACGCCCAGGCCGACCCCAACAAAGGATGCCGTATCGCCTTCGGATTCCTGCAATTCGCGGATGACCGTTACAATTTGTTCGCACACCGGTTGTTCGGCCAGGGTCGAGAAGGTCTGCCGCCGGAGCGCAATGATTTGCCCCTCTTCGTCACACAAAACGGCACGCAGGGACTTCCCTTCGATGTCGAGTCCAATATAGAGCGGGTTTTCGATAGTTTCAGTCATGTTCCTTCGAATGGTGAGTTGTGAGTTTTGAGTTTTCTTTGTTACGGAAATGAAAGCGTTTGGAATTCAAAACTCAAAACTGGTCCTTCCCTCAAAATCCGTTTCCTCTAAAATTTATGATTCATCAGACTTTGTAATTTCTTGCGCTTCCGCTGGGCCTCCTGATAACGGCCATTCCGTTCGTCTTCCTGGATTTCCGCCTTCATGATTTGAACTATGGCCATCCGCATTCCTTCCTTGGCCCCCCGGTCCAGATTGCCTTTGCGGAATTCCTCTTCAATCTGGCGGCGCGTTTCGGAATAATCTTCAGGTTTGGGAGGCTTGGGCGGTGTGACACTGGTCCCTGGATAGCCCGTGGTACCATTGTTTTTTGGCGGTGCTGTTACCACGCTGGGCCTGCTTTC
Organism: Blastocatellia bacterium; assembly: GCA_019695185.1. Taxonomy (GTDB): domain Bacteria; phylum Acidobacteriota; class Blastocatellia; order Chloracidobacteriales; family Chloracidobacteriaceae; genus JAIBAN01. The sequence continues at coordinate 58,360 of JAIBAN010000043.1, read as the reverse complement.
CGGGTTTTTTCCATTTTTCTCTGGAATTGTCACTACCACATCCTGGCCTGTCTCCGGGTCTTTGAACTTATACACGAATGCAGCTCCCTCATCTGCCTTTTTCGGATTGGTTTTGGCCGGCTTGGCCGGCTTGGAGGCAATGACCGGGGGTTCATTCGGTTGGTCTGTATCCGGGTCAATCGGCTCCAGGTTCGAGTCAATGTTTTTCCCTTCATCCTGGGGTGGCTGTGCCTTAGGGTCAATCGGCGGTGGGGGTTGCGGGGCTGGAATCATCTGGGTGACCGGAACCGGCGGAGCCACAGGGGTTTCTGAATGGAACCATTTCATCCCGCCAAAAACCAGCCCTCCCAATGCCAATGTCACCATTCCACCAGCCACGTAAGGTTTCCAGTGTGAGGTGGCAGGCGGGTTGACCAGGATGGTGGCCGGCGCTGGCGGCCCTAAATTGGCAGCGGCCCCGGCGGTTGCCGGTTTGGCCAACGTTCCTTTTTCAGCCACCAGCATCGGGCGGGTGGCATAGGCTTCCGGCGGGGTGTTTGTCACCCCTCGTCGTTCACCGGTTTCCACCGCTGGATTTTTAGGGGTGTCTGCACCTTTCACCATTTCGGTTTCGGGCAGCTTGGGATACATCCGGGTATCGGCCTCAACTGTGAAAGCTTCGGAAAGGCCGGGTTCGTGCTGGGTCACAGCCGCCCGGCCGGCGGGTCCGGTTCTTCCGTCATAGGCGACAGTGGAAATGAACGGCGCGCTTGCCATCTGAATCTGAACCCCGGCGGCACGGGCAAAACTTTCCGCCAGTTCACGAGCCGTTGGGCGCTGTTCCGGGTCTTTGGCCAATGCCTGCATGACCACGGTTTCGACTGCGGGTGAAATCGCTGCATTCAGTTCATGTAAAGGCTTGGGGTCTTCCGTGACCTGCATCAGGATGACGGCTGCCACATCGCCGCTTTCCGAAGCCTCGAACGGCACCCGCCCGCCCAGCATTTCATAGAGCAGGATGCCCACGCTGTAGACATCCGCCCGCCCGTCATAGGGTTTGTTGCGCAGCCGCTCCGGTGCCATGTAGGCCGGTGTCCCAATCACCCCGCCGGTTGTGGCATAGCCTTTTCCGGTTGTGTCCTTGGCTTTGTCTATCAGTTTGGCAATGCCGAAATCAACCACCTTGACCACTTCACCCCGTTTGGTCCGGTGCAGAAAAATGTTGTCGGGCTTGATGTCCCGATGAACAATTCCTTCGGAATGGGCTTCCGCGAGCACATCGCAGATCGGAATCAGAATTTCGGCCGCCCGGACCACTGGCAGCGGAGCATGTCCGCGCAATTCGGTTGCCAGAGAATGTCCTTCCAGCAGCTCCATCACCAGATAGGCAAACCCCGAAGCCGTCACCCCAAAGTCATACACCGTCACGGCGTTCGGATGTTTGATGCGGCAGGCCGAGGCCCCTTCCTGGCGGAACCGGGCCAAATCGTCCGTGGTGGCATTTGAAACATCTGCCTGAAGGATTTTCACGGCCACCGCCTGTCCCAATCCCAGGTGAGTGGCTTTGAAGACCGTCCCAAACCCGCCCGAACCGATTTTCGATTCGAGCCGGTATTTTTCATCAAGGATTGTTCCAACCAAACTGGTTGAAGCTGGATTCACCGTTTCCATAAACCAAACCTGCTACTGAAGTGAATGGTACGTGGTAAATGGCACATGGTAATTTGTCGAAGCTGCCCTCTGCTTCTCATTCACCATTCACTATTTACTCGTTACCACCTGACTGGGAATTTCCCGCTCCCGGTACGTTGTTACTGTTTGAGCCGGGCAAAAGAAAAAAAGTTTTGCCGCCGGTCTGTTTGAATGCTGCTCCTACGTTTGCACGGTCTTTCAGTTTCGTGGAAACGCCCGGTTATTGTTTCTTTTTATCTTTTTTGTCGTCCTTTTTGTCATCCTTGCCAAATCCAAACAATCCGCCGATTTTCTTCCCGGTTTTTTTGAAGAACCCATCTTTCTTTTCTTCTTCCGGTTTCTTGGCGACCACGGGCGGCGTACTGTGCGTGGTTGGTTCCGGCTTGCCGGTTGAATTTGGATTTGAAGTCGGAACCGGCGGCGGTTCGGTTTTGACCGGTGCCGTGGTACTGCTCATTGTGCCTGTTGGCACGGTGGGAGTCGTTCCATTCGGATTCTCAACCGGACCTGGATTTTTTACACCTCCCAATTTGGGTTTGGTTCCTTTTGGACCGGTGTCAGTTTGTCCGGGAACCTGAAGCGGGTCACCCGAATACACAGGAACAGGCTCTGAACTTGTGACAGAAGGGTCCGGAGGCGGGGTGGTGCCGGGTGCCGGAACCGAAGGTGGTGGCGTCGTTACCGGCAATTCCACGGCAGTGGGGGCCGGAGCTGGTTTGTGCAGGGCCAGCCAGCCAAAGGTTCCCACCGTTCCCAATGCAATCAGGACCGCCCCACCAGCCGCATATTTTTTCCAGGTCGGTGCTTCCGGGTGGTGCGGAGTCAGGTGCGGGACAGGGACTGCGCCCACAGGTCGGACGGCTACTTCGGAAGAGGCCGGAAGGTTCCCGGTTGAGGAAAGGTCCGGCGGTGCAGCCACCGGGGGCAGGGCCGGTATTTGGGCAGGTGTCGCCAATCGGTCAACCACTTCCTGGCTGGCCGGAACCGCAGAAAAATGGACGGTTCCCACCGGCGGTGCTTGAGGGGTGGCTTCTGTCACCTCTTCGGTAGTAATCACCGTGCGATAGGCTTCCGGGTCATCGCCCGGTTGTGGTTCGGAAGGAACCGAGCGCGCCACCCGAACTTCACCTTCCAGCCGCTGTGATTCAATTCTTTTGAGCAATTCCGCAGAGATCGAAGTTGGGGTTTGCTTTGTCACCTGCATGCGGGTGTGATGCACCGCCTGTTCCAGCAAATCCCAAAAACCCGCCACCGAATCCGGCCGGTCTTCCGGCTTTTTGGCCAGGGCCTGCATTATCGCCTGGCTGATTTCAGCCGGAATTTCCGAATTGACCCTATCAGCAGGTTCGGGCAGTTTCTGCAAATGAGCACTAAGGATGCTCACAATCCGACCCCGGAACGGTGGATGTCCGACCAGCATTTCATAAAAAATCACGCCCAGGCTGTAAATATCCGACCGCTGGTCCAGCTCAATGCCTTCACAATGCTCAGGTGACATGTAGGCCGGCGTTCCGATGATTTCACCCGTGCCGGTGATGTTGGCAATTGAGTCCGAAGCCTCGGCCAGTTTGGCAAGTCCGAAATCAAGAATCTTGACCGTCCAGCCCCCGCGCTCATTGTCTTTGAGCATGATGTTTTCGGGCTTCAGGTCACGGTGAATCACGCCCTTGGAGTGAGCTGCCTCAACTGCGGCGCAGACCTCCCGAATGATGGGAAAAGCCAGTGTCAACGGGAACGCCCCCTGGGTCTTTTGTAACTCGCGCAGGGAAAACCCCTGAATATATTCCATGACCAGATAAGCGCTGCCGTCACTCAAAACCCCAAAGTCATGAACAGTGATAATGTTTGGATGATCAATCCGGGCCGAAGTCCGAGCCTCGCGCAAAAACCGGTCGGCCATTTGCTTGGTCCCAACTACTTCGGGGCGCAACACTTTCACCGCCACCCAGCGGTCCAGCATGAGGTGACGGGCCCGATAGACCGCCCCCATTCCGCCGCGCCCCAGCACGGCTTCAATCCGGAACTTTCCCTCAATGGTTTGCCCCAGCAAGGGGTCCAGGTTGAGACTGGGTGACGAAACCAAAGGGATGCTGCCTGCTGCCCCGACAGCCATGGTCACAATCCCCTGGTCGGTAATTTTGATAACCAGGGCACTGCCGTCCGCAGGGCAAAAGGCTGTTTCCCGGCTATATTCGGCATGGCAGGTCGGACAGTATTTCATGGTGCGGTAATCAGGTAAAAATTGATGGTATTGGTCCTCACAGGGTAACACGAAAAGGGTTGAAAGTCTTCCACCTCGTGACTGGCCCTGGCCGAAAAATCCATCGAAACCAGTCGGGTTCCCTTCCTATCCCCATTCGGATGCTTGGTTTAAGTTCAAGTGGCTGTGATTGCGAGGTTTCTGTAATTCGTGGCATGATGCACCAGTGGCCACAGTTTGTACGCTCAACTTTGAACTTTTCCAACTCCGGTCAAAACCTTGAACGCTCAGTCTCCTCAGGCATCACCCACTTTTCTGCATCGCCTAGCAGCCACCTGCCAAAATCCGGGCTGGCTCTGGCTGCTTGGTATCCTCTGCTTCACAATCGCACTCTATGGGCAGACACTATCGTTTGATTTCGTGTTTGACGATCATTTGCAAATCAAACAAAACCTGAATATCCGTTCCTGGTCAAATATTGACAAGGCGTTTTCCGCTCATGTATGGGCAGGCCAGGAAGGTTATGGGGTCACCAATTCCTACCGCCCCTTATATCTGGTCTGGTTTACAGCCAATTATGGCTTATTTGGCCAACAGCCCTTGGGGTGGCATTTCACAACATTGGCGGCGTACTTGGTCTCGATAGGATGTGTGTGGTGGCTGGCCGGAATGGTTTTGGGGCGCAATCCGGCGCAGATCATCGCCACCATGGTTTTTGCCTGGCACCCAACCCATGTCGAGGTTGGAAGCTGGATTGCCGCCATCTGCGACCCCCTGGTCATGATTTTTTTCACGATTGCCTCGGCACTGTATCTACATTCGCGCAATGCCTGGGTCCGGGACCGTTCCCTGCCGAAACAACTTTGGTTTGGCTGGCTTTCGGCTGGAACTCTGCTCCTGGCGCTGTTAACGAAAGAGTTTGCCGTTTTTTGGGGGCCGATGTGGTTTATCTACGAATGCCTGGCACCGGCACCGGGCATGCCCCCTGCCTGGTGGAAACGACTGGGAACCACATTCCGCTTGCTCCTGCCTCATATCGCCATTACCTCAGTGTACCTGGTTATTCATAAAATTGTCATTCCGGAACCACTGGTGGGCCAACCGGAATTGAATTCAGAAACGGTTTTTTGCACGGCTCCGTTGATCCTGCTGACCTATCTCAAACTGTTGGTCTGGCCGGTCAACCTCCGCCTGGAATATGAACTTGGGTATGTCACTTCATTGACCAACCTCTGGTTTTGGCTGCCGTTGTTGCTGCTGCTGCTGGGTGGAAGCGGGTTCCTGATACTGACCCGCCGCCGCCGGAATGCCTGGGTTTTCGCCCTCTGGACCGTACTTCCGCTCCTCCCGGCCTTATTGATTTGGCATTTTCGCAACGGTGAATTTCTGCATGACCGCTATCTGTTCCTGCCTTCCTTGGGGTTTAGCTTTCTGGTTGGCTGGCTGGTGCGCGGACGTGCTGACCAGCAATGGAACCTGGAACCGAACGAACCAGTGCCTCCGGTCGGCAGTTCCCCGAAAGTGCTGGTCCCACCTTACCGGAACCCCCTGCTGCTGGCTTTGGCAGGTTGTTTGGTGTTGGCATTGCTGAATCTGCCATTGATTCCGGTCTGGAAAAATGACGAGGCCCTCTACCGGAATATTTTGCACTACCATCCCAACAATATCTTTGCTTTGGGGAACCTCTCTCAAGTTTACCGGGACCAACAGCGCTATGACCTGGAAATCCTTCAATTGGAGCGTATTCTGCAATTGCGTCCCAGGGAGCTTGGGTATCGGTATATTCTGGCCACTGCTTACAACCGACAGCAACGGTTTGTTGATGTGGCCCGGACTTTGGCCTATGCCGAAACCTACGACCCGAATTTCACGACTGACCATCAACGATGTTACCTGTACAGCATGGTTCTTTTTCTGCTCAACCAACCGGCAAAAAGCAAACGGTTCATTGAAATTGCCATCGCGCAGGAAACCAACAAGCCAGCCTACTGGATGCTGCTTGGGGATGTGGCAGCAGCCACCGGCGACCAGGCAACCGCAGCCCGTACCTATCGGGCTTTCATGGTGATTGACCCCCAAAACAAAGCTGAAGCACAGGCCAAACTTGACCGCCTGCACATACCCGCTCCGTAACTTTCTCCAAGGAACGCAACCTCAATGGATTTTTTTCAAATCAACGCTGACGCCACATTGTTCGTTTCTTCTGACATTGACGACTGGCATGGTATTGAAAACCGCCGGATTACAGTGATCGTGGATATGGATGGACTGATTGACAACGTTCCCACCAAACCCGACCACTTCCTGTATGTCTATTATCCAATTTATGACGAGCAGTTGCCGGATTTGGACAAGCTCCATGCCATCAGCCACATGGTCGCCAACCTTTCCCGCTCGGAAACGGTCCTGGTTCATTGCCAGATGGGGTTCAATCGTTCCTGCCTCGTCATGGGGGTTGCATTGACCTACCTCGGCATGAGCGGCAGAGAAGCGATTGACCATTTGCGCAGCATCCGGCCCGGTGCCTTGTTTAATGAGAATTTTGCGGCCTACCTGGAAACCCTACCGGCAGCCTCATTGGCGCTTACCTGAACAGTTTTGCGTTTTGAGTTCCGCCTTCAGGCGGCAGTTTGGATGACAACCTTCAGGTTGTTTTCCCGAAAAGGAAGAAAACATTCAGCCGCGTAAACGCGGAACTCAGAGCCTCCGCCTGAAGGCGGAACTCAAAACTTTAGCTTCAGTCCTCAGTTCCCTTTTTCATGCTTTATCTCGTCCCAACCCCGATTGGTAACCTCGAAGACATCACCCTGCGGGCGTTGCGGGTGCTCAAAGAAGTGGCTCTGATTGCCTGCGAAGATACGCGCCACACCCGAAAACTGCTCAATCACTATAATTTGGACACTCCCACCATCAGCTATCACGAACATAACGAACACGACCGGGTGGCCTTGATTCTGGAACGGTTACAACAAAACCAGTCGGTTGCAATTGTGAGTGATGCCGGTATGCCCGGCATTTCCGACCCTGGCGCAGTGATTGTCCGGGCGGCAGTAACCGCAGGCTTTCCAGTAACGGCCTTGCCCGGTCCCTGTGCCTTTGTGGCAGCTTTGGCAGCATCGGGAATGAACACGGAAAGTTTTTACTTTGCCGGATTTCTGCCAGCCAAAAAACAGGCCCGGCACAATGCCTTGCAGCAACTGGCCCAAATTGAAGCCACACTGGTTTTTTATGAAGCCCCACACCGCATCCATGAATGTCTGAGAGACGCCCTGGAAGTTTTGGGAAACCGGCAGGCAACCGTGGCCCGCGAGCTTTCCAAGCACTTTGAGCAGTATCTGCGCCTGCCACTCAAGGAACTGATGCACCATTTCGAGACACACGAGCCGCGCGGCGAATTTGTCCTCCTGATTGCCGGATACAACCCGGTCGAACCAGCACCCGCAACCCAGACCGAATCCGAGACCTTGCTGGCCCGCATCGAAACCCTCATGCAGGAACGGGGCATCAGCGCCAACGCCGCCATCAAACTGGTTTCGCAGGAGCGTGGCATTTCCAAACGGGAGGTGTACAATCAGTGGATCAAGAAATAGGGTTCAGGGTCTTTTTAATTGAGAATTGAGAATTGAGAATTGAGAATTCAAACCCAAGTCCAACCCAGATTTCCGGTATTCGAAAACCCTGAACCCTGAACCCTGAACCCTGGACCCTGAACCCTGAACCCTGAACCCTGAACCCTGCTCTTATGTGTGGAATTTGCGGAATTTATGAATTTGGCCGGACTTCCGGCGAGGTAACCGAAACCGTTCTCACCCGGATGCGCGACGCAATGGAGCATCGCGGCCCGGACAGCGCCGGAAATTACATCAGCCCGGACCGGAAAGTCGGCCTTGGCTTCCGGCGGTTGGCGATTGTTGACCTGTCACCGGCAGGCAATCAGCCAATGACGAACGAAGACGGCACCGTCTGGATTGCCTACAACGGCGAAATCTACAACCACCGCAGCCTGCGCCCCGGACTGATTGCCCAAGGTCATGTATACAAATCGGAATCCGACACGGAAACCATCATTCACTTGTTTGAGGAACGCGGCTACGAATTTGTTGAGCCGCTTCAGGGCATGTTTGGGATGGCGCTCTGGCATTCCATCAAAGAGGAACTGGTGCTGGTCCGTGACCGGATTGGCGTCAAACCACTCTATTACACGATTGTTGACGGACGGCTGATTTTCGGCTCGGAAATCAAGGCCATTCTGGAACACCCGGCGGTTTCCCGCGACGTGGACGAAACCGCGCTGTACCATTACCTGACTTTTTTCACGACGCCTTCGCCGCAAACCCTGTTCAAAGGAATCCAGAAACTCCCACCGGGCCACATGCTGATTTGCAACCGGGAGGGCATCCGGATTGAACGCTACTGGGACGCCATTGTCGCCACTCCGGCCCAGCCTCCCGACGAAGCCGAATGTATTGAGCGCATCCGTGATTTGCTCACCAAAGCCGTCGAAAAACGGATGATGTCGGATGTTCCGTTTGGTGTTTTTCTGAGCGGTGGCGTGGATTCAAGCGCCAACGTCGCCCTCATGGCGGCTTGCTCCGACGAACCGGTGCGGACCTTTACGGTCGGCTTTCATGGACTGGAGCAGTATAACGAACTCCAGTATGCCCGGCAGATTTCCCAGCATTTCGCCACCCGCCACCACGAGGTTCTGATTGGACCGGAGGAAGTCGTTTCCTTTCTGCCGGAACTGATTTTCCATCAGGACGAACCGATTGCCGACCCGGTCTGCGTGCCGCTCTATTACGTCTCGAAACTGGTGCGCGACAGCGGGACGATTGTGGTGCAGGTGGGCGAAGGTTCGGACGAAATTTTCTGCGGTTATCCGAATTATGTGGATTTCCTGAAAATCTATGAAAAAGGCTGGGGCCAACTGGAGCGGCTGCCCAACGGCGTCAAGCGCGGCCTGGCCGCCGCCGCCGCTCCCTTCAGCGACTTTGCCGCCCGCAATCTGATGACCCGTGGGAAAAAGCTCCTGCCGGATTTGGTCCGCCGCTGGGGTGATGGCGAAGAACTTTTCTGGGGCGGCACCGTGGTTTATGACGAGGTGAGCAAAAACCGCCTGCTCTCACGGGATTTTCAAAAGCGGATGAACGGAGTGTCATCCCACCAGGTTGTGCGGGAGATTTTCGACCGCTTCGACAGCCGCAAACCCGATGGGGATTTTCTGGAGCGGATGACCTACATGGACCTCAAACTGCGGCTGGCCGAACTGTTGCTGATGCGGGTGGACAAAATCACCATGGCGACCTCCATCGAAGCCCGCGTGCCGTTTCTGGACCACCACCTGGTGGAATTTGCCATGACGATTCCGCGCAGTCTCAAATACAAGAACGGCGAGACGAAATACATCCTCAAAAAAGCTCTCGAAGGCATCCTGCCCGACAACATCATTTACCGTAAAAAACAGGGCTTCGGCCTGCCCATTAAAGAATGGTTCATGGCCGGTTTCGGCCAGCAACTGGAAGACCACATCCTCAACTCACGGCTGCGAAAACGAAATTTCTTTGACTACCGCGAGATTGAACGGCTGCTGGCCGAACACAAGGCGGGGAAAATGGACTATAGTTTCCACCTCTGGGGCCTGTTGAATCTCAGTTTGTGGTACGAACGCTGGATTGAACCGGCCTGAAGCAGGACTGAGAGACTGAACGGGAAACCAGCCTGCAAAAATCCCTGAAAGACCGGAGCCCAATCAATCCGGGCAGGGACGATAGCGTCCGCCGGTTCGTACCCGAAGGTCCGGTTCAAGCGGATGACCGCCACCCCAGATAATGACCTCGCTGCCGGTCCAAATCGAGGGAAACGCTGCAACCCCGCGTTCAAAATTGATAGGTGAAAGGCTGCGCCAGCGGTCCGTCACCGGATTGTAAGCCACATCTGTTCCAACCACCATTTCCGTGCCGGTCCACACCGCAGAAACGTAGCCGGAAACCCTTTCCGGAATTCCCTCCACGTTGATGCTGTGCCAAACGTCCTCTTCAGGATTGTAGCGCCTGCCAGTAAAAACGCTGATTTGCCGGTCCGGAGGGACAAAAATTCGATGGGACCCGACCAGAATCAGCTCTTTTCCGGTCCAAACACCGGTCATCTGATCATCCGGAGCATTTTCCGTTGGCAGCGGAAGCCAGGTATGGGTTTCCGGATTGTACCGGGCTCCGTTTGGCAACAGATGCTTGGAATAGTTGTTCCCGCCAAAGATAATCATTTCCGTTCCCGTCCACACAGCCAAATGCTCACTGCGCTCCTCAAGCAACGGGGTTGCCCCCAAAGGCTCCCAGGTATCGGTTTGCGGGTCATAGATTCCACCATCATTCCGAAATATTGCTTCAAACCCGCTTGGGTAATTGGGAAAGAAAACCCCACCCCAGACAATCATCTTATGCCCGGTCCAGACAGCACTATGGAAAAAGCGGGGCAACGGCGCGCCTTTCCGGCTCATGGGAGTCCAGGTATCCGTGGCAGGATTGTAACGCGCTCCGGTGTTTCCAGCCTGTTGTGTGAGGACCCCGCCCCAGACTATCATTTCCGTGCCGGTCCAGATGGCCGTGTGACGCCACCGCTGGGAAGGGGCATCAACCTCGCTCATGAGTTTCCAACGATTGGCCACCGGGTCGTAGCGCTTACCGTTGAGATGTCCCCAAACAATCATTTCCGCCCCACTCCACACCGCCGTATGCCACAACATGGCTCCGGGTGCTTCATTAGTCACTCGCACCACCTTCCAACGGTCGGTTTGCGGGTTGTAATGAACCATGTTCCAGGTGCCGAATAAAACCTCTTTCCCGGTCCAAATGGGTATTCCCCCATGATAATAAGAGAGTGCCGGGTCGTAGGAAATGGACACCCACTGGTCAGCGGTCGGCAGATACATTGCCACATTTGGCGACTGCGGCCCCACTACCAACAAGCCTGTTCCCATCCAAACGGCAAAATAATAAGAACCGGGAGGCAGCGCGTTTTCCAGTGTCATCGGAAGCCATCGGTCTGTTCCCGGATCGTAACGGCTGCCGGTATTCAGGTATTTCTGGTTCACCCGGTCATAGCCGCCCCAGACAATCATTTCTGTACCGGTCCAGGTAACCGAAGCCCCTGTCCGCATCGTTGGCGCATTGGTGAAACTGATGGGTTTCCAGGTGTTGCTGGCCGGGTCATAGCGGCCACCGGTCATGGAAAGCTGTTCCTGGGTACCCCAAATCAACATTTCTTTTCCGGTCCACATGGAAAAATGTGAGTCGCGCAAGGGCGGAGCCCCGGTTTCGTTGATGGGCGTCCAGGTATCAGTTGTCGGATTGTATTTTCCTCCGGTGGGAAAACCATTCACAATCCCGCCCCAAACAATCATTTCCGTGCCGGTCCAGACAGCGGAATGGTCCTGGCGTGGCTCCGGTGCATTGACGGTCGAAGTTGGGGTCCAGGTATCGGAAACCGGGTTATAACGCCCGCCGGTGTTCAGTTTACGGGTACCAATGCTGCGAAACCGTCCGCCCCAGACAATCATTTCCGTCCCGGTCCAGACAGCGGAAAATTCCTGCCGTGTTTCAGGGGCATTGACCTGGCTCATGGCTTTCCAGGTATGTGAAACCGGATTATAGCGGCTTCCGCTTGGCGCTTCCGGATTACCGCCCCAGGCAATCAACTCAGTGCCGGTCCAGACAGCCCCGTACCCTCCTCCCACCTGGGGCGAAGCCATCGGGTCGGAAACAAACGTTGGTCGCCAAACCTCACAGGGAATCTCGGTTTGGGCCTCAACTTTTGCTGGAAAGGGCGTTTTTTGAAAGCCAGGTTGATTCAAAAACGGAGTGAAAAGACAGGAAAAAAGCAATCCAATAATAAAAAGTGTTCCTCGGTGCATAACCAACCTCATTGCAACTTTTTGTAGTCAGAAATCCCCTTTGCATGTTGCAATCAAAAGGTAATCCGACTCTATGCCATTCCAGACGGAGGTTGGTTAAGAGGATGTTAAATGATGTTAAGGATGTAAAATTCCTTTGTGGCTCTGACTGGGTAAAAAGTTTTTAAGAGTCGCCCCATTCCGGATATTGTTCGGGAGCCTTGCCTTTTCTTTCCAGCAGGGTGACTTCGGTGAGATTCGGGTCGGGCAGAAAGACAGCTTCCAGGCAGATGTCAAATTCCCAACAGTCGCCGAAATCAAACAGGAAAACCATCGTCATGCCCGGCTCCAGGGGCAATTCGCCAACCCGGAAGGTGTCAGTCGCGGGCGACTCTTCACAAGCCGGATGTTGAATTTTGATAGTTTGACCGTACTGGTCGCGGAAGGAAAACTCATACAAATGGTCGTTGTCGAATTCAAACACTGCCAAAATGCCCTCGGCCAAATCATCCAACAGCAGGTCGCCCGGCACAGCCAGAAGCCGCCAGACTTTGCGGCCAAGAGAAACTCTGAAGTGATAGGTGCCTGGGCGAAATCCGACCGGGCAGGGTTCGACCAAGGTACGTTCCCAGGCAGGAAAAAGCGGCTGGAAAACGGTTTGGAGCGACAGCCTTTGGCCGGAGGCATCTTCCAATTTTTCCAAACCAAAAAGAAACTCGGAATTCAGTGTCGTCCGGCAGTGAAAATCAGCATAGCCAATGACAGCATCACCAAGTGGAGTCCGCCGGACTTTGGCAAGCTGCCAGCCTTTTTCGGCTTCCGGCGGTTGTTCTTCAAGCGCCAGCAGCCCAAACAACCAGAGCACTGCAACCTGAAACGGCTGGAAAGCCCCAAAAGACCAGCCTACGCGCTGATAGTTTGGCACCAAACCGGTCTTTGGAATTTCAAAATACCAGCGTGCGCATTGTGAAAACGGCAGCATCCAGGAACCGCCCCGTTCTCCGATGACTTCCGGATTGGCCCACAGATACCATGTTTCAAAGAGGGAAAACCATTTCTCAGTGGGATTCAGGTCGTTCCACACCTGGCACATCGGTTCGTTCAGTCTGAGGATGGAAGCTTTGCCTGTCATCTCCACCCGAACCGTCCGGGTTGCTCTGAGCAGCAAGTAAAGTCCCAGCAGAGTGGGGTAGGATTTATGCTGTGGACGTTTCAAATTGACCGTAATGGGATGCACCATTCGGGCATTCAGGTCCGGCAAAACCGTCATCGGCCACAATTGGTTGGTTTTGCTGACTTCAAAGCGGGTTTCGGCGATAAAGGTCAGACAGGTTTCAAAATCGCGGACAATCGTACCGGGTCCGGATTCGTCAATCGTCTGATTGGTTAAAATGGTTTCGTAACTTTGCGGTAGGGACTTCAGCTTTGCATGTTTCATAACGGTTCTAATGTGGCTCAAAAGAAACCCGCTCGTAAACTTCCGCCAGCGGCAGTTCATATTCCAGCACGGCCAGTTTGACAATATTTTCCAGCCCGACAATTTCGGCTCTGGTCCAACTTCCATCGCTTCCCCGGTGATAGTGCGTGATGCGCGGGCGGTCCTGCGCCACAATCAAGTAATCGGTAACCGAAGCAATCTGCTTGTAGGCCCGGACTTTTTGCTTTCGGTCGCGTTCTTCGCTGGTTGGCGAAACCACCTCCACGAGCAGCACCGGGTTCACCAGCACATCAAAGCCCTGAATCTTTTCAAAGACACTCTCTCCGCACACCACGGAAACGTCCGGATACCGGTACGGCGGGAGCTTCGGTGTTTTGACGGATTGTTCCGCCGTGAAGGCTTCACAGCCGCGTGCATGGCGTCGCACATGCGCTTGGAACAAAAAGTGAAGATTGGCGCTGAGACGACTATGGGACTGACTTCCACCGCTCATGCACACAATGTCGCCGTCCCAATATTCGTAACGGGCTTCGCCGACCCGCTCCAGTGCGAAGTATTCAGCCAGGGTATAAAAATTGCGTAAATTGGCAGCCATCACAAAACTCCTTTCAAAGCGTGAACCGAAAGGTTAGCACACCAACCAAAGGTTTGGAGGCGTCCACCGGCTCGGAAAATTCTTTGAGCGGGCGAAACCGCCATTGTTTTGCAGCCCGCTCGGAAGCTTGATACAAAACCGGATGCCCTTTCAGGCGACGGGTGGCAATCACGTTTCCATCGGGGTCAATCGTGACTTCAACCAGCACATCGCCACTCGGCCTAGGCCGGTTTTTGGGAACCGGCGGATATTCCGGAGTCACTCGGATAACGGCATTATGACGTAACAAGGTTTCACTCTGAGTCCATTTTCGAGGCTTGGTGCTTCCTTGCTGAGAGCGGGGCGGCGCGTCCGAATGGCTTGATTTGGCTATATTTTTTTGCGGCGGCTCCGGAGTGAGTTCACCATCCCCAAACCCAGTTTGAAAGCATTTTTCAGCCCCTGTTTTGACAAGTTCATCGAGCCTTTTTTCAAGAGACCGGACCTCAGGAGTCGCTTCCCTTATTTCTCCGGGAGCCGGGGCGGTTTCCCAGGATAAAACCTGTCTCCGTTTGGCAGCAATCAAGTCATTCCACACCTGGCAGACAGATTGTAGCCATTTTGTCTCTTCATCCACATCCGGGGCAGTTGAGGTTGGAGTTTGGCCGAAAAGCGAAACCGGGTCTCCCCACCACAAACAACCGCCAAGTAGCAACCATAGGGTACAGATTCTGAAAAGACTGTGGGATTTGGGATTGACTGGCATATTTCCTCCCGTGAGTAAAACTCACAGCGCAAACTTCAAGGTAAGCATTCCCTTGACATTGACTGGAGTTGAATTGGCTGGAAACAGCATAACAGTTGGCTGAAAACGCCATTGGCTGGCTGCACTCAAGGCCGGTTTCTGAAAGAGCGGATGTCCTCCCAGGCACCGGGCCTGAATCACCTTCCCTGTTTTGGAAATTACGACTTCCACCGGCACATCACCGCTGACACGTGCCTTTTTGGCCAACTCCGGATAGGCAGGCATCACTTTAATGACAGGATTCCCCCGCGTGACACCTTCACTGTGCTCAAATTTGGTTGGTGGCGAAGGATTTTCACCAACTTGAACGCCACCCAGAATGCCTTCACCTTTCGGAACACCGGGAAACGTTACTTCCGGCAAAGGAATTTCTTCTGTCAGAACAACTTGAAACGCTTTCATCCCACCTTCCTGAGCCAGTCGGTCCAGTTTGGCTTCCAGCAGTTTTAAGTTCTCGTTCAGCTTTTTGATTTCCGAAGAAGAAAGTGATACCTCAGCAGCAGGAATCCCAAAGCGCCGTTTGCGAGCTTGCGTCAGTTCGCTCCAGACAGTTTGAACTTCCTGTTTCCACTTGGCTTCTTCCGAACTCGCTGGGGCCGTTTGCGGGCTTTGGCTGTGCAGTGGCACTGCTGAAACGAACAACCAGCCTCCCAGAACACAACAACAGGTCACGAAATACGCCCATTTGGACGGATTCTGCATACGCACTCCTTTTCTCTTTCAGAGGTTGTTTGGGGGTTTGAAAAATGTGGCGCGATTTGTTTAATCGCACTCTGAAAGAACTTTTTGGTTCTCCCAATTGAGTGGAAGAGAAGGTCAAAGGCGCGATTTGTTTAATCGCGCTACAATTCCCAAACACGTTCTCAGTATGAAAAAGTTGGACACCGATTCAGGAAAAAAGTGCCGACTCCAATCAATGGGTTGTTGCTGCAACATTCCTACAGGATTAGAAAATCAGGCCCATCCACCCTGTTTTTCTCAGTCCACAGTCCTCAGTCCTCAGTCCTTTCAGATTCGCACTGCTTCCGGACAGACCTCAGCAAACCGGCAGTTCAGACAGCGCGCACCGGGATTTGCCTCAAATTCGGTGCTTTCCATGACCCGCACCTGCCGGATTTTTTTTGCGGTATTGACCACCGCCCGCTGGCAGGCGGCTTCGGTCATCTGGTCGGCGGGAAACGTGTATTCCAGATTCGGATGGAGAAAATGGAGCGTGGCCTCCACCTGTTTGACCTTGGGAAACAGCCACCAGACCGCCAGCGCATAGGCTTGCATCTGAATCCGGTACATGGCTGCTTTTTCGGCTACCTCGGCGTCAAAACCGCTGCTTTTCCGCCACAAGGTGTTGGTTTTGAAGTCAATCACATGGACGTGCAGCCCGTCGCGGGCTTCGGTCAAAAGCAGCTTGTCCACACTGCCCAAAATCATGGCGGCTTCGGTGCGGAGGGCAAAGCTCAGTTCGCTTTTGACAAACGGATGCCTGGCCGGATTGCGCAACACATCGGGATTTTCCCCGGCCCGCCAGCGTTCCTCCACTTTCCGGTGGAGGTTGCTGTAAATGTAGTTTTGCGCGAGCGGTCCCAGGTCACGGAGCGTGGCGTCTTCGTCCACGGCGGCCAGTTCGTCCGACCATTCGTCGTTGCGGGCGGCCCGCACATCCATGAGCGATTGCCGGAGCGTGTCATAAAGGTCATCACCTTCGCGGAAAATTTCGCAAAAGCGGTGGACAATCGTCCCGCGCAACGACGGGCTGAGACGGGCCTTGCCTTCGCGGGCTTCGGCATCATCGGCATGTTGTCCGGTCGAGCGCAGTTCCAGTTCCGGCATCTGCAAAAACCGGGCGAAATAAAACTGGCGCGGACAGTTCAGGTAATTCACCAGTTGGGTCACGCTGTAGCGATAATGCAACGCCGACTGCACATCCTCCGCAGCCGGAACCGGGGCCAGTTGCTGCTCCAGTTGGGCTTGCAGGGCGGCAATGTTGCGCTGTCGTTCGCGGGCCTGAAGCGCCGCGTTTTGGACAAATGCCCGTTTCGGCGCTTCTTTTTTGAGGTCGGCGGGAAGTTCCTCGACTTCGGCCCGGAACGGCACCAACTCGACTTCACGGCCTTTGACCTGCACCAATGCTTCGCCGAATTGAATGACCCGTTCGTCGTGGATTTCGCGGGCATCCAGCACGCCCGCCACCCAATGCAGCCAGCTTTCCTGTTCACGCAGCAGCTTGTCGCTGCCCCTCAGACTTTTCGAAGCCGCCGACAAAATCAGATAGTCCTCGGCACGGGTCATTCCCACATAAAGCTGCCGCATGGCCTCAAACTGTTCCCGCACTGCCAGCCGGTCCTGGATTTCCGCATAGACGGCGGTTTCGACCGTTCCGCCACGCCGGTCGGGCACCCGGAACCCCAGCCCTTTTTCGCGGTCAAAGACAAAAGTGTCGCGGTATTTGCGGCGTCCGTGCTGCAAATCCGGCAGGATGACAA
Source organism: Blastocatellia bacterium (assembly GCA_019695185.1). GTDB lineage: Bacteria > Acidobacteriota > Blastocatellia > Chloracidobacteriales > Chloracidobacteriaceae > JAIBAN01. The sequence continues at coordinate 41,304 of JAIBAN010000043.1, read as the reverse complement.
TCGGGAATTCGAGCCCCTTTGATTTGTGAATGGTCAGAATCGCCACCGCGTCCAGCCCCATTTCCAGTTGGGCTTCGGCTTCACGGGCTTCGAGGCGGCGGAAATTCCGGATGTATTCGACAAAATCCCGCAGCAGCCGGGTTTCGTGCTTTTCAAAGGAACGGGCCAGCACAACCAGTTTGTCGAGATTCGACAAACGCTGGGGGCCATCTTCGGCAGCAGCGGCAATCACGTCGTACTGCGTCCGCCGGATAGCCCGCTCCAGCAGTTGCGAAAGGGGCAGGCTGTTACGGACCCGGACCAAATCCTGCAAGGTTTCCGCTGCCTGGTCGAGCAAAACATGCTGGGATTCGGCAATGTTGGACAGCTTCCGGTGTTGCAGGAGGGCGGAAAAAAGCAGGGTCGGGTTTCGGGTTTCGGGTTTCGGGTTTCGGGTTTCGGAAATTGCTGCCTGAGCCTCTTTTGCCTGGTTAGCCAATGGATTGACATCCGGATTTGAAAACCCTGAGCCCTGAACCCTGAACCCTGAACCCGTCTCCGTCCAGCGCAACGCATAGAGGGTTTCATCCGAAATGCCAAAAAGCGGCGAGCGCAAAATCCCGGCCAGGCTGATTTCGTCGGTGCGGTTGTCGAGAAACTCCAGCAGGGTCAGCAGGTCAAGCACTTCGGGACGTGAATAAAACCCCCGTCCGGCCACCACATAATAAGGAATACCGGCCCGCTGGAATGCCTGTTCATAAGTTTTGACCTGGGTGAAGGCACCCAGCAGCATGGCAAAATCCTTGTATTGCGCAGCGCGCTTGTTCCCATCGCTGCCGGTCACCAGTTCTTCACCGTCATGGACGATGCGCTGCACGCGGGCCGCCAGCCGTTTGGCTTCGACTTCGCGGAGGTTCTCCTCCTCCCACGGGTTGAAATAGAACTTCTCGCTTTCCTGCACTTCCTTGGCGTAATGCAGGAACTCAACCGCCGGACCTTCATTCAACTGGCCGCGATGGGCGGTGCCCGGTTCGTGCCCGACAAATCCGAGCGCCAGGTAATGTTCCAGGTTTTCACCGGCTTCAAGGCGCATGAGCCGCCCAAAGAACTCGTTGAAAAAGGCAATCAGCCGCGCATCGCTGCGAAAATTGACATCCAGTTTGACATGTTCCCCGCCCCGCGCGGTGATGTCGCGGATGGCTTCTTCAAACACTTCGACTTCCGCGCCGCGAAAATTGTAGATGGATTGTTTCCGGTCACCGACCAGGAACAGATTCTGGCTTTCAATGCTGGTTGCTTCCGCATCAAGTGCCAGCAGCCCAATGATTTCCCGTTGCAGCCGGTTGGTGTCCTGAAATTCGTCCACCAGAAAGTAGCGATAGCGGGCGGCGGCGCGGCGGCGGACCTCCGGTACATCGGCCAGCAGGTCGCGGGCAAAAAGCTGCAAATCCTCATAATCAACCGCCTGTGCCGCCCGCTTGGCATCGGAATAAAGGTAATCAATCGAACGCAGGGCCTGAAACAGGTGCGGCATGTAGCTCCGCGCACAGACATCGAAATAGGCTTCGGCCAATCGGCCATTCCCAAAATCCTTGTGTCCGAGCATTGCCCGCAAGGCAAAAACAGATTCCTTCAGGGCTTTGGTGCGGGCGTCGGGCATGGACCGGCGCAGATGTTCCAGCACTTCCAGATATTCAACCGCGAAATCAGGCGAAGGCAGCGAGGCCAAGGGTCCGCCCCAACGCTCCCAGGCTTCCAGAAATTCGGCGACCCTTTCCTGTGCTTTGGGTGTCAGCCCGGTGGTTCCGGCAATTTCCGCCACGCGGCGGCGGGTTTCCTCAACCCGTTCGTTGTAATCCCTGGAAGTGCAGAGCGAGCGTTCCGTCGCTTTGTAGGCTTCAGTAATCCCAACCCCCAGTCCACGCAACTGGGTGTAGAGCCGTTCCAGCGCTCCGACCAGATTGCCCCGGCCATAAGCTGCCACCAAATGCGCCGCCGCATCGTCCCCGGCATTGATAAGTCCGGTGACGGCCTGTTCCGCCGCCACATTCAGCATCAAGGTCGCAGTGTAATCATCCAGGGTCGAAAAACGCGGGTCCACCTTGGCGTCAATCGGATATTCACGCAACAGCCGCGAGCAAAATCCGTGAATCGTCGTGATGATGCCCGATTCCAGCCGCCGCTTGCGTTCCCGCCAGACGTTTTCCAGCATGGAGCCGCGATTGGATTCAATCGCCACGTCAATCGCCTTGCGGACCCGCTCGCGCATTTCGTTGGCGGCCTTGGTGGTAAACGTAATGGCAACGATGTTTTCCAGCTCGACGCCGGATTGGTTGAGAATTTCCAGATAACGGCTGACCAGCACGCGGGTTTTGCCGGCTCCCGGTCCCGCAGTCGTGGCGAGCGGTCGGTCCAGGGTATAAATTGCTTTTTGCTGGGCTGGAGTGTAAGAGGATGGAATCTCGGTCGGGTGGTTCATAAATTGGCTTGGCTTTTCTTACCACAGAGATGCTGGGGTAAGAAATCATGAAAAATAACCTCTTCCGGTTTGCAACTTTTCACTTTTGATTGTCACTAACTCGGTTACACTACGGCCAAAATTCATTTCCGGCAATCACCTTTTCAGCGAGAACCCACCTATGCGGAGCTTTCCGAAATCCCTGAAGTTGTCCTCCTGGCTTGTTGCATTTTTCTCTCTCACCACACTTTTACCGTTTTTCCCACCGGCGACACCGGTTGCGGCCCAGAGTGGAAGCAACCGTTCAACCAACGGGGCCCATATCCCTTTGCCACCCAAATGCGTCCTGCGGGTGGAAAATGAACGGGGTGATATTCGGGTCACCCTGGCGAACCGGACCGACCTGGAAATGCTGACCAAACGTCATGCAGCACTGGGTCCGGCAGTCTCAGCGGAGGAAATCGCCCTTGAAGAAGCCGGAAACCAAATCACCATCACCACCCGTTCGCGCACGCCCGAAACCGGGATTGATTTGGTGTTGACCGTACCCGAAACCACGGAACTGCGGCTCAAATCCGAAAGCGGCAATATTGAGGTGACCGGTAAAACCGGCGGTCTGGTGGCCTGGAGCCACCGGGGCGACGTACTGCTCAATGTGCCCGATGCCACCAACGCTGATGTGACGTTGTTTTCCAACACCGGAAGCGTCCGGGCCACCATGCCTATCCAGACCTTTGGTGCCCCGGATGGCCGGTCGTTGCAGGGCGTATTGGGAAAAGGCGGCACCATGCTCATGGGCCGTTCGGAACGGGGAACCGTCACCCTGACAAGTCCGGGCAGCGAGAAACTTGCGGCGGTCCCGCCATCTGACCCCAATGAACGGACCATCGCCATGCGCAACCGTTCCACGGATGATGACCGCGACGAATCGCTCACCAACCGGACGGCCCCCGAACCGCTCAAACCCAACCCGGATGCAGGCAAACCCACAGCCGACAAAGGGAAACCGGATGACAGCGATACCATCAAAATCGCCTCGGAACTGGTTACCCTTAATGCCAGCGCCCGCAAAAAGACCGGTGAAGCACTGACGACGCTCCGCAAGGAGGATTTCACTCTCTATGAAGACGGCATCCAGCAGGAACTGGTCCATTTTCAGTCGGTGGATATGCCCTTCAATCTGGTGCTGCTGATTGATATGAGCGGCAGCATGCGGGAAAAAATCAACCTCATCAAACGTTCGGCCATGCGGTTTGTGCAGGCCGCCCGCCCCGAAGACAAAGTGGCGATTGTCACTTTTACCAGCCGGCCACGGGTGGTTTCGACCTTGACCAACAACCGCGAGACGCTCCGTCAGCGCATCGAAAAGATTGAAAAGCCCGATGGCGGGACCAATTTCTACGACGCCCTGGCTTACACACTTAATTATGTCCTGCGCGATGTACGGGGCGAACGCAATGCGGTTGTGGTCATGTCGGACGGGGTGGATAACGTGCTGCCCAGCGTGCCCGGCGAAGGTTCGGAAATTTCCTTTGAAGAAATCTACAGCCAGATTCAGGAATCCGATACCCTGGTTTTCCCGATTTACCTTGATACCGAAGAAGAGGCCATCCAGGAAAACGGCATGAAGATTGCCCGCGCCTATGCCATTGCCCAGCGGCAGTTGAACGAACTGGCTGACTCCACCGGTGGCGTGCTCTTTCGGGCGGCCCGCGCCGAAGACCTGGAAGGCCGTTACGACCAGGTGATTGCCGAACTGCGGACCATTTACAGCCTCGGCTATTACCCCACCAACATCGCCCACGATGGTTCCTTCCGGAAAATCCGGGTCCGGGTCAACCGCGACGAAGCCCAGATTCGTACCCGACGCGGTTACTATGCCCGGAAAGATTAGTCTTGGGCGTCTTGGGCGTCCTGGGAGTCTTGGGAGTCGGAAGAAGTGAACAGTGCCGAGCAACCAGCAACAGGTTTTTTCTTGTCACCTGTCATTTGTCACTTGGATTTGACTCCCCAGACTCCCCAGACTCTCCAGACTCCCCAGCCCCCCAGACTCCCCAGACTCTCCAGACTCCCCAGACTCCCTAAACTCCCAAGACTCCCAAGACTTCTTTTCCAGTAACATAAAATTCACGCAAACGTTTGAATTCAGAAAGCTCCTGTTCGCACTGACGAAAGGTTCTTCGTGGATGATCCCCTCTTTTTCAAAGCAGTTCTCAACCAACTTCGCGGAAACCAACTTTGGAGAGAGAGGAATTTATGAAGACAGTGCGTTTGCACCGGGCTGAAACCAGTGAAACCTTTGCTGAAATTGTGGCGCGTCGCATCGAGCGCCGAGCCTTTTTGAAAGGCATGGCGGCAGTCGCGCCGGTTCTGTTGGCTGATGTTCAATCCCTGTTTGCCCAGGAAGAGGCAGCTTCACCGAATTTTAATGCCCAAACACCTGACAAACTGACCTTTCAGCCCCTGGCCATGACTCAGGCTGACACGGTGACGGTGGCTCCCGGCTACACCTCGCAAGTGGTGATTCGCTGGGGTGACCCGCTGTTTCCGAATGCTCCGGCGTTTGACCCGGCAAAACAGACTGCCGCCGCCCAGGCCCGGCAATTTGGGTTCAATTGTGATTTTGTCGGCTTCTTCCCGTTTGAACGCGATTTCCGGGCCAGTTCCAACGAAGGCTTGCTGGTGGTTAATCATGAATACACCGACGGCCCGACCATGTTTGCCAATTACAAAGCCGCCGAGGCCACCAAGGAACAGGTGGACATCGAACTGGCCGCGCATGGCCTGACCGTGGTTGAAATCGAACGGAGCGAAATTGACGGCTGGCGCTATCGGATTGATTCCGGATTTAACCGCCGCATCACGGGTGAAACGCCTTGCGCGTTTACCGGCCCGGCGGCGGGCAACGAACTGCTGAAAGTTTCCTACGACCCGCGCGGGCTGCGGGCACGAGGCATGCTCAACAACTGTTCCGCCGGGAAGACGCCCTGGGGCACGGTTTTGACCTGCGAAGAAAACTTTAACCAATACTTTGCCAATACCAGCAAACTGCCTGATTCTGACCCGCGCAAAGCCATGCACAATCGCTATGGCGTGACCGCCGGAGCCAGTGAACGCCGCTGGGAAAATCATTACAGCCGGTTTGATGTAGCGAAAGAGCCGAACGAACCGTTCCGGTTCGGCTGGGTGGTTGAAATTGACCCGTTCAACCCCTTGAGCATTCCGAAGAAACGGACTGCACTCGGACGACTCAAACACGAAGCCGCCACGTTTGCGGCTGCCTACGATGGCCGGGCGGTTGTCTATACCGGCGATGACGAGCGGTTTGAATGCATGTACAAATTCATCAGCAAAGGGAAATTCAACCGACTGCTGCGTGAGGAGAACGCCAAGCTGCTGGATGAAGGGACGCTCTATGTCGCCCGGTTCAAAGACGATGGCACCGGCGAATGGCTGCCGCTCATCGGCGGCCAGGGCGCACTCAGGGAAATGTCCCAGGCTGATGTCTGCATCCACACCCGGACGGCAGCGCAACTGGTCGGTGGAACCAAAATGGACCGCCCGGAAGACATCGAAATCAATCCGGTGAACGGCAAGGTCTACGCGGTGATGACCAACAACACGCAACGCGGAACTTCAGGTCGTCCGGGTACGGACAAAGCCAATCCGCGCGCCGAAAACAAACACGGGCATATCATTGAAATCACCGAAGCCGACAACGACCCCGGTTCACTCCAATTCCGGTGGGAAATCCTCATGCTGTGCGGCGACCCGACGGTTGAAAAAGACGGGACCTACTTTGCCGGATTTGACCGCAGGCAGGTCAGTGCGCTTTCCTGCCCTGACAACATTACATTTGACAACCAGGGCAACCTCTGGATTGCGACCGATGGAATGCCCCGGAATTTGAAAAACAACGACAGTATCTATGCCTGTCCGGTGGAAGGCCCGGAACGCGGGTTTGTCCGCCAGTTTTTGACCGGACCGAGCGAATGTGAAATCTGCGGACCGGAAATGACTCCCAACAACGAAACGCTCTTTTGCGCGATTCAACATCCGGGCGAAGGCGGTTCCATTGAAAAACCTCTGAGCCGCTGGCCGGACGGCACCAGCTACCCGCGTCCGAGCGTGATTGCCGTCACCCGTGAAGACGACGGACGGACAGCGCGGGTAATTGGCTCGTAACCAACCTCCCGGCAAGACAAAAAGGTGCACCCCAGGAATTACAGCAGAACAGCGTGGTTCCTGGGGTTCAGCTTTCATCAGGCATTAAAGCCGCCGTCAACATCAATGTTGGCACCCGTCACATAACTGGCTTCCGGGCTGGCCAGAAACGCCACCAGAGCAGCCACTTCCTCCCCGCGACCGTACCTGCCCAGCGCCAGATACCCTTTCAGCATTTCGGCAAAAGGACCTTCCGCCGGATTCAGATCAGTATCCACCGGCCCTGGCTGAACATTGTTGACCGTGATTTTGCGCGGCCCCAAATCCCGTGCCAAACCACGGGTCAGCCCTGCCACGGCAGCCTTTGTCATGGCATAGACGGCCCCACCTGGAAACGGAATCCGGTCCCCGTTGACGCTGCCAATCGTGATAATGCGGCCACCTTCCCCCATGTGCCGGGCAGCTTCCTGCGCCCCAATAAACACGGCCCGGACGTTGATGGCGGAGATGGTTTCAAACTCTTCCAGTGAAACCTGGTCAAAAGGCTTGAAGATGCCAATTCCAGCATTGTTAACCAAAATGTCAAACCGGCCAAATTTTTCCACCATAGCGGCAACGGCCTGCCTGACGGCTTCGGGATTGGCACTGTCAGCCTGAATTGCAAGGGCGCGCCCGCCTTCCGCTTCGATGGAACGCACCACATCTTCGGCTTTTTGCAGGTTGCTGCTATAGGTAATGGCGACTGCCGCACCTTCCTGGGCCAGTCGTTTGGCAATGGCTGCGCCGATACCGCGTGATCCGCCGGTAACAAACGCCACCTTTCCGGTGAGATGATTCGACATAAAATTTCTCCTGTGATTGCTGTAAGGGTTCGTTTTCCTTAATCGGTTTGGATTCATTTCGATGGTTCAGATTTGCGCCATGCCGCCATCGACAAAGAGTTCGATTCCGGTGACATAACTGCTGTCATCCGAAGCCAGGAAGACAACAGCTTTGGCGATTTCATCCGCTGTTCCGATGCGTCCGAGCGGCACGCCGGAAACCAAGCTGGCACGAAACTGGTGGCCTTCTTCCTCGCTGGTCACCAGGGTGTCAATCCCTGGGGTTTCAATCGGGCCGGGGCTGACAGCATTCACCCGGATATGGCGTTCTTTCAAGTCAACCGTCCAGGTCCGGGCAAACGAGCGAACCGCTGCCTTGGTCGCGCTATAGACGCTGAAGGCTGGCATCCCTTTGGAAGAGACAATCGAGGCGTTCAGAATAATTGATGCGCCATCCGACAACAGAGGAAGCGCCTTTTGAACCGTAAACAGTAGCCCTTTCACGTTGATATTAAACGCTTTGTCGAAATGCTCCTCAGTGATGGCACCGAGCGGGGCGAACTGGCCGCCACCGGCATTGGCAAAGATGACATCCAGGCGGCCTTTTTCTTGTTTGATAGTTTCAACCATCTGGTCGAGGTCGGCCAGATTCGCCATGTCCCCTTGGATAGCGGTGATATTTTTCCCAATCCGTTTGACCGCTGCGTCGAGTTCGCTTTGACGGCGGCCAGTGATGAAGACATGCGCACCTTCCGCGACGAACCGCTCGGCGGTTGCCAGTCCAATACCGCTGTTGCCGCCGGTGACAAGCGCAACTTTCCCGTTGAGTTTTTGTGACATGCTGTTTCTCCCTGAAATTTATTTTGTACTGATTGGTATAAAAATAATTCAATAGACAGCCCCTGTCAAGTATTTTATTGTACCGACAAGTACAAAAATAAAACCCCAGGCAGTTCGAAATATGAGTACCACAAAATCAACCTCACACCCTGGACGCCCCCGTGCCTTTTGCCCTGACCAGGCACTGGACCGGGCACTTCAGGTCTTTTGGCAAAAAGGATATGAGGGTGCTTCCCTCTCAGATTTGACTACGGCCATGGGCATCAACCGGCCCAGCCTGTATGCTACGTTTGGAGATAAGAAAACCCTGTTTCGTAAAGCACTTGACCGGTATGAACAAGGGCCGGGCGGATATGTTCCGGAGGCGTTGAATCAGCCGACCGCCCGTGCTGTGGTGGAAGCGCTGCTGCGGGGGGCCGCAAAGGTCCAAACGGCCTCCTGCAATCCGGGAGGATGCCTGTTTGTGCATGGGGCGCTTTCCACTGGAACGGAATCCGAAGCGCTTCGCCAGGAATTGATTGCCCGTCGGGGAGCAGGTGAAAATACTATCCGGGAACGACTTGAACGTGCCCAGACCGAAGGCGACCTGCCGGCCTCAGTCAATCCAGCCGACCTCGCCCGCTTCGTGGTGACGGTTATTCATGGGATGGCCGTTCAGGCTGCGAGTGGGGCAACACTGGCTGATTTGGAGCGGGTGATAGACCTTGCAATGGGTGCATGGCCTGCTTAAAACTGCACCTAACCATTTGAATTCAAAGCGGTTATTCTCCATGATAAAGAGCCGGACGGGAAAAAGTGCGGAATCTTTCCCAAACTTTTTCTTCCAGGCCGACATCTGACGGCATATCAACTTCAAATCCCATTGATCAGTATGCCTTTTGAAACCGCTCGCACACGCCGGCGTAGCGGCAACGACCGAACAAAAAAATAGGAGACACGTCCCATGGCAGTTACCTGGAATACCGAAAATGCGGCGCACCTGTTGCGGCGGGCCGGATTTGCCGGGAGTCAGGCCGAAGTGGCCGACCTCGTGAAGCGTGGTCTGGAAGGCAGCGTTGATTATCTGCTCAATTATGAGTCCATTGATAACAGCGCACTCGAAAACCAGCTTAAATCCGAATTCCGCTTTGACCCGACAGAACTTAAATCATTCTCACCGAGTGAAGTGGAACGCTTTTTTATCTTCCGCATGACGTTTACCAAACGCCCGCTGGAAGAAAAGATGACTTTTTTCTGGCATGACCATTTCGCAACCGGGCTTTCCAAGGTGAAGGATTACTTCATGTATTACCAGAACCTGACGTTGCGCAAATTTGCCTTGGCCAAATTTGACGACTTGGTTCTGAACGTGGCCAAAGACCCAGGGATGATTATCTGGCTTGACAACATTGACAATGTGCGGGGCAAACCAAACGAAAACTTTGCCCGCGAGTTGATGGAACTCTTCACCTGTGGGGTGTTTGATGTCGTCTCAGGCCAGCCGAACTATACAGAAGACGACGTGAAAGAATCCGCCCGTGCCTTTACCGGCTGGACGCTCCAACGGCAGAACTTCTTTTTCAACCAGAATCTGCATGACTTTGGCGTCAAGACATTCCGTGGCCAGACAGGTAACTTTAATGGCGAAGACATCATCGCCAACCTGTGCAACGACAACGCCACCGCCCGGTTTATGGCCAAAAAGCTGTGGGAATATTTTGTTTACCCCAATCCCAAAGCCGACCTGATTGACCGCTTTGCCGGGGTCTATTTTGCCAAGGCTCACAGCATCAAGGAATTGATGCGGGCGATTCTGACTTCGGATGAATTTTACTCAGACAAAGCCAAATTTGCCCTGGTGAAAAACCCGGTCGAATTTGTTGTTGGCCTGGTTCGACAACTGGGCGGCACCGGGACGCTGCGACTGGTGGCCCAATCGCTTTCCCTGCAAGGCCAGGAAGTGATGGACCCGCCCGATGTGTCGGGTTGGACCAGTGGACTTGGCTGGGTCAATACCTCTTCACTACTCGAACGGTACAATTTTGCCAATGACATGCTCTCCAACCGCAGCACCAGCAAAGAGCGGGCTATCTTTGTGGATGTTACCAAACTGCTGCCTCCGGCGGACAAACAAAGCAAGGCAGACGTGGTGGACTTTTATTTGAACCTGATGGGGCCGCTGACGGTGGACAACAAAACCGCCAAAGCACTCCAGAATTACCTGGCGCTGGATGATTCCGGCAAAAAAGGCAAGTTCAAACTCGATGACGCCACGGCTGACAAGAAGATTCGCGGGCTGCTCCACCTGATTGCCAGCCTGCCTGAATATCATCTCAACTAACGCCCCGGAGGATGCCTGATATGTCCGTAAAACTGACTTCACGACGTGACTTTTTGAAAAAAAGCTTCGGCTTTGTAACCGCGGGCGTAGTGCTGCCACACCTGGGTCTTTCCCTTTTCGGACAGGAAGCACCCATTTTTGCACCCGACCCGAACAACCGTAAAATCTTTTTGGTGATTCAATTTGCCGGAGCCAATGACGGCCTCAACACCGTGATTCCCTACACTGACCCGGCTTACCTGCGGGCCCGCCCAAACCTGGGTCTGACCGACAAAGACGGAATCATCCCGATTTCCGACAAATATGCGCTCCATCCGCAACTGGATGAAGTCAAAAAACTGTTTGACGAAAAGAAAGTAGCCATTGTGCATGGAGTCGGATACCCCTCGCCCAACCTTTCGCACTTCCGTTCCCAGGACATCTGGCATACGGCCAACCCGACCGACATTTCCGGCGAAGGCTGGCTGGGCAAATACGTTGAACTGGCCTATGGCCGTCAGGTTGGGCTTGGTGCGGTCAGCGTGGGCAGCGATTTACCGAAAACCTTACTCAGCGACACGGCAGTGATTCCGGCCATTACCTCGTTCCAACGCTACAGCTATCAAACGGATAGCAAATACACTGCCGATGGCATCAACCAGCAGACCACGTTTACCTCAACGAACAGCGCCTCAGGGCGGACGGCAGGGTCACTGGCGGCTGCCATTGCAGCCACCGGAACGGATGCGGTTTCAGGGGCCAAAACCCTGCAAACCGACATTGCCCAATATAAATCCAGCGTTACCTATCCGAATAACAAGCTGGCAGCAGCCATGAAAATGCTGGCTCAGGTGGTGACCACCAGCACCACAACCCAAATCCTGTATGCCTCCCTGGGCGGATTCGACACGCACAGCAACCAATATGCCGACACCAAAACCACCGGTGACCATGCCAACCTGCTCAAAGCCTTCTCCGAAGCAGTGGATGCGTTCTACCGCGATATGGCCGAGCATGGACTGGCTGACAAGGTGGTCATGATGCAATGGTCAGAGTTTGGCCGCCGGGTCAACGAAAACGGCAGCAAAGGCTGTGACCACGGCACCGCCGCCCCGATGTTCATCATTGGCAACCCCATCAAAGGCGGCATTTATGGCGACCAGCCCAGTCTGACCGACCTCGACAGTGCCGGAAACATGAAATTCAAGGTTGATTTCCGGTCGGTCTATGGAACGATTTTGGATAAATGGCTAGGGGTGCCGTCCGCACAGGTGCTGGGCGGAACCTTTGAAAACGTTGGCTTTCTGGGATAATTGAGAATTGAGAATTGAGAATTGAGAATTTGAAATCGCATTCAGGTTATGAGGATGCCCTGATTTCTGCTGAAGAAAAAAAGTTCCTGGAATTCAACATAGCTTGGTTTTCATTCTCAATTCTCAATTCTCAATTCTCAATTCTCAATTGAATTGCTATGACTCGTCATTCCCTCAAACTGCTGGTGACCTTTTGCTTTGTGGTGCTGGGCAGTATGGTGACGTTCGGATTTTCGAGCGGCCCTGACCCTGGCTACACAAACGCTCCGGGCGATATTGACACCTGTGTCAACTGTCATGACCAGTTTCAATTGAATACCGGAAGCGGACAGGTGTCGTTGACGGGGCTGCCACAGGTTTACCAGCCGGGTCAGACTTACCCGCTGACAATCTCGGTTGAACAACAGGGCCGTACCCGCTGGGGATTCCAGGCCACTGCCCTCACCGCCAACGGTGAAAAAGCAGGGACGTTTGTTTTGACGGATCCAAACCTGACCCGCATTCAATCGTCCTCAGTCAGTGGCAAATTGCGGGATTACATCGAACACACCCAAGCCGGAACGCAAAACGGCACTCCCCGCAAAGCAACCTGGCGTTTTTCCTGGAAAGCCCCGGCAACGGATGCCGGCCCGGTCACCTTTTATTTCTGCGGCAATGCAGCCAACGGCGATAATACCAACCAGGGCGATTACATCTATTCCAGCGTTGCGCTGACCAACTCCCCCACTTCGCAACTGGCGGTCAAACTGCTGGCACCCAATGGAGGTGAAACCTTCCAGACCGGCCAAACTGTCGAGGTGAAATGGGAAACAACCAATGCCAGTCAGGCAGAAAGCCACGAAGTCCGGCTCTCGACCGACAGCGGGGCGACCTTCCCGACCCGCATTGCCGCCGCCCTCTCGCCACAGGCCCAGTCTTTTTCGTGGCAGATTCCAGAGACGTTGAGTTCCACCACAGCCCGGTTGCGGGTCGAAGCCTATCCCAAAGGCGGACTGCCCCCGATTACCACGGCCAGCGCAGGCGATTTCGCCATTGTGCGCTCAAATGCAATGACCATCACCAACGTCACTCCCGGTACGGCTGCCATTGGAGCCAAACCCACCGTCACAATTACGGGAGTGAATTTTGTGGCTGGTTCACAGGTTGATTTTGGAAGCGGCATCAAAGTCAAAAGCGTGGAACTTGTCAGCCCGACCCAACTCAGCGTCAAGCTCAAAATCAAAGCCACCGCCACCGCCGGTTTGCGGGATGTGAAAGTCACGACCCCGACTGGAACCACTGCCATCAAGACAGGGGCTTTTCGTATCACCTGACCAACCTCGTACCGATTCCCTTCCCTTCACTTTAGAGAAGCCTTTTTTCACCACAAAGACACAGAGGACACAGAGAATCCACAGAGAAATAAAAACTCTGGGCCCTCTCTGTGTCCTCTGTGTCTTTGTGGTGAGAAAATTGGACCACAGTATTTTGCTGAATTGGCTCTGTTCAAATCCTGCAACCTGGGTATACTGAATTCAATTGGACCAGACCAATAATCAAACTCGTCTTATTTCACCAGTCCATTTCAATCAATCTCCACCGGGAGTTGTACCATGAACCTCGTGCTTGAAGCAGATGCCAAAAAACCGGTTTACCTGCGCATCAAGCAGGCGATTGTACAGCAAATCAAAACCGGCGAAATGCCATCCGGGATGCGCCTTCCGGCCACGCGGGACCTGGCCCGGCAGCTTGGCGTCAATCGCGGCACGATTACGATGGCCTATGACGAGCTGGTGGCAGACGGGTTGCTCGAATCCCATGTCGGACGCGGCACCTTTGTGGCCGAACCGTATCCTCACGGGCACCATGACAACGGCAGGTCCGCCGGTCCCGTCAAAATGTCGTGGGACGGACTGTTTGCCGACAGCGCGGAAAGTCACGTGATTTCCTCGCTGCTCGATTTGTATCAGGTCAGCACCCTGCGGGATGTGATTTCCTTTTCCGGCTCTTTCCCGGATAATGCGACGTTTCCGCTTCAGGAATTCCGCAATTCGCTCCATTATGCGGTGCGCACACTGGGAGCCGAAGTCTTTGCCTACGGCCCCGCCACCGGATTGGAAAAGTTTCGCCAGTATCTGGCAACAGACATGCTCGAATCGGGGATTCGTTTGACAGCAGATGAAATCCTGATGACCAATGGTTCGCAACAGGCACTTGATTTGATTGCGCGAACCTTCATTTCACCGGGCGACACCGTGATTGTCGAAAATCCGACCTATCCGGGCGCGGTCAATGCCTTTTCGCTGGCCGGAGCCCGGTTGGTGGGGGTTCCGGTGGATACCAATGGAATGCGCACCGAAACGTTGGAACAGGTCATCGCGCTCAAACGCCCGAAATTGATGTATGTCGTGCCGAGTTTCCACAATCCGACCGGTGCCTGTCTGAGCCGCGAACGGCGCGAACACCTGCTGGCCATCGCCCAGGAATATGGCATCCCGATTGTGGAGGACGATTACGGCTCCGATTTGCGCTTTGAAGGAGCCCATTTGCCGCCGCTTAAAGCACGCGACACCGGCGAGCATGTGATTTACGTCAGCAATTTCTCAAAGAGCCTCATGCCGGGCTTACGCATTGGCTGGTGTGCGGCAGCGCGTCCCGTGATTGCGCGGCTGACGGCGCTCAAACAGAATTGCGACATCACCACACCTCCGATTTTGCAGGCGGCACTGTGGGATTTCTGCCGGCGGCGGAAATATCACGGACATTTGGAAAAAATTCGTCCAATCTATCGGGAGCGCCGCGATGCGGTGATTCGCCTGCTGGAACGCGAATTTCCGCGCGGAACCACCTGGACGAAACCGGAAGGCGGCCTGTTTTTGTGGGTCACCCTGCCGGAAACGATTGATACTACGGAACTTTTGCTGAACGTGCGGCAAAAGGGCGTGGTCTTCAGTCGGGGACACTTGTTTTATGTTGATGGCGGCGTCCGGAATACGCTCCGGCTCAGTTATGGCAACGTCACCATCAAACAAATTGAAACCGGTTTGACAATTCTTGGACGGGCTGCACGGGAGCTGTTTTCACGCAACGCCGACCGGACGGCGGACAAGTTCCTGACACATACCGTCCCGCTTGTTTAATTGAGAATTGAGAATTGAGAATTGAGAATGAAAAACCAAGTGTTCTGAATTTTGAGAAACAAATTTCTTCAAAAGAAATTCAGATGGCTTTATCACCTCGAACAGGATTTCAAATTCTTAACTCTCAATTCTCAATTCTCAATTCTCAATTTCCGAAAGGGGTAGAGCTTTATGCTTCAGCACATTGGTACTGCATATTTTGAAGGGAAATTTGTTCCCCTGGCCGATGCCAAAGTCAGCGTCATGACGCATGCCTTTAATTATGGCACCGGTATTTTTGAAGGGATTCGCGGGTATTACAACCGCGAAGAACAAGAGGTTTACCTGTTCCGGCTGGCCGAGCATTATCAACGTCTGTTGCAAAATAGTCGTCTCCTGAAGATTGAAATGCCCTATACGGTTGAGCATTTGTGCAACCTGACCACCGAACTGGTACGGCTCAACAACTTTGACACGGATATTTACGTCCGCCCGCTGGCCTACAAAAACGTCTGCCAGATTGGCACCAAGCTTTCGCCAGGAGCGGATTTCACCATTTTTGCCGTGCCGATGGGCGATTACGTGGATACTTTCCGCGCCCTCAACGTGGGTGTTTCCTCCTGGAGACGCATTGAAGACAATGCGATTCCGGCCCGTGGCAAAATCACCGGTGCCTATGTCAACTCGGCCCTGGCCGCAACCGAAGCCCGTGACAACGGCTTTGACGAAGCGATTGTCCTCAGTGAGGACGGCCAGATTTCCGAAGGCTCGGCTATGAATTTCTTCCTGATTCGGAACGGACGACTGGTCACGACGCCAATTTACGCCAACATTCTGGAAGGCATCACCCGCCATACCGTGACCGAACTGGCCAAACATGAACTCGGCATTGAAACCGAATTCCGTCCGATTGACCGGTCGGAACTCTATGTCGCGGACGAAGCGTTCTTCTGCGGCACCGGAGCGCAGATTGCTCCCATCGGCTCAATTGACCGGAGGCCCTTGGGCGACGGCGGGGTGGGACCGATTTCGGCCAAACTGCAACATCTGTATAACGACGTGGTACGCGGCAAACTGCGCCGCTATTCGCACTGGCTGACGCCCTGCTTTGAGCGTCACGTGCAAGCAGCCGCCCGGTAATTGAGAAGTTCGAATTGAGAATTGAGAATTGGCTGGCTATTGGAGGAACGCCTTTCATTGCAAGCCAAGAACCAATGTAGTGCTTGAGGATGCAAAAACAACCCACACCGTTTTCAAATCAGGAATTCTCAATTCTCAATTCGAACTTCTCAATTCTCCTGGTGGCTGCGGTTGAGCGCGAAGCCGCTGACCTGCTGCCCCGGATTCAATTCAAAGAAGAAAAACAATTTGGCGTATGGACGACCCGCTACGGCGTGCTCAATGGGCATTCCGTAGCTTTTTTGTTGACCGGGGTTGGCATGGTGCGGACAACGGCGGCACTTGCGACCGTGCTCGGAGCGGAACCATTCGCTGCCGTTCTGCAATTTGGCGTCGGGGGGGCCTACCCCAACTCAGGGCTGAAAATCGGTGATGTCGTGCTGGCCGACAGCGAATGCGACCCGCAATCGGGCATCGTCACCCCGGCAGGCTTTCGGGACCTGCGCGGCCTGGGCTTTGGCCTGACCGAAGATTTTCCCAACCGCATCAGTCTGGAAAATCCCTGGTCGGCAGAAGTTGCAGCCCGTTTGCCACAGGTACTGCGGGCCGGAGTTGCCACCGTTGCAAGCTGTTCCGGAACCGATGAAGTCGCCCTTGAGATGGAACGCCGTTCCGGAGCCAAAGTCGAAGCCATGGAAGGCTTTCCCGCCGCCTGGATAGCCCAGTGCCAACACATCCCCTTTGCCGAACTGCGGGTTGTCAGCAATACCACCGGAGACCGGGCGCGTCAGGAATGGAACCTGCCTTTGGCTTGCCAAGTGCTGGCGGGAACCGTTCAAATGATATTTTCCCAATCTCAAAGCTAAAAGGTTTTCAAATTCTATGCAGAACTACGTGGCTGAACTCAGAATGGCAGTCGAACAGGCGACCCCCCTGCTCCTCAAACTGTCTCCGGCAGAAGCGCGCCAGAGCACGCCGGGAAAATGGTCGCCCTGCCAGATAATCGGACATTTGATTGACTCGGCGGCAAACAATCACCGGCGGTTTGTGTTGGGGCAACTCCAGGAGGATTTGCACTTCCCAGGCTACGCGCAGGAAGACTGGGTGCGAGTGCAACGCTATGACGAGGCCTCGTGGGAAGAACTGGTGACCTTGTGGAAATACTATAATCTGCATCTGGCGCGGGTGATGGAAACGGCTCCGGAAGAAACCTTGACCAAACTTCGCACACGGCACAATCTGCATGAAATTGCCTGGAAAGCCGTTCCGGTGGAAGAACCCACAACGCTCGGCTATTTTATGAACGACTATGTAGGCCACTTGAAAAACCATCTCAGGCAAATTCTGGGGCCGGACTGGGAAACCTAACCGGCAGGCAAAAAAAACAATATGACCAATCACATTTCTGAAGCCCAAAATATTCTCAATCAGGCCCGGCGGGTGACAGTCCTGACCGGAGCCGGGGTTTCCGCTGAAAGCGGCGTACCAACCTTTCGTGGCGGTGGCGGAACAATCACCTGGAAAGGCTTGCCGCCCACCACGCTTTCCTCTTCGGAGTTGTTGGAATCCGACCCGAAGCTGGTCTGGGAATGGTTTGAATATCGGCGGCAGCTTATCAAACCGCTCCAGCCCAACCCGGCCCACACAACATTGGCCGCTTGGGAACACCGCTTTCCGGAATTTTTGCTGATTACTCAGAATGTGGATGGGCTCCACCAAAAGGCCGGCAGCACCAAAATGGTTGAACTGCACGGGAATTTATGGCGTGGACGCTGTTTCCAAACCGGCGAAATCTTTGAACTCAACGAAACCCCGCTGGCCGAACTTCCGCCTCGCGGTCCGGCAGGGCAGATGCTCCGGCCCGACGTGGTGCTGTTTGGCGAATATCTGCCGCCCGGTGCGTTTGAGCAGGCAGCGCAGGCGGCGGAACACTGTGATGTTTTCCTGGTGATTGGAACCTCGGCCCTGGTCAATCCGGCTGCCCGTTTGCCCATGGTTGCTTCCCTGATGGGGGCCAAGGTGATTGAAATCAACCCGGAAATTACTTCCCTGTCAGGTTCGGTGACGTTGAGTCTGCAGGGAAAGGCGGGGGAAATTCTGCCGCTGCTGACCTAAATCTGTTGAATTAAAATAAATAACCAGTGGAACCCGAAAAACATGAAAACACTTTGTCTCTTTTTCCAGGTTTGCCTGACAGCCTGCATTCTGCTGGCACCACACAGTTTCCTGCTGGCCCGGACCACGGTATCCGGCCAGGAAAACCAGACTCCCACGCCACCCAGACCGCCCATGTTTGAAGCGGCCAAAAACGGAAACCTTGAGGCCGCCCAAGCCTTGCTCAAAAATGGGGCAGACATCAACCAGCTCAACCATTTAGGTATGCCACCACTGACGGTGGCAACGATTTATCAGCAGTCTGAATTTGTCCAAATGCTGCTTGAAAAAGGAGCCCGGCCCGACATCAAGGACCAGCAGGAATACACAGCACTTGATTATGCGGTGGAACGCAACGTTCCGGGGGTCTTCCAGGTTTTGCTGGGCCACTTTGCGAAAAAAGAATCTCACAACCCTGGCGAGCTTCAGCTCCTTGAGGCCCTGGCCCAGAAAAAACCGACTGAAGTCGTGCGCTGCCTCAAGGGACAGAAGAAAACCTACCTGAACACAGAGTTTGGCTCATTGGCCCTCACACTGGCGGCCAGTCAGGACCAGCTTGAGACCGTGAAAACTCTGGTCGCCTGCGGAGCACCAGTCAACACGATGAACCCCTCCGGCTATACGGCTTTACCGGCGGCGGCCCGCTTCGGACAACTTGCGCTGGTCAAATTCCTGCTTCAGAACAAGGCGGATGTGAACGCAAAAACCAAAAGCCGGTATGAAACCACGCCGCTGATGGAGTCAACCCGGGACGGAAAGGTCGAAATCGGACGGGCTTTGCTGGATGCCGGGGCCAAAGTCAACACCGGTGACCGGCATGGCGACAATGCCCTGAACTGGGCCACCTATTTTGGACAAACCGATTTTGTCAAATTGTTGCTGGAGCGCGGCGCTGATTTTACGGTTACAGGGCAAACCGACGATACCGCCATTGAAATTGCCATCCGGGAAAAACACGAAGCCATTGTCAAACTTCTCACCGAAAAAGGAGCCCGCCCACGTGAGAAGAAAAAATAACGACATTTATTTGGCCAGTTCATTCACAATGTGACTCAGTTCGGGCAAGAGCAGTTTTTCCATTCCCAATCGGACAGCGCCGCTTGAACCCGGCAGTGAAACCACGAATTTTCCCCGCAGAATGCCTGCGGTGGCCCGTGAAAGCATCGCTGCCGGACCAATGTCCTCGTAACTGAGCATCCGGAAAAGTTCGCCAAATCCCGGCAGCCTTTTTTCCAACCGCCCGTCAATCACGTCAAAAGTGGTATCCCGCCGCGAAATACCGGTCCCGCCGTTGAACAGCAAAACCTCCAGGTCCGGATTCCCGGTCAGTTCCTCCAGTAAACCTCCAATTTCCGCTGGTTCATCGCGGACAATCCGGTACGCCCCCACCGTATGACCGGCTTCGGTCAGGAGTTCGCGGATGGTGCGCCCGCTGGTGTCGGTGGCTTCGGTGCGGGTGTCGCTGACCGTGATGACGGCACAGCAGACAGCGCGTTTCGGAGTGGAACTGTGGGCGTGCGTTTTTTTCGTTTCCATAAAAATCAAACCAAGGGTATGTTCAAATTGTCTGAATTCCGGTCGTCATATCCCAAGTGGCAAGCAAGAAACCAGGCATGCTCTTCATTGACGTTTTCTTTTCCGCATTATTGTTTTTCGCTTCTTTTTTGTGGGTCGGCAAGTCGCTACGGCGGGCTTGGCTACGGCGGGCCACATTGCGCGACCCGCGTGCCGAAGCAGACGACTTTTGGGTGGTGGGTGATGGTGCCAGTCGGCGGATGACCGAAGACTACGCTGCCCGGCACCGCAGGCTTTATGCAGGACCCGACGACGATGATTCGATTTCCGACCGGAGCGGTTGGCACGTCAAATCGGTTTCGCCAGCGCACCGCTGTGAAATCTGCCACCAAAGCGACATGTTTGACCCGGAAACCCAGGAATGTGCCCGCTGTGGCCCGGAATCGGAATGGATTCATTGAAATCGGTGGCTCGTTGTGAGTTCCGCCTTCAGGCGGCAGTTTAGAGTTCCGCGTTTACGCGGCTGGGCTTTACAACAGCCAACCTGAAGGTTGTCATCCAAACTGCCGCCTGAAGGCGGAACTCAGAACGTTCAGGTGGGTTGCACAAACCGCTTGATTTTTCCGCAGGCAATGTAGGAACCACCCCCGCTCGGTTCAATCACTTCGTCAACCACATACAGCATGCCTTCTTCGCGGATGCTGCGCGGAAAGCGCATATTGTAGTTCGGGTCATAGCCATCCGAGACGACCCGTGCCCGCAGCTTGCTGCCGTCCTTGACACATTGCACCAGCACACCCGTGCCAACCGTGTCGGTGGTTTCCAGGTCGGCTGCCGTTCCGGCTACGGACGAAGCTTTGGGCGGTCCGCCGGAGCGAGGTTTACTGACCCGTCCGCCGCCAGTGTAGAGATGTTCCTGGCCGGGCAGAACCAGCCGTTTGATAGCCCCCGCCGCACGGTAAAACGACCCATCGGAGGAAGGATTCACTTCGTCAACCAGGTAGGTAACGCCTTCCTCGCGCAGATGGCGGGGAAACTGGACGTTGAAATCCTGGTTGTAGCCGTCGGAAATCACCCGCATCCGCAACTTGCCGCCTTCGCGGTAACATTTCACCTGCACGCCCTGGTCTGCCGTACTGACCACGGCCAGCCCCGCTGCCGAACCGCCCGAAGCCCCGCGCAGTTTCAAGTCACCGCGATTGCGCGAAAGCGCCTGATAGGACTGGTCGCGCATTTCTTTCCGGCTGGTGGAGTCAAACTGTTTCTTCTCAATTTTTTGGGCAAAGTGGTCAAGCTGGTCCAGCTCTTCGGCAGCCTCAAAGGTTTCCATAATGATGCGCATTTTGAGGTTGTCATAGGTTTTGCGCAGCCGTTTGGCGGCGGCGTCAAGCTCACCTTTGTCAGCCAGTTCGACCGCTTCCTCTTTGGCTTTGCCAATCCGAAGCCGGTTGGTCTGCTCAATGACGGAGGCATTGGGGGTTCCGGCTCCGGCTTCGGCGGCGGTTCCCACCGTGAGCGCCACCGCGCATTCGCCCGATTGCTGCCGAATGCTGCCTTCCACGACCGTGTGATATGCGTAGGTCAGTTTTGCAATTTCCATCAAACCGGTTGCCCCACCGGCAGTCACAGCGCATTCGAGCGCCAGCAGTTTGTCTTCGACACCATAGACATCACCCACCGCCACCACCAGCGAACCGTTGTTTTTGACAACCCGGTAATTGTTGAGCACGCTTTCGACCTGCACGCCAGCCTGCGGGTGAATGGTGACTTCCAGGTTTTGTGCCGATACCGACACCAAGCCTTCCAGTTCGATGCCAAAAACCTCAACCGCATCATCAGGTGACTGGACGAAATAAAAATTGCCGCGCCCGCCTTTGGCCATGCCAATGAGCAGGTCTTCGTTAAACCCGCTGCCAAAACCAAGTGTGGTGGTTGAAATCCCCTGTTCGGCTTTCTCCTGGGCAGTCTGGGTTAATACTTTCGGGTCACGAATGCCGGAATTGGCCTGACCGTCGGTCAGCAGAAGCACCCGGTTGACGCGTTCTTCTGTCGCATGAGTCGCCACATAATCGCAGCCTTTGAGCCAACCGCCACTCAGATTGGTACAGCCGCCGGCCCGGATTTTGGCAATCAGGGCTTTGATGGCGGCTTTGTCCGTGACGGGTTGCGGGGGCAGGATGGTGTCCACGTCATCGTCGTAAATAACCACTGAAAACAGATCGGTTTCAGTCAGCCGGTCCACCAGATTTTGAGCGGCCTTGATAGCATATTTAAGGGAATTTCCGGCCATCGACCCGGAGCGGTCAATGACCACGCTCAGATTGAGCGGGCGGCGGACGGATTGAGCGGATTCAGTATCGGTTTTGAAATGAATGACCAAATCAGTCAGCGACTGTTGGCCGGCCGGAATCAGCGCATGACTCCATTCGTAACTGGTTTTCATAAAAACTCCTTGAGAATCATCAAGAGTGGTGTGCCTGGGAGGCAGCAATAAATGGCCCGTTCGCGCAAAAGACTAGCCAAAATCGGCAAAGCGCGATAAGAAGCGTAGGCGTCGCAATACTTACCTTTTTGTTTTTTAATGCACAAGCAGTGAAACCTTTTCGGGGGATTTTTTATGACCTTGACCGTTGCACCTTTCCGCAATGAACCTTTTACCGATTTTTCAAACGAGTCCAACGCCCATGCCATGCAGGCCGGGCTGGATGCAGTGGCGACCCAACTGGGGCGTGATTATCCCATCGTCATTGGCGGCGAACGCCTGACTACCGGGGACATTCTGACCTCGGTCAATCCGTCTGAAACCAGCGAAGTGGTGGGTCGTGTCCATCGCGCCACCCGTGAAATGGCCGACCAGGCCATCAACACTGCCACCACCGCGTTTGAAAGCTGGAAACGGGTTCCGGCAGTGGACCGGGCCCGCTATCTGTTTGCCGCTGCTGCGGAAATGCGCCGTCGCAAAATGGAATGGTCGGCCTGGCTGGTTTATGAAATCGGCAAATCGTGGGCCGAGGCCGATGGCGATGTGGCCGAAGCAATTGATTTCATGGAATTCTATGCGCGGGAAGCGATTCGCTATGGCCAGCCTATCGGCGTTACCCAGTCGCCGCTCAAGGACGAAATCAACCAAGCCTTCTATATTCCGCTCGGTGTGGGCCTCGTGATTCCGCCGTGGAACTTCCCGCTGGCCATTATGGTCGGAATGACGACCGCAGCCATTGCCGCTGGCAACACGGTGGTTTTGAAACCATCGAGCGACACTCCGGTGATTGCCGCGAAGTTTGTCGAACTGATGGAAAAAGTAAGCCTTCCGGCAGGCGTACTCAACTTCCTGCCCTGTAGCGGCGGTGCCGTCGGCGATTTTCTGGTGGAACATCCGAAAACACGCTTCATTGCCTTTACCGGCTCGATGGAAGTGGGGCTGCGCATTAACGAACTGGCGGCCAAACGTTCTCCGGGGCAGCTTTGGATTAAACGGGTGGTGGCCGAAATGGGCGGCAAAGACACGATTGTGGTGGATGAAACCGCCGACCTTGACGCCGCTGCCGAAGGCATCGTGTCTGCCGCCTTTGGATTTTCCGGCCAGAAATGTTCGGCGTGCTCGCGGGCGGTGATTGTCGAGGATGTTTATGATGCCGTGCTGGAACGGGTGGTCGAACGGACCAACAAGCTCCGCGTCGGACCATCCAAAGACCCGCGCAACTTCACCGGGCCGGTGGCCAGCAAGAGCGCCTACAAGTCCATTCTGGAGTACATCGAAATCGGCAAAGGTGAAGGCCGCGTGGTGGCTGGCGGCGGCAAGCTCGAATCTGCGGGGGACGGCTATTTCATTGAGCCGACCGTGATTGCCGACGTGGACCCGAATGCCCGGATTTCACAAGAGGAAATTTTTGGCCCGGTGCTCGCCGTCATCAAAGCGCAGAATTTTGATCAAGCACTCGACATTGCCAACAACACCGAGTTTGGTTTGACCGGTGCGCTCTATTCGCAGAAACGTGAACGGCTGGAACGGGCTCGAACCGATTTTCACGTGGGAAACCTCTATCTGAACCGCAAATGCACGGGGGCATTGGTTGATGTGCATCCGTTCGGCGGCTTCAACATGTCGGGTACGGACTCCAAAGCAGGTGGACGCGATTACCTGCTGCTCTTCCTGCAAGCCAAATCTGTGGCGGAGAAGTTTTAATTCAGGGTTCAGGGTTCAGGGTTCAGGGTTCAGGGTTCAGGGTTCAGGGTTCAGGGTTCAGGGTTTTCGAATAGCGGAAATCTAGGGTTTTGGTTTGGGGTTTAGTTTTCAACTCTCAACTCTCAACTCTCAATTCTCAACTTAAAAGACCCTGAACCCTGAACCCCGAACCCTGAAATTCAAACTTCCGGCTGGGGAAAATCCCTCTATTGACACAACTCAAGGCGACAGGTAAATAATTCACCCACAACCTTTTCCGCATTGTTGTACGGTATGTTGCGTTTTGACTGACCACTCCCTGGTCAGTCTGCAAGCTCTGAAATAATCAAGTTAGTCCTTTCACAAACAAGAGGAGCCTTAACGTGCCATCACCCAAAATCGTCCTGACGGCATCGGCCAGCGAGGCCAGCGAGTTCAAGCACAGCATTTGGCAACAGATGCTTTCCGCCACCATCCCCGACAAATTCCGCAAAACCTTTATCAATCCGGATTCGCTTGTATGTGAATCCTGGCCGGATGGACGTGCCAAATATGTCCCCAACGGCCTGCGCGTGGTTGAAACACTCCTGCTCAAGGATTTTTCTGAAGCAGACGTGGTGGTGTGCTACCACGAATACCTCGACAAGTTTGTCGGTCCGGAAACCAAAATCGTTGGAATTCATGCGCACAATCCGCTGGGGATTTCCTATGCCACGGACGTGTATTCGAAACTGGGTGGACCCAATCTGCTCCCTCTTAATGCAGCCGAATTTCTGAAAATTGTCCGCCACCCGGCCATCGAGAAATACAAGCCGAAAATCGTGATTGGCGGTCCTGGTGCATGGCAACTTGAACTGGCCAACCGGATGGATGAATTCCGGGTGGACTATTTGATTAAGGGCGAGGTGGAACGGGTCCTCAATGACCTTCTCCGTCGGATTATGGCTGGTGACCCCACTGTGCCCCGGATTCTGGAAATCCCTAAAAACATGCAGCCGACGGTTGAAGAAATTCCCGTGGTCAAACATCGCTCGACCTTTGGCGTGGTGGAAATCACCCGTGGCTGCGGGCGTGGCTGCCAGTTTTGTGGCCCAGCCACCAAAGTCGGGCGGTCCTTTCCGATGGACCACATCATGGCCAGTGTCCATGCCAATGTGAACGAAGGCGCAACCGAAATCATGCTGGTTTCGGAGGACATGTTCCTCTATGAACAGGAAGCCAATTTCGTTACCAACGTTCCGGCGCTGGAAAATCTTTTCCGTCAGGTTAAAGCCGTGCCAGGGGTTGAAACCCTGCAAATGACCCATATCACGATGGCCCCGGTGGTCAAAGACCCCTCCATCATTGAGCGCCTGACCCCGCTGACGGTTCCCTATTCACATATCACCCACCACGAATCAACCGCGCCAAACAAGTGCATCGTGGACCCGATTATCGGGCTTGAAACCGGCTCGCCGCGCCTGTTTGACAGGTATATGAAGGGAAAAGCCTATCCGTATAAGGCGAACCAATGGCGCGACGTGATTTTGAAGGGAATGGAAATCCTCAACCGGCACAACTGGTATCCGTTCTGCACCTTTATCATCGGCTTGCCGGGTGAAACAGACGAAGACACCAAAGCCTCACTCGACCTGTTGTATGAGCTACGGGATGCCAAGGGAATGTTTGTCCCCACGTGGTTTGTACCGCTGGAAGATTCCCGCATGAAAGGCAAAAACAGCGCCAAGCTGATTGAAATGACTGACCTGCAATGGGAATTCTTCTTTACCTGCTGGAAGTACAATGTTGAATTCTATCGGGGCGGAACGTTTGAACGGTACAAATATTCGATGGGGGTTCCCGTTTATTACAAAATGCTCGGCAAAAAGCTCTTTGGCGAAGGTATGAAATATCCGCTCTATCGATTTGCCGGGTTCCCCGAAAAAATGCTGCGCAAGCATCTCTATCTTGATTTTTCAAACCATAAACGCAGCCCGAAAGGGATGCAGCCATTTACCAAGGAAATCATTCCCGGCTTTGAAACCATCAAGGGCCTCAATATGGTGGATGCCACCGCACTCAAACCGGAGACCACCTCGGCTGCTGTCGCCAAACCCGGCAAACTGCCGGTTCTGTCAACCGAGCTCTACCAAGCCGGAGATTAAGAGACAGTCTTGGGGGGTCTTGGGAGTCTTGGGAGTCTTGGGAGTCAAAGCCCTGACAGCGTGACAAAGCGACAAGATGACAGAAATATCTTGTGACTCCCAAGACTCCCAAGACTCTCAAGACTCTCAAGACTCCCAAGACTCTCAAGACTCCCAAGACTCCCAAGACACTCATGCCTTCCAATCCGCATCCCCTCAAAGTCGAAGTTGCCCAGCAGGTCATACTGGATTCAATCCATCCCCTTGGATTTGAACGGTGCAGCATTGACAATGCCCTGGGCCGAATCCTCCAGGAAACCATCACTGCCCCATTTGATGTTCCGCCTCACAATAATTCAGCCATGGACGGCTATGCGGTCCGTTCCGATGACTTGGCCACGGCTGGCAAGGAAAGTCCGGTCCGCCTGCGGGTAATTGCCGACCTGCCAGCCGGTTACATGCCCACGGCCCGCATGGCCAAGGGGGAAGCCATTCGGATTATGACCGGTGCGCCAATTCCGGATGGGGCCGATAGCGTGGTCATGGTCGAACGCACCCAAAAAGATGGTGATGGAGTGCTGGTTTTGCAGCCTACCAAAGCGGGGGAAAACATTCGCCTGCGGGGTGAGGACATCCAAACCGGCAATCAGTTGCTCAGGCCGGGAACCGTTCTTCGGGCTGCGGAAGTTGGGACGTTGGCGGCCATCCAGCGCTCCTGGGTCACGGTGACCCGCCGCCCCCAGGTGGCGGTGCTCTCCACCGGAGACGAGCTGGTTGAAATTGACGAGCCGCTGGTGCCAGGAAAAATTGTCAACAGCAATGCGTATTCACTGGTTTCCCTGGTTCGTGAAGCCGGAGCCGCGCCGCTTCATCTTCCGCTGGTGCGAGACAGCGAAAAGGCGCTGGAGGAATCCATCGAACAGGCTTTGGCAGCCGACTTTATTGTTTCTTCAGGTGGGGTTTCGGTGGGGGATTATGATTTTGTCAAGCCGGTCCTGGAAAGAATGGGGCTGGAGGCAAAATTCTGGCGGGTCTGGATGAAACCGGGCAAGCCGTTGCTTTTTGGAACCTTGCGCGGGAAACCATATTTCGGACTGCCAGGGAATCCGGTTTCAAGCATGCTGACGTTTTTGCTTTTTGTATCTCCGGCCATTCGGAAGGCCAGCAGGGTACCTGACACAAAGTGGCTGCTGCCGCAAATCCAGGCCCGGCTTGAAAACGATGCCAAAACCAAGGGGGACCGACCGACATACCTGCGGGCCCGTATCTCGTTTCAGAATGGCATGTTTCTGGCCCGTGTGATGCCGGCTCAAGGCTCAGGCGTGCTTAGTTCCATGTTGGGGGCAGAAGGATTGGTTTTTCTTGACGAGGGAACCACCCTGGCCCCGACCGGAAGCACGGTTCCTGTCATTCTGATTCGCAATCCTTTTGGCCTTCAGTTCTAAGAAAATCTTTTCTTCACAGATTCCCAACATTCCCGGAACCGTAATAAGCTGAACTGACCAGCATCCGGACCTGCTTGTTTTGCATGGAAGCCCCAACGAATTTGGACTTGCATACCGGGCAAAACATGGCATCTCCGGATTTTGGAGGCGTTTCCGGCAAAGCTATCGGTTCAAAATGTTCGGCCTTGAGTTCCAGCTTCGTTTCCGGCCCTTTGTAACGATAGATTTCCGAATTGCAGAAGGTGCAGATGACGGATTTCATAAAGCAGAGTTCAGGATTCAGGGTTCAGCATTCAAGGCTTAAAAATTTTCCACACAGCAGTAAAATCTTCTTCGCTGCGACCAAGCAGGTAACTCCAGCCGTGATTCCCCGCCGTCAAGGTGAAGTCATGCTTGACACCGGCAGCCGTCAAAGCCTCGTGCAACTGCTTGTTGCCTGTATCAAAACCGTACCGGTCTTCCGAGCCGACATCAAAATATATTTTCAGACCCTTGATTTTGGCGGCGTTGGTTTTGGCCAGGTAGAGCGGACTGTTTTCCTCAAAAAACTTCTGGTCAGGCGGGTTGCCATAGATTGTCGTGGCAATTTCATACCGGTATTTTCCGCGCATGTCCGAGGCCGACGCCGGAGGTTTGGGCAATTCATCAAAGAGGGCAGCACAATGGGCCACCACTCCGGAAAACAAATGCGGATACTTGAAGGCAATCACCAGCGCACCATAGCCACCCATTGAAATGCCTTCAATCACCCGTCCCGGTTGATTGCCCAGGGTGCGATAGGTATGGTCCACATACGGAATGAAATCCTTGACGATGGCATCTTCGTAACGGGTGCCATCCTTGCCATTCAAATAGAAGCTGTTGGCACCATAGGGAATGGCAACGATATATTCGCCCACTTTTCCGGCAGCCCGCAGGTCAACCAGTTTGCGCTGGATTCCGCGTTCCTCCCAATCCCTCTCGTTATTGAAGAGTCCATGCAGAAAGAACACAACCGGATAATGGCGGGCCGGGTCTTTATCATAAGACTCCGGCAAGGAAATCGCGCAATTGACTTCCTTTCCCAAACTGGCCGATTTGAAGGTGGTATAGATTATCCGCCCACCAGTTGACTCCTTGGGCGAGTCGCCGGGTGCCACCGAACGACTCGCCAGAGTCAAACCCGGAATCGCAAAGAAAAGCAACGCCATTCCAATCCACAAAAGCCGTGATGTAGGTTTTGAAAAAACTCGCATGTCAGGTTGTCTGAGGTCCTATTCCGGCTTGACCGGTTTTGAAGGGAAATGGTTGAGATTTAACCGCGCGGCGGATTTGTCGCTCAAATCAATAATTGAGGCAGCGTTGATAGCGGTTGCGATGCAAATGGTTTCGCTAATTTCTTCTTTTGTCGCGCCCAACGCAAGTGCTTTTTTCAGATGGCCGTCAATACAGCCTTCGCATTTGGCCACCAGTGAAGCTGCCAACGAAACCAGTTCCTGCACTTTCGGGTCAAGCACGCGGCGTTCCGGCGTGTAGTAAAGCTCTTTATAATAAGCCCCGTAAACGCGCTTCATGCGGGGTTCAAGCATTGAATAGGACGAAGTGGTTGCGCCATTGGTCGTGGGAATCAGGTTTTCGGACCGTTCCGATTCTTTCACAACAGGCTCCATTACGGGTTCGGCGACAGCATTTTCAGACATGGTGGTTCCTCCGGGTGTGTGTGATTCAGGGTTCAGGGTTCAGGGTTCAGGGCTCAGGGTTCAGGGTTCAGGGTTCAGGGTTCAGGGTTCAGGGTCTTTTGAATTAAGCGTTGAGAGTGTTTTTGACTCCCAAGACTCCCAAGACTCCCAAGACTCCCAAGACTCCCAAGACTCTCAAAACTCTCAAAACTCTCAAAACTTAAAATCCCTGGCCCCAAACCCTGATGGCATTATTTCAGCATCAGTTTTTCGGTCAGGGTACGAGTGCCATAATGAACCTTGATATTCACGGCACTGTCTTTTTCGTTTTCCAGTTCGATTTTCAGCACGTCGGACAAGGGTGCGCCGGAACCAAACGAGATGGCTTTTTTGGTCAGTTCTTTTCCTGGCGGTGTATCGGTAAACACATTGCCGGGAACCAGAAATGTGCCAGATTCACCTTCCGGTTTATAAGCAGCCACGGAAAGCGACATGCTTTGATTTTTTTCAGCACCTTTGGGGGTGATGATTAAGGCATAGTCACCTGGTTTCAGGGCAGTCCCGTTGAATTTGGCATTGGTTGCCAGTTTGAGGTGGGCAAACGGCCACGTGCGGGTGCTGTAATACTGGTTTCCACCGTTTTCGATAAAACCAAAGGTTTTTTCCCCCCAGGGAAGATTGAGGTACCGGATTTCAACTGCTTTGGCGGTTTTGGCCACATCCACGGCGGCGGTTTGAACGGTGGTCAGTTTGCGTTTGTCTTCGCTTTGGGCGGCCACCAGATTTCCGGCGGTCAGGCACACCGCTGTCAGCAAAACAGCGGCCAGTGAGCATACAATTCCCATCTTCAGAGCTTTCATGAATCAAAAATTCCTTTCCAGGTAACAGGTGTTTGGACTTCGTGTTTCATTCCCGAAAGCAACCAATCAAAAGCGGTCGGCTCCCTTTGGCCGGGTCCGGGTCTGGTTATCGTCCGGGATGAAATTTTGAGTGTGTGTTGAATTGATTGTATACGGTAGCCATCGGTACGCACAGATCAAGATTCCAGTTGCGCTCCTCTCCCGTTTTTACAAAACGTTGACAAGGAACGGGCCTGATTTGGCAACATGTAAAAATTCACAATCTGGTCTTCCGTCTGCTTGACCTGAACCGCTTGCGTTCAGTGTCTGCCAGAGTGCAGGATTGCAAACCTATGGATCGCCGTTCAACCTTTTCTTTTCCTGCTCTCAAACCTGAAGTTGTAGCTGACCATCACGAAGAGTCAGATGCCTTGACCTGGGTTCCACCGGCCCTGCGGGCTTTGAAATACCGCAATTTTGCTGTTTTGTGGAGCGGTGCCATGACTTCCAGCACCGGCACCTGGATGCAAACCGTCGCCCAAAGCTGGTTGGTTTTCAACATGACCGGCAGTTCTTTCTGGCTCGGAGTGGACGCCTTTCTGGCTACCTTGCCAGCCATGATGTTTGCCTTGATTAGCGGTGTGGTGGCAGACCGGATTGACCGGCGGAAAATCATGCTGGCTTCACAAGTCACCCAAATGACCTGCGCTTTTACGCTGATGGCACTGGTTCATTACGAGCGGGTTGAAGTCTGGCACATCCTGATTTTGACTTTTATCACCGGAACGGCCATGTCCTTTGGCGGACCGGCGTACATGTCGCTGCTGCCGACCCTGGTGCCGCGCGCACATATCCCCAACGCCGTTGCCCTGAATTCAATTCAATTCAATCTGGCTCGTGTGATTGGCCCTGCCGTAGCAGGTCTGGTGTTGGTCAAATTCGGTCCCAAAGTCTGCTTTGCTTCAAATGGATTTTCCTTCCTGGCAGTGATTATTTCAATCGTCCTGCTCCAGGTGGATTCCAAGCCGACCGGGGTGAAAGGGTCCATTGTCCACGGGCTGCGCCAGGGACTGGCTTTTATTCAGAAATACCGGGTGTTTACCCAAATCTGTCTGGTGGGGTTTCTGACAGCCTTCCTTGGTATCTCAACCGGAACCCTGTTGCCGGTTTTTGCCGAAGACATTTTTAACTCCGGGGCGGAGGTTTATGCCCGGCTGGTTTCCTGTGCCGGATTGGGAGCCGTCACCGGAGCGGTTGTGGTCGCCTTGACCAGTCACTGGCAACGACGCGGCCAACTCCTGTTGGCGGCTCAATCCACCTGCGGTGTTTTTATGATTGCTTTTGCCAATTCGCGGGTGTTGTGGTTTAGCTACGGGGTTCTTTTCCTATCAGCACTCTGTCTCATTACCGCTTTTTCATCGCTCACGGGGCTCTTACAGCTCAAACTGCCGGATGAGGTGCGGGGACGGATTGTCAGTATCTATATGCTTTCGTTTCAGGCAGGCATGTCACTGGGCGGTTTGTCAGCCGGGACCCTTGCTCATTGGACCTCTCCCACATTAACCCTGACCTGTACTGGTGGTTTGCTGCTTTTCTGTGGTCTGACCGCACTTGGCTCAAAAGCCAAAATCAGTGAGGTTTGACGGGCGGGGAATCCACCGTATCCATCGGACTTGTTGTTTTTGTGGCAACAGCCATGGATTCGGGAAACGTGCGCACCCACCATTGCACGGTAAAATATACAGCGGGAATCAACAGTAACGCCACCACCACGTCAACAGTGTAGTGATAGCGCAAATAGATGGTCGAAACCCAATTCCCCAAAATGAGCGGAGCCATGACACAGGCAAAAATCCGATTGGCCCGCCATGCATAGACCAACATCAGGCCGGAAATTGCCACGTGTAAACTGGGAAAGACATCCCGATGGGCACGGAGCATGTCCGTAATCGTAAAGTTGGCCTGGGTCATGGGACCGCCGGTGATGTCCTGGGTATAGAGTGCAGCCAAGGAATACATTGGTCCGACACCGGGAACCAGAATATACAGTACAAACCCAATCATTGAGATCAAAATGAACCCCTGCATGGCTTCAACCAGCAAAACCCGACTGTGAAACAGGCCGACAAAAAACACGATGATGAGTGCAATAATGCCATGCAGGAAATAACAGAGGCTCAAATACTCGCTCAGCCCCGGCGTGATAAACTGTTGACTCCAAACCGACAAATGACAGCGAAAAATCAGTAAATCAAGCTGGCTGAGCAGTGCGTCATAGGTTTTGTCTCCCCGCAGGACTCGTAGTACAAAATCTGTCATCGGATAAAACAAACCAAACACGTAGAGCGGTGCAGCGTCACGACACAGGTGCATCAGTTTCCGCCCAGACTCCAGTTCACTGGAAAAATTCAAAGCGGTCCGGAGGGCAGGCCGGCTTTCCCCTCCCCTGGTACTCAATTCAACCGTCCAGCTCAACTTCCGGATAGCAGTCCACAACAAAGGTACCAAATGACGACACAGAATGATGAAAAAGGGAATAAAAAAGGGAAAGGCAAACTGACCTTGAAACAGATTTTTGATGCTGCTTCCCTGCCACAAGTGGATGGATAGGACAAACCCAATCCAGCCAACTGCCAGATATTCGCCCAGGCGAATCCGTCGCAAAACTGATTTTACGGTCAACCGGGGTGTTTCCTCAGCAGAAGGAGCGGTTGAAACAGGCTGGTCGGAAATAGTCATGGGAACAACAAATAGGGGCTGTGAGGGTTCAGGTACCAAAAAACTTGAGGACCAAATCCGAGGTTGAATCCTGTTGAAGGGATCGTTACTTTGGCGCTGACTGGGGGGTGGGCGGCACCCCCTCCACATATTGCCGGAGTCGGGCTTCCTGGTCAGCCGGCCATTTTCGGGTCAATCCCTTGTTCACATAGGCAATTGCCAAATCAGGACGACCAAGTTTCTCAAAGGACCGGGCGCAATAGAGATAACTTTGAATCGAAACCCCAGGATTGATTTCATGAAGTTTTCCAAACATGGTCACGGCATCCTGATACCGTTCAAGCCGAAAATAAGCAATGGCCAGATTGTTATAGACATCCGTTCGGGTCAGGCCAGAGGTCAGCAATGTTTCGTAAGCATAAACCGCATCGGCATATTTTTGCCGCTCTAAAGCTCGTGCGCCATAATACAGTAAAAAACTGCGGTCTGGTTTTTGCAGAAAGAAGGCAGCCAATCCGGCCACCACAAGAAATCCGACAGCCATGCGTTGCAATGTTTTGGCCGTTGGCATCTCAAACTGCAACGCTTGCCCCCTGGCTGCCAGCCGGGTGAGTAACACACATCGTACCGCCAGCAGGCAGGCAATGGCTCCAAGCAACCCCCACAAGGCAATGAACCCAAGGTGCAGGCTCCATGCTTCCAGGTCCTGCATCAGTTGCTGTATGTCCATAGACGCTTACATTGTAAGTTTTGAGTTCTGAGTTTTTGAATGGAAGGTCCAAAACTCAAAACCCCAGAACTCAAAACTCGAATTAGGAATGGGCCGATTTGGCTTCGGTTTCGGTTTCGTAGGCGTGCATCCGCCCGGCATAAATCGGGAATTTGTCGGCCAGTTCTTCGACCCGTTTGCGCACCGATGCCTGGACGGCTTCGTTTTCCGCATCGGCCAACACTTCACAAATCAGTTGTCCGACATAGCGCATTTCCTCTTCGCCCATGCCACGGGTCGTCAAAGCCGGGGTACCAACCCGAATGCCGCTGCCGACCAAGGGTGGGTTTTTGTCAAAAGGAATCGTATTTTTATTGACCGTAATTCCGGCGTGCTCCAGGACTTTTTCAGCCACTTTGCCCGTGATGCCTTTGCTGAAAACATCCACCAGCATGAGGTGATTGTCAGTTCCGCCCGAAACAATCCGGAAACCGGCGGCAGCAATGGTTTCAGCCAGGACTTTGGCATTTCTGACCACCTGCTGCTGATAGGTTTTGAATTCCGGTTCGAGGGCTTCTTTGAAACAAACCGCTTTGCCGGCAATGACATGCATCAACGGGCCGCCCTGCACTCCGGGAAACACCGAGCGGTCAATGATTTTGGCATGATTTTCACCGCACAGAATCAGCCCCCCGCGCGGGCCACGCAGGGTTTTGTGGGTGGTGGTGGTGATGAAATCAATATGACCGACCGGACTTGGATGCTCCCCGGCAACTACCAGACCCGCAATATGAGCGATGTCGGCCATGGACCAGGCTCCGACTGATTTGGCAATTTCACCGATGCGGGGGAAGTCAATCTGGCGCGGATAGGCACTGGCTCCGCAAATGATGAGCTTTGGCCGGTGTTCTTCAGCCATCCTGGCCAAAGCGTCATAATCAATCTGCTCGGTTTCGGGATGAACCCCGTAACTCACGATGTTGTAGGTAATCCCTGAAAAATTCAGCTTGTGACCATGCGTCAGGTGGCCACCGTGTGAAAGGTCCATCCCCATGACCGTATCACCCGGTTTGAGAATGGACAGGAAAACCGCCATGTTCGCCTGGGCACCGGAATGCGGCTGCACGTTGGCATGCTCGGCTCCGAACATCTGTTTGGCCCGCTCAATGGCCAGCTTTTCGGCAATATCCACAAATTCGCAACCGCCATAATAGCGTTTGCCAGGATACCCTTCGGCATATTTATTCGTGAAAACCGAGCCCATGGCCGTCATCACGCCTTCACTCGTGTAATTTTCCGAAGCAATCATCTCAAGTCCCGACGCCAGCCGTTTGGTTTCGTCATAAATGGCCTGGGCAATTTCGGGGTCGGTTTCGCGTAACGTGCGGTGCATCAGTTCGTTCATGGTTTCACAACTCCCCTAATAAAATTGAGAATTGAGAATTGAGAATTAAAAACAAAGAACCAGAAAACAGAAAAAACCTTGTTCCAACTCACTGTCAGTCTCAAAACGATGGTTTGCCCATTCTCAATTCTCAATTCTCAATTCTCAATTCTCAATTTGCAGTTTCTTTGTCTTTGAGAGAACAGGTTCCATCGGGGTTTCCGATGATGAGGGTATGGGCCATATCAATAAAAAGGCCGACTTCGACCACGCCGGGAAGCATCTTGAGGTTTTGCTCCAGCTTCGGCGGGTCGGTGATGGGATACAAATTACAGTCCAGAATATAATTGCCGTTGTCGGTCACATAGGTTGTGGGTTCGGCGTCCTTGGTTTGGCGCAACGTGTAGCTGCCGCCCAGCGCCTCAACATGCCGGGCCACGACCGGCCAACCAAAGGGCACGACTTCGACCGGCAACGGAAAGGTCCCCAAAAATTCAACCACCTTGCTGGGGTCCACAATACAGATTTGCCGTTTGGTAATCGAAGCCACCACTTTTTCGCGCAACAAGGCACCGCCACCACCTTTGAGCATACAAAATTCGGCGTTGATTTCATCTGCGCCGTCAATGGTAATGTCAATATGGTTCACCGCATCAAATCCAACGAGCTGGATTCCCAGTTCGGTTGCCTGACGGGCGGAGGCTTCGGAAGTGGGAATGGCCCGCATCTGAAGCCCTTCGCGGACCCGTTCGCCCAACCGCTGAATGGCAAACCAAGCGGTTGAACCGGTCCCCAAACCGACGGTCATCCCGTCCTGCACCAGATTGGCGGCAAACGTCCCCGCAACTTCTTTCGGATTAAGATTCGACATCAGAAAAAGCTCCTTAGCGATGAATGGCTCGGAAAAACTTGAATTGGTTGGGTGTGCTGCGTAAGGTAGCGCGCATCCTAGCGCAGCCACCTTGCCAGGGTCCAGAGGCTTTCCATTACGAATTGCGAATTGCAAATTGCAAATTGAAACCTGATACCAGAAGCCTCAGGTTTCAGATATTTGAACCCTGAACCCTGAACCCTGAATCCTGAATCCTGAATCCTGAACCCTGAACCCTGAACCCTGAACCCTGAACCCTTTATGCGTGTCGTCATTCAACGAGTTACCAAATCCTCCGTCACGGTTGACGGAACGGTGGTCGGACAATGTGGCCGGGGGCTTAACCTGCTGCTTGGCGTGCGGGTCGGCGACACGGTTGCCGAGGCCGAATGGCTTGCCAACAAAATCGCCAACCTGCGTATTTTTGAGGACGACGAAGGCAAAATGAACCGGTCGTTGCTTGACATTGAAGGCTCTGCGCTGGTCATTTCGCAGTTCACGCTGTATGGGGATGCCCGCAAAGGTCGCCGCCCGGCTTTTACCGATGCCGAGTCCCCCGACAAGGCAACCAGACTGGTGGACACCTTTGTTGATTTTCTGCGGGCGACGGGCGTGCCGGTTGAAACCGGCATTTTCGGAGCCATGATGCAGGTCGAAATCCATAACGACGGTCCGGTGACCATCCTGCTTGAACGCGAACCCGAAACCAGATAACCGAGAGTTCCCGGCTTTCTCAAACTTTTTCCCTCCGGCTGGCGTCTGAATCAGGGCCTGGGAACCCCGCCTCAGGCAGCCTGTATGACCATCCCATACTTTCTGGAGTTTTGCCCGGCATGATGAAATTCAGATTGGTTCTGTCTCTGGTTTTGGTAGCCGCCCTTGGGTTCAGCCAAAGCCTGACAGTCAGGTTGCGTGCCCAGGAGCCGCAGCCGTATGACTTTACCGAGTTGGATGCTTTCTTGCAGCGCTCCCTGCCGCAGATTGGCGGCGACGGATGCGCCCTACTGCTGATTCAGGACGGAAAAGTCATTTACCGCAAGGCTTTCGGCAAATACACCACCGAACAGGTGGAACCGATTGCATCCGCGACCAAATGGCTTTCCGGCGCGGTGCTTCTGGCACTGGCCGATGAGGGGAAACTTTCGCTGGATGACCCGGCCTCCAAATTTCTGCCAAATTACGTGGGCGAAAAAGGCACCATGACCATCCGGCAAATGTTTTCACACACTGCCGGAACAAATTCAAATTCACTCTGTGCCATTTCCGGCCAGGGAACCCTGGAGCAATGTGTCAACCAGATTGCGATTCTGCCTTTGGCTTCGAAACCGGGAACCCAATTTGCCTACGGGAATGTCTCGATGCACATCGGCGGACGAATTGCCGAAATTGTCTCCGGAAAGTCATGGGATGCCGTTTTTAAGGAAAAAATCGCCGACCCCTTGGGCATGAAAAAAACCGACTACGAAGGTCTGGGAGTCACGGACAACCCTCTGATTGCCGGAGGAGCCGAGTCCTGCATTGACGATTACGGCGCTTTTTTGCAAATGCTGCTCAACCGGGGCACCTACAATGGCAAACGGGTTTTGTCAGAAAAGGCCATTGACGAGATGTTCAGGGACCAAACCAAAGGCGTTCCGATTGCCTACACCCCCTATCAGAACTATGCCTACCTGAACTCAAAGCTGCCCGAAACCCGCTATGGAATCGGCCATTGGCTGGAGGTGGTTGACCCGCAAACCAATCAGGTCGTGGAGCATAGCTCGCAGGGCGCGTTTGGCTGCAGCCCCTGGATTGACCTCAAGCGCAATCTGGCTGGCGTCTTTCTGGTCAAAAGCCAGCTTGAACAGGTGATGCCGGTCTATCTTGACCTCAAAGACCTGGTTCACCGTCTCATTCCCGAAAAAACCAATTCTGATACCACCCCACCCGCAGTCGCCAGTGTTTCGCTTTCCAAAGCCAAAGTGCTCCGCAAAAAAGACCCGACCGTGACCATTACCTGGAAGTCCACAGACAATATTGGCGTGACCGGTCACGGGGTTTTGTATGCCGGCGACGGAACCAATTTCACCACCACGGTGGCAACAGGATTGCCGGGTGGGATGCAATCCTTTACCTGGACCATCTCCGATGCAATTGCCAAAACCAAATCCGGCGTTGTCAAAATTCAGGCCAGCGATG
The DNA here is from genome assembly GCA_019695185.1 of Blastocatellia bacterium. Classification (GTDB taxonomy): domain Bacteria; phylum Acidobacteriota; class Blastocatellia; order Chloracidobacteriales; family Chloracidobacteriaceae; genus JAIBAN01. The sequence continues at coordinate 3,454 of JAIBAN010000043.1, read as the reverse complement.
GAGCCGGCAATCTGGGTGAAGCCGTCTCAAGCGGCGTGTTGATTATCAAATGATTGTCTGGAAGAAACCTGCTCTCAGGCGGTACATGGAACATGGTGAATGGGTAACGGGAAAGCTGAAGTGATGCCCATTCACCATTCACCATTCACCATTCACCATTCACCATTCACCAACTCCCCTTGGCGAAACTGCCAAAACGGTCCACAATTGGTCATCCCTTCCCCCTCACCATCTCAAATTTGACAAAGAATACTAATGGGAGGGCTTATGGCCACGCTGCGCACAACCCGCCTCGGCTCCCGTCTGTTTATTGCTGTCTTGAGCAGCCTTCTTTCTTTTTTTTCAGTTGCTGATTTTTCCCAGCCAATTCACCCAAGTCCCTTCGTTCAATCCATTTCAGAAGTGACCATTGGCAAACCGGTTGAACGCGAACTGGCTGGTGGGCAAACCCACTCTTACCGGCTTGATTTGGCTGCCAATCAGTTTCTTGCCCTCGAAGTTGAACAACGGGGCATTGATGTGACCCTCCGCCTGCTGGACCCCAATCGCAAATCCATCAAGGAGGTCAACAGCCAGAAACGGAAACGGCTGACGGAAAAGCTCCGCTGTTTTACCGAAGCCGCTGGAGTCTGGACCGTCGAAGTGCTTTCCGCCAAGCCCGATGCCGAACCGGGTAAATATGAAATCCGGTTGTTGGAACTGCGCGCCCCGACGGACCGGGACCGCAAGCTGGAGCAAGCACAGGCACTTTTTGAGGAAAGTGCCAAAATTCGGGGAACCCAATCCCTCAAAGCCATGGAACTGGCCAAAAATGCACTTGAATTGCGTGAACGTCTGGTGGGGCCGGACCACCCGGAAGTAGCCGCAACGCTGAACCTGCTGGCCGTCCTGGCCCAAAACCAGGGGGATTTTGCCGGGGCAGAAATGTATTACCAACGCAGTTTGGCCATCCGGGAAAAGGTATTGGGTTCCAAGGATTATGAAACCGGCCAAAGCCTCAACAATCTGGGCATTTTTTACTGGGAAAAAACCGATTACGCCCGTGCCGAGCCGCTTTTCCAACAGGCGTTGGCCATTTACGAAGCGGCGTTGGGGGCGGATGACGTGCTGGTGGCATCGGTGCTCAATAATTTGGGTCTGATGTACACCAACAAAGGTGATTTCGAAAAGGCGGAACCGATACTTCAGCGCGCGGTGGCATTATGGGAAAAAGCCACCGGTCCGGCGCAGGGCAATACGGCTTTTGCTTTGAATAATCTCTCTGAACTCTATCAGGCCCGGAAGGAATTCGCGCAGGCTGAAGCCGCGTTGCAATGGGCCGTCTCGATTTGGGAAAAAACTCTGGGCCTGAACCATCCGGCATTGGCCCAGGGGTATGTCAACCTGGCCAAGCTTTACAAAACCCGGAAGGATTATGCCAAAGCCCGTGAATTTGACCGCAAGGCACTCGCCATTTGGGAGAAAAACACGCCGCCCAGTCATCACATGTCGTTGGCGTTCAGCAATCTGGGTGACATTGCCTTGCTTTCGGGCGAGTTTCCCCAGGCTGAATCCTTTTACCGGCAGGCTTTGGCTCTTCAAGAGAAAATCCTGGGGGCCGAGCACCCCGAGGTTGCCGAATCCCTGGACCGGCTGGCCAATCTGGCCCGTGCCCGTGGAAACACACTGGAAGCCATTTCCTTTCAGGCCCGCTGCAATGAAGTCCGGGAAAAAGATTTTGCCCAGAACCTGACCACTGGTTCCGAACGGCAGAAACTCTTATACCTCAATCTGGCTGCCGCAGAATTCGACCATACGGTTTCCCTGCATGTGCAGGACGCACCCCGCGAAGCCACCGCCTTACAGACGGCTTTAACCGCCATTCTGCGCCGGAAAGGCCGTTCGCTCGACGTAATGACCAATGCCATTGCTGTTTTGCGACGCCGGGCTTCGACGGAAGACAACCAGCTTTTGACTGAGTTGTTTCAAGCCCGGCAGGAGCTTTCCCGCCGGACGCTGGCCGGGCCGGAGAAGGAAACTCCCGAACAATACCGGACCGGATTGAAAACCATCGAAGAAAAAGTGGAGCGGCTGGAAAACCAAATCAGTGCCACAGGCAATCAGGCCAAAACCGCGCTCACGTACCATCCGGTGACGATTGAATCTGTCCGGAAGGCAATTCCGTCGGAAGCAGCCCTGGTGGAATTTGTCGAATATCGCCCCTGCAATCCAAAAACCATGCAGTTTGGCCCTTCCCGGACGGTTGTTTACACCCTCGCCAACGAAGGCGAACCGGTCTTTGCCGATTTGGGTGAAACGGCTCCCATCGAACAGGTCATCAACCGCTGGCGGGTTGCGTTGCGGAATAAAAACTCCAGCCTCAGCCGGGAAGTCAAACCATTGGCCCGCAAAGTGGACACACTTGTGATGCAGCCGGTACGCAAACTGCTGGGGAAGAAAACACATCTACTCCTGTCACCTGACGGTATCCTGAATTTGATTCCGTTTGGCGCACTGGTGGATGAGAAAGGCCGGTTTCTGGTCGAACGCTATGAAATAACCTATCTCAGCAGTGGCCGTGATTTGTTGCAGCCAAAGCGTCCAACCGAGCCCTTGCAGTCGGCCATGATTGTGGCGGCACCGGATTTCGGTCCTCAATCCCAACCGGCCCTCAGCGCAACCGCAGCCTCCCGTTTTTTCAATCTCAATCAGGCGTACTTTCCACCGCTTCCTGGCACAGAGCAGGAAGCTGCGGAACTGTGGAAACTGCTCCCCCAAGCCAAAATGCTGACCGGGCGGGAAGCCACCAAGACGGCGCTTCAGACGCTGGCAGCCCCCCAACTTCTGCATATCGCCACACACGGCTTTTTTATTGAAACCACGGCTTCTCGACCAGAGGAACAAGGTTCCACCCGCAGCCTGGAACGGGTTGACGATACTCCGCTCGAAGTCGCTGAAAATCCGCTCCTGCGCTCCGGGCTGGGGCTGGCTGGGGCAAACCTGCACCGCAGCAACGGGGATGACGGTATTTTGACGGCGCTTGAAATGGCCGGACTTGATTTGTGGGGAACCAAACTGGTGGTGCTGTCGGCTTGTGATACCGGCATTGGTGAGGTAAAAACCGGGGAAGGTGTTTACGGGTTGCGCCGGGCACTGGTTTTGGCCGGGTCTGAAAGCCAGGTCATCAGCCTTTGGCCGGTTTCAGACCTGGGAACCCGCAGCCTGATGGCGGACTACTACAAAGGATTGCTGGCACAGCAGGGACGCACCGCAGCCTTGCGGCAGGTGCAACTTCGGATGCTTAAAAATCCGGCCAGCAGGCATCCGTTTTACTGGGCGGCTTTCATTCAATCCGGAGCCTGGGGCAGTATTTTTTAAAAGGACTGAGGGCTTTTCCAAGGACTGAGGACTGAGTGTTCCTGAATATCAACGTGTTGTATCAATACACCAACTGCCCAAACAGATGAACCAAATA
>JAIBAN010000042.1 GCA_019695185.1 Blastocatellia bacterium | reverse complement strand
CCGGCACCAGAGCAGGTAATTCAGCAGCGAACGGTGCTCCACCACCACGCCCTTTGGCGTCCCGGTCGAGCCGGAAGTGAAAAGCACATAGGCGGCGCTTTCAGGACTGAGCCCAAAATCAGGACTGTGGACTGCGGACTGCGGACTGAGCAGTTTTTCACAATCAAGGATAGGAACTGTGGTTTCGGGTAAGAGATGGCCCATTCTGGTCTGGGTGAGGATGGCACGCGGCTGCACGATGCCGAGCAGGGTCCGCAGCCGTTCAACCGGGGTGTCCGGGTCGAGGGGAACAAAACAGCCGCCGGCTTGCATGATTCCCAGAATGCCCGCCACCAGTTCCACCGAACGCTGACAGAACACCGCCACCGGAACCTCCGTTGTCACTCCCAGTTCCACCAGGTGCAGCGCAATCCGGCTGGAAAGGTGGGCCAGTTCCTGGTAAGTCACTGCCGTTTCCCCAAACACCAAAGCTGTGGCTGCCGGAGTTTGCTCCATCTGTCGGGTAATCAGGCTGACAACGGTTTCACCTGAAGGAAGCGGGGTCGTTGGCCCCTGACCGAAAAGCTCCAACTTTTCAAGCTCTCTTTGGTCAGCGGGAATCCAGGAAGAAACGGGGGCCGAAATGTGTTGCGCAACCGCCAACAGCAGGGATTTCAAATGGGAAAGCAGCGCGGTAATGGCAAAATCACCAAACTGATTACCATCAAAAGTCACGTGCAGGTGTAATTCCCTTCCCGGTGCAGCCACCACGGCCAACGGATAATTGGTTCGCTCAAACCCGCTGATTTCGCCAACCTGCAATCGCTTTGAACTTGATTCTTTCCCTGCGCCAGGTTCCAGGCCGGGAAAATTTTCAAATACCAGCAAACAACCAAAAAGTGGCGTCGGGGGCGGGCAGGAACTCCATTGTTGGATTTGGTACAGCCCGACATAGTCAAACCGGTTTGCCTCTGCCATCCCCCGCTGGACTGCCTGTAACCATTCAACGAGCTTTTTCTCCGGGTCAATGAAAACCCGGAAAGGAATCGTGTTGATAAACAACCCAATCATTGATTCCACTCCCGGAATTTCGCCGGGCCGACCTGAGGTTGTGACACCGAAAACCACGTCGTTGGATTGGCTGTAGATTCCCAGAATACGAGCCAGTGCTCCCTGAACCAGAGAATTGAGAGTCAGATGATAAACCCGCGCCAGTTCGGTCAAGGTCTGGGTTTCTGCCGGGGAGAAAGCTATTGATTTCCGGTCAAAGGCAAATTCTGTGGGTGTGGAAGTTTGAAAAACGGTGAACAACCCGTTCAATTGATTTGGTCCGGTAAATCCGGCCAGCGTTTCCTGCCAAAATTTTTGGGCTTCCGCCTCACTTTGTTCCTGAAGCCAGCCAATGTAGGTCCGGTATGGTTCAACCGGCGGCAACCAGGGTTGGCGGCCCTGGCAGGCGGCTTCATAACCGGCAAATACCTCCCGTAACAAGAGGGGTACACTCCAGCCGTCCATCAGCACATGGTGAATATTCCAGACGAACAGGAAGTCATTTTCAGCCAGTTGCACCAAAACCACCCGAAATAATGGAGGGATGGCCAGATTGATTGGTTCACGGAAAAAACCTGACTGACTGACTGAGCTGAATTCCTCTGCCACTTCTTTGGCGTTCAAACCGGTGCGGTCCAAAAATTCCACCGCGATGGCGACTTTCGCAAAAACTGCCTGTAATGGATCGTCCAGGTCTTCCCAGACAAAAGCCGTCCGCAAGATGGTGTGCCGGTCGGTCACCAATTGCCAGGCGTGTTGAAAGGCTTCCCGATTGATGGTTCCCCGGAGCCGGATTGAAAAAACTTCCTCGTACAGCCGGGACTCCTGGTCCAACAAAGCATGAAACAGCATGCCCTGCTGCATGGGTGACAGGGGGTAAAGGTCTTCCAGGTTGTGCTGTAGGGGGTTTTCCAAATCCATGCTGGGTCAGGTCAGTCCGGGAGTGCGGGTTGTGAAATGCTGCAATGCACCCGATGTTGCCTCTTGAGCAACCGATTAGGGCCGCTTTTTAAGGGGGAAACCACAGAAAGGTCAATAGTGGGAACGAGCAAACTCATATTGGAATGAAAAATTGCTTTGAAGCAAATCCCTCAAGTGGTAGCTTCCAGTCAATCCTCACCCGGAAAGGCCATCCCCCATGCAGTCTTTTTTCACCTTGCCTGAACAGGTCCGGTTTGCTTTGCAGCCGCCTTCGAAGCTCAGCCAGTTGCTGAATACAGGCGTTTGGCTGGTTCTCTGGGGGTTGTTTTTCACCCTGCCCGCCGGAGCCCTGGTTCGACCCGGTTCAAACCAAAGTCTCGTGCGGGGGTCTGTCAAAGATGCCCTGACGGGAAAACCGCTGGCTGGTGCCCGTGTCGAGGTTCGGAAACGTGTGCTTGAAAAGCTCCCCGATGGAACCCTCCGATTGCTTGGGCTGGACCACGCAACCCCGCTTTTGAAAAAGGCTTTCACGGATACCCAAGGTGGGTTTGCGGTCCCGGTCTCCACTCCCGATTGCCCCCTGGTGGCCGTGGAAGCCACCTGCCCCGGCTATCTGTCACAACATCAGGTTATGGTCTGGACCGGGGAACAGGCAGGGTCTGAAATTATTTTTTCCCTCGCAAAGGCGGAACCTACCCCCAACGAAACCGAACAATTGAGAACGCTGCATGAACAAGTCCGGCAGGGGCTTGTGCTTGAACATCCCGAATTTTCCCAACCCGAAAAATTCCCTGCCACTGATTCCTTTGCGCAGAAAGTCCCCATCACAACTCCTCCGGTGAAAACCGCCACGGGAGAAGTGTTTTTGGCCGTCCCCACCCAGGTGCAGGTGGTCAATCTGGCTGGCTTCACCGGATTGATGGATTTCAATGAGTTTATTGCCGGGGTGGTTTCGGCTGAAATGGGTGACGGGTTTCCCTTTGAGGCGCTTAAAAATCAGGCTGTCTGTGCCCGGACCTACGCCTTGGAACGGTTCAATCGGACTGGTGTTGCCAATGGCGGGCAAGCCTACACGGCCACCCACGGCAACAAGAGCACCAATGCCACGTACAACACCAACGCCATTGTTTTTTTGTTCAACAACCAGGTGGTTCCAGCCTATTTTTCCGCCCGCTGTCATGGAGATTTCACCCTGAACAGTGAAGACGGGCTTTCCAATATCACCACCTGTATTCCCGGCGGCCTCGGCGTGGGAACCCTCGGTTATGCCCGCTCCCGCCCGTGCAGTGGCCATGTGAATTGCTCTCAAACGACCGAAACCTGCTGTGTTGTAACCATTGGCGGGCGGCAGCAATTTATCTATGGGCACGGAGTTGGCATGTGCCAACGGGGAGCCCAACAATTTGCCGGGCGTGATGGCCGGGACTGGCAACAAATCGTTCAGGCGTATTACACCAACATTGTTTTAACCAATACTCCCGGTTTCGGCGTGGGTGACCAGATTGTCACCACCACCGGCCTGAACGTGCGCAATTCGGCTTGTGGCCCAACAGTTATCACCAATGTTCCAAGCGGAACCACAGGCCGGATTGTGAGCGGTCCCCAGCGGCCTCTCTGCAATCTGGCTGCGCCTGATTCCTATCTGACTTGGTGGGAAGTGGAATACAGCAACGGGGCCAGAGGATGGTCCGTCGAGGATTTTTTGAAAAAAACCGGGACTCCCCCCACCATTACCCAGTTCTATCCGATTGCCTCCGCTCCGGGAAAAACGGTCCTGGTTTCCGGCACCGGTTTTGTGGCCGGTGCCACACAGGTTTTTTTCGGAGGTTCAAACCTTGTTCCGGCTGCCGATGTGAGTGTATTGAGTGATAGCCAGATTTCGGTCCAAGTACCTGCTTCCAGTACCGGGGCAGCCAATATCAACGGCTACCTGACGGTTCGGGTGGGCAGCACCTTTGAAGCAACGTCGCAAACCCTGCCGCAAAATGTAACGCACCCGGAAGACCCTGCCTCGACTTTTCCGGAGTTTGTTCTTTGGGGAGATGTCAACCGGAATGGGGTTTTTCAAACCAATGACCTGTCACTGGCCCGTGCCTATCTTCTGTTTCAGGCAACTCCCACCGCCAGCCAACAACTTGCCGCTGATGTAACGCCTCTCAATGCCAACGGCAGCCGGGGAAACGGGCAACTTTCCTCGGTTGATTTCACCTTTTTGCGGGCTGTCTCGTTTGGGCAAACCTCTTTTTGACGGTTTAATTTCTTTTCCCAACCTCCCATTTTTTTATAACCTGTAAGCCTCCCCTGCTAAATTCTGCTATTTGTGGCTGAAAACAAGCTGGTTTTTCCAATAATTCCGGAAACCCAAGTGATCTCCATCACAACCAAATCTCGCCTTTGATTACTTTTTGCTGGGGTGAGGGTTGATTTCAATGTGGCATACCATTTGCGAATTTACCTTTCCAACAAAGAAATTAAATTGAAATTTCGAAAGGTTGCTTTATGTCAACGGTATCCCTCTCCGCCAGAGCCAATTTTCAAACTCCCCCCCGCCGCCTTATGCTTGATGCAGCCACCGAACTGGCCGGTGGAACCAGCTCCAAGGTTCCCCGTTCAGCTCTTTTTGAAAGAAACCTGATTGAGGTGTTGCAACAACCGGCCCAACCCCTTCACCTGGTTGAACCACCCGCAGTGGCTGAGCCCCAGCCGGTGGCACATTGGGAAGCCTGGTTATGCTCCAGCCAGGGTTCACTCCCCAGCCTCGCCACAATTCTCGTGTCCCGGCTTCAGGCTGCGGCAGAGGATTTGCTGAGCCCTGCCCAGGTCCGTGTTTCAGGTGAGGAAATCGAGGTTGACCTGACCCTTTTGCCAATTGTTGTTGATGTGGAAGTTGAAACCGGTGTTGAAGTCCCTTTCCTTCCAGGAACCCAATCTGTTTCTGATTTGATGAAATTAAGGAGCCGGTTGGAGGATGAACGGAACTCTTTTTTTAGCCGCGTCTGAAAACCTGCAAACAGGTGCCTGTTTCCCTTGGCAAAGCAAAAGGCGGAACGAATACCATTTCATTCCGCCCCTGCGTTTTGAGTGTCACTGCCGAACACTTTGGATTTCAGCACCCGCCCCTCTATCCCATAAAAGACCAAGCTGCCAAACGGAGGGTGCCCTTCCAGGTTTTCATGGCTTCTTCCACTGCGCTATGTTCCGAACCGCTGTGCATTTTGCAGTTTGTACAACGGGAATCCTCACGGCGCTCCCAATAAGCCCAGTCGGTTTTGTTCCAGAACTCGTTCCAGTCCTGGTAATAGCCTTCACCTTCAATCAGGTAACAGGGGGCTTTCCAGCCCTTGGGGGTAAAATTCACGGTTGACCAGGGAGAACAGGGCAAATCCACCATTCCGGCAGCAAAATCCAGGAAGGTTGGGGTGGCATTGATTTTGTAACTTTTGGCCAGTTCCCGAATCCGGCGGAATTTTTCGTGGGTCTGTTCCTTGGTCAGGAAAATATCCCGTTCCACGCTTTGGTATTCGTAGCCCGGAGAAATCAAAATCCCGTTCGCACTCAATTCATCCACCAACTTGCACAGGGCTTCGACTTCCTCAATTTTGGTTTCCTTATAGACGGTGGTGTTCAGATAGACATAATAGCCCCGTTTCTTGCCTTCCCGGACCATCTCAATTGCCTTGTCAAACACCCCTTCACGGTTGCAGACGTAATCGTGGGTCTCTTTCATTCCATCCAAATGGACCATCAAGAAGAGGTGGTCGCTGGGTGGGATCACCCCATATACTTTTTCCGCCAGCTTCAGTGCATTGGTACACAAAATGATGTACTTGCCCCGTTCAATCAGGCCGGCAATCAGTTCCGGCAATTCCGGGTACAAGGTTGGTTCCCCACCGCAAATGTTAATGATGGGAGCGCCACAGTCCTCGACCGCCTTAAAGCAGGTTTCAACCGACATTCGGTCTTTCAGTTTTCCTGTGTAACGTTCGGTTGAGCAGCCAATACAGGCCAGATTGCAGGTGTAAAGCGGTTCGAGCATCAAAACCGTAGGGTACCGTTTTTGTCCGGCACGCTCCATTTTTGCCCGGTGCTTGGCTTGGGTTAGCGTGAAGCCAAGGGGGAAACGCATAAGGTAAATCCTCCGGAATTCCGTTTTTTGGAAACGGATCAAAGCTGAAAATCAAAACTGAAATTGCTATTTTAATTGAACTTCACTGGTGTTTTAAATCAGGAAGCTCCGGTTGGGTTTGGCTAAAGCGCGCTAGAATCCTACAAAATTTGCTTCAATTCAATCTTTGTTTCCGAAACTTGGGGGTGGTGAGTTTGCAGGTGAAGATTGAAAACCGGTACAAATTCTTGTTTTGGTTGACTTTACCTTGTCTTGGCGGTTTTTTTTCGAAAAGTTTTTTGGAATGCTTTGAGCTGATTGGGATTGAACCGTGAGGGGGGCACCTTTCCCGTTTTGTGAATTCGGGGGGCTCTCCCGCTTTTCCCGGATGGCCATGAAGTGGGCTGAGAGCCTTTCTGGTGCGTTTTTTTTGGTCTACCCCTGGAAGACCATTACCCGGTTACTTTTCTTTGCTTAAAAGTCAAATAAACCGGTTTGGGTTATTCACGGGGTTGCCATCTGCGCAGGGCTTCCTGTTCCTGTGCGTCGGTAATGTTCCACTTTTCGTTGCGCAGGGGTTTTATTTTCCGTTCCCAGTTGTCCAGCACATAGCGGTGGTAGTCGTCCAATGCCAGCGGCAGGCGTTTGTTCTTCAAATCGTCCAACAGGGTTTCAATTTCCGGGATGAAGTAGGCAAAGCTCTTGATTGGGATTTTTGAAGTGTTTCCCCGCAATTTTCTTTCGACCGTCAAAATCATTGCAATTTCGATGATGCGGGGGTCGGTTCCGTGAAAGCGCCGCGCATCCCGTGAATCCCGCCTCGTCCAGGGTTGTATAGCAAATCTCGCGTGCGCGCGGATGATAATATCATCCTCCGTATTTATCATCATATCATCATGGTGGCTATACATAGGGTTTGATGTGTGTATAGCTGGCCCTTCAAGGCGTTGTATAGCGGCTTTTTCCAGAAACTCCTTGAACGTCTCGTTTTTCTGCTCGCAGAAAGTTTTAATAAACTCAAGTAAGTCAACATTTAGGCGAACGGCAACCAGTTTCGTTTGACGGCTTTTCAAGCGGCTTTGAAGGGGTGTATAGCTTGGGTTTGAAAGCTCTGAATTTTCTGGAATTTTCCCTGTTTTTGCTGAACTTCCCGAGCTATACACCGAGCTATACACTTTTTCAGTTGTATAGCCTGGACTTTGAAGGGATGTATAGCTTTGGTTTGGAACCTGAGTAAGTTGTTTGTTTTTATTGATTTGTACTTGTTTTTCAGAATTTGTATAGCTTTGAGTTTGAAGGTCTGTATAGCTTTGGGCTTGAAGGTCTGTATAGCTTTGGGTTGAAGGCGTGATTGACACCGGGTTTTCAGCCAAAGTCACCAAAAGGGGAGCCGGGGGGGCAATCGGTTCAGGCGGGGTTTGATGGCCGCGCACCAGCAGGTCATGGGGCATTCCCAAAGGGTTGATTTTCAAGCCCAGTTTTTTGGCGGAGGGCTTCCGCAGCACATCAGCAGCGGTGGTTTTGGATTTGGGTTTGGTCATACACCGATTACCTCACGGCTGATAATTTTTGGCGGGACAGTTTCAAACGGTCCAGAATTTCATCAGTAAAGCCCCAAAACAGGTCGGCAGAACGGTGTTCCTCGCTGTAGAGAACAACCGGAAGCTGTTGGGAGGGGGCTTCGGCAATTTTGGCATAGTCATGAATATTGGTGTCAAAAACGTAATTCACCATGGGGAGAACATCCTCGATGGCAGCCCTCGATTCAGCCGAAAGATTCCGGGTGGGTTTATAAAGATTGACCACTACCCCCAACGTTTTAAGGTCGGCATTCACGTTGGACCGAACCTGTTCAATGGTATGGGAAAGGTCGGCCAGCCCTTGCAGCCCCATCGCATCAGCCGCACAGGGAATCAGGACAAAATGGGCTGAATAAAGGGCTGCGGTGAGTAGTTTGCCCAATTGGGGCGGACAATCAATGAACACCAAATCATAGCCGTGGGCATGTTCCAAAAGCTGTTTTTTCAAACGGTGCATCAGGTATTCGGGTTGTTGTTCAAACCGGGCCAGCCGAATGTCACAGGGAACCAGGTCCAGATTTTTGACCGGGGTTTCAACAATCGTGTCAAACAGGGAAAGTGGTTCCCGCCGTTGTCCGGGCTGAGCTTCAGGTTCAATCAGAACATGTGCCAGGGTTCCTTCATACAAATCGGATTTGACCCAGCTTTGGGTAAGGTTTCCCTGCGGGTCACAATCAACTGACAGCACCTGATACCCACGCAACGCACAGCAGGCGGAAAGTTCACGGGTGATGGTGGTTTTTCCCACTCCGCCTTTTTGGTTGGCGACGGCAATGACGACCATAGCTCCTCCTGAATCGAAAAAAGAAAGGATTTAAGAATACACGAAGGCAAGGCAGGGAGGAAAGTTCGAGGTTGGACATGCCGGAAGGGAAGCTGTCATTTATCCGGAAATCATAAAATTGCCAGGTGTCCCTCAATTATTTTCACTTACCAAAGAAAATGTCGTGCATCTGACCAATTTATTATTTGTTCACGCGTAATTTTTCAGGATTGGCCACACAAATATCATTAATAAAAGGAAAAGGAAGTTTATGGATAATCCCGAAATTTTAGTGAATAACTGGGTGATTGGCCTGCCCGGAAGTCCTTGGGAGGGAACAGAAATCAAACAGCCAAACAAAAAAATCCAAATTATCCTCCCGGATTGTGAAATTTTTGAACGTAAACATTTTGAGGGAACCCATTTCCGGACAAGCTTCAAGAGTTCCCGCCTGGGTGAAAACTGGCACAATACAATTGCTTCAATCATTATTTATCAAGGGGTGTGGAGATTTTATCAAAATGCCGATTTTAAGGACCCTTACCCCATTGACCTGGGGCCAGGTCATTATGCCAATTTGGATTTTTTGGGATGGCTGAACTCAACGTGTGGTTCCTTTGAGCCAATCAAATGGTAAGGGGAAGATTTTTCCCCAGGAACCGGCTGAATGATCGGAAAATACGACCAATTGGCAAAGACTGAGGGAGTCAAGGAACCGACTCCCCGCCAGCCCTCCCAGAATGGTTCCGCGCACCATCTGGGAACAGGTTAATGTCTCTGAACCTCCAAAACATAATCTTCTAATTCTTCTGCGGTACCATTTGCCGTCGCACCAGCCAGGGTCAGACTGTAACTGCCGGCAGCCAGCCGTGGGGTCGGTACCACCACAGCCACGGCGCGCCCGTTTTTGACTTTGCGGGAATGCAATCCGCCGGCTTTCCAAACAGCTTTCTGTTGATTGTTTTTGATGACGACCTGGTAGGATGGGTAAGTGTCCTCCTGCGTCAAGAGCAAAAGCAATTGAACCGAGCCAACCTTTGGAGGGAGTACCAAGGGGTTACTTGAAGCCGAATCCCGCACAAGTCCTGGAGCGATCAAAAATGAAAGCAACGTCACAGGAGGGGTTGGCGTAGGCGGTACAGCACCCTGCTGCTCAAGGCGGTTCCGGGCTTCCTCAGCCTGCTTCAGGCTTTGGGCGAGTTGCTCATTGGTTTGCTTTTCGCTTGCCAGATTGGTTTCCAGTTTTCGGTTTTGCTGGTGCAATTGCTCTTTTTCATTCTGAGCAACGGACAAATCTTGTCGCAATTGGAGAGCATTCCAACCCAGCCAGGTTCCAACCGCCACCAGGAACAAACAGGCAGCCGCCCACGCCGGTTGGAATTCAAACCGGGGCAATTGAATCCACTGGAACCATTTTTTCCAGGAAGCAACCGTGGTCGGCGTATTCTGTTCCAATGGCACTGGAAAGGATTGAGGAGCCTCCTGAATCAAGGTTTTGGCAATTTCAACACGCTCCTTGCGGCTGGGGGAAGTCAGAAATTTTTTTTCAAAACTTTGTCGTTCCAAAGCAGTCAAGGAATCAGTGACATAACGGTCAATCAATTCGGTTTCAAGGGCGCAGACCTGTTCGGCAAATTCATCATCACGAAAGAATCGCAGTTCAACCCGCTCTTGTTCGGCAGCAGATAGCTGACCCAGGAGATACCGAATAACGGTACCTTCTTCCGGGTCCTGGTTTAATTTTGGCATGTAACGGGTACCTCCCTTCCATTGTGAGGTGGCAAAACGTGAAAAAACATTTCATGTCCTGCCTTTCCCGAGTCGGTTGACACAGGCGGTGACACAGGCTTCGATTTTTTCCCGGATGCGATGGGCCCGGATCCGCAGGGCATTGGCCGATATGCCGAACTCCTGACTCATCCGTTCCCGGTTTTGAATTTTGGCGGTGGTTTCTCCCTGATAGTATTGCACCAATAACGAGCGCTGCTCAGGGCTCAGGGTTAAGAGGCAGGAATCCAGGCATTGATGTCGGTGTTCTCGCAGTTGGGCTTGCGCTGCTGCCTGTTCCAGTTCGGCAAGTCCCTGGACTGGTTCATCAGTTACCGTCAGACTTTCAGGCCGGACCATCTCCCGTTCAGGTGATTTCCAATCCTCCCGAAGCACATTTTGGGCAACGCCATAGAAGTAGACATACGGGTCGGAAGCCTGAATTTCCACCCCATCGGCAATTTTTTGGGCCACCCGGTTGATAACCTCGTCGGCCAGGTCATTGGGCGAAAGGGCACCGCGAAATTCAAAGAGTTTGATCAGTTTGCGGCGGATTTTTTCGTAACGTTCCCCGGCTTGGTTGGGGTCTGAGCCAAACCAAGCCAAAAGTTTCCCAAAGGTTTCAGAGGTGATTTCGGTCGTCATTGTTCATCAGAACCAAAGGAATGCGTGCTGTTGTGCCCGGTCACCTGCATCTGCGTGCGGTTTTGAGAAGCCAGGCATTATTGGAACTTCATCATTGACGGACGGGCTTAAAATTTCAACCCTGGTCCTTTGTCGTTGAGATGGTTTTTTATTTTTCAGGTAGTGAGGAGTACAGTTTCGCCATGATGGGATATGGATTGACAAGAAATCGTTGGTTGATGACAGTTTTTGCGGGGCTCGTGGTTGTAACCGGTTTGGCCTCCCGAAAATTTGGGCACCACCTGCCTGGTTTCATCGCCGCCTACGCTGGTGATGCGCTTTGGGCGTTACTGGTTTTTTGTTTGCTGGGACTGGTCTGGAACCGGCTTGCCACCGGGAAAATCGCAGTGGCGGCATTGGTTATTTCATATGTGGTCGAATTCAGCCAGTTGTTTCACCCCGGCTGGCTGGAGGCGGTTCGCCACACCCTGGCAGGCCGGTTGGTCCTGGGAACCACTTTTGTCTGGTCGGATTTGGTTTGCTATACCGTGGGTGTTTTGGTGGGAGTTGGAATCGAACTAATTTGGTTCCGTCGGATGGAGGTCATTCCAGCAACCTGACCAAAGTTTTTGGTGAACCTTGGGTTTCGGGTCACATTCGTCTGGGTCGGTGGCTGGTGGCTGGTGGCGACCTGTCACAACCAGTCAAGGCTGTGCCACGTCACCACACTCCAAATTTGCCCCCAGTGGTTTCCTCACTGAGCGGTTCCGTTCCGGGTGGTCATCAATTTCCTCATCTCAGCCTGTGCCGCCAAAAGAACCGTATCCTTGCCGGCCCGAAAATCAGCGACGGTTGGCTTGACCAAAATCTGGGGTTGCACACCAACACCAACAAATTCCTTGCCGTCCGGGTAGGCATCGCGTTTGGTGCAAATCCGAGCCCAGCCGCCTCCAGGCAGGGGCAGGCTCAACGGTTGGCCAGTGCTCCCTCCGGTTGGCTCGCCAACTATTAAACCCAGATGGGTAGCATCAAAAGCAACGGCGAAATCTTCGGCGGCAGAAAAAGTTCGGGGACTGGTCAAAACAATGAAGGGTTTGAGGTAAGGGTGGCCGCCTTCAGGGGCATATTCCGCAGCTTTGGCGGTATACCAGCTTTCACCAAAACCCCATGCCCGGTAGGAAGGGCGATATTGGCGGGTTCGCCATTGAGAGGTTTTCAGTGTTTTATCCGCCAGTTGGGCCAGGATTTTCCACCCATGCCCGCTGTTACCGCCGCCATTATTGCGAATATCAATGATTAAACCATCGGTAGTCTGAATTCGGGGCAGGACCGCTGCAAAATCCGCTTCGATTTGAGGGTCGTTGAAACTGTTGAGGGAAAGCAGCCCCACGTTTCCTTCGAGGATTTTGAATTCAAGCAAAGGAGTGGGGGGCAGTTTCAAACTATCCCATTGAGTATCGGTGAGACGGGAAACAGTTTTTTTGATTTTGTTGCCGGATTCATCCTGCAATGTTAAGGAAATCGGTTCCTGCACATTACCCCGCAACAAGTGGGAGCCGAACATGCGGTTTTCCAAATCCTGTGCAGTGGAAACGGAAATGTAGGGTTTCACAAACTTGTCGGCATAGGTGCGAACCGGCATTCCATTGACTTCCAGGATTTCCATACCGACTTTGATTCCGGCTTCAGTCAGTTGAGGATCCACCACCCTCCGGACCAGCACATGGTTTTCAACCATGCGGGTTCCCAGTCCGGGTACCGCAAAAAAAGTTGAAGCCAGTTCGTTCGGGTATCCCACATCCGTGTGTCCATCTTTGAGGTGAGCCAGGAACTCCGCCAGGACCCGGTAGAATTCAGCGGTGTTTTTGGTTTGTCGGACTTTGGCGAGATACGCCAAATAGAGCCGGTCCCAGTCCAGTTCCGGCACCAAATCGAAGTTGGCAAAATTAAACTTGGCCTCGGACCAAAGGCGCGACAGTCCGGCTATTTTTTCCTCTTCGGGCAGGTTTTCCTGGTATTTCGATGTGAGGGCCGGGTTATTCCACAAGAGATTCCCCCGCTTTTCGTTAACCAGGCAGGCTGCAACGGCCTTTTTCCAGCGCGGTTCCTGGTGTAGCGACTGAAAATCCATGTCCTGTTGCAGTTGAGCCCCGTCGCTGTAGCCCAGTCGGACAAGACTCTCGACCAGATTCAAAGCCTCATTTTTTTTGCCACAGAGCGCAAGTGAGCAGGCGGCGTTATACAGTATCCGGGTGTCGTCTGCTTTTAGTTTACTCGCCTCCAGAAACAGTTGAGCGCTCCGGGCATAGTCTTTTTTCAAATAGGCTTGTTCAGCTTGGGCAACCAGATTATCTGCATCTTGTTGCACTGCCCACAGGGGTTGGCACAACAGGACCAGGAAAACCAAAAGAGAAAAAAATGACGTTCGTTGCATGTTGTTCAGGTTTGCACCAGCCACACATTTTTGTTTGCTGGAACCCTTTTTCCTTTCACTGGCACAAAGTTTAAATCATTCCCAAAAATTTGGAATTTTGAGGGGGTATGTGGCAGCAGCTCTGGGAAAGTTGCATTTATTTTTGAAATCCGGAAAGTGGAGAGAGGATCCCAGCGTTCTCAAAGCTATTTCCTGAATGGACTGCCCTAATTCCAAATAAATATGATAAAAGGCAACCACATCTTGACCGGTGCCATTTTTTCGGGCCTGCCGGTGCATTTATACAAAACGAATTTCGCAGCCCCCAGCCGTGAAATTTGGGAGTCATTTTTATGAGTTTCGGACAACGATTATCGTATGCGTTTCGCACTTTTTTCTCGATTCTGTCTGGCGGCAGCATTCCCTCCGACATTGCGAAAGAACTGGTGCCGCAACTGCCGCCACCGCCACCGCCGCCACCTGTGCGGATTGAAAAACTCCGCGACGACCCCGGTGACCGGGCTGTCCAGATTTTGGCGCTCATGCAACGGGACGGTCGGCTGATAGATTTTTTAACTGAGGATATTTCGCCTTTTTCCGATGCCCAGATTGGAGCAGCGGTCCGCGACATCCATCAAAGTTGTAAAAAAACCCTGGAAACCTATTTCACCCTGGAGCCGGTCTTTACCGAAAAGGAAGGTCACAGCGTGACCGTTGAAAATGGCAGCGACATTGCCGCCATCAAACTGTTTGGGAATGGAAAGGGCAAACTGCCAGCCAAAGGCGTGATTCGCCATCGGGGCTGGCGCGTGACCACCATCAATTTGCCGCCATTACCCGAAGGAACAGGCCGCATGGTGCTGGCTCAGGCTGAGGTTGAGACGCAAGGATAATGCAGGGTCCAGGGTCTAGGGCCTAGGGTCTAGGGTCTTTTTAAGTCTTGGGAGTCTTGAGGGTCTTGGGAGTCTTGGGAGTCGAAGAATTCAGAGAACTAAAACGGTTTCTGCCTTTCCTGACTTCTGCCTTTGACCACTGCTTTCTTTGACTCCCAAGACTCCCAAGACCCCCAAAACTCCCAAGACTCTGTTTCAAGAAAGGATTCACAGTGGATACTCGTTTTTTGGTCGGAATTGATTTGGGAACCACCAATTCCGTGCTTTCATTTTTAGACACACAGCTTCCGGAAGAAGAACAAACCATCCAGTTGGTTTCGATTTCACAAAGTGTCAACCCAGGCGAAGTCGCCTCACTCACACAATTGCCCTCGTTTGCCTATGTTCCCGGAGAAGGGGATTTTCCGCCCGGCAGCACGGCTTTGCCCTGGAACGAACAGCCCCGGCTGGTGGTCGGTGAATTGGCCCGCAAACGCGGAGCGGAAAATCCGATGCGGTTGATTTCCTCGGCCAAATCCTGGTTGTCAGCCACGACCGTCAACCGGACTGCACCAATTTTGCCCTGGAAGGCTCCGGAGGAAGTGGAGAAACTGTCCCCGGTGGAGGCTTCCGCCGAATATCTCAGGCATTTGCGGATTGTGTGGGATGTGACCGTTGGGGAAGGGAATCCGGAGCACGCGCTGGCCCGTCAAACGGTTTTTCTGACGGTACCGGCTTCCTTTGACGAGGAAGCCCGCGAGCTGACGCTCCGCGCAGCCCATCTGGCCGGATTGCAACAGGTTGTATTGCTGGAAGAACCACAGGCTGCATTTTATGCCTGGATTTCAGCCCAGGGAAACCGCTGGCGCAAACAGGTGAAAGTCGGCGACCTGATTCTGGTCTGTGACGTGGGCGGCGGCACCACCGATTTCAGTTTGATTGTGGTGACCGAAGCCAACGGGGAATTGTCCCTGGAGCGGGTTGCCGTGGGGGAACACATCCTGCTCGGCGGCGACAACATGGACTTGGCGTTGGCTCGCTTGTTGCAGCTTCGGTTGGAACAGGAAGGCCATAAAATTGATACGTGGCAGCTCCACAGCCTGTGGCATCAGGCCCGTTTGGCCAAGGAAAAGCTCTTTTCCCAGGCTGATTCCGAAAGCCAGCCGGTGACCTTGCTGGGCCGTGGTTCGCGGCTGATTGGTGGCACCATCACCACCGAACTCCAGCGGGAGGATTTGGAAACCGTCCTCGTCAATGGATTCTTTCCCAAAACCGAAGTGACCGACATGCCCGCCCGGCAACGCCGCATCGGGTTGCAGGAAATGGGGCTCCCCTATGCTGCCGATGCTGCCGTAACCAAACATCTGGCCCGGTTTCTGGTGCGCCAAACCGGAAGCGACGAAGAGGAGCGGCTCATCCGCCGGGGAGAAAGCGGATTTGCGGCTCCGACGCATATTTTGTTTAACGGGGGGGTGATGAAAGCCGGTGAACTCCGCGAGCGGCTGGTGGAGGTGCTTAACTCCTGGCTGGCGGTGGATGGGTTTGAACCGGTTCTCGTGCTGGATGCTCCGGACCTGGACCATGCGGTTTCCCACGGCGCGGTTTATTATGGAAACGCCCGCCTTGGCAAAGGGGTGCGGATTCGCAGCGGTTCACCCCGCACCTATTACATCGGTATCGAAAGCGCCATGCCTGCCGTTCCCGGCCTGGAAGCACCACTCAAAGCCTTGTGTGTGGTTCCATTCGGAATGGAGGAAGGTACTTCCGCCAAAGTTGGAGACCGGGAATTTGGGCTGATTGTGGGTGAACCGGCGGAATTCCGTTTTCTGAGTTCCACGGTACGCAAGCACGACACGATTGGCAGCCTGATTGAAGACTGGGGCGATGACATTCAGGAAGTCAATCCGCTGGAAGTCACCCTGGACCTT
The DNA here is from genome assembly GCA_019695185.1 of Blastocatellia bacterium. Classification (GTDB taxonomy): domain Bacteria; phylum Acidobacteriota; class Blastocatellia; order Chloracidobacteriales; family Chloracidobacteriaceae; genus JAIBAN01. The sequence goes on along the minus strand of JAIBAN010000042.1, from coordinate 48,456 downwards.
GAAGGAATGCGGGATGCGGTTCTGCCCATCCGCCTGGAAACCAAAATCACCGAAGTTGGGACGCTCGAACTGTGGTGCGTCACCCTTGACGGCAAAAACCGCTGGAAACTCGAATGCAACATTCGGGAATCGGAAGAATAAGGCCATTTGCGATTTGCGATTTGCAATTTGCCATTTTAGGTTCTGAAAGCCGGAAGTTGTATTGGTTTTGCTTGGAACCTTTGCTGAGAAAACAACCTTCAAACAACATCCCACAATGAAAAACAGCGAATGGCAAATCGCAAATGGCAAATCGCAAATGGCAAATGAAACCAGCCGTTTCCTGATTGGAATTGATTTAGGAACCACCAATTCCGCGCTGGCCTATGTGGACAGTCGGGCCAAGTTCCGGCGTGGTGTGCCGGTGGTTCATCATTTTCAGATACCGCAGTTGGTGGCCGAGGGTGAAGTCTCGGCCCTGCCAACCCTGCCGTCGTTCCTTTATTTCCTGGATGAATCCGAAACCGACCGGGGCCGTTTGACCTTGCCCTGGCACGAAGACGCCACGGCGGTGGTCGGAATTTTTGCCCGCGAGCATGGCGGGTTGCTGCCGGGCCGGCTCGTGTCCTCGGCCAAATCCTGGCTGTGCCACAGCCGGGTGGACCGGCGTGCCAACATTCTGCCCTGGGACCCGGACCATCCTGATTCGACCTGTTCGCCGGTGGATGCGGCCACCGGGTACCTGCTCCATTTATGCGATGCCTGGAACGCCGTCATGGCCGACAACGGGCGTGACGAAAGTGCCCTTTTTGAGCAACAGGATATTGTGTTGACGATTCCGGCTTCATTTGATGAGGAGGCCCGCGAACTGACCATCGAAGCCGCCAAGGCGGCTGGCATCGAACGGTTGACCTTGCTTGAAGAACCCCTGGCAGCTTTTTATTCCTGGATGGCCGCCCATCATCACCGGCTGGCGAAAACGCTGCACGACGGCCAGTTGGTGCTGGTCTGCGATATTGGCGGAGGAACCACCGATTTCAGTCTGATTCGGGTTGAACTGGAAAACGATGACATCCGTTTTATCCGGACAGCCATCGGCGAACATCTGCTGCTGGGTGGCGATAACCTGGATTTGGCCCTGGCCGCCGTGGTCGAAGCCAAGCTGGGCCATCCCCGCCTGACGCTCCGGCAGCGCAAAGCCCTGCAACGGCAATGTTGCCAAGCCAAAGAGGGATTGCTGGCCGGGACCGCCAGCCGTTCGGTTCCGATTCGGGTGCTGGGCAGCGGAAGTTCCGTGATTGGCGGGGCCATGATTGCCGAACTGACGCAGGAAGATGTGAAAAACGTCGTCCTCCAGGGTTTTTTGCCGCTCACTCCGCTTACCGAACTGCCGAAAGCGGAACGCCGCATCGGCTTGCGCGAACTGGGGCTTCCCTATGCCACCGAGCCGGCCATCACCAAACATCTGGCGGCCTTTCTGACCCGCAACCGCGATGAAAACGGCCAGTTTCGGTTTCCTGATGCCGTGCTCTTTAACGGCGGTTTTTTTACGCCTAAACTGGTCCGGAAAACGTTGCTCCAGGCCCTGGAAACCTGGGGGCGGGAATTCAATTCGGAGTACCGGGTGGCGGAACTGTCAACCCAATCACTCGATATTGCCGTGGCCCTGGGAGCGGCTTTCTACGGCCACACCCGCCGCACCGGGGGGCTGCGCATCACGGGCGGCAGCGGGCGGGCATTTTACCTTGGTGTCGCACCCAGTGAGTCTTTGCCTGCCGGCCAGGTGCAGGCCGTGTGCGTTCTGCCGCGCGGTACCGAGGGCGGCACCACGCTGGATTTGACCGACCGGGATTTTACCGTGCTGGCCAATCGTCCGGTGGCGTTCACGCTCTACAGTTCACCGTTTCGCAGTGACAGCCACGGAGCGCTGGTCACGCTGCCGGAAGAGGAACTGCATCGGCACGCCCCGCTGGCGACCATGTTGCGCTACGGCAAGCGTTCCAAAGAAGCCGAACTGGCCGTGCGGCTGACGGCAGGCTATACCGACCTCGGAACGTTGGAATTGTGGTGTGCTTCGCGGTGGACCGAACACCGCTGGCGGCTTCAGTTTGAATTGCGGAGCGCCGAATTGGCCGCTGATGATGAAACGGAAGAAGCGGAAACCTCTGAAACAGTCATTTCCGAAACCTCACTGGAAACCGCCAAAAAGTTAATCCAGGCGGTTTTTACCACCCCGTCCACAACCACAGATGATTCCCTGACGCCGGAGGGATTGGTGGGAAGGCTCGAAAACCTCTTTGGCTACGGCAAGGATTCCTGGCCGATTGCGACCATCCGGGTGCTGTGTGATGTTTTGCTGGAAAACGCGGAAGGTCGCAAAAAACGAGCCAATTACGAATTGCGCTGGCTCAACCTGTTTGGCTTTTGTTTACGGCCGGGTTTTGGTTCGACGCTTGACGAATGGCGCATCAAGGAAGCCTGGAAAATCTATCTGCGCGGGGTCACATTTTCCAACGATATTCAAAGTCAGGTGGAAATGCTGGTTTTGCTGGGCCGCATTGCCGGTGGGCTTTCAACCGGGCAACAGACCGAAATCAACCACCGGATGGTTGCTTTGCTGGGCCTTAATCCCCGCCAGAAACCGAAACGGGTGCATCCGCAGATTGAGCGTGACGGCTGGCGGTTGCTGGCCAGTCTGGAACATCTGTCCGCAGCCATCAAAGAATCCCACGGCGAAGTTTTGGCTCGAAAGCTCCTGGAAAAGCCCGGCAACCAGAGTTTCCTCTGGGCTTTGGGCCGCCTGGGAGCGCGAATTCCGCTCTATGGCCACCTCAATCGGGTGGTACCCGTGCAAACGGTGGAAAGCTGGATAAAACGGTTGCTGGCTGCGCCGGAATTCACCTGGGACACGGCTTCCACACTGGCGCAACTGGGTGCGCTGACCGAAGACCCGGTTCGTGACATATCCGACGACCTGCGCGCCCGTATTTTGCGGCGGCTGGAGGATGTTCCCAACAGCGAAGCACTGGCCCGGACGCTCCGCGAAGTGGTCCCCTTGGTTCCCGCGCAGGGAACCCGCATCTTTGGCGAATCCCTGCCAGAGGGGCTACGGTTGTCCTAAACCTTACCTCCAACATTGCAAGAAGTAGTTAAAGTCCTTGAAAAAAAAGCTTTATCCCCCAGGATAAAAAGGTGAACCTATTTTTTTTAGAGTCGTACTTAGGCCGACATGACAGATCAAAACCAACCTGTGGATTCCCCCAACCCTGAATCACCTAACTTCAGCCAAGAGGCTTTTTCACATGACTGTGCCGAGCCCAGCCCGGTTCCTTCAGGGACTGCTGAAAGCGTCGCACCCCGACACCTCCGTGTTACCGGTGGGATGCTGGGCTCATTGCTACTCGGCGGGGTAGCGGTTCTTGGCTCGATCATTGTCTTTCGGCAGGGCCTGTTGCCAGTGTTCAACACAGTGTTCCAACCGGGCCCTGAGTGGCTCAGTGTGATGCGGCGCACCGGCATTTTCCTGGCAGCCCTGGCAGGGTACTGGGTCTATGTACGCGGATTTGAAAAACGGAAGGTGAACGAGTTAGGGTTGAAGCCAATCCCACTGCTCCTGGGCGGCGGGGCCGGCAGCGGCCTGATGGCAATGTCGCTGGTCATGCTGTTCGCGCTTGGTGCCTACAAACTGGTCCTGTTTCGTGGTGTCTCACCGACGCTTTTGGGCGTAGCGGCCCTCATTGCAATTGCAGCCACTCTGGAGGAACTGGTTTACCGGTGTCTGGTGTTCCGTATCATAGAGCGGGCTTGGGGGACGGTGCCGGCACTGGGGATTCAGGCAGTCGTCTTTGCTCTGCCGCATTTGGAAAACGTGAAAGACGGCAGGCCTCGAGATGTAGTGACTGTGCTCGTGTCCTGTACCGTGTTGGGCCTCCTCTGGGCAGGGATATTCGTCCTGACACGCAATTTATGGGTTGCGGTCGCCAACCACGGTGCCTGGAATTTCACCATTCTGTTGAGCGGTGTGCCGCTTTCCGGCATAGAAGATTGGCGTGCCATAGCACCGTTCGAAAGCCGTTCAGCCGGGCCCGACTGGCTGACTGGCGGGATATTCGGTCCGGAAAGTTCGCTCCTTGTGATCGTGTTATCAACCGTCGCGGTTGTGTTACTGCTGCAAATCGCCCGGCGGCGTGGAGCGTTCATCAAGGCGGCGGCCTAAATCAGACCACATGAGTGAGATACAGATTTTCTCACCGTAGAGACACTGTGTTTTGAATTGTTTTTCCCTGTGCCTCCCCTGTGAACCCGTTGCGTCTGCGGCGTTGAACGGTGATTTCAAAGCGTTCAAATCTGTTGTGGACCGATTGAGCGAAACATGATTTGGGGTTTCTTCAAGTTGCAGCGCGTTGCTTCGGCTACGATGAAATGTCATCATTACCTTGTGGTGAAAGGTGAAAAAAGCAGGTTCAAAGCCGAAAACACCTATTCCTATTCACGGTCTGTCCTTTACTGAAATCAAAGAGCCAGGCACTCACCTGAATCACTTCTCAAAAGGTTCAAAAACTTCAATTGTCAAAGTTTTGACAATGCACGTAACCTCAATTTTTGGTTCTATTTGCAAGGAAAAAGTTTTTCCTTCGTGAAGTTTTTCCAAAGGTTCTGAAAAGCGTGTGCGAACAGAGGATGCAACATCTGTAATCCTGGGGAACCGGTATGCTGAATGATGACGAAAAGACTCGAATTCAATTGGAAGAACAATATCGGCATGAGGTCAGACAAACGCTTGGTGGGGCTGGTGAAAAGCCAAAACGGAAGGGGCTGCTGTGGGAATTTTTCAATTCTTCGCTGGGAATCTGGTTTTTATCCACCTGTGTGGTGGGGGCAATTTCCTTTTTCTACAACGTTCACCAGAACAATGAAAAACTCGCCCGCGAACAGCAGGCTGCCACAGAGCGCAGGGAAATTGAAGAAAAGCAGGTGAAAGCCCAGATTATCAACCGAAATGCCAATCTGGTCATTACATTGCTTCCCTATCTGGCGAGCGCCGACGACAAGCAACGGAATCTGGCGTTGGCAGTTTCAGGTTACCTACGGCAAAAAGGCGAATTGCCGGGGGAATTGGAGGCGGCATTGGTGGCAGTGGCGGCAGGTGATTCAAGTCGCACCACACCCGAAAAACTGAAGCAGATGGAAGCCGCCGCCGCCATCATTGACCAAGGGCAGGGAACCAAACTCCCGGATTCACTCCTGACGGGAATTCCGGCGCGGGTGTATTTGCAAATCAGCCGCGAATCCGACCGCCCACTGGCCCAAAAAATCCAAAGCCGGTTGCGCGAATCGTTTTTTTTGGTACCGGGTATTGCAGTTGTCCAGGGAAAGGCGACTCAGCCAAATCAAACCGAAGTCCGGTATCATCAGGATGAGGAACTGCCCGAAGCCCGCCGCATTCTGGATGTGGTCAAACAGCTTGACCCCTCGGCCAATCCCGAACCCCAAAAAATCAGCCGTGAAGGAGGGCGTCCCAGGCAATATGAGATTCAACTCGTATCGAACTGAACCCCCTGGATCCAAATCAATCCTCAGACGATTGGAACAAACACTTCACCGCAGAGGCACGGTGTTTACGCAGAGTTTACGCAGAGTTTATCGGTTGTTTCCTCTGCGTATGCTCTGCGTATGCTCTGCGCCTCTGCGGTGAGAAATCAGAAAAGCAATGGGGCAACCTGTACAGGTCACAAGGTAAAACTGAAACTGTTGGAAGCCACTCCGCCCGCCGTCACCACAATTTGATTGGTTCCGGTCTTGAGGTTCAGCTTTTTGGCTTTTCCTTTGAGGCTGATGCTGGTGGCCGATTGGCTTTTGATGAATTGACTGACATCGGTGCCGTTGATGGTCACCGTGTTTTCGCTTGTGCCAAAGCCGGTGCCGGTGATGGTCAAAGCCGGAGAAACAAACGTCACATTGGAAATGGTGAGTTTGGGAGCCGCAGGCTGGACCGTGACCGTAAACGTAACCTGGGCGGTTAAGCCTCCGCTGTCGGTGACCTGGAGGGCCACCGTTCCGGTATTGTCGCCTTCTACCGGAGCCAATCGAACCACGCCGGTTCCGTTGCCATTATCCACAAGCGTTGCATAGCGGGGAGGATTCACCAGATTCACCCGCAAAGAGCCGGGGCTTTCCGCATCAGTGGCAGTATAGGAAACCAGTTTGACCTCTCCGCTGCGCAGGGTCTGATTGGCAATTGAGGCCAGCGCGGGCGGGGTGTTGGCTGTCACGGTAACCTTGAAAGAGGTTTGGGCGGTCAGCCCTCCCACATCAACCGCCTGCACGGTCAGGGTGGCTGCCGTATCCCCGGTTTTGGGTGTCAACCGGATACTCCCGATTCCATTTCCCATATCGGTCAGGGTGGCATAGGTGGGAGGCGCAACCAACGAGAGTTTCACCCCGGCAACGCCGTTGCGGTCCATCGCCATGGCAAACAGGGTTCTGGTTTCGCCAAAGAAAACCGCCTGGTCGGCAATCACCGCCAGGGTCGGGGCACTGTTGGGAAGCACATTGACCGCGAAGGCAATCTGGGCGGTCAGTCCGTCCGGGTCCTGGGCCGAAATAGTCACCCGGCCACTTTGTTTTTCGGTGGCCGCCGGTGCAATCCGCAATATTCCTTCGCCTTTCCCTTTGTCAGTCAGCGTGACATAGCCCAACGAGGTGTTGAGTGTCAGCTTCACTCCATTGACATCATTCAAATCAAGGGCTGTGACTTTCAGGCTGCGGACCGTTCCAGGGTCAAGTGTCTGGTCTGCAATGGGGGTGATGGCGGGAGGAACATTATTTCCCCGCCCAACTCCTTTCACAAATCGAATTGAGTTATTCCCCTGGTCTGCAATGTACAGGTTTCCTGCGGGGTCAAAGGCAATTCCCATCGGGGTATTGAGGCGAGCTTCAATGGCTTTTCCGTTGTCACCGCTGTAACCCAAACTGCCGGTTCCCGCCACGGTGCTGACCGTGCCCTGCATACTGATGCGGCGGACTTTGTTGAGCGTTTCAGCCACCAGCAAATCGCCGGTGGTCGAAAAAGCCACTCCGGAAACAATCAGTGAGGTTGACCCGGCGAAACCGCCGTCGGCACCCGACACCGGCATTCCATTTCCGGCCACTGGCGTAATCATGCCCCTGGTGTCAATGCGACGGACCCGATTGTCGGTTCCAACAAAGAGGTTCCCCATCGGGTCCAGCGCCAGACTGTTGGGCATGGGGATGCCTGCCGTCAGGGCGGGGCCTCCGTCATTGCTGGTGGTGGGGGAACCGTTCCCGGCATAGGTGGACATGGTTCCGGCGTTAAAATCCAGGCGGCGAATCCGGTGGTTCCGGCTGTCGGCAATATAGATGAAGCCTTTTTCATCCAGAGCGAGCGCGGTCGGAGTGTCCAGTTCCGCCATCAGCGCATTCATTCCGTCACCCATAAAACCGGGCCTTCCGGTTCCGGCCACCGTGACAATGGTCCCGGTCGAAGTGTCAATCCGGCGGATGCGATTGTTCAAACTGTCGGATACAAAAATGTTGCCGCGCGGGTCAACCGCCAGACCCTGCGGTTGGTTGAGCAGGGCTTTGGTGGCAGGCCCGTTGTCACCCGCAAATCCGGGGCTGCCGGTTCCGGCCAGAGTGGTAATCACACCGGTGACCCCATCAACCTTGCGAATCTGGTGATTGCGAGTGTCGCACACCAGCAGATTCCCTTTGGTATCAAAGATTGCCGCTGCCGGGCCGTTCAGGTTGGCCCCCACCGCCTGCCCGCCGTCGCCGTTTTCAAAGGATTTTCCGACAACGGTGGTTATGATACCCGTAATGGCGTCAATGCGGCGGACCCGTGAATTCCCGGAATCAAACACAACCACATTTCCCAGACCGTCCACCGCCACGGAAAACGGACCTGTCAATGCAGCCGCAAGTGCCGGCCCGCCGTCTCCGGAATAAGTTGGGTTCCCATTGCCGGCGAGCGTGGTAATGATGCCCGTTTTGGCATCCACCCGCCGTACCCGATGGTTAAAGGCATCGGCAATCACCAGATTGCCGGAACGGTCCAGCCCAATGCTGCCGGACCCTCCGCCCTCGCCCATGCCCAGACCCAGACTGGCATTTTTGGCCGGGCCGTTGTCGCCGTCAAAACCCAATTTTCCGTTTCCTGCCACCGTGGAGATGATTCCAGTGGCCGCATCCACCCGGCGAATCCGGTTGTTTCGTTGGTCGGTAATGTAGAGGTTCCGTTTATCATCCAGAATGACCCCGGAGGGACTATTCAACGCAGCCTGCGTGGCCGAAACGTTATCCTGGTCGAAGGTGGCTTTTCCATTGCCGGCGACCGTGGTGATGAGGCCGGTTTTGGCATCCACCCGGCGAATCCGGTTATTTCCGGTATCGGCAATAAACAGATTGCCATCCACATCCAGCGCCACATCTTTGGGCTTGCTTAGTTTGGCGCTGGTGGCCGGGCCGCCGTCACCCGAGAACCCATCTTCCCGGACTCCGGCCACTGTGGAGAGCAATCCGGTCCGGGCGTCAATTCGACGAATATATGAGTTATCCGAAAAAATGATGTTTCCCTGGCTGTCCACGGTGACCGTGGTTGGGTTGTTGAGTCCGGCACCAAGGGCCACGGTTCCATCCGGGCTGAAATCGCTGGTGCCGTTCCCCGTAACGCTGGTGATAATGTTGCTGTTGACATCCAGGCGGCGAATCCGGCTGTTAAAACCATCCACCAGATAGAGATTGCCTACTCCGTCAATAAACAAATCACTGACTGTTCCGGAATTGGCCTGGGTTCCCAGACCGCCGTCGCCCAAAAACTGGACCCCTCCTGCATAGGTGGTAATTTCACCGGCGGCCAGTTCGGAAAAAGCCTTGGGAATGATGTTGATGACGCTTTGGTCAACTCCGCCACGGGTGGCAACCGAAAGGGTTTTCCGTCCGGGCGACTTTTGGGGCGGCACCTGGAAGGTCAGCCGGGTGGCGCTTTCAATCTGGAGGTTGACGGCCTGCCCGTCACCCACAAAGACCTGGGTTTCCGGAGCAAAGTTTTTTCCTTCGACCACAATCTGGGTGCCGCCCTCCAGGGGAATTTGGGGCGAAACCAACGCCACGGTTTCCGTTACGGAAGTAATCTGCGGGGGGCCGATGGAAACGACTTTGATGGCTTCATCCGGACTGGTGGCTCCCTGGTCAAGCACAATGCTGTCATACCCACGAATCGTCACACTGGCTGCCTGTGAAAAACTGACGGCATCCTGGGCGACCGACACCACCTCGACGGATTTTCCAAGCGGGCGGGTCACCACCTTGGCATTGGATTTGTCAACCACATAGATGTTGCCGGTGCTGTCAATGCCAACCGACTGAGGGGCATTGAACACCAGTTCGTCCCCCGCCTCATCTTCGGCGCGAAGCTGCGTTTCAGAGAATTTTCCGGCCAGGGCCGGTTCAAACAACGGGGAACCACCCCGGCTGGACGCCTTGCCCAGCGTTGCCACGGCACCAGCCGGAGACACTAACCGCACCACGTTGTTTCCTTCATCGGCCACCGCAATCAGTTTCCCGTCGGAACTGAGGGCAATGCCCGCCGGACGGGTAAACCGGGCGGTTTTTCCCGCGCCGTCAAGTAACCCGCTTTGACCGGGGGAACCGGCCACCAGCCGGACTTCCTGTTTGGCAAAATCCACATAAAAAATGGCGTGGTTGTTGGTGTCGGCGACATAGAGGTTGCCCCCGGTGTCGGCCACAATCCCGCGCGGGCTGCTGAAAACAGCCTGCGCAAAGGGAGTGCTGTCGGCGGTCATGGTTCCGGGGGAACCAGTCCCTACGGCAGTCGTCACCAGGTCGCCTGAAATTTTCCGGATGCAATGGTTCAGCGTATCCGCCACGTACACGCCGCCCTGGGCTCCGTTGTCCACCCCAATGGCGGTCGGTCCGGCAAAACGGGATGCAAGGCGCGAGCCATCCAAGCGGCCCCGGCTGCCGGTCTGACCGGCATAAACGCTGGCTGCCGCAAGCAGGCCATCCTTTTGGTAAATCACGCTGTTGGAAGGGTCGCTGATATAAAAGCGGCCCCCGGTATCGGTCTGGGTATCGCCCGGTACGCTGGCACCCTTGCCGTTTTTGACTTTGGCAACCACCACAAAAGACGAAACGCTGGCCCCGCTGGTGCGGGCCGTGATGGTGGCATATCCGTAACTGACGCCGGTCACAATGCCGGTTTTGGCATCCACCGTGGCCACATCGGGGCTACCCGATTCCCAGGTCACATCGCTGGCGGCAGCCCCGGTTTCATCCACTGCGGTAAGGGTGATTTTTTTGTTTTCATTCACCACCGGATTGGCTTGGCTGATTTTCAACTGGGTGGCCGCTGGAAGGAACCGGGAGGAACGCTGGGCATGGCTGAACCAAGGAGAGGTGAGGTGAAAAAAATCAAAATGGATAAAAATAAAAAGAGACAGCAGGAAAAAGGAAACCCCAATCAAATGTTTCATATTAGACTCCGGGCAGCCACAGAATCCCAAAGAACCTATGGTGAGATGGAAGGTGATATTCAGGTGAGGGGGAAAATCACTCAATCTTACCAAAAAACAGGCACGGAGTCCTAAAAAAATCCGACTGCGCAGGATTTGCGCCAGCTTTGGGGTGCGGCGACTTGTCGCCGCTTTGATTGGGGGCGACTTGTCGCCCCCAGGGTGAAACAAAAAAAGCAGTGAATCGCTACCTCGGCGCTCTCAAAAACAATCACTTACCCTTTCAAAGGGAAGTCAGCGGCTGAAAAAACACTCATACTTTTCAATTTCGGGTTCATCCGGCGACATCCTGACCATCCCGGCAAAATGAAAGCCGATTTTCAGGAGGACCTTGATGGAACTCCTGTTTTCCGGGGTCACAATGGCCAGAAACCGGTCCTGACCCAGCGTATCCCGCCCCCAGTTGACCACCGCGCGGGCGGACTCAACCGCGTACCCTTTGGCCCGGTAGGCCGGTAAAAAAGCGTACCCGACATCCGGTTCGCTAAAGACCGGGCGTTGCACCAACCCGCTCATGCCAATCGGAGCCCCGGTTTCTTTCAGTTCCACCAGATAGAGGCCAAAGCCGTTTTTTTCATAACTGGCCAGGGGACCGGTTTCCAGGTAACGGCAGGCGTCCTCCAGGTTGCGGACCTTTTTGTCTCCAATGTAGAGCAGAAAGTCCGGGTCATTGACCAGTTCCATAATGAATGGGGCATCCTCCAAAGTCAGATGCCGGAGAATCAGGCGTTCGGTTTCCAGAATTTTCACAAATAAATCCATTCAGGTGAAAAGGCTATGGTTTGGATTTGCTTTCGACGTGGGCAGGCATGAGGTACTTGTCATACCAGTTCAGATACCGTTCCAGCCGGTCACGTTCATAGCCCGGTTTTTTGAATTCGTGAAACTGACCCGGATAAATCACCAGTTGAGTGTCGCGGCCCAGGCTGCGCAACGCCTGATACATTTGCTCTGAATTGAGCAGGGGAACGTTAAAATCCTTGTCCCCACATAAAAACAGGGTTGGGGTCTGAATCCGGTCGGCATGAAAAAACGGATAGGAAATTTTGATCCAGGTTTCCGGATTGGCCCAGGGGGTTCCCAACTCGGCCTCATATTCCCGGATATATTGGTCGGTTCCATAACCGGCCAGAATGTTGGACATTCCGGCCCCGCTGATGGCGGCTTTGAACCGGGTGTCGCTGGCAATCGTGTAGTTGGTGAGCATGCCACCGTAGCTCCACCCACCCACCCCCAGACGGGCTGGGTCCGCCATTTTTTGGGCAATCAGGTAATCCACGCCCGCCAGGACATCCTGCACGTCCTTGTTGCCCCAATCAGCATAAATGGCCTTGGAAAACGCCTCGCCCCGACCGGAACTGCCGCGCGGGTTGCCGAGCAGGACCAGATAGCCGTGAGCGGCATAATAGTGCCAGTCAAAATTGAAATAGTGGCTGTATTGTAAAACCGGCCCGCCGTGAATCCGGAGGATGGTTGGATATTTTTTGGCCGGGTCGAAATCGGGCGGCTTCATCACAAAGCCATTGATGGTGGTGCCGTCTTTGCTCTTCCAGGAAATTTCCTCCAGCGTACCGAGTTGAACACTTTCAAGAAGCGCCTGATTTTGCCGGGACAAGGGCCGCACCGTACTTCCCTCGACTGCATAGGCTTCGGCAGGTACATCGCCACGTTCCTCAGCCACCACGATTTTTCCACTTGGATGCAGGTCAAACTCGTTGACGGTGCGGCCCCCGGCAGTCACCGGGACAACCTTGCCGCCCTCGGCAGGTACTTTTGCCAGCACTTGATTCCGGTCGTCTTCCAGCAGGAAATACAGAAACGCTCCATCAGGTGACCAACGCGGTTTGGCCACGTTGCGGTCAAGCGTCGGGGCCAGCAGTTTCGGAGTTCCTCCGGCTGCCGGAATAACCGCCAACTGGTGAATGGCGTAAAAAATGAGTTTGCTGGGACCGCCTTGCAGATAGGCAATGGACTTCCCGTCAGGGCTCCAGGCGGGATGGCTCTCCCAGTCGGGCTGGCAGTCGGCACCGGGAAACGTGGTCAGGCGGCGAGGGGTGGCCCCGGCTTTGGCGTCAATAACGAACAGGTCAAAGTTGTCGGTCCGGTCAAAATCCTGTTCCCGTTTACTGACAAACACCAGCGAATTGCCATCGGGTGACCAGGCCGGGAAATATTCATTGTAAGCCCCCGGTGTCAGACACTCGATTTTGCGGCTTTCCAGTTCCAGTAAATACAGGCGCTGTCGCTTTTTGGTCAAATACCCGGATTTGTCTTCCTTGAACTGAAACCGGTCAATGACAATCGGTTTGGGGGTTTTCTTTTCCGCTTTGTCTTTGGATTCCTCAGCGTCCGGGTCGGGGTCTTCCAGCACCAGTACCATTCGTTTGCCGTCCGGCGACCAGCGATAATCCCCAATGGCTCCTTTGACCGTGGTGATTTGCTCCGGCTCTCCGCCCATCCGGTTGAGCAGCCAAATCTGGTCGGTTCCATCGGGTGTCTGCCGACTGGAAAGAAACGACAGGTATTTTCCGTCCGGGCTCCAGCAGGGCGAGCTATCCCGCTCCTTGCTCGAAGTCAACCGAACGGTCTGCTGGCCGTCCCAACTGGTCATCCAGATGTCACTGCCGTAGGCATCCTCTTTCTGGTCCACGCTTTCCACCGCATAGGCGACCCAGGCTCCATCGGGGGAAATGTGTGGCTCACTGACGGTTCGAATCCGGGCCTGGTCGTCCAGGTTCAGCAGCCGTTTGCCTGAAGTCTGGGCCAGCCCGGGTGGCAGGAGGCTGAGACCTGCCCACAGGCAGAAAAGTGAAATCAGAGACAACTTGGAAATAGGTTTTTTCATGGTTGTGGTTGAAACAAGAGAGGGGAATTGTGGACCGGGTCATGGTGTACAAAACAGGTTTGCCACAGTTTCCGCCGCCAGTGGTCAGCGAACCGCTGGGCGTATTTTTCACCCGCGAATCCCTCCCAGTCCTCGGATTCCGCTGGCGAAGCCTGCTGGCAATGGCCGATTTCATGAAGGAACACGTCATAGAGCAGAAACCGGCGGACGGCGGTAATCGGCCATTGCGTGCCATACACCGCCCCGAATTCGGCACAGGTTTGGCCGGCCACCAAAAAGGGGGAAAAACTCACACGGGGAGGAAGGGCGCACATGGTGATTTCATCCCTGCGTGCCCCAACATAGCCAAGTATCCGGTTTCCCTTGGCTCTGTCATTAAAGTGAATGGTGCGCACCCGCGACCAATACTGTTCCGGTATGCGGCTCAAAACCACCAGAAGGTCGTCCGGGGTGATGTGGTAAACCCGGTCACAGTAAGCTTGTTTGGACACGAATCGCATTTTTTTCATGGTGAAAAGGTTGTGTCATTTCGAATATGTTCCGTTAGACCGCATGAAGGCGACTTGTCTCATGGAAAAGAGTTTGTGCATTGTAACCCAAGAGGTCCGGCTACCCGTTCCATTCTTTGCAACCGGAGGCTTCCTCCAGGTTATCCACAGGGTGTGACAATTTTGGTCACCGGGTCACCTACTCGGATGGTCCCCGGCTGTACCACTTTGGCATTGATACCCCGCAGATGAAGTTCCTTTCCCACCGGTGAATTCACAAACTTGAGCGCCGCCAGCCCAAACCGGTCGGCAAATTTCTGGCAGCCGTTGTGCGGTTGACTGGTGACTTCGATGACAGCGGAGCCAATGGAGAGTCTGGTTCCCGGCGGCAGGTGCTCGTCAGTTAAATCCATATCCACAAAAAGCTGGTCACCAGCCCATTGCCAGCGGTCTTTGTCCCGTGCAATCAATGCGATGGCTCTGGCATTCATGAGGTTGAGCTGCATATCCGGATGGGCCGAGCCGTCGGGTGTCCGGGAACTTCTTTTGCGGTTCCAGTTGTCGCCCGCCAACCCTTCTTCCAGGTTCAGGTGGCCGGTTTTCAGCACTTCGCGCTCGTCCACCTGCGGACGGCACACAATCAGTTCCAAAACTCCGGTATTGCGGGGGGATTGCCGAATCCAGTCCAGTCCGGCCTCCAGTTCTTCCATTGTTAAATGCACCATGACCTCCGGGGATGTATGTTAGGTGAAGGAAGCGGGCAGGTTGAGCTCCCTGCCGAGATTTTGGATTGAAAATCTCCGTCAATTATGTGCAAATCATGCCTGGTTGCAACCTGAACCTTTGACCATGTAACAGGGAACGAGTTTTTCACCTGGAGCCGCCTTATGGACTGGGACATCCGGCATGACGCAGGAGCTGACGATACCGGCTGTGAATGGTGCCGGTTTTTGCTTCCGGTGTCGTTTGCCTTCCTCAGTTCCAAAGGAATCTATCTGCCGGTCCAGAAAATGCCGCGCCGGGCCGAGGCCGACGAAGAAGAGCCGGACGGTTATTTGACTGTGGCCTGCGAGTTGGACGGCAGGGACGTGGAACTGGTCGCCGGAGTGCGGGGGCGGCGGGGTGGATGGATCCTGCGCAAACCGGCCCATCTGGATACCGGTCGCAAACTGGCCAGCCTGTTTCATACGCTGGCGGGAGAAGAGTCGGGCCGCATTCGCCGCCGCCTGGATGAAGCCCGTGACCAGATGTGGGAATCCCGGTTTGAACCACACGCTTACCCGGCTCCGGAACCGGTTGTCCAGGAACCGGTGGTTGCGCTTCCGGCGTTGCCTCCGGTGGAACCCGAACCTTCCCACGGGTTTGCCCTGACTTCCACTGGAACACAGCCGAACACGGAAAAACCGACTGAAGTAAAGCCAAAACCCACGCCCCGAAAAAAACGGACGAATGAAGGAAATAACGGCCAGATGAATTTGTTTGATTTCTGAAGGGTTTGTCAGTATCAATGCCCCTGCCGCAGTGGTGTGGGGCAATTGGTGGCGTGCGCCCAGGATGTGGAAAAAAACGACACCAAGTTTCGGGTATCAGGTTTGATAGAAGGCGGACGTTGCTGTCAACCACTCCACCTCATCGTTGAACCGATATAGGTGGAGCTTGTTGGTGGGGAAACCGACCAGCAGGCTCCGGGGTTGAGCAGCCCCCGCAGCAGCGGAGCCGTTCCTGCAATCACGATACCATCAGGTGCGAGCCAGCCTGATGCTCTATCGCCCGGCATTAAAAGGCATACGGAGTCGAAGCCGGTGTGCCGGGCATGACAAGTTGCGGGAACCGGGCGAGGCACACATTACCTGGGAAACCAGAGTCCGAAAGGAAAAAAGATGTCCAAAGTATTTGTGCTCGATACAAATCGGAAACCGCTTGAGCCCTGTCACCCGGCAGTGGCCCGCAAGCTGCTGAGTGCGGGGAAAGCAGCGGTCCTGCGCCGCTTTCCGTTCGTCATCCTGCTCAAACGTGCGGTTGAAAAACCAAACCCTCAGCCGCTGCGGCTCAAACTTGACCCTGGCAGCAAAGTTTCGGGTCTGGCGGTGGTCAACGACACCACCGGAGAAGTCGTGTTCGCAGCGGAAATCGAGCATCGGGGCAAGCACATCAAGGCTGCACTTGATGCCCGGCGGGTGGTGCGGCGCAACCGCCGCAACCGCAAAACCCGGTATCGGAAACCACGTTTCCTGAACCGGACCCGGAAAGCCGGATGGTTGCCACCCAGCCTGGAAAGCCGGGTGGCCAATCTGGTGACCTGGGTGGCCCGCCTCATCCGGTGGTGCCCCCTCACCGCCCTCAGTCAGGAACTGGTCCGGTTTGATCTGCACATGCTCCAAAACCCTGAAATTTCAGGAATCGAGTATCAGCAGGGCACACTGGCCGGATCCGAGGTCAAGGAGTATCTGCTGGAAAAGTTCGGTCGCCACTGTGTGTATTGCGGGCAAGCGGGAGTGCCGTTGCAAGTGGAACACATTGTCCCGCGCGCCCAGGGCGGCACCAACCGGGTGTCCAACCTGACGCTGGCCTGTGGCCCCTGTAATCAGGCCAAAGGCAACCGGACGGCGGCTGAATTCGGCTTTCCCCAGGTCCAGGCGCTGGCCCAAGCCCCGCTCCGGGATGCGGCGGCGGTCAACACCACCCGCTGGGCACTTCTTGAACGACTCAAGCGGTTCGGTCTCCCAGTCGAAACCGGGAGCGGCGGCTTGACCAAATTCAATCGCGGTCAACAGGGGATTGAAAAGGGACACTGGCAGGATGCCTGTTGTGTCGGAACGAGCACACCCGCAACGCTGCTCATTTCAGGCATCACACCTTTCCGCATCACCGCCACCGGGCACGGCCACCGGCAGATGTGCGGCGTCAACGAATGTGGCATTGCCACTCGCCACCGGACCCGGTGCAAACTCCATTTTGGCTTTCAAACCGGCGATCTGACGCGGGCTGTGGTCACCCGTGGCAAAAAAGCCGGCACTTACGTGGGCCGGGTGCTGGCACGAGCGAGTGGGAGCTTTGACATTCGGACGGCACGTCAGCGGGTGGCAGGCATTCAGGCTCGGTTCTGTGTCCCCATTCACCGCAATGATGGATATCGATACCACTTTTCTTAACGGCGGCGCTTCCGCTCCCACCAAATCCACCCAGAACGGTTGCGGCGCGGTGGATTATGGTCGGAGCATCCGCGCTCGTTTTTCTGGTGAAACATCAATAACCGAAACCGCTCTTCACAATAAACAGACCCGAAACCCAAAACCCGATACCTGAAATCCAACCTGCTTTTTCCCAAGTGGAGGCAACAATGGTTCGTTCCGGATTGATTTTGCTCCTGGTGCTTTTGGTGTGGTTTCCGCACGGTGGCCCGCTTGCCGCACAATCCACCGGGTTTGTGGCCTATCCCAAAGGTTCGCTGGCGATTACCAATGTTCAGGTGGTGGACGGAACCGGGGCCAAGGCCCGGACCAACCAAACCATTGTGGTTGAACAGGGGAACATTGTTTTTGTGGGGGAAAAACCGGACAAACCTTTTCCTGCCGGAACCACAGTCATTGACGGAACCGGAAAAACCCTGATTCCCGGTTTTGTCATGCTTCACGAACATATGTTCTATCCCACCGGTCAAGCCAATTACACGGAAATGCTGTCGTCGTTTCCCTTGTTGTATCTGGCGGGTGGAACCACCACCCTGCGGACTGCCGGAACCATGAATCCGTATGGTGACCTGAACCTGAAAAAGGCGATTGAGAACGGCACCACTGCCGGTCCTGACATCCATGTCACGGCTCCTTACCTTGAAGGTCCGGGCTTGCCGATACTGAAGGTCAAAGCCCTGCGCGGTGTGGCCGATGCCGAGCGCATGGTTGAGTATTGGGCTGCGGAAGGGGCGACCTCTTACAAAGCCTACATGCACATTCATGCAAACGAACTCAAAGCCGTGATTGCAAAAGCCCACCAGAAGGGCCATCACGTGACCGCCCATTTGTGTTCGGTGACCTATCGGCAGGCGGCAACCCTGGGAATTGACAACCTGGAGCACGGTTTTTTTGTAGCTTCCGATTTTGTGGAAAACAAAAAGCCGGATGAGTGCCCGGCCCGCAAGGATGTGGTTGAGTCGTTTGTCAAACTGGACCTGAACAGCCCTCAGGTCAAAGCCCTGATTGATTTTCTGATTGCGCGCAAGGTGACCATTACCTCCACGCCAACCGTTTTTGAAACCTTTGTGCCGGGTCGTCCGCAGGCGTATCCCGATGCGTTGGGGGTGTTACTGCCCGAAATCCGGGAGCAATATCTGCGGACCTGGACCCAGGTTTCCAAACAGAAAGACACCACCCAACAGGTCTATTACAGCAAGGCCATGGAATTGGAAAAGATGTTTGTCAGAGCCGGGGGAAACCTGGTCGTGGGAACCGACCCGACGGGGTACGGAGGCGTGGTGCCCGGCTTTGCCGGAAAACGGGCCATTGAATTACTGGTCGAAGCCGGCTATCCCTTTGAACAGGCGATTCAGTTTGCCACGTTGAACGGAGCGAAATTTTTGGGTCTGGCCAAAACCGTGGGCAGCATTGAAAAAGGCAAACGGGCGGATTTCAGTCTGATTGACGGGGACCCGCTCAAAGACCCGCCGGCCATCCGCAAAATCCCCCTGGTCTTCAAGGCTGGTGTCGGGTATGACAGCAGCAAAATCTTTGCCTCCCAACAAAACACAGTTGGCCTCCATTAACGTCTGGAGCCTGAAAAGGAGATGCCGGTTGTATGAACCTCCCGCCGAAGTATGTTGCAATGCTGATCGCCACCAATCTTTTAACTCTGATTGCCTTGATGGCTCTGGTTGTGACCGGGTTCACCTCGTCCCAGACCAGTTTTAAGGAAATCAAGGTTGAGCGAATCAATGTGGTGAGCCCGGAAGGAAAAACGGTGATTGCCATTTCCAATCAGGAACGGATTGCACCACCCGTCATGGAGGGCAAATCCTATCCGGTTGAGGTTTCCGAGGGACGGAAATACATGGCCGGGATGATTTTTTTCAACCAGGACGGGGATGAAATGGGCGGACTTGTCTTCAACAGTTTTAAGCAGCCCAACGGAAAAACAGCCGGGATTGGGCATCTGTCCTTTGACCGCTTTCATGACAACCAGGTGCTGGCCTTGCAATACAAAGAGAACGCTTCAACGGTTCAGGCCGGCTTGACCTTTTTTGACCGCCCTGCAAACGGCAATTTCAAGAAAAGCCTTGATTTGGTGGAGGAATTCCGCCAAGCCTCGCCGCGCCGGATGGATGAAATCAAAAAACAGTTTACCGAATGGTCGGAAACCAATGCTTTGGGGGTTGAACGGCTGTTTCTGGGAAGTAAAAATCAAGCCGCCCAACTGCTTTTGAAAGACTCGAAAGGGCGGGTCCGGGCCCAGTTGGTGGTGGATAAAAACGATGATGCAAAGCTGGAATTTCTGGATGACGCCGGCAAAGTGAAAGCCCGGTTTCCCAATTAAGGGGCAGCTCGAAATCAAACACCTCATCTTTTTCCCAAAGGCTTTGCTGAACCATGTCTGAATTCGGAAAATACCTTTCCATTGCCACCGGCGGAGCTTTGGGGGCCATTGCCCGCTATACTATCGGATTGCTTCCTTTAGCCCGCTGGGGGGCACCCTTCCCAACCGGCACGTTCCTCATCAATGTGACCGGGTCGTTCATTTTGGGTTTTTTCCTGACCCTGACGGGAGAATATGTCCAGGTGCCGGAAAATTTCCGCTTGGCGGTGGGAGTTGGTTTTGTCGGGGCCTACACCACGTTTTCCACCTTTGAGTTTGAAACGGCAAAACTTCTTGAAATTCGTGATTTTACCCGTGCCGGGTTGTATGTCGCTTTGAGTGTGCTGGTGGGTTTTGCGGCAGTGTACCTGGGAGCAGCCCTGGCCCGGAGGTTGTTTGCCTGAGCCTGCCAACCCATTGGCAGTTTCCAGGGGCGTTATATTTTCCTTACTGGCGGTTGGTTGTCCGGGCTCCGGAGTTTCGTGGTTTGGAAGAAAATGGCCTCCCGGCGAATCCTTTCATCAACGAACCTCGTTGCAAGGGGAAGCCCCACTCAGTTTTCAGCCCTGGATTTATTGACCAGGTCAGGCAGGCGGTCCAGAAAGCGGCGGCTCCACATCAATTCGGTTCCGTCCTTGAGGAGAATCCGGTATTCGCCATGAAACCAGGGCTGGAGTTCCTGAATGCTCTCCAATCGGACAATATGGGAGCGGTTGACCTGAATGAATTTTTGCGGATCAAGTTTTTGCGCCAGACCTTCCAGCGTACCGCGCACCTGAAACGTTTTGCCCTGGGTGTGCAGGGTGACGGAGTTTCTGGCGGCTTCCAGCCAGTCAATTTCCAGCACGGCAAGAAAAAAAGCCCGTTCCTTGGATTCCACCAGCACATGTTCCGGAAAACGAGGGGCTGATTTCTGCAACAGATTGTGCAGATTGGCTCCCAATTCACTTTTCCGTTGGAGGGCGATTTGTTCTTTAATCCGCTGGAGGACCTGCTGGAACCGGTCCGGGTCAAAGGGCTTGAGCACATAATCAAACGCCGCCACTTCAAAGGCTTTGAGGGCAAACTGGTCATAGGCGGTGACAAACACCACCAGCGGGCGGGGTTCGGCCTGGAGCGCCGCCAGGAACCCGAAGCCGTCGAGTCCCGGCATGTTCACATCCAAAAAAATGATGTCCGGTTTGGTGGATTGAAACTGTTCCAAAGCCTCAAGCCCGGTGGCTGCTTCGCCAGTCACCCTGATTGAGGCGTCAGCTTCGAGAAAGCGGCGGATTTTGCGGCGGGCCGGAGCCTCGTCGTCAACGATGAGCACGCGCAGTTCCGACATTGGCAAGCTCGCTTTCCGCCACGTTCCAGGGGATGGCAATGGCGGTTCGCAACCCGCCTTGTGACTGATTGGCAATGGTGAAGGAAAATTGGTCCGGATATAAAACCGCCAGCCGTTCGCGGAGGTTGGCCCAACCGATTTTGGAGGTGGCCGTGGTTTCTGTTTCCGAGGTGAGTCCCGGCCCGCAGTCGCAGACTTCCAGTTCCAGCCGGTCACGATTGTGCCGGGCACGGATTTCAATCCGAACCTTCCCGGCTTGGGGGTCAACTGCATATTTGAGAGCGTTTTCCACCAGAGGCTGGAGCAAAAACCGGGGAACCTGCGCCCGGTGGGTTTCCGGCTGGATGTCAAAAACCACCTCCAGTGCGGTTTCAAAGCGGGCCTTCATGATGTCAAGGTAGAGTTCCAGAAAGTGCAGTTCCTCACCCAGGGGAACTTCGCGGTGATGCGCGGTTTGCAGCGTCAGCCGGAGAAAATCACTGAGACGGGCAATCATCCGGTCGGCGGCAGTCAGGTCTTCATAGAGTGTCGCGGAAATCGTATTCAGCGCATTGAACAGAAAATGCGGCTGGATTTGCAATTGCAGGGATTGAAGCTGCGCCTGGGCCAGTTGGGCTTCAAGCTGGGCGGCGCGGGTTTCCCGCTCCCGCAAGACCTGATAGCGGTCAAACAGATGGATAAAACCCACAATCGCAGCGTACCAAATCAGGTCGTTGGGAAATTCCATCAGGTAGCGGATGGACATGATGCCATAATCGTAGGTTCCCAGACCGAACAGCCAGAACAATCCGCGCCGGGTCAGTGCCATGAGGCTGGTATGGGCCCCTGAGGTTCCAACGGCCACCAGCACATGAGCCGGCAGGCTGAAATAATAGGTTGTTTTTGAAATTCGAAACCTGCGAGCCGCCCAGACAAACACCGGGAACAAGACCGCCCCGGTGTAGGCTCCGGTCATTTCCTCAATCATCCGGGTGGAAAAAGTGCCTGGAATGCACCGGGTCACATCGTCCAGATACCTGTAGCAAAACTGTAACAGCCCAATAGTCGTGAAAAAGCCGAAAATGACCATCCACAGGAAGCCCTGTCGGTCAGGTTTGGTGGTTGCGGCTGAAATCGTGGCTGTCATGGCGGTTCCGGAAAACAAAAGTGGGTTGCACTTTCCCCAGTCTAAAACGGATTGAGGCAGAATGGAGATTTTTTTCTTTCATACATGTCCAAAGTGGGAAAAAACGGGTTGTCAAAAGCGAAATTGTCAAAGCTTTGACAATGCACTTAAATCAATTGAAAACAAATGTTTACAAGGAAAGAAAAATTGCTTCGGGCGACTTTGACAACCCCCTTTGAATGCCCCTTTTCAGGTGGCTGGTAAATTTGTTTGCGACCGGCGGCCAACCGGAGTATGGTTCGCCACCTGCTACGGGTATCTCGTCCACGGGCCAACATTTCAGAGCCGAACTCAGAACAATATGACCAAATTACGTCTGCTTTCCGTGTGGATGGCATTTTTCGTTTTGCCGGGATGGCTGTTTTCTCCGGCTTGGGCGCAACAAAAAATTGATTTCAGCCAGTTCAAAGAGCTGAAATACCGCAACATCGGGCCGTTTCGGGGGGGCCGGGTCACCGCCGTGACCGGAGTTTCCACCCAACCTGATGTGTATTACTTTGGAGCCACCGGGGGCGGCGTTTGGAAAACCACCGATGCTGGTACCAATTGGGCTCCCATGACGGATGGCGCGCTGAAAACAGGTTCGGTCGGAGCCATTGCCGTGGCTGAATCGGACCCCAACGTGGTCTATGTCGGGATGGGTGAATCACCCTTGCGGGGCAATGTCTCGCACGGTGACGGCATGTATAAATCCACCGATGCCGGCAAAAGCTGGAAACATCTGGGGCTGGACGACACCCGCCACATCGCACGGGTGCGGGTCCATCCCAAGAATCCGGATGTGGTCTATGTGGCGGCTTTGGGACATGCCTTCGGGCCAAACGACCAACGCGGAGTGTATCGCAGCACGGACGGGGGCAAATCATTTCAACAGATTTTCACCCGTGGCCCCAAGGCCGGGGCGATTGACTTGGCGCTGGACCCAACCAACCCAAAAGTTTTGTATGCCGGGTTCTGGGAAGTGATTCGCAAGCCCTACACGTTGGAAAGCGGTGGGCCGGGGAGTGGCCTGTTCAAATCCACCGACGGCGGAGACACCTGGAACGACCTGACGCGCAAGCCGGGAATGCCCAAAAATCTGGTTGGCAAAGTGGGGGTGACTATTTCTCCGGTCAATCCCGAACGGGTCTGGGCGATTGTGGAGGCCGAAGACGGCGGTGTTTTCCGTTCTGAAAATGGTGGTGAAAACTGGACCCGCGTCAATGAGGAGCGGCGCTTGCGCCAACGGGCCTGGTATTACACCCGGATTTATGCCGACCCGCAAAGCGCCGACACGGTGTATGTGCTCAATACCGGCTTTTACAAATCCATTGACGGAGGCCGCACGTTTGCCGGGATTCCAACACCGCACGGCGACAACCATGATTTGTGGATTGCCCCAAGCGACGCCCGCCGCATGATTGAAAGCAACGACGGGGGAGCCCAGGTTTCGCGCAACGGCGGCAAAGACTGGACTGAACAGGACCAGCCCACCGCACAGTTTTACCGGGTCGCCCTGGACCAGGATTTTCCGTATCACGTCTACGGAGCGCAGCAGGATAACTCAACCGTCAAAATTGCCAGCCGGACGTCCGGTTTCGGAATTGATAAAGCGGATTGGTACGATGTGGGCGGCGGTGAAAGCGGCTGGATTGCGCCTCATCCAAAAGATTCAAACGTGACCTTTGCCGGTTCCTACGGTGGGTTGATTACCCGCTATGACCATCGGACCGGACAAACCAGGGATGTTTCCGTCTGGCCCGACAACCCGATGGGAGCCGGGGCGGAAAGCATGAAATACCGCTTTCAATGGAATGCGCCCCTCGTTTTTTCCCCACATGAAGCGGCCACGCTTTATGCGGGCGGAAATATCCTCTTCAAATCCACCAACGAGGGGCAAAGCTGGGAGGCCATCAGTCCCGACCTGACCCGCAACGACCCGACCAAACTGGGGCCTTCGGGCGGCCCGATTACCAAAGACAACACGAGCGTCGAATATTACTGCACGATTTTTACGGTCATGGAATCACCGGTTCAAAAAGGCGTGATTTGGACCGGGTCCGATGACGGACTGGTGCATGTGACGAAAGACGGCGGGAAAAACTGGGACAAGGTAACCCCCAAGGATTTACCCGAATGGGCGCAAATCAATTCGATTGAAGCCTCCCCGTTTGACCCAGGCACCGCCTATGTTGCGGCCACCATGTACAAGTGGGATGATTTCAAACCGTACCTGTTCAAAACCACCGATTACGGAAAAAGCTGGAAACGTATCACTGAAGGGATTCCCGCCAATTCCTTCACCCGCGTCATCCGCGAGGACCCCAACCGGCGCGATTTGCTCTTTGCCGGAACCGAAACCGGGATGTTTGTTTCCTTCAACGGGGGCGGTGCATGGCAATCGCTCCAATTGAACCTGCCGGTGGTGCCGATTACCGATTTGGCAATTCACAAGCGGGACGCCGATTTGGTGGTGGCAACTCAGGGGCGGTCCTTTTGGATTTTGGACGACATGCCCTTTCTCCATCAGATTTCCGAAGAGACTGCCAAATCCGACCTGACCCTTTTGAAGCCCGAAGATGCCTACCGCACCGGCGGGTTTGGAGGGGAATTGCCCCCCGGAGCGACCTTGGGAGCCAATCCGCCCAACGGGGTGGTGATTGGGTATTGGGTGAAAGCAAAACCCAAAGACATGACTTTTGAAATCATGGACAGCACCGGGAAAACCATTCGCAAGGTTTCCTCCGGTGACCGTGAGGGCGGCGGCGATAGTGGCGGAGGCGACGAAGGCGGCTTTTTCGGACGCCGGGGAGGTGGCCGGCTAACGGCTGAAGCCGGCTTTAACCGGTGGGTCTGGAATCTGCGCTATGAGGACGCCAAACGCTTTCCCGGCATGATTTTATGGACTGGGGAGACTCGCGGGCCGGTGGCCGTACCGGGCACCTATTCGGTCAAGCTGACAGTGGATGGCAAGTCAGCCACGCAAACCTTTAGCATTCGCCAAGACCCCCGCCTGGCGGTGTCTGATGGCGACTATGCCAAACAACTGGAATTGCTCCTTAAAATCCGCGACAAACTGAGCGAAACCCATGAGGCGATTATTGAAATCCGGGACGTGAACAAACAGATTGACGCTTTGACCGAACGGCTGAAAGCCAACGAAGCCGGTAAGCCGGTGACTGAAGCCGGTAAGAAGCTGAAGGAAAAGCTCAAGCAGATTGAGGAAACGCTCTATCAAACCAAAAACCAAAGCAGTCAGGACCCGTTGAATTTCCCGATTCGACTCAATAACAAACTGGCGGCCCTGGCCGATGTGGTGGGCAGTGCCGACGGGCTGCCGACCAATCAGGCGTATGCTTTTTATGAGGAAGTGACGGGCAAAATCAACGCCCAGCTTCAGGAACTGGCCAAACTCAAAGCCGAAGACCTGGCCAAACTCAACCAGATGGCCCACGAAGCCAATCTGCCTTCAGTTTTTGTGAAAAAATAAGTTCCTTTCAACCACAGAGACGCACAAAGGCGCACAGAGGAAATTCAGGATTTGTTTTCCACTGTGCGCCTTTGTGCGTCTCTGTGGTTCATTTCTTGTCAAATCAGAATTCACACACCAGCCGTAAAAAAGTTTGTAATACTTTTGCCGTCCTTCCGATGTCAGTTGTAAGGGACATGTTCTCCTCCTGGGAAATGGCCGGGAGTCCCATGTTTCAATGCAAGGAGCGTCCTTCGGTCATGACTTAGTTCCTCACTCAGAGAGTGCCTGAGGGCACTGGTATGGATTCCCGTTTGCACACATTGCCATCTGTCTGAAATCCGGGACCGTTGGAGTCTTGTGGTCTGATTTCCGACAATCACGTTCTTTCGGTTGGCCCTCAACTGGTTGGACTCGTTCCACCTGTGTCCGCCTTGGAGGTGTCAACTGGTCTACAGGAGAAGACATAATGCAGTTTCGTAGCAAATTCGTTTGTTTGGCAGGTTTCGTCCTGGCCATGTGCCTTTTTTCACCTCTCGCAGTTTGGGGGCAGTCGGGCATTCCTGACAGTTTTCAACCCACTTTTACTTTTGGGAACGGCCAAGTCTACAAAACGGTGATTCAACCGAATGATGGAAAAATCATTCTGGCTGGTGATTTCCAAGCTGCTGCGGGCAGTTCCACTGTGGGGATAGCCAGGATTTCCAGCGTCGGTGTTTTTGATACTGGATTTAATACTGGCACTGGTTTCACTTCGAGTAGCGGGTTTGGGACAGTGAGGGATATAGTTTTACTGCCCAACCAAAAAATCCTGGTTTGCGGAGACTTTACCCATTTCAATGGAATTGCCCGGAACGGTTTGGCATGTTTGAATGCGGATGGAAGTCTTGATCAGCAATTCAATGTTTTGCTGAATGGTGGGGTGAATTCACTGGCTGTTGATGGATCGGGAAATATCATTATTGGAGGGAGCTTTACTCAAGTTGCAGGGGTAACCCGTTTCCATCTCGCTCGGTTACAGTTGAATGGGTCTTTGGATCCTAATTTTATACCTTCCAATGGGTCCGATATTGTAGGGGTTACCAAGGTTGCCGTTACAAGTAGCGGAAAAATTCTGGCTGGAGGTACTTATGCTGTTTCATCCAATATCCGTTTAGTAGTTCACCAATATTTGGCGAACGGGACCTTGGATCCGGGTTTCACTCCCTACAACCTTGGCCCCACTGCGGGAGCGGCAATTGAGGAGATTGTACCGGAAAGTAGCGGGAAAATCATGGTGGGTGGACTTTTTACAATCACTTCTCCGGTCGTCCAAAGTTGTATCGTGCGGTTGAACTCAAACGGGACATATGACTCGTTGTTCAACCCGTCTGGAGGAGCTGATAGTGACGTAACTTCGATCATTCCATTGACCAATGGCAACTATATTGTGGCGGGGAACTTCTCTTCCTTTGGTGGTGTTCTGCGTGCCAACCTTATTCGACTCACACCAACTGGATTAGTTGATCAGACTTTTGGTCAGGTCCAACTAAATAACCCGTTTGTCAGTCATGCAATCTTGAAACAAACTGATGACAGTATTGTGATTGCAGGCGCTTTTTCCCGAATCAACAATACAGCCAGAGTTTCCGTGGCAAGATTAAGTTCCAATGGAATTTTGGATACTTCCCTGGTCGATCTAAAAATTTCAACGACTGGAGCTACTCTGACAAAAGCCGCTTTCCAAGCCGATGGAAAAATCATAACCGGGGGGACGTTTGATCGGGTTAACGGGCAAAGCGCCAACTCAATGGTCCGGTTGAATCCGAATGGCACACGTGACATAACGTTTCAGGCATTTGTGGATCCGCCCTTTATCAATGCCATTCGCCCAGTGAGTTCAGGGAGTTTCATTGCAGGAGATTTCACCAATGTCAACGGTGTTTCACGCTCACGTTTGGCCAAGCTGGCTATGGATGGCAGCATTGACACCTCTTTTTCAATCAGTTCCGGAGCAAACGATACAATCAATGATTTAGTGGTCGAACCAGCGGGAAGTGTCATCATCGTAGGAGCCTTCGGTTTTTTCAACGGAGTTCCTTGTAACAGAATTGCCCGTCTTTCCAGCACTGGTGTTGTTGACCAAAGTTTTGCTCCGGCTGGTGGTCCCAATGGCACCATTGATCATATTTACCGTCAGTCAGACGGCAAATTGATTGTAACCGGGGATTTTACAACCTTTGCCGGGGCTTCCAGGCCAAAAATTGCCCGACTGGAATCCACAGGAGCCGTAGACCCGACGTTTAACCCAGGGGTGTTAATCACAGGCAAGCCGGTGACCGCAGTCATTCAACGGGACGGGAAAATTGTTTTTGGTGGCAACATTGTGAGTGGAAATAGCCCCTCAAACCGGTTCGGGGTGGTCCGAGTGAACTCTGATGGTACTCTCGATGCAGCTTTCAACTCAACCGGAGCCGGAGCTAATAATGTCTCTCAAATGGCACTCCAACCTGATGGAAAGCTCGTCATCGCAGGCAGTTTTGCCACATATAATGGGACATCTCGACCAACCTTAGCCCGGTTGAATCCCAATGGTTCGATTGACCTTTCTTTCAATGCGGGCAATGGGTGCCTCAATCTTTCAGGAGTGGGAATCAGCTTTTCCGATTTAAGTGTTGGCCAAGGCACCATCCTGGTGGCAGGGAATTTTCAAATTGTCAGCGGCCAATTGCGCTATAACCTGGCCCGAATCCCTGTCAAACCCAACAAAACCACACCCGGCGCGTTTCGCAAGTCAAACGGGTTTGTGTATTTGCGGAATTCCTTGAGCGAAGGATTTGCCGACGTTGAGTTTTTTTACGGAACCGCCGATGACATTCCGGTGGTGGGTGACTGGGACGGTGACGGAATGGAAACCATCGGGATTTACCGCAACGGAACGTTCTTTTTGCGGAACTCCAACAACACTGGTTTTGCGGACCTCCAATTCCCCTTCGGCGCTCCAGGTGATTTCCCGATTGCCGGAGATTGGGATGGCGATGGAATCGACACCATCGGCGTGGTTCGCGGAAATACGGTGTTCCTGCGCAATTCGAACACTTCAGGCGATGCCAACCTTCAGTTTTCCTATGGAACGGCCACGGATATTTTCATCACCGGGGACTGGGACGGCGATGGAATCGACACGATTGGGGCGTTTCGACCCACAAACGGCTTCGTCTACCTGCGCAACTCAAACACGACTGGGTTTGCCGACCTGGAATTTTTCTATGGGGTGGCCGGTGACATTCCGGTGGCTGGTGACTGGGATGGTGATGGGATTGACACAATTGGAATTGTCCGGGCTGGGCAATGGTTCCTGCGGAATTCCAACACCACGGGCTTCGCCGACATTCAGTTCTTCTATGGGGTAGCGACTGACATTCCCATCACGGGAGACTGGAACGGGTTGCCGTAAACCCCGAACCCAAAATTCTGCAACCTGAAACCCTGAACCCTGCAAACCAAAGTTTGCAGGGTTCTTGTTCTTGAAAAGGTCAGGTTTTTTCAGGAAGAAGGAATTGACGCTTTCACAACAAAACAGCAGGATTTCGGCCTTGCAATTCAACCCACTCGGTTTTGGAAACGAATCAATATGAATCAAAAAAAATGGTTGAGGGCCGTTCTGGCGGTCCTCATTGGCTGTGGCTGTGTGTTTGTGACCCCATTGGGCAAGACAACGGTTCATGCCGTCCAAGCGCCAAAGCCTGGCGCTCAAACACCAACCGGTCTGTCTGTCGGGGCTCCACTTGAAAAACCAATGGCTGGAGGGGAGCAGCACTTGTATCAGGTCCGGCTGCGGCCCAGCCAGTTGCTCCAGGTCACCGTTGTGCAAAAAGGGATTGATGTGTTGGTGCAGGTTTCCGACCCCCAGGGCAAACAACTGGTGGAGGTGGATTCGCCTTATGGCCCACGCGGTCCCGAAATCGTCAAACTGATTGCCGATTCCGAAGGCGAATACCGGTTGCTGGTTGGTTCCTTTGACAACACTGCCAAACCGGGAAGCTATCGCATAGAAGTGACGGAGGTGCGGGATGCCTCCGAATCCGACCAGCGCCGGATTTCAGCCCGCATCAAAGCTCAGAATTTGGTGAACGAAGCAATTTCCCTCAATGAAAAACGGGACCGGTCTTCAATTCAGGCCGCCCTGGCCAAATATGCAGAAGCCATCGAACAGGCTCACCTCGCTGGGGAAACCGAATGGGAAGCGGAATTTTGGAACAGTATTGGCCGGATTTGCATTGACGCCAACGATTTTGGCAAAGCCCTGGAAGCCTGCACCAAAGCCCAATCACTCATCAAACAAGTCAATGCGCCGTTAATGGAAGCCAGTATCACCAACAATCTGGGATTTTTGCACCGGGTGCGGGGCGAAATGGAGCTGGCCCTCCAGGCGTTTCAGCAGGCTCTCAAAGCCGTGCGGGCAGAAGGGGACAAATTCCAGGAAGGCATTTTTCTTGACAACATCGGCTTCACCCTCCAGGAACTGGGACAGCCCCAAGCCGCCCTGGAACATCACCTCCAGGCTTTGCCTTTGCATGGTGAAATGGGAAACCGGCAGGGGGAATCCGTCACGCTCAACAATATCGGGACCTGTTACCAGACCTTGCGGAACTATGAACAGGCGGTTTCCTACCTGCAAAAATCGCTGGAGGTCATGCAATTGCTGAAAAACCGGGATTTTGCCGCGCGCATTACCCTGAATCTCAGTTCCATCCAGCAGGCGCTGGGAAAAAACCAGGCGGCACGGGAACAGGCCAACCAGGCGTTGCAGTTGGCCAGGGAACTGAAAAACCGTCCGATTGAGGCGCGGGCACTTTCCTATTTGGGGGGAATTGCATTTGAACAAGGTGATTTGCAAGAGGCCCTGGCGAAACTGACCGAATCCTATAACCTGCTGCAAACCCTTCAGGTTCCGCCCCTGCCTTCGCATTTTCAGCAATTGGCAACCGTCGAATATAAACTGAAGCGGCTGGAGGAAGCCCGAACCCATATCGAAACCTTCATTGAGCGCATTGAATTCACCCGCGCCCAGACAGCCAATCCCGACTACCGACTGTCGTATTTTGCCGGGGCCGAGGTCGCCTATGGGCTGTATGTGGATATTTTGATGGAATTGCACCGGGCCAACCCAACTGTTGGGTATGACCGCCTTGCGCTCCAGGCCAGTGAACAGGCCCGCGCCCGCGCCCTGGTGGATTTGCTCTCTGAAGCCAAAGTCACCCTGGCCAATCCGGAAAAGGAACCTTTGGTGGCCGAAGAGCAGGCTCTCGAACGTGCCATCAATGTCAAGAACGAAAAACTGATTCGGTTGTCCAAGGCAGCGGGGGCCTCCCGCGACATCCAGGCGGAGGAAAAAGAACTGACTGGTTTCATTCAAAAACTGAAATCCGTCAAAGCGCAGATTCGGTCCCGCGACCCGCATTATGCAGCTTTGACCCAGCCGGTTCCGGTCACAGTGGCGGACCTCCAGGCCAAGGTGCTGGATGCCGATACAATGTTGCTGGAATACCGGCTAGGCGAGGAACGGAGCTGGTTATGGATGGTCACTGCCACCGGAATTTCAAGCTTTGAATTACCCCGCCGCGCCGTCATTGAGCAGTCCGCCCGTGAGGTCTATCAGCTATTGACAGCCTACCAGCGAAAAAAACAGGAAACCGACCGGCAATATCTCAAACGGACAGCCGCTGCGGAGGCCGGATACTGGCCCGCCGCCGCAACCCTGAGCCGGATGCTGCTGACTCCGGTGGCAGACCAATTGGGGACCAAACGCCTGCTGGTCGTGGCGGATGGTGCCTTGCAATACATTCCGTTTGCCGCTCTGCCGGAACCCCACATTTCCGGGACCGAACCCCAGGTTCAACCCGTACCGCTGCTCGCAGGTCATGAAATTGTCACCCTGCCGTCGGCTGCTTCACTCTTGGCGGTGCGGCAGGAACTGTCCCGCCGCACTCCGGCAAGCAAGGATATTGCCATTTGGGCTGACCCGGTGTTTGAGCTGGACGACCCGCGAGTGAAGGCTTCCACACTGGCTGCTGCCGCTCCACCACCGGTTGCCAACCTGGAGCGGAACTTCAAATGGCTTACAGAAACCCGTGGAGTCACCGAGCCGGAAAGTTACCTTGGCCGGTTGGCCGGAACCCGTGCCGAAGCCGGGGCCATTGCCAATCTGGCTCCCACCAAAACCGCCCGGTTGGCCCTGGATTTTGAGGCCAATCGGGAGCATATCCTGGCTGGTGACTGGTCTGACTATCGCTGTCTCCACTTTGCCACGCACGGATTTCTGAACAGTGCCTATCCGGAACTTTCCGGACTGGTCTGGTCGCTGGTTTCCCGTGACGGCAAGGTGCAAAACGGATTCCTGCAAATTCATGATGTGTATAGGCTCAGGCTGAAAGCGGACTTGGTGGTTCTGAGCGGCTGTGAAACGGGTTTGGGCAAAGAAATCAAAGCCGAGGGCCTGGACGGATTGACCCGTGGTTTTATGTATGCCGGAGCACCCCGCATCATTTCCAGTTTATGGTCGGTGAATGATGCGGTGACGGCAGATTTGATGAAGCGGTTTTACCGTTCCTACTGGCAGGAAGCGGTGCCGCCGGCCAAGGCGCTGCGCCGGGCGCAACTGGCCTTGTGGGAACGCAACCCGAAGCAGAACCCCTCTTTCTGGGCTGGCTTTGTTTTTCAGGGGGAATGGAAATAAGTGGGTTCAGGGTTCAAGGTTCAGGGTTGAGAATCGAAAAGTAAGGTGAATGAAAAATGGACATCGAAAAACTTGTCACTGCATACTTTGAAGTTTTCCAAATCGAAAACGAGGACATCATGGCCGTCCCATTTATGGAAGGTCTTCCACAGGACATGTTGGTTGGTCCGCCGAATGAAGAAAACTGGGTTGCCTGGAAGCTGGTACCGGGGACGCTGGAACTGGCCGACTACGACCCGTTGGAACAGCGAATCGGTTGTCAACTCCCTCCTTCTTTTAAGGAATGGCACCGTCGCTTTTTTTCTTTGGACGGTTTGCAAGTGGCAGGAATTGCTCTGCCGGGCACACCTTCCAACAACCCGTTTGGACCGCTTGAAGATGCAATCTTCGACCAGGGTTGTTCGGATGAGGCAATCCCGCTCGGTATCATACCTTTTGGCTGGGTGGAGGATGAAGGGGCCTGGGCTTGTTTTGACGCGCGGCAACCACGGGAAGGGAATGAATGGCCGATTCTATTGCTCGACCACGAGCTTGAAGTGGCAGATGCCCTTCAGAAAGTGGACCGGGAACGTTCGGTGGGCGAAGCTGACCGGCCCACCTTCGTGGATTTGTTGGAAGCTGCAGTGCGGCACTCACATGAAACATACTAAAGGATGTTAGGATTAAAGGGTGACCCGAATTTCACCGTTGACAGGGTTTGGTGGTTTCATGGCCTACGAAGGGAAAGGCTATAGGTGAGCACTGTTTCACTTGAGTTATCCTGAAGTTTGCGGGCCAGTTCAATCACATAATCCCCGGCGGGGACGGTTGTGACATGAAGGCTGAAAGAAAGCATTGAACTTCCTTTTTCCTGCCTGACGGGCAAGCCCTTCTGGTGCCACACCTCTTCGCCTTCAACAGTCCGAAGGGTGGCGTCCAGGGTTTGGTCAGAAGGTGCCGGTTGCAGGACCAGCTTGACCTGAAGAGTTTGGGCTGTTGGTGTCACATGGAGTGGTTTGATTCCTCCGCCTCTGGTCAGCGTAGGGAACAACAGGCAGGACAACACTTCCGGAACCACAGCGGGCTTTCCGATGGAGGGCGATAGCCCGTTTTGCCCCTGCGTCAATTGGGCCTCCAACCGGTTGGCCCGGTCGTGTTCGGCAGCGGCCTCCTGGGCCAATGCTTCGCTTCGTTTCTGTTCCTGTGCCAGTTGCGTTTGACTGGCGCGGTTTTTTTGTTCCAGTTCGGCCCGACCGGATTTCAGGCTTTCAATTTCATTGCGGAATGATTGAATCACCGAGAAAACCCATCCGCCACCGAGCAGGATGGCGGCCACTGCCGCTGCCCAGGCCATGCGTCGGACAGGTGTCACCAATCGCCGGGTATCACGGTGGTGTTCCAGGGAAACCACAGAAGCTGGTCCAACCGGAGTTGGGGCTGGGTCGGGTGGGGAAATCAAATCCGTTTTTGCCGACCTGTCTTCGGAAGACCGGCGGTGTAAGGCCCGGTGGAGTTCCACCTTTTGCCTTCGTTCGGGCAACCGTAAATATTCCCGTTCAAACTGTTCCCGCTGTTCGGCGGGCAGTTGGTTGGCTAAAAAAGCATCAATCAACTCATCTTCAACTGCCTTCAATTCCCCGAAAAAATCGTCATCCTCGAAAAAACGAGCCTCAACTGCTTCACGCTCCACTTCGGAAGTTTGTCCTAATAAATACCGGACCATCATATGGCGGTGGTTTTCCTGTAATGGGTTGGGCAGGGGTTTCATAACGGTATGGCAAAAACAGGCAAAAGCTTACAAGCGGTTAAGCAGGTTTCATACAATTGGTGACACATTGGTGCAGGCGGTCGCGGATGCGGCAGACTCTGGTGGCCAGCGTGCCGGGTGTGAGGTTCAAGGCTGCGGCCAGTCGTTTGCGGTTGTCCTTGTCTTTCCCGGCATCGTGGTATTTGAGCACCAGGTTCCGGTCTGCGTCATTCAAAGCCGCCAGACAGGTTTCCAGACAGGAAAACCGCCGGTCTTCCTGCTGGTGGCGGTCATTGGTTTCAACCTCTGAAGGAATTGCCAGCAGGGGTTCGCGGTCCTGCACTTCCTCCAGTTCAATGGTGGGGCGGACCTTGTCCAGGTAATCCAGAAAGACAAAGCGGGCGACTCCAAAAGCATAGCGGTCCACGTCGGAACCGGACAAAACCGCTTCGCCTGCCAGAATTTTGATGGCCACCCGGTCCAGGGTCTGGTCCACCTGTTCTTCGGAATTGAAACAGCCACGGGTTTGAAAAAACTGAAGCAGTTTCATCCGCAGCAGTTCAAATCTTTCCGCTGCTTTATCCGGATGGGAATCAAGTGCCTCCAAAAGCGCAAAAAGGCTTTCCCTGGTGATTTCCCAACGGGCTGGTTTGCCGGTCATAAGCAGTGGATTGAGCTGGTGCAGAAGTGGGGAATTGCCGTCCGACGGGCATTGTTTCCCGGACTGACCGACTTGGCAAGAGCCAAGCGAGCGGATTTTATTTTTTGAAAAGCGCCCGACCTGTCAAAGCCACGCCCACGCCCCCCAGAATCAATATCGAAGCCACCAACAGGCGCAGGGTGACCGGCTCCGCCAGGAGCACAACCCCGCCGAAGGCCGCCAGAATGGGAACCGCCAATTGAACCGTGGCCGCCTGTGTGGCGGTGAGGTGTTTGAGGGCGGCATACCAAATCACGTAGCCGACACCGGAGGTCACGGCCCCCGACATGACAGCCACCAGAACACCTGTGGGTGAAAGGGAATGAGTGGCCGTCAAGGTCATCATTCCAAGCAGCGCCAGGGGAACGGTTCCCAGAAAATTGGAAGCGGTATCCGCCAGGGGGAAGCGGGAACCTCGGCCCCGCAGGGAATACCAGCCCCAGGAAATTCCAGCCGTGACCATCAGTCCGGAATGAAACGGCGAAGGAGCCGTCAGGCCCGGAAAAACCAGATACACCAGACCCGCAATGGCAATCACCAACCCCAGCCATTCCAGGACGTGAGGCCGTTCCCCCAGCCGGAGGGCCCAACCGAGCATGGTGGCCTGCACGGCACCAAACAGGAGCAACGCCCCGGTTCCGGCACTGAGGCCCAGGTAGGCAAAGGAAAAGGCAATGGCATAGGCAAAGAGCAAAACCGCCGACAACCAATTCAGTTTCAAGTGGTGCTCTTTCCGGTGGGGATGTATCAGCCACATCAGCCAGAGGGCAATGGCTCCCGAACCCAGCCGGAAAGCGGTAAAGCTGGTGGCGTCAATGGTCCTTCCACCCAGAGCAAGGCGGCATAAAACGGAATTGGCTGCAAAGGCGAAGAGTGCCGCAGCGGTCAACCCAACCAGGGAAAACAGATTTTTCTTCATAGTCACTGTTTGACACCTGCATCCGGATGGAGTTGCGGCAGCCCGATTTGTTTCAGCAGGGCGCGAAAGCGGGAATCATCGCGCAGTCGGTCAAACCGGGGGTCCACGCCCAGCAGGGGAATATTTTCGTCCCGGTCCCGGCAGGCCCGGTCCAGGCAGGCAAACGCCTGGTCATGGTCGTTCAATTCCAGATAAATCATGGCGAAATAGTAAAACGAGACAAACCGTTCGGTTGAAAGGTGCAACAGTGCAGCCAGATGTTCTTCAGCGGCAGGGCGATTGCCAGTGATGGCATACAGGCGTCCCAGCCCGGCTGCCATCAGGGGCGAATCCGTCAGTTGCATGGCTCGCTGCAAGGATGCCAGAGCTTCAGGTGCTGCAGCCGGGTCCAAAAAGGAAGCGCCCGTTACCCAATGGGCCGGCCAGTAATTGGCA
Source organism: Blastocatellia bacterium (assembly GCA_019695185.1). Classification (GTDB taxonomy): domain Bacteria; phylum Acidobacteriota; class Blastocatellia; order Chloracidobacteriales; family Chloracidobacteriaceae; genus JAIBAN01. The sequence continues at coordinate 12,588 of JAIBAN010000042.1, read as the reverse complement.
TCCAGTTCCACCACTGTGCGGAACTGCGCGGCGGCTTCCTGGTACCGGCGAGCAAAATAATAAGCCGACCCAAGAAAGAAATTGACCGAAAGCGAGAGCGGGTCAAGCAGGAGGGCCTGCCCCAATTCATGGATTGATTCCGCATGTCGTCCCTGCACCATGCAAAACCAGCCGTACCATTGGTGCGCCACGGCCAAACCGGGATTCAGCCGGATGGCCTGCCGGAACGAAATGAGGGCTCCGGACCAATCCCAATCCAGGTTCATCCGGGCGGCAGCCAGCATGGTATGGGCTTCGGCCAGAGAGTCATCCAGGGCCAGGGCCAGGGTTGCAGCTTCCTTCATGGCAGGCAGGGCTGCTTCAGGGGAGAGGTAAAAGGTCGCAGCATGAAAGTAGGCTTCAGACAACCCGGCGTAGGCTTGGGCAAAACCAGGGTCCAGGGCGAGAGCCTGGCGGAAGCATTCAAAGCCTTTGCCAAGCGAATCGGCGGTCCAGCGGGCGGTCAGAAACCGGCCCTTGAGGTAGAGCTGATAGGCTTCCAGGTTTTCCGTGGCCCGCCGCATGAGCCGTTCCCGCTCCACTTCTTCCAATTTGACCAGCAAGGCACGGGTGACTTGCTCGGAAATCATGTCCTGCAAAGAAAAAATATCCGTCCATGCGACATCGAATTTTTCCGCCCAGAGGGTGGTTTCGCTCGCCACCTCCACCAGTTGAACCGTCAACCGGAGCCGGTGCGGAGCTTTCTGCAAATACCCGTTGAGCAGGACATCCACCCCCAAGGCCCGCCCGGCTGCCAGCACTTCCACCTCTGCCCTGGCATAACGCAGGACCGCCCCGGTGGGACGAACCCAGATTCGCCGCAGGGTCGTGAGCCGGGTAATCAGGGCATCGGCCAGCCCGACGCCGAGATATTCATCATCGCTCCCAGCCAGGACCGGCCCCAAGACGCCAAACGGGAGCACGGCCAGGGAGCGAATTGGTTGCGGAGCCATGGTTTCCGTCGGCAGGGCAGGCGGGGGTGGATTTTTTTCCTTTGAACGGGGGGCGGTGAGTTCGCGCACTGCCGCTACAAACCGATAGCCCCGCCGGGGAACGGTCACAATAAAGCGATGGTTCGGCGGGTCTTCCCCCAGGGTTTTGCGCAGGACAAAGATATTTTGCGAGAGGTTGCTTTCCTCCACGAAACTGTCGGGCCAGACGGCCTGCATCAACTCCTCTTTTCCGACCGTCCGTTCCCGGTTTTGCAGCAGGACCACCAACACGTCAAAGACTTTGGCAAAGAGGGGAATCTCAACCCCGTCCCGCTGCAAGCTGCGTTTGCCCAGATTGAGGTGAAAAGCACCGAATTCATAACCCTGAATAAGAGAGTGGTGGTTTGGCATTCTGAGAGTTTTTGAGAATTTTTGAGGAGCCGTTTGAGGACTTTTCCCCGGTGCCCGGTGCAGGATGTGGCTCACATTCGGGAGCTGCAATCCCATCCGCATTTGACAAAGGAGTTTACCACATGAAAACAAACACGTATCGCAAGACCTTATTGGCCACCGGCCTGCTGACCCTGGCGCTTTGCCTGAGCCCGCTTGGCGTCAGTGGCAGCGACCTGGCTTCCGGCCCAGCCGATTGGGGACAGGAACCGGAAACCCGGCAGGTGCCGCCTGCGGCGGACACCCTGCCACAGGCCAAAAACAAAACCGACGCTCTGGTCGGTTCATTTATCGGCACCGGTACCCGTTCCGACGGCAGCAAATATGTTTTCCTCGAAGCATTTCACGCCGACGGCACCTGCACCACCAATTCCACACTTGATTTTGAACCTCCGCTTGCAACACCTTCCTACGGGGCCTGGAAAAAAACCGGGACTGGCACCTATGTCGTGACAGTGACCGGTGCGCTCGTCAACAGCCCCGCCGATTTTTCCTTTTTCGGTACCTATAAACTCACCATCACGCTGAAACTGGATGAAAAAACCGATGCCTTGAATCAGGACATAAAAGTCGAAGTATTTGACGCAACCGGCAAAGCCCTCTTTTCCGATGCCGCCACGGGAACTGCCAAACGGATTGTGGCTGGTTCCTAAACCGTCTCTCAGGTGATTGGACCGGCGGTTGACCGGGCCGGTTGCTAAAATAAAAGCCACCTGAATGGTTACCTTTCAGGTGGCTTTTGGTTTAACCCGCTGGCTGCGCGGTTATTTGGTGGCCGTGGCGTTTGCCTTGGCAAAATCACCGGCCTTGAAAATGATCAGCTTGGCCGGGTCAATATGTTTGCGCATGGCGGCCACAATCTGTTCCGGTTTGAGTTCGGCAATTTTGGCTTCGAGTGCCGCGTCCCAGCGCAACGTCCGTTTCAGGGTTTGGAACGAGGCCAGTTTGGTGGCCAATTCCCGGTCCTGTGCGCGTGACACTTTGCGGGATTGCAGATAGCCGGTTTTGGCGGCTTCGACTTCCTCGGCGGTAAAACCGTCTTTGAGCATCCGGTCCAGTTCCTCTTTCATGGCTTTTTCCACCCGCTCGGCATTTTGCGGAGCACAGATGGCAAAAGCCCGGAAACTGCCTCGGTTGTCCTGGGAGCCGGCTGTCAACGAGGAATTGACCGTGTAGCTCAACCCTTCCTTTTGGCGGATGCGAACAGCCAGCCGGGAATTGAGAAACCCCCCGCCGAGCATGTAATTCCCCAACACCAGGGCCGGATAATCCGGGTCTTCGTCTTTCAGGTTGAGCAGCATGCCAGCGGTCACCACCGCGTTGGCCTTGTCCGGGGTTTCAAAGGATTTGACCAGCGGGGCGACTTCCCGAAACGGATTGGCAATCCGTTCATACGGAACCGGGCTTTTCCAGGAGCCAAACAGTTCTTTGGCGAGGGACTCAACTTCCTTCGGTTCAAAATCACCCACGACGACCAGTTCTCCGTTGGACGCACCGTAAAAATCACGGTAAAACTTTTTCACTTCGTCGAGGGTGACGCCTTTGAGCGCCTCCAGTTGTTCCTCAACCGTTGGGGAATAAAAGACGTGACCTTTGGGAAAAGCATTTTGGTACCGGGAAAATTCCCGGAAAACAATGGCCTGGGGTTCACCCTTGCGGGATTCAATCCCGGTGGCCTGTTCCAGTTTGAGTTTTTCAAACTCGGCTTCAGGGAAGGCCGGCTGCTGTAACACCTCGGCCATCAGTTTCAATACTTCCGCCAGATTTTCCCTGGTGGTTTCCACGAATCCCCCGGCCTGGGTTGAAGAGCCGAAGGCAAACCCAAGGGCTTTCAGGCGGTCCATTTCCTCTTTGAGTTGCTGGCGGTTGTGTTTGGCGGTTCCCATCATGAGCATTGCTCCCGCCAGATTCCCGGCTTCGTCCCGGTTGGTCAGAGCCTTTTCATTGCCAAACCGGAGCGAGAAGGTGGCATTGACCCGGTTTCCACGGGTTTTCTTGGGCAGCAAAACAATCTGAAAACCATTGGCCGCAACCATGCGCAGGGTCCGGGCTTCGATGTTTTCCGGGGTGGGGTCAAATTCCTCGCCGCTGGCCACAGTTTGGGTGTCAGTGTAGCCATTGAGCTGGGCGGTCACATCCGGGGAAACGGGAATTTCCGCCCGCACCGGTTTTTCTTCCGGAATGAAGAGGCCCAACGTTCGATTTGAAGGGACCAGATAGGTTTTGGCGACCCGTTGCACATCCTCGACGGTTACCTTTTTCATCCGGTCACGCAGCAGAAACATCATGCGCCAGTCGCCCAGGGCAATGAATTCGCTCAGGGCAAGTCCCACCTGGTCGGATGAATTGAAAAAGATGTCAAATCCGGCCACCCGGCCCTTTTTTACGCGGTCAATTTCCGCCTGGGTCGGCGGCTGGGTGATGATTTCCTGTTCCACTGTTTTGATTAAAATCTCACGGGCCTTGTCAAGGGATTGGTTTTTGGCCAGTTCGACTTCGAAGGACAGTAAACCGGGTTCCCGTTGGCCTCTTCCTCCGCCGTCCACAGACGTCGCCAGTTTGGTTTCAACCAGGTTTTTATAAAGCCGTCCGGTGGGTTCGTCACTGAGCACGCCGGCCAGCACCTGGAGCGCCACCGCATCCGGATGAGCCGCCGCCGGCATGTGATACGCCGTGGCTGCAAGCTGAATATCACCGGCCCGGCGCAAGGTTACCACCCGTTCTCCGTCCTGTACCGGGTCGAGCGTGTAGGTCGGTATCAATTTGCGGGACGGGCGGGGGATTTTGCCGAATTTTTCCTTGATGAGTTCCAGCGTTTTGGCTTCGTCAATCTTGCCGGTGACCAGCAACACGGCGTTATCCGGCTGGTAATAGGTTTTGTAAAACGCCTGAAGCCGCTCAATCGGCACATTTTCCAAATCCGATTTGGCCCCGATGGTGGATTTTCCGTAGTTGTGCCAGAGGAAAGCCGTTGAGGCAATCCGTTCGTTCAAAATCCGGTTGGGGCTGTTTTCACCCCGTTCAAATTCATTCCGGACCACGGTCATTTCGGAATCAAGGTCTTTTTTGGCAATAAAACTGTTGACCATCCGGTCTGCTTCCAGGTCCAGTGCCCATTTCAGATTTTCTTCCGAGGGCTGGAAGGTTTCAAAGTAATTGGTCCGGTCGTCATTGGTGGTGCCGTTGGGGCGGGCTCCGTGTTCGGTCAATTCCTGGGGAATGTTGGGATGATTGGGGGTTCCCTTGAAAACCATGTGTTCCAGGAGGTGGGCCATGCCGGTTTCGCCATACCCTTCATTTCGGGAACCCACGAGGTAGGTGATATTAACCGTGATGGTGGCTTTTGACTGGTCTGGGAAAAGCAACACTTTCAGCCCGTTCTCGAGCCGATATTCAGTGATTCCTTCAACTTTGGTGATGCGCTGAACCCCTTGGGGCAGCGTGACGGCTGCGGCTGCCGGTTTGAGTGCCGGTACCGGTGCCTGCCCGGCCAGAGCCGGTGGGCAGGTGGAGGCACTCAACAGGGTGAGTGCCAGGACAGAATGCAAACATGCTTTCATGAAAATGGACCTTTCTGCAGGAAAAAATTCTGGTGTTCCACTGTTCTGTCAGAAAAAAGCCCGTGTCGAAATGGTACAGGTCAAGTGGAACCAGTTGGGAGAAGGAAAATTGTGCCGGGGTACTTTCATCATGCTATCCATTTTTACTTTCCGGTGACAAGGTTCGGTACCGGGGAATCATGCCTGATACATGAGAACCACCTTCCCCAGGCTCCTGGGGAAAACACAGAAAGGAAGGGGGCGAATTGGTATCGTCCTGTCAGCCTGTTGTTTCGAGTGTGAGTCCAAAACCCAACCCAGTCTGATTTCCCGCAGGTTGCGACTCCCTTCCGGCGTGCTCGGGCAGGCAACGGTCAGCGATAAGCCCGTCTTGTTGGCAAATTTTCAGAAATAATTTTTTGGGGGACCGCAACTTTTTGCCCGCCTGCGGGAAATAAGTAAGTGAAAAACAAAAAATTTGAACCGGATTTTTTCCGCACCGGAATGGACCAGGAATTGCTCGACCGAGCCCAAACAGGAGACTCGGCGGCTTTTGGCGAGCTTTACGACCGCCATCATGCCGTCGTATGGCGTTTTGTGGTCCACCGTATCCACTCGGTCACCGTGGCGGAAGACCTGGTTCAAGATACGTTTCTGGAAATTTTGAAACACCGGGACCGTTTTGACGCGGAACGCGGCGTGTCTTTTGAAACTTTTCTTTGTTCAATCGCCGACAAGTTAATCCGGAAACATCGGCGGCGGCAGGCGCGGACCCTTGCGTATCTTGAGTGGTTAAGGCCACAGGCGGCGGCAGGCGGGACTGACAGTACGTTTGAACAGAAAGCGAATCAGGTGATGGACCTCAACAAAGCAACCTTGAAGTTACCTGAACGGCAACAAGAGGTGTTGCACTTGAGCGATGCTGAAGAGTTTTCCATGCAGGAAATTGTAGAAACCGTGGGAATCACGCTACCGGCGGTGAAATCCCTTCTCTTTCGGGCACGGGAAGGAATGAAAAAATTACTGAAACCGGGTGGAAAAAAGTAACTCTTTGAACCAGAAAGGCTCGAACCGACATGTCCAGACAGCATTCACAGCGCCCTCAAGGAACGGGTGATTTGAAAACTTCAATGTCCAAACAACAATATCCAATGGACCTGTATCGCCAGCCTGAATTTCCTGCCGAGTTATTGGAACAGGGATGGCAGGCCGAACCGGCAGCCTGGAACCCTCCTCCCCGGTTGCGGACCAAAGTGATGGAGTCTTTCGACCAGGAGCAAGAGCGGAAATTGACCCATGGCTGGTGGCGGGCGGTGACTGCCGATGTCCGCATTCCCGTGCCGCTGGCAGTCACCACTGCCGGACTGGTCATTTCCTTTGGCACGTGGTCGGTTTTGCAGGAACCGCAGGTGGTGGTGCTCACCACCAGTCACCTGGTTCCCGGACCGGCGGTCACCATTCCCGTGGCCGCTTCGACACAACCCCAAAGCGGAGAACGGATTTTCATTCCGGTTCCAGCCGTGAAAGGAAAGCTTTCGGACCGTGTGCCGGTCATGCGCGGCGAAACCGCCAAACCCATTCCCACCTTGGAACGCTTGAATTGCGTCCGGTTGATTCCAGGCAAGTTGCGGCTGGTGGTGGATGAGGTGGAAGTGGCTGTCACCCGGCAGGACGAGGAAGGAACCGCCCTGTGGGTGCAAAACGGGCAGGCCGGCGGGTTTATTTTGACCTTATTCCCCGTGGACGGCACCAAGGCCCAACCAATTGGAACTCTTGATGGAAAAATCTTTGCTTTTGAACATGAAGGGCTGCGCTACCAAATCCAATGTGACCGTCCCCTGATAACCGGCGCTGAACCTTTTACCGTGTGGGTTCAGTTTGTACCTCCGACCGGAAATAATCAGGGTTTTGCCGTGGGCTGTGCTGAAAATCCAGCCAAGGCAGTGGACCGCCTTGAGCAGCCACCTCCCCTTCCCAACAGTGCGAAGGAGGGAACCATGCCCCAGGGTGATTGACAACCAACCACCAGAGTTAAGCCGGAAAGTAAGCTGTCACTATGGTTTAACTCTACCTTTTTGTTTGATTTTCCAAATTCCCGGAAAATTTTTGGTGAGAGACCGCAACTTTTTGCCCCTCACCGGGAAATAAGTAAAAAAAGCCACCAAACTCAAAACATTTCACCTGCCCGGAATGTATGTGGAGTTTGCAAGAATGGCCGATCACACAACGCACAAGGCATAACCCATGGATTACCAGGAATTCCTTTCATTTGCGACAGCGGTTCCAGTTGACGGGAATAGAGGTGCGAAACGGCGGGCAGTGTTCGAACCTCCAGCCAAAATTTACCCCGACTGTGAACTTTTTTCGGAACGTTGTTTTGCGGGCTTGAGCCTGAGACTGGGGGTGGGGGTGAACTTGGTCACCCCCGAATGGCAAGGGCATATTTCTTCAATCGTGATTCACCAGGGTATTTGGCGGTTTTATCACAAACCTGATTTTTGTGAGCCGTTTCCGATTGACCTGGGACCAGGCCATTATGCCAATGTGGCTGAATTATGGGGGAGCCAGACCTGTGGTTCCTTTCAGCCAATTGCCTGGTGATTGGGTAAGGCACAGAAAGCCCCCTTGCCTTTTGTGCCAGAGAGTGGTGCTGATTCCTCGCCGGTGCCTGGGTGTGATTCACGTTTGCCTTCGACCATCAGCTCATCAGACCAGCCGGACCGTACCTCCGGCCCGCCAATGCTTTTTCCGGATGTCTTGACGGCTTGTCACCGGGGTGACACAGCTGCTTTTTGCAGTCGTTCCAACTCTGCCTGAAGTGTTTTGATGTGGTCTTCCGGGGTGGCATCAGCGGGCAGTTCAAAAACCAGGACCTGCCTGCCATGTTGTTTCATGCTTTCGGTAAACAGAGTCCGAAATGCTTCGATTCGTTCAGTTTCTGTCGGGTTTTTGCGGGCAAAACGAATCCGGGCGGAAAATCCGGTCCGGGCGGAGCCGGTTTTCCCGGCAATCCGAATCACATTCGGCGGAATTGTCCGGGGGGCTTTCCGCACCGACAGGCGAGGGCCGGAATCTGCGGTTGCCTCCGCCGTTGCCTCGCCAACCAGCTTCAGAGCCAGGCCCAGCCGCATTTTTTCCGGATATTTGAGCAGTTGCCGGACCCGCTGCCAGGAAAGCCCCGAAACCTGCAGGCAGGTGTCAAGTACCGGTTCCGCCAGGTTCAAAATACTCAATTGCATGGCAAGGGTACTCCGCTTGATACCCACCGCGAGGGCGGCTTTCTCCTGTGAACCCAGCCGGTCCACCAATTGGCGGAGCGCGCGGGCATGTTCCACCGGATGCAAATCCGCCCGCTGAATATTTTCAACCAAAGCCAGGTCCAGCAGTTCCTCATTGGTGGCACGCCGCAGTACCATTGGCACATCGACCAACCCCAATTGCCGTGCGGCTCGCAGTCGCCGTCCTCCGGCAATCAGTGTATAGGTGCCGTCCGGTTCCTCCCGCCCCACCAGGGGTTCCAGCATGCCGTAGGTGGCAATGCTGGCCGCCAGTTCATCAAGTTGGACCGGTTCAAAGGTGCTGCGGGGCTGATGCGGATTTTCCCGGATATGCTCCAGTTTCACCCGTAACAGAACCTCGCCGGCCTGACTGGCGGCTGATTCATTGGCAACCCGGTTGATGAAAGCAACCGGAATCCGGTTGGGCATTGGTTTGGTTGATTTGGGCATGGGATGGTTCCTTCACACAGACGCGGCGGTTTCCGCAAAGAGACAGTCTACAATCCGGGCCATGTCGTCATTGGCCGGAGAGGAAGGTTTATACACTTTGAGGGGTTGCCCGTAGGTTGAGGCTTCGGTCACGGCAGTCAACCGGCGGACCGCAGGCAGAACCGGACAGCGCAGGGTCTGGGCAATGGTTTCGATATATTTCAGGTTGTTGAGATGAACACTCAGATTGGGGTTGAAAATTGTCGGCACTATGCCTGAAATCCGCAACGGGTTTTGAATTCGCAACCGGCGTTTATTGGCTTTGATGATTTCCTTCTGGACAATGACCAACCCGGCAATGGCTTTTTGTTCGGGCTGCACCGGTATCAGCAGTTCATCCACCGCCAGCAAAATCTGGACCGTCATTTCCGAAACCGAAGGTGGGCAATCAATCAACACCACGTCAAAATCAGCTTTGATGCCATCCAGCACTTTCAAAAACCGCAGGTGGTCCTTCATTCGTTCCAGTCGTTCGATTCCTTCAATCAATGAAAGATTTGAAACGCCAACGGTCAAACCAAACGCCGTTGCCAGCGGCGGGACGGTATCCATATCGGCACAAACGGCAGTCCAGAAAATTTCCGCCTCAGGCTTCCCGTACGGGTCCAGGCCCAGAAAGTCACTCAGGGAACCTTGCGAATCGGCATCGATCACCAAAACGCGCTGTCCCCGCGTCGCCAGTTCGTACCCTAAATCCCTGGTGGTGGTTGATTTTCCAACGCCGCCCGCTTGATTGAAGACTGCCAGGGTGCGTGTTTCTGCCATGGGCGTTTTCCTTTCCTGTCCTGGTTTGGGTGGACCTCCGTCCTTGTTGCTTTGGGAGACCGGGCTGGGAGTGGTTCGCCGGGGTCGCCCCGGCCCCCGCGCCGTTTGGGCGAATTCCTGCAAATCGGATTCGAACACAAACCATCGGTGGAGCGTCCGGTCATAATGGGCTGCCAACCGCCCCTGTTCAATAAACTGCCACACACGTTTATCGGTCAGACGCAATCGTCCGGCACTTTCCTGAAGAGTCAAACGTGGTTCGAAAGGGGATGGGTTTTCCATACGAGAATGGCAATAAAACTATAGAATAAATTCAAGAATAATGTAAATCAGGAAATACTGAAGGAGAAAGGAAATGTCAGGGAAAATTTTCCCCGGAGTGGAATCTGTATGATAAGCTCGGCGGACCTCAACCATTTTTTCCAGGAATGCTTACATGAAACAGATCAAAGCTCTGGGCTGGTTTGCCTTGTGTCTTATCATAACCAGCCTGTTGACCCGCAATGCCGGAGTCCAGGCATTGCCCCATGAATCCTGTCATCATCCGCACCGCATCGGTCAAGACCCGGCGCTGGTGCTGGGGGCGGAACTGGCTGCGCTCACTCATCGCAAGATTGGCCGCCTGCCGGGCAGTGAAGCGGCCACCCCCACCATTCTGAGCCAAATCAATGTGCAGCGGTATCAGGGCTATATCCAGACCCTGGCCAATTTCGGCAGCCGCTATACCACTTCCTCCGGATGTGAACAGGCGGCTCAATACCTGCAAAACTATTTTCAGAATCTGGGCCTGCAAACCACATCGCAATCGTTTACCCAGGGAGTTTCCGGGCGCAACATCATTGCCGTGTTACCCGGAACCAGTGACCCGCAGGGGACGGGGGATTTTATTCTGGTCGGAGCCCACTACGATTCCATTTCGAACAGCAATCCCTCAACGAATGCCCCTGGTTCCGAAGACAACGCCAGCGGGACGGCAGCTTTGATGGAACTGGCTGATATTTTTTCCCACAACCGCCCCCAGACGACGCTGGTGTTTGCCGCCTTTTCCGGTGAGGAGCAAGGGCTGTACGGCAGCAAAGCCTATGTCAATTCGCTCACCACCCAACAGCGCAGCAAGCTGAAACTGGCTTTGATTATGGACATGATTGGGTACACGGCGGATGCGGACCTGGACATCCTGTTTGAAACCTCCACCCAGTTTCAGGCCCAAACGGCGCTTCCCGTCAGTCTGGCGCAGCAATACACCACGTTGCGTTCCGTAATTTCGCTCAACCCGTTTGGCAGCGACCATATCCCTTTCATCAATGCCGGATTGCCGTCGGTGCTGGTGATTGAGAACGATTGGGATGTCTATCCGGGCTATCATCGGACCACAGATGTCCCGGCCAATATTTCGACCGATATGTCCAACGGGGCCTTGCGGGTGGTGGCCGCCTGGGCCAACGAATTGGCCAATCCGGTCCAACTCCCGACGGTGACCCAGTTTTATCCGATTTCCTCTTTTCCGGGAAAAACCATTTCGATATTCGGCACCAACTTTGTGCCCGGTTCAACCCAGGTCTTTTTTGGAGGGACAAATTTGATTCCGGCCACGGTTCAGAATGTGACCGCGACCCGGATTGATGTCACCGTCCCTCCCTCAACCACATTGACCGGCAATATCAATGGGTATTTGACCGTCCAGGTGGCCGGGGTGCCGGCCGTCACCACCCAAACCATTCCGGCTACCGTCACCGACCAAGCCAATGCTGCCTCCCGGTTCCCCGTATTTGTCATGTGGGGGGATGTCACTGGGAACGGAAACATGGAGGCCAATGATTTTGCGCTTGCCAGAGCCGCCAGCCAGGGCCAAACCACCCTGACCACCGCGCAAATTCTGGCGGCGGATGTGGTGCCGGTGAACGCCAACACCAGCCGGGGCAGTAACCTGACTTTGGGAACCAATGACCTCACGGTATTACGAGCGGTTTTGGCCGGTCAGACCAGTTTTTGACACAAAGCAGCCGAGTGACTTGTCTCAAACGACTTGTCCAGATGAAAACAACATAGACCACCTCCTCAACAACCTAAGCAGCAATCGGGTACCGCCGGCTCCAGGCGGTACCCCCCCAGGTGGGAGCCCGGACTTGGTTCATCCAGCACCAACCAAAGTCCGGGCAATCCGGTCCTGCTTCACAAAGCCGTTTCTCAGGAAGGTTTTCCAGCTTTGAGCAGGTCAACATAGGCACAATCAATCAAAGAATGGAGACTGATTCCCAACGCCGTCAGGAAGTCCTGCGCCTCCTGCATTCCAACGGAAGCGGGTTCGGTTTCTCCCAGGACGACTTCCAATTCCAAAAAATTTCCCAGGTGTTCAACCCGGTCAAAGTGAATTCGGGTCCGCCCTGCCCAAAAAAGGATCCTTCGTTTTTTGACTCGTCCAACTTGGCCATACGCCTGAGTCAAAAGCTGTCGCAAGCGTTCGGCACAATGGGTCGGAACAATTTGATATTCCGATACCTTTGGACCGGCCAGATTGTGCCGCTGGTAAAAGATGAGTTCGCCGGTTCCATCAGGAAAGGCCCGCAGTTTCAAGCGACCTTGGGGGCAGTGAAAAAAAGTGTCGTCCTGCTCGATTTCAACCGGTTCCCCGGTAGCCAAAAGCAACACCTGCCGGAGCATCTCCTCGGGGTTTGAGACGGGAGCTTTGATTTCAACATTGCGAGCCATATGGTTTTTTGTGGTATTGCGCGACCGAACTTTTGAACCTCGGGGAAAACGCCCAACCTCTGTCAGGCAGCGGTTGCTGAATCGGATTGGCGGCGGAAAGCCGCAAGGCCGGTGGAAACGAGGACAGTTATTTTATAGGAAGCCAGCAGAAAACCCCAGAATTTATTCCGGGGATGAATGCTGTCCGAGTTGAGTATGTATTTTTCGTAAAGTACTCTTTTCACTTGGTTTAAAGCCTGAAATGCGATACCATATACAGTATGAAAATCAAAAGTACGCGGCACACCGTCTATCAAATCGCTTACCACTTGGTGTGGGTCACCAAGTACCGCCGGGCGGTTCTGGACGAAACGGTGCAGGCGCGGCTCAAAACCCTGCTGCCCGAGA
>JAIBAN010000136.1 GCA_019695185.1 Blastocatellia bacterium | reverse complement strand
CCTGATGGTCTTTGAATTTTTAACTTGGGAATTATTTAACCGCGAAACACGGGGAAGACGCGAAATACAAAACAAATTTTTTCTTTATTTTTCGCGTCTTTCGCGTGTTTCGCGGTTTCAAAAAACAATAAAGGTATTACCGGAGCAAGTCCTCAAAAACCATCAGGCTGCACCGTGTTTCTTGAACCACTCCTGTAACCGTTTCCAGCCGTCCTGTGCTTCCTTGGCCCGGTACGTGGGCCGGTAATCAGCATGAAAACCATGTGGTGTGTCAGGATAGAGCACGATTTCCGACGGAGCTTTCAGTTTCTTGCGCATCTGTTCAACCGTATCGTTTGGAATACCGTTATCGGCTCCACCGTACAAACCCAGCACCGGAACTTTCAGTGATTCGGCAATGTCAATCGGGTGTTTGGGCATAAGCTCACTGGGTTGCCCAACCAAACGGCCATACCAGGCCACCCCTGCTTTGACCTTGGGATTATGCGCGGAATACATCCAGACGACCCGTCCCCCCCAGCAAAAACCGGTGATACCCAATTTGGCGGTGTCTCCCTTGCCGGTTTTTTTGGCCCATTCAACCGTGGAATCGAGGTCCGCCATCACCTGGGAATCTGGAACCTTGGACACAATTTCCTTGATAAGCTGTTGAATGTCAGCAACTTTCGAGGGGTCACCCTGACGGGCATAAAGTTCCGGCGCAACCGCCAGATGGCCCAGTTTGGCAAACCGGCGGCAAATGTCGCGGATATGTTCGTGGACGCCAAAAATCTCCTGAACCACCAGCACAACCGGGAAATTTTTTCCTTTTTCCGGCATGGCCCGATAGGCTGGCATTTCGCCGTCTTTGACCGGGATTTTGACCTCTCCCGCCACAAGTCCTTTGCTGTCGGTGGTAATGGTTTCAGCCGAAACCGGCATGGTCGCCAGGGCAAACCCGGCGCACAGCGAGGTGACCATAAATTCGCGCCGCGTCAGCTCAGTCTGTGGCTCTGTCCCTTTTGCATCAGCCTGCATAGTCATTCCTTTCTTTATCTGTCTTGAAGTTTGGGGTTTGGATTGGAAGCCGTGTCACGGAGCAGGATGCCATTTTGGAAGCGGGCAAAATTAAATTTCGATTTAATTTCCCTCATTGGCACGCAATTTGTAACACGAAGGGGTATCTGAATCAATTTTATTTGCTCGACACACGATTATGCCACGAAACGAACCTGCTGCCCCGTTCATGCTGTCGCTGATTGACCGGCTTTCCGAAAAACATCCGGTTTTTGCCCACGATGGCCCCATTTCCCAGATGCAAAGTTTGCGGCTGCTCAAACAGTCCCTGGCCCGCGATTTGGCCTGGTTGCTCAATACCCGGCGCTCGCCCGACGAAGCCTGGAAAGAGTCGGAAGAACTCAAGGATTCCATTCTCTCGTTTGGGCTGCCCGATTTTACCGGCACCAGCCGCAAAAGCCATGAAAGCTGCGAGCGGTTGCGGCACGCCATTGAAAAGACCATTTCCACCTATGAGCCGCGGCTGCTGCGGGTTCGGGTTTCGGCCCAGTCGGAACGCGCCAATGACCGCATCCTGCATTTTCGCATCTCCGGCCAGCTTAACCTCCAACCCCATCCGGAACCGATTGTGTTTGACACGGTTTTGAAAATCGGCACCGGTGACTTTCACGTGCGGGAGGCGTTATGAGAGACGACCTGCTCACCTATTACGAACGGGAGTTGGCCCATTTTCGCAAGGGCTCGCAACAGTTCGCCCAAAAATACCCCAAAGTTGCCAGCCGGCTGCAACTGGAAACCGATAAGTGCGAAGACCCGCACGTCGAGCGGCTGATTGAGTCGTTTTCTTATTTGACGGCCCGCATCCGGCTGAAACTTGACGATGAGTTTCCGGAAATCACCGAATCGTTTTTGAACGTCCTCTATCCACATTATCTGGCTCCGATTCCGTCCATGTCCATTATCCAAATGATGCCGCGAGCCAACCAGAGCTACCTCATGACCGGTTACCCTGTGGAACGGGGGCGCTCGGTCCTGACCCGGACCAATGGCGGCCATGTCTGCCGCTTTCGAACCTGCTATGACACGGTGGTCTGGCCGCTGGAGGTGGTTTCAGCGGCACTCGAATCCAACGGCCCGCTGACCCTCAAAGGGCGGATGGAACAGGCCCAGATTCGGATTGGCCTGCGCTGTCTGAACGATACCACATTGCCGGTTTTGAAAACCGGCAAGGACAGTTCCGCCAAAACGCTGACCTCGCTCCGGTTCTACATTCATGGCGAAGCCCAACAGGTTTTCCCTCTGTATGAAATTGTCATGAACCAATGCACCGGCGTCGAACTGGTGCCAATTGAGCCGGCCAACAGCAAACGCCCCGCCCCGCCCACCATTCACCTGCCGGCCAGCGCCATCAAAGCCGTGGGGTTTGAGCCGCACCAGGGAATGCTGCCCTACCCGGCCCGTTCCTTTCCAGGGTACCGTCTGTTGACCGAATATTTTGTGTTTCCGGAAAAATTTCTGTTCTTTGAAGTGGAAGGGTTGGACCAGGCGGCAGCGGCCAAGTTTGGTGAAGCCTTTGAAATCCGGCTGCACGTCAAAAACGTGGAGCCTCCGCCCGGAACCATTGACCGACAGACTTTTTTACTGGGCTGCACACCGGTGGTGAATCTGTTTGAGCAAAGCGCAGAGCCCATTCAACTCTCGCACCGGAAACATGAATACCACCTGATTCCGGACGTGTGCCGCCGGAACGAAGTTGAAATTTATTCCATCAACAAGGTTCAGACGGTTGATTCAAACCGAAGGGAAATCAAACCCTTCGAGCCGTTTTATTCCTACAAACACAGTCTGGACCGCAGCAGCCAGCGAACCTACTGGTATGCAACCCGGCGACCTGCGCAACTCAAGGAAGACACCGGAACGGAAATGTTTCTGACGCTGGTGGACCTGGGATTCCGACCGGCTGAGGACTCAACCGAAACCATTGTGGCAGAGGTCACCTGCACCAACCGCGACCTGCCGTCCCACCTGCCATTCACCGGGCGAACCGGCGAAATCGAAGTCGAACGGGCCTTGACCGTGGTTGACACCCGGTGTTTGCGCAAATTTACCCCGACGGTTCGCCCACCTCTCCGGCACCATGCCCAATGGCGGTTGATTTCCCATCTGGCGCTCAATCACCTGTCGCTGGTGGGGTCCCCCGACGGTGACGAGACGCCGCACGCATTGCGTGAAATTCTGCAACTGTATGATTTCGCCGAATCTCCGGCGATTCGCAACCAAATCAGCGGATTGACCCGGATTTCCAGTCGCCCCGTGGTGCGCCAGTTGGGTCCTTTTGTCGGAACCGGCTTTGTTCGTGGCGTTGAAACTCAATTGGAATTTGACGAAACGCAGTTTGTCGGAAGCGGAGCCTTTCTCTTCGCTTCCGTATTGGAACGGTTTCTGGGGTTGTATGTCTCGGTCAATTCCTTTAGCCAACTGGTGTTCAAATCCAAACAACGGGAAGGAGTCATCCGCACATGGGCACCCCGCGCCGGAAACAAAATCCTCCTGTAGCCGCACAACTGGCCGCCACGCCGTATGAGTTTTCCTTTTTCCAGGCGGTGCGGCTGCTGGAGCGCCTGCACCCCGAACGGGTTCCGCTTGGACGTGACGCCGACCCGGCAGGCGAAGTGGTCCATTGCAGTGCCCACCTTTCGTTAGGGTTCCCGGCCAGCGAAATCCATGACCTCACCTTTCCAACCACGCCGGAGGATGATTCGGGTCCGGCCTTGCCTCCGGAAATGGTGGTGGCCTTTATGGGGTTGGCCGGCCCGGCGGGAACGCTTCCGGCAGCCTACACGGAAGAACTTATCAATCGAACCCGTCAGGAAGACCCGGCGTTTGCCGCCTTTCTGGATTTATTCAACCACCGGCTGGTTTCGCTCTTTTACCGGGCCTGGGAAAAATACCATCTCACCATCGGCTTTGAACGCAATCAGGCCGACCCGTTTACCGATGCCATGCACCACTTGATTGGCATGGGTATGCAGGAAACCAGGGGACGCCTGCCGATTCCCGACCAGGCATTGGTGTATTACTCCGGGTTGATTTGTCAGGCCCCGCATTCGGCCACGGCCATCGCAGCAATCCTGACCGACTATTTTGGGATTCCGGTCGAGGTCGAACCATTTGTGGGTCGCTGGATCCATCTGGAAGGCGATGACTGCACTCAACTGGGGGAAGCGGCGTCGGACTTGGGTTTCTCAATGATGTCCGGCAGCCGGGTGTGGGACACCCAATCCAAATTCCGGCTCCGGCTGGGTCCATTGACCTATGAGCAGTTCCGTTCCTTTTTGCCTTCCGGCACGGCACGGGAACCGCTGCTTGAATTCACGAAATTCCTGGTCGGACTGGAATTCGATTTTGATTCCCAACTGGTCTTGCAGGCAGCGGAAGTGCCCGATTTTACGCTCAGTTCAAAGGCTGAGGCACCTGCTCTGGGCTGGACGACGTGGCTCAAGTCAAAACCATTTGAAACCGACGACGAGCAGGTCATTTTGAATTGAGGGATATATATTTTTTCACCGCAGAGGCGCAGAGACTACACAGAGACTACGCAAAGAAAAACAAAGAAAACCTCTGCGAAACCTCTGCGGATCCTCTGCGCCTCTGCGGTGAAGGTTGAAAAAAGGCTGCAACCATTGCACGGAACAAGGTTCGCAAGTAAAGTGCCCGGTTCACTAGTGAATCCATTTTTCTGCTTGCAGGTACGACCCCAATGAGTTTTGCACAGGCCATGCTGGCGACCGAAAAGGAAGCCGTCAAAAAAACCCTCGACCAGGCCGTCGAGTATATGTTGAGCATCCAGCATCCGGACGGATACTGGTGGGCCGAGTTGGAAGCCAACGTCACGCTGACCGCCGAATATGTCATGCTCCACCGGATTCTGGGCACGGAGGCCGGGCGTCCGCTCCACAAAGTCGCCAAATATTTTCTGGACCATCAGCGCGAGCATGGCGGCTGGGAACTGTTCTGGGGCGACGGCGGCGAATTGAGCACGACGGTTGAAGCCTATTTTGCTTTGAAAATGCTGGGATATTCACCCGACCACCCAAGCATGCAGGCCGCGCGCAAATTTGTTCTGGCCCGTGGCGGCATCACCAAATGCCGGATTTTCACCAAACTCCATCTGGCGCTTTTTGGAGCCTATCCCTGGGAAGGCATTCCGGCCCTGCCGCCCTGGATTATGGAGTTACCGGAATGGTTCCCCTTCACGATTTATGAAATGGCAAGCTGGGCGCGGTCGAGCACCGTTCCGCTCCTGATTGTGTGCGATAAAAAACCGGTCTGGGCGCAAGACGGCCTCAATGTGGATGAGCTGTATGTCGGAGGTCGGGAAAACGCTGATTTTTCGCTTCCGAAAGATGACGGCATTTTCACCATCGGAAACATTTTTGTCGGGCTCGACAAGGTTTTCAAACTGGCTGACAAAATGGGACTGGTTCCCTTCAAGGAAAAATCCCTCAAACACGCCGAAACCTGGGTGTTGGAACATCAGGACGAACCCGGCGACTGGGCAGGCATCATTCCGGCCATGCTCAATTCCCTGCTGGCTTTTCACAGCCTGGGATATCCGACCACCCACGATGTGGTGGTGCGGGGCCTTTCCGCAATTGACCGGTTTGGCATTGAAACCGAGGATTCCTTTCATATCCAGCCGTGCGTGTCGCCGGTGTGGGATACGGGTCTGATGGTGATTGGTCTGCGTGATGCTGGATTACCGGCGGACCATCCGGCGCTGGTCAAGGCCGGGGAATGGCTGATTTCCAAACAGATTCACCGCAAAGGCGATTGGGCCATCAAGAACAAAACCGGCCAGCCGGGTGGTTGGGCCTTTGAGTTCTACAATGATTTTTACCCGGATGTGGACGACACTGCCGTCATCATCATGGCACTCCACCGGGTCAAGCTGCCGGATGAAAAGAAACGGCTCGAATCCATCCGAATTGCAACTGAATGGGTGCTGTCCATGCAGTGCAAAAAAGGCGGCTGGGCGGCTTTTGACGTGGATAACGACCTGGATTTGCTGAATCAGATTCCCTATGGCGATTTGAAAGCCATGATTGACCCCTGCACGGCGGATTTGACCGGGCGGGTGCTGGAAATGCTGGGGCGCACGGGCTACAAGGCCGACAAAGCGGTGATTGACCGAGCCATTGCGTTTCTGCACAAGGAAATTGAGCCGGAAGGCTGCTGGTTTGGCCGCTGGGGTGTCAATTACATCTATGGCACAAGCGGCGTCATCAACGGCTTGGTTCACATCGGAGTTGACCCCCGCGAAGCCTACGTCATGAGTGCCATCCAATGGCTCTATGCCCATCAAAACGAGGACGGCGGTTGGGGCGAAACCTGCGATTCCTACAAAGACCGGACGCTCATGGGCGAAGGCGTGAGCACGGCTTCCCAAACCGCCTGGGCTTTGCTCGGCCTGATTGCCGGCGGCGAAGGACATTCAGATGCAGTCCGCCGAGGCGTTGAATATCTGGTCAAAACCCAGCAATCCGAAGGAAACTGGAATGAAGCCGAATTTACCGGCACCGGATTCCCCTGTCACTTCTACATCAACTATCACTATTACCGGTATTACTTCCCCTTGATGGCCTTGGGACGGTATTACCATCAAACCCGATAAGTCTTGGGGGTCTTGGGAGTCTTGGGAGTCTTGGGGGGCCAAAACCTGACAGGGTGACAAGGTGACAAGGTGACAAGGTGACAAAGGAAACAGGGATTCCCTGACTCCCAGGACTCCCAAGACCCCCAAGACTCCCAAGACTCCCAAGACTCCCAAGACTTCTTATGGCTGAATTCCTCCGCCTGCTTGCCGGAACCGTCACCCTCCGTCCGTATGTCTTTGCCTTTTTTGCGGCCTACCTGTTTTTGGCAGTGACACGCATCGGCTGGCGACGGACCGCGCTTTTTTCCGTAATTGCCTATCTGATTGCCTTCGTTTGCGAGTGGAATTCCGTTTATGGCTGGAACGGCTTTCCTTTTGGCGAATACGTCTATATTCCCACGACCAAAAATCAGGAGCTATGGGTCTTTGGCGTTCCTTTTATGGATTCGCTTTCGTTCACGTTTTTGTCCTATGTGAGTTGGGAAATGGCGATTGTGATGCGGTCGCGGCTGGTTTTTCGCGGGTTTGACGTGCAACTCCAGCCGGACGCAAGGGTTCGGGCCTCATGGCTGACAACTATCCTGGCCGGAATTCTGATGATGTATCTCGACATTGTGATTGACCCGGTGGCGCTTCAGGGGAAACGCTGGTTTCTGGGAGAACTGTATTACTACCCTCACGGTGGCTCGTACTTTGGCATCACCATAGCCAATTTCATGGGCTGGTTTGTGGTGTGCGTTCTGATTCTGCGCGTGTACCTGGTGTGCGAAACATTGGTCCGGAACAAAATCGAACAAGGAACGTGGGAGTATCCATTCAAAGGGTTGAGTCCGGCAGGTCTTTATTTTGGCGTGCTTGGTTTCAATGTCACGATGACCTATCTCATTGGCGAAAAAACAATGGGCTGGGCCAGCACCTTTATCACAGGAACCTTGTTTGTGGTTTTGGCAAACCATATTGCCAACGAAAAACAGCGCAGTCGGTGATGAGTTCCGCCTTCAGGCGGCAGGTTTGAGTTCCGCGTTTACACGGCGGTTTTATCTTCGCCAGCAAAGCAGCCTCAAGGCTGCCCCGCGAACCGCCGCCTGAAGGCGGAACTCCGAACCTTCTGGTGAGGTTTTATGGCTTGGTTGATTGCATTGGCGGTGATTGGCGTCGCGTTTTCGGCCTTGATTTACGATTACCGGCGAAAACAGGCGCGAAACGTTGAGGAATACGAAGCCGAGTTGGAAAAACAGGGCATTTCCGGACAAATGATGCGCGGCGGGTTACTGGAACTCCAAAAAATGCTCAATCCCGACACCAAAGCAGCCGTTGAGTTTGCCAAAGATGAGCAGCAGGGCCAGACCAAAACCGCCAAGGGAAATGAAGAACCGTGAAACTCAACCGGCTTGAGTCCTGTTTTATGAAAAACCATCCCTCCACCAGCGTTTTTCCAAAGCACGAACATTGGCCACGTCCTTGATTGAAGCAAGGTACTGTTGCAGAAACAGCAATTCCCGGTCAGCCAGACTGCCGTCATATTCCCGAATCCGCACCAGATTCCCATAATTCGCCACATGTTTGTGGGGTGAATCATCCACCGCGAGCACGGTTTCCAGGTTATAGCCCTTTCGCTTCAGTTTGCGAAACGGTTTGATGTAATAGTGCTCCATCATTTCGTGGCTGTACTTGAGGCTACAGCGTTCACGGCACCAGACAAAGGCCAGCTCCCGGCTGTTTCCAAAAAGGAAATCAACAATTGGGAGTGCGTAGAGCGCCGTCGAACTGGTCCAAACACCAATCTCAAAAGTGATTTGGGCAAAGTGTAGAAAATCGCGCACCAAAGGCCGTTCATACACGAAAAAACCACTGTGCTGAAAATCAGGTTGGCGAAACGAAAGCGGCGTCTCAGTAGCCAGCATCAGTGTTTCATCCAGGTCCAGCACCAGAAGTTTTTTCCTGAGTTCAGGTGGTTCAGTCATCATGCCCGTTTTTGGAAAGATGTGCCTTGATTTCCGACCAGTCCCGTTCCTCGATGGTGGCCGGATGCGCCAGAAAGAAGTCCAGTTCGTGCGAAGCGTAATATTCCGCCCCGATGACATGCGCGTCATCGCCGTACAAAAACCATAAGTGCTTCAATTGTTCCGGAGCCTGATTGGCCGTGCGGAGTTCCTCCAGCGAATCGCGCAGCCAGCGGCGGCAAAATTCCTTGGCCATCCAGAATTTGGGAAAAGGACCGACCTCCCGCGTTCCATCCTCATCGAACCGGTGGGCGTTTTCGATGATGCGCACAAAATAACGGTCAGCCACTGCGTACCCCCTTTCAAGCCAAGTTCAGGGCAGGACGGAATTGGCCGGGCGATTCTTTGACGGGTGGTCCTGGTCAGCCAGCGGGCCGTTGAGCGGCAAGGTAAACTGGAAGCGGCTTCCCTGTGCGGAACCGGCGGATTCAACCCAAATCAAACCACCGTGTGCCTCAACATAGCTTTTGCAGATAGCCAGGCCAAGTCCGGCTCCGCGCCCCAAAAACTTGAAACGTCCCGAAGTGTGTTTTGAGGAATCGGCAGAGGTGTAAAACTGCTCGAAAATCTTGGTGGCTTCATTGGAATCAATCCCAATGCCGCTGTCTTCGACCAGAACGTGAATCAGTTCACCATCCGTTTTGGCACTGAGCCGGATTTCCCCTCCGTCGTAGGTAAATTTGATGGCATTCTGAATGAGATGCTGCAAAACCAGATGGAATTTTTTCCGGTCGGCACACAGAAACAGTTCCGGTGCAACCATGACTTTGAGGGTCTGGTTCCGCTGTTCACAAAACGGGGCAAATTCAGCCGCCAGTTGGTGCATGACCTGGGCCACCTCAAAGCGGGAATGGTTCAGCACAGGGCCGTTTTCCGAGATTTTGAGCATCTCCAAAAACCCTTCAAAGTTCAGCACCATGCGCTCAACCATGGTATGGCAGGCGCTGACCGAAGCCCGTTGCATATCCGTCAACGGCCCAAACAAGCCATCCAGCAGGGTTTCGGTATAGCCCTTGAGGACCGTCAAGGGGGTGCGCATCTCGTGCGAGGTGACCACCATGAAATTGGTCTTCATCTGATTGAGTTCCTGCAACGTCTGGGTTACCTGGCGCTCGTTTTGATAGAGTTTTTCCAATTCGCGCATGGCTTCGCCAATCAGCATGTTTTTTTCTTCCAGTTCAAAGTTCTTTTCTTCAAGCTGGGTTTTCCGGGCTTCGACTTCGCCATAGAGTTCGGCATTTTCAATCGCAACCGCCGCCTGATGGGCCAGGGATTCCAATAATCCCTGGTCGGCTTCAGTGAACGGAGCGCGTCCTTCCGGGCGGCGAATATCGAGCACACCCACCACCTGACCAGTCCGTGACACAATCGGGATGTCGAGCCAGCCTTTGATGGCGAATTCCTCCAGGTTTTCAGGAAAAACAATTTCAGGACAGGCAGCCGGGTCGTTCACAATCCGGGGCTGACCGGTCGCAGCCACCATTCCGGCCACCCCCTCACCCAACTGAAACACCAGATTGGATTCCTCCCAATTCCCCATCTTCCACAGCCTTTGAAAAACGACGGTCTGACCTTGCACCAGGCCAATCCCGCCCGGTTCACCTCCCACCAGCCGGGCCCCTTCGCTGGCAATCCGTTGCAACACTGTGTTCAAATCCAGTTGTGAATTGATAACCCACGTACTTTCAAGCAGTTGACGCAAGTAAGCAATCCGTTCCTGCTGCCGTCGGTGGAGTGTCCGCAGCCGCCATTCGTAACTGCCCCAGCCAACTCCAAGCAAAGCCAATCCATAGAAGGTATATGCCCACCACGTCTGCCAGGGAGCCGGGTAAATCCGAAAAGCAAAGGTGACCGGCCCCGTAATATTTTCCGAAGAATCCTTGCCCCACACCTGGAAAACATATTTTCCCGGCGGCAGACTGGTGAATTCCCGTTTGTTCTCGGTTGTCCAGCCTGAGGGCTTATCCTCCAACCCCACGAGTTGGGTCTGGTAGCGGGTTTTGGATTCACGCAGGAAATTGAGCAGGGCAAATTCAAACAGGAGGTGATTTTCGTTGTAACGCAACGCCTCATTGGCCCGAAGCGGCTGGTTGCGACTGTGAGACCAGGAATTTTCTATAAAAAGCGGTTTCCCTCCCCGGTCCACAATTTCACCGGCAGGGTCCAGCAGGGCCGCCCCGTTGTGAGTGCCCACCCATATCCGGCCCTGGCGGTCAACCAGCGAAGCATTAAAATTGCACTCATTGCTGGGCAGGCCGTCTTCGGTTGTAAAGGTTTGAATCTGAAACGTTGCTGGCTGGCCCGGACCGTTCAGCCGGGGAGTCAGGCGGCAAACCCCTTTCCCAGTGAAAAAATACACTCGTTTTTGGGCGTCCTCCCGAATCTGGTAAATCGAATTGTTTGCAAGCGGCGGATTTCCCACATCGGAAAAGGTCTGCCACGGCCCGCCCGCCGAACCCAGCGGGATTCGCACCGCTCCGCCCCCCAGCGTTCCAACCCACAGAAAATGGGTGTTGTCCGGGTCAATCGTTTCCAGCAGGCTGATGACCTGGTTATTGGGCAACCCCGACGTGGTATCCAGGGTCTGAAACTTTCCTTCCTCAAACCGGGACAGCCCGCCGTCGGTCCCAATCCAAATGGTGAAGCCCCCGTTAGGCAAGGGCGTCGCCGCCAAACTCTGAATCCGGTTGTTGGGCAAACCGGAGGAGGTATCCAAGACCGTCCAGCGGCCATGTTCAT
This sequence comes from Blastocatellia bacterium, assembly GCA_019695185.1. Lineage (GTDB taxonomy): Bacteria > Acidobacteriota > Blastocatellia > Chloracidobacteriales > Chloracidobacteriaceae > JAIBAN01. The sequence goes on along the minus strand of JAIBAN010000136.1, from coordinate 3,958 downwards.
AGCGTCCCACGCCCCCGCCGTAGGTTCCCACCCAGATGGTTTCGGAACCATCTGGCAAAGGAGTTCGGAGCAAGCGGGTCACCCGGTTGTGTGGCAAGCCTGAATTTGTATCAATGGTGGACCAGCGCCCTTTTTCGTAACGGGCCAGGCCGCCGCCAAAAGTCCCCACCCAGATGACGGAACCGCCATCCGCCGCCCTGGTTTCAAGCAGGCAAAAAGCCAGATTTGAGGGCAACCCGGAGTTGGTATTGAAGGTGGTCCAGACCCCTTTTTCAAACCGGGCGACCCCGCCATAGTAGGTGGCAAACCAATAGGCACTGGTTCCGTCCGGAGCTACGGTTTCAAGCAATCCGTTGACTTCATCGCTGGGCAGCCCCGTGGTAGTGTCAAAATGCAGCCAGGAATAGCGGTCCACCCGGACCAGGCCGCCGCTTTCGGTTCCAATCCAGAGCGTGCTCCGGCCTGGAACCTGGGGCACTTCAATCATGGATTTGACCACATTGCTGGGTAACCCGGCTTTCGTGTCAAAAGCTTTCCATTTTCCATTTTGAAACCGGGCCAAGCCACCGCCATAGGTTCCAGCCCACAAAACCGAAGTTCCATCCACCCGTTGAGTTTCCATCAGACTGTAGACGGTCGCATTGGGCAGGCCCGCATCAGTTCCAAAAACATTCACCTGGAATGGTCCGGATGAAATATTTGCCGCTCCCGCAAAACTCAGCCGGGTAATTCCGTTTCCTTCGGTTCCCACCCAAATGGCATTGGCTTTCCCATTGTCACGGGTTTCCAACAGGCTGCGGATGGTGCTTCCGGTGAGGGTTGGCGGCAAACCCGTCTGCGTCCAGACGTTTTCGTTCAGCCGCGCCAAGCCGCTGGCGGTGCCAGCCCAAAGTGTGCCCTGGGCAGTTTCCAACAAACAATTCACCCGATTGTTGGGCAGCCCTGCCGCTGTGGTGAACGTGGTCCAGGTGCCGGGCGGATTGAGGTCCGTGGCAGTGAGCGGAAGCTGCAACCGCCCCAGCCCGGCTTCGGTTCCAACCCACAGCACGATTTCCTGATTGCCGGTTTTGGCTTGAGTCAAACAAAAGACATTGTTATGGGGCAGGCCGGTTTGGGTATCAAAGATGGTCCAGGTTTCATCTTTTAACCGGACCAAGCCGCCGCCGTTGGTGCCAAACCACAAACTTCCGTCGGTGGTGGTCAAAATTGACCAAATCATATTTGAACGGGTGCGGTTGGGCATGTTGACTGCTGTCCACATCCGGCCATTGTAGCGAGCGGCCCCGTCCCTGGTCCCCACCCAAAGGTAGCCCCTGTGGTCCAGCGCCATGGACAAAATCGAATTTTGCGGCAACCCGTCTTTATCGGAAAAAACCCGCAACGAAGGGAGTCCGAGTTCGGAAAGCTCGGTTTCAGGCGATTGGGAGGTTGAACCGGGAGCCGTGACTGGAGTCAGCCCAGATGAAGAAACAGGTTTTGGTTGCCCTGAATGAACTTCCTGGCGTTGACCTCCGAAGGCAAGGCCAATACTTCCCACAAGCAGGATTAACACAATCAACCGGTTCATAACTGTTGAATTTGGGTGAACTGCCAGGAATTGGGGGTGGAAATTTCGTTTCAACCATACCACAGTCAGCCTGGAAAGTTGAACCGGCTTTGACAGCGTCCACCGGTTTGATTTGCCCTGCCTGACAGAGAACAGTATTCTTGCGCCTCACGTCTTTCAAATCACCCAAATCTACGAAAACCCCTATGCTCAAAAATTTGTTTTCACCGCAAAACTTTTTGAACCTGCTGTTGGTGTTTGTGCCGGTTTCGATTGTACTTGAACTGATGCATGCCAAACCGCTCTATATCTTTCTGGCTTCATGTCTGGCGATTATTCCGTTGGCCGGATTTATGGGAAAAGCCACAGAACACCTGTCAGAAAAACTGGGCGAAGGTATCGGAGGCCTCCTCAATGCCACCTTTGGCAATGCCGCCGAACTGATTATCGCCTTGATGGCCCTCAATAAGGGACTGCACGAGGTGGTGAAAGCCTCGATTACCGGTTCCATCATCGGGAACCTGCTGCTCGTATTTGGCCTCAGTGCCATTTCCGGCGGAATCAAATTTCCAATTCAGAAATTCAACCGGACAGCCGCCAGTATCGGCACGACCATGCTGGTCTTGAGCGCCATTGCCCTGGTGATTCCGGCCATTTTCCACTTTATCGCCTTCGGCAAAGCCACTGAAGCCGGCGAACGGGAACTCAGCTTCGAAATCGCCCTGGTACTCATCATTACCTATGGCCTGAGCTTGGTTTTTTCACTTAAAACTCACAAGCACCTGTATGTGGGCGAATCCAATGCGGAAACCGAGGAAGCTATCGGGACCCACGGCTGGTCACAGAAAAAATCGGTCACGGTGTTGGTGGTGGCAACCGGTTTTGTAGCCCTGATGAGTGAATTTCTGGTGGGTGCCGTCGAAGAAGCCGCCCACTCCATGCACATGAACGAAGTGTTTGTGGGTGTCATCCTGCTGGCCATCATCGGTAACGCCGCCGAGCATTCCACTGCTGTCCTCATGGCTCTCAAAAACAAAATGGACCTGTCGCTGAATATTGCCGTGGGGTCCTCAATTCAAATCGCCTTGTTTGTCGCGCCGACTCTGCTCTTTGCCAGCTATTTTCTGGGTCCCAAACCAATGGACCTGCTGTTCAAGCCGTTGGAAGTGGTGGCCATTGCGCTTTCCGTTGCCATCACCGCCCTGATTGCCCAGGACGGAGAATCAAACTGGATGGAAGGAGTCCAATTGATGGCGGTTTATATCATTTTGGGAATTGCGTTCTTTTACCTGCCGGTCTAATCTAATCAAAAGGACTGAGGACCAAGTTACCAATCAAAGGTTTACGCATTCTTTTACAACCTTTCCGACACTCAAACTTTTTTCAGAAGTGGCCCATTTTTTGAATTTTGCGCAGTCCTCAGTCCAATAGGCGGATGAACAAGGGGAGAACAAGCGGGCTTTTTTTCGTTCGAACAGGTAACCATTGAATCCCTGGTAATGTGGAGGGTTCCCCGATGACTGTACAGCGCTCGCCCCAAGTAAGTTTGGAAGAATATTACGAAAAAACCCCTTTTCGTGAATGCCTTGACACCATGTTCCGGGAACAGCCCCTGAAGTCCTCGCTGGCGATTCTGGCCATGCTCGGATTGGCGTTTGGCTTTGGTTTCTTTATTGCCGTGACTGTAAATCCCTCGGCTGCGCCTGCTCTAAAACCCGAAACAACCAGTGCCAATCCGGCAGAAATCGCCCGGCTCCGGGGTGAACTGGAGCGGGTCACTCAAAAAGCGGACGCCGATTTGGCCGAATTGCGTGCAAAACAGGAAACCGACCTGAAAGCCATGAAGGCCAATTATGATTCGGACTTGGTTTACGCCAATGAACAAGTCAAAAAATACCTTGATTTGATGGGGAAATCGCCTGAATCGCGCAAACGCGAAACCTTTCTGAATCTGTATTTGTCCTATCAAACCGCCGCCGAAATCGCCAAATCCAGTCCGCTCCCCATGACCACGGACGAGAAACACAATGCCGCGCAGTCCCTGCAAAAATTTCTGGCCTCCAATTTGTCACTCAACTCAACCCAGCAGGAAGCCGCCGGACTGGTTTTTATGATACAGCCCAAAGGCGACAAATTTGACTTGGCGGTCGAATGCGGCGGCGTCCTCCGAGGAATTGCCCCTGAAGTTAGTGACGGCTTGCAGGAACAACTTAAAGCCGCAGCCAAACGGGAAAAAGCCGAGGGAAATTGAATCTTCTAAAAGGGTTCAGGCAGTTTTGAGTTTTGAGCTTTGAGTTGAAATCCGATGCGTATCGCCTTCCTGGTATGCGAAAACCCTGAACCCTGAACCCTGAACCCTGAACCCTGAACCCTGAACCCTGAACCCTGAACCCTGAACCCTGAACCCTGAAC
>JAIBAN010000218.1 GCA_019695185.1 Blastocatellia bacterium | reverse complement strand
AATACATTCCCTTTGGTGCCTTGCCCATGCGTGGGACCGGCCCCTATGTTCCGTTGCTCGCAACCCATGAAATCGTGACCTTGCCGTCCGCCTCCACCCTGGCGGTTTTGCGCCGGGAAACAGCAGGTCGCAAACCGGCTGAAAAACAATTGGCGGTGTTTGCCGACCCGGTTTTTGGCACTCAGGATGAGCGACTGAAAAAGCAGACCACTCCGCCTCAGAAGAAAACAGAGGAATCAGTTCCTTCCCCCAGTCTTTCACCCACTGACGAACGGGCGTTGAAACTGCTGGTGGCTGGGCAAAACCCAAGTGAACCCAAACTTCAAATTCCCCGGCTCCCATTTACCCGGCAGGAAGCCCAGGCCCTTGAAACCCTGGTCCCACCGGAACAACGGTTTTCGGCCCTCAATTTCTCAGCCAGCAAAAAAGCGGCAATTGGCGGAGAAATTGGCCGTTACCAAATTGTCCATTTCGCCACCCACGGCTATCTGGACAGCGAGCGACCGGAGTTGTCGGCTTTGATCCTTTCCCTGGTGGATGAACAGGGACAACCACAGGACGGATTCCTCCGGGCCAGGGATATTTACAACCTCAACCTCCAGGCCGATCTGGTCGTGCTTTCGGCCTGTCAAACCGGGTTGGGAAAGGTCGTCAAAGGGGAAGGCGTGGTTGGATTCACCCGTGGCTTCATGTATGCCGGTTCTCCCCGTGTGGTGGTCAGCCTGTGGAATGTCAACGACGAGGCAACGGCGGAGCTGATGGCAAGTTTTTATACAAACATGCTCAAACGGAAGTTACGTCCTGCCGCTGCCCTGCGGGAAGCTCAACTCAGTTTGTGGCGCACCCGGAAATGGAGTCAGCCCTTCTTTTGGGGGGCCTTCCAGATACAGGGCGAATGGTGGTAGCAGAGGTTCGTTAGCAAACACTGGGAAAAATTTTCAAGGAACTCCCTATTTGAAAAAAATTTCGCACCCCTGAGCCAATTCTCTTTGCCGCATCGCACTTCCCAGTGAGAGGACAAACTGAACGAAACTGATTCAGTTTTATTTATTCACTTTTGAAAATGAAAATTCATTAAATTTCATTTTATAAATGAAACTGAATCAAGAAACCTTGACTGTTTTTTGCAGAAACCAGGTCTGAAACGAAAACCCTGGAAATCATTTTTGCAATCGGCAAAACCTTTGCAATCAACTTTTTAACCCGTATCCGTTGAGAGTCGTCAAGGAAAAAAGACCATCGTGCCAGGGTTTGGCACGCGGTTTGAAGTTACCTATGTCATCAAGCGGAAACGGAATGTGAACGGCATCAACCCCTCCATAACAGGTTGAGCCAAACGGTTCAGCCAACCCGATTCCTACAACTGAATAACGCACAACCGGCGTGGTGTCACGCCCAGGGAAAAGTTCTGCCTCCACCAAAGGAGACCGGTAAGCCGACCGAAGAGGCTTGGAATCAAACACTTACCCAATTGAGGAGATTATGACCATGAAAAACCTGAAATCCACCGCCATCGCCCTGACCTTTGTTGCCGCCACCTTCGTGGCCCCAACCATGTTTTCAACCCCAACGTTCGCTCAATCACTCGGCGGCCAGCAAACCAGCGCGGCCCCGGCCACCAGCATCAAAGCTGCCAATCAGATTGCCCCGGATGCCACCGGTGGGTACACCCTGCTGGATGCTACGTCCATGCGCCTCATCAAACAGGATGCGGGCGGCAACTTCCAACTCGCCCTGGACGGCAACAAACCGATCAAACTGCTGCCCGACAACCGGGAACTCAAACTCGAAGCCATTTCCCAGTTTGTCCCGGTGCCTGACGGGACGCTGGTCCTCGACAGCCGGGGTGGATATGTGGTCAAGGCCGACAATTATGGAAACAATTCGCTGGTCTTCACCCGCAACACCCGTTGGGTGAATGATGACAATTCAACCGACCGGTTTGAAAGCCTCGACCAGCTCCTGGCCGGCCCGGATGGCGGAATGATTGTGCTGGATGCCAAAGGCGGCAAAATCGTGACCCGTTCGGCGAGCGGCAAATTGAGCCGGGCATTTGACACGAACACGGTTTTCCGGCTGGCCAGCGGGGCCACCTTCCGCCTGAAATCAATTGACCAGCTTACGTTTGACCCGACCACCGGGATGCTGTTTGTGGTGGACAAAGCCGGGTTCCAACTGGTGGCCATCAATCTGGCCTATCACCAGAATCTGTACACGAGATCCGTGAAGGAATCCCAGGCAGTCCGTTTGATTACCCCTTCGGTCAACCGCTTCCGCCGCAGTGATGTCCCTGACACCTTTGTCACAGTGAAGAGCATTACATCTGTGACGGTGGATAAAGGACTGGTCTGCGTGGCGGACACGGCAGCCGACCAGTTGGTCACGATGTCGCCGATTGGCGAAGTGACGGTGCCCCTCGATGCCAGCACCCAACTGTTTGAACGCCAGGCCGACGGCACCCGCGTCAAAATCGAGCTGGGAACGATTGCAGCCCCGAATGTGGACGGCCAGGGCAACCGCTTCTATGCGGACCCGACCAACATCCAGGTTGTCAAAATCGATGCTTACGGCAACGCCAGCCGCGTCATCACCAAAGACACCGAAATCCGCTTCAACCAGCAATAACGGCCTCCTCCCGGCCCTTCCCCGAGGGGCCGGTTTTCACCCGGTGGGATTGGTCTCCCACCGGGTTCTCAATTTTCGGGGGGAACCAAAATTCCACAATCTGACGCGCTTCTGGTTTCCTCTGAGAAAATTTTTTAATGCAGAAAATCATTTGAGCCAAATCAACTGCTCACATCGCACATATCCATGAAGAACGAATTCAATCAAAACCATCTCCGGAAAGGAAACCTGACCATGAAAAACTTCACTATCACCATCTTGACAATGCTGGCACTGACCATCGGACTGAGCGTCACCAGCCTCGCCCAAAACCTCGAAACCCGCCGTTGGATTGACCGCTTTGGCACCATCAACAAAGAAACTGCGGAGCGCTACAAGGAAGCCACCGGAG
>JAIBAN010000135.1 GCA_019695185.1 Blastocatellia bacterium | reverse complement strand
GCCTCCACCACAGTGGCCAAAGAAAAGCAATCCAATCCTTTTCTGAACGGGTTGATTGGTTCCTCTTTCACGTACCTGGGCTGATTTGGATTCACGGTTTTACCGCTTCCACCTCCTGAAAAACGAAGGCCGGGGCAGATTATTCTGCACCGGCCTTTGAAACATTAGGTTTCAATTTGAGTGGTGGTTATCTTCTGGTAAAGCTTACCGTCGGGCCGACCACACCATTCGGGTTACGAACGGACAATTGCACCGTTGCACCCGTAGGAATCAGGTTTGTCACCGAAGTGGAAGTCACAAACTTGGTGTTCTTGGCCACCAACGGCACCGGAGTGCTGTTGATGAGCAGTTGAGCACCACCCACGGAAATATTCGAACCGAAGGACTGAAGTTTGAGCTTACCGCTCGAGGCAGAGAGTTTCGGAGCAATCACTTGCGGAGCAGGTCCAACCGTGAAGGTTCCGCTTTCGCCCTGACCTGTGTTCCCGGCTGCGTCGCGGGCCACGACCCGCACCCGCACGTTGGACGAATCCGTCGTATTCGGGAATACCACATCAAAGGAAGTGGTGTTGCCCGGCAAGCCGGTTGCCAAACTGTTCAGACCACCGCCATCAACCAATTGAATATCAATTGATGTCACACCGGCATTATCCGAAGCTGTGAAGCGGGCGGATGTCCGTGAACCGGCGGCAAAAGCCTGACCACTGCGTGGTTCAGAAACATTGACTGTCGGCGAAATGCTGTCAGCGCTGCTCCCGGTCAAACTGGCCGTAACTGTCTGCTGGTTCCGGGCATTGCTGTTGATGGTCACAGCACCACTGAAGTTACCCGTTGAAGTTGGGGCAAAGGTGACCTGGAATGACTGTGATGAACCAGCCTGGACCTGGAATGAACCGCTCGGTACGCCCTGGACCTGGAAGCCCTGGCCCGTCACGGACACGGCATTGACGGTCAATACGTCGTTACCGGTGTTCGTAATGGTCATGGTTTGGCTGGAGGTCTGGTTGATTGTCACATTGCCAAATGAAATTGACGGCGGGTTGACCGCAATTGCAGGGGCAGTTCCCCGTCCTTTCAAGCTAATGGTCACATTGGGAGCATTGGCTGCATTCGTTCCGATATTCAGGGTTCCGGTGAAATCAGCCGCAGCATTGGGGACAAACGTCACCGTCACAGTGGCCGTGCTGTTTCCAGCAATGGTTGTGGCCGATGCGTTGGCACTGAAAGCATCACCCGTGGTGAAACCATTGAAGATCAAGGTTCCGTTACCGGTGTTGGAAACCACCAGTTGACGGGTTGCAGTTTGTCCGACCGGGACATTGCCAAAATCAAGCAACGAACCAACCGGTTGCCCGTTGAGGGTGATTCCGCCCAAATTCGGAGCTGGCGGCGGCGGCGGGGCCGTGCCGGTTCCGGTCAGGTTAATCACAATCGGGGAAGTGGTATTTTGTGCGTCGTGGCCGATTTGCAAAGCTCCGGTCCTGGTTCCGGTGGTAACGGGCCGGAACCGGATGGGTACGGTCAACGCTCCATTGGGTGCAATCGTTTGCGTGGCAGAGTTAAACCCTGTGTCAAAAATGTAATCGCCACTCAGAGACAGGTTCACCGTCAGATTGGCCGAGCCGGTATTGCTGATGACCACATTCTGAGCGGTACTGGTGTTCCCCACCTGCACGCTGCCAAAGTTAATGGTTGAACCAGCAGCCGGATTGGTTGAAATCTGCTGTCCAGTGATATTAACCCGCAAAGGCAGCAGGTAGTTTTGGCCCACAGTTGTGGCAATGTTGAGGGTTACCTCACCGGTTTTCACGCCAAGTGAAGTTCCGGTTTCCGTTACAATGAAATCAACAAATGACCCAGGTGTTCCAACCGGATCAACGGTTGGGGCCAAGGTGATCGGGAAGGCAATACCCGCTGTGCTGATGGAGAACTGGGAAGGTGTGCCACCAGCGTTCGTGAGGGTAATTGAATTGATCGTGATCGGGGCACCCAACGTTCCGGTGCTCAGGACCCGCACGGTCACGCTTTGTTGCGCAGAGTTGATCGGCACATCGCCAAAATCAACTGATGAAATCGGAGTCAGGCTGACTGGCGGACCGGCATTCACCCGGTTGATTGAGAAAGCCGGGGTGCCTTGCTGGGCTCCCTGGTCAACCTGTTTGGCGACCGAGATTTCAGAGGTGCTGCCGTTCGGACTCCGCAGAGTGGCAGTAATCACTTCACCAACCTGCACTTGGGTATTGGTTCCCTGCACACCGGTCACAGTGAAGCTCCAGGTTGCCGGAGTCACACCACCAGTGACAGTCGTGAAACCCAGGTAACGCTGGGCAATACCCCGAGCGCGGGCTGAAACGTCCGTCGTGTTGGAGGCATACACTTCAATCCGGAAGGTGTTGGGAATCGAGCCGTAAAACCGGCCGATGCGGCCTGTCACCTGCAACACGTTTCCGTTCAACAAGGCAGAATCAACCACCACTGCTGCCGTCGGAAGTGGGAGCGGCGGACCGGGGATTTCCGGCATCGGATTGAGGCCGTTGTCCTCGTTGGTGGTTGTGTATTTTTCCTGGGCTACCCGGAAACCGGAGGTCAATTCTGGACCTTCACGTCCGGCAATCGTGCCCGAGCCAGTGGCTCCGGTAGCAATTCTGAATCCACGCTGACCGTTGCCGATCACGGAGTTTTGCGTAAAGGTGTTGAAGTCGCAGAACTGTCCCTGTGAAATCACACCATCGAGCCGATTGAAGAAAATCAGGTTGCGATCCAACGTGTTCAACTGGACGTTGCCTTCGTTCGTAATCGCACCCAAATCACCAAAAGACACACCGTTCAGACCGTTGGCCAAGTTGGCTCCCAACGAGGTCGTGGTGGCACCGCTGTCCGTACCAATCTTGTTGCGCACGAGAGTGTTGCCGTCCGTCCCCTGGTTACCAGTGGTAAAGAGGAAGGTCTGGCTGCACGTCAACTGAACGCCATCACCCAGGTTGTTGGAAATGGTGTTGTTGTCGAGCGTATTCAAAGCCGCCTGTTCGCTGATTTCCATCCCGTTGAGCAGGTTTCCACGATTGTTGCTGGCCGGGTTACCACCGTTTGACAGCCGTCCAGTGATGTCCGTCCCAATCCGGTTTTCCGTAAAGGTGTTCCGGTTGGTTCCAAGTCCGGTCATCAACACACCACTGAAGGTGTTGGCTGAAATGGTGTTTTGGGTAAAGGCGTTAAACGTGGCGGAATTTTGGATTGCCACCCCAAACCCTGTGTTGCGGCAGACCACCAAGTCAGAGAAGAGGGGCGGGTTAATGCCATCCGATTGTAAACCGATAATGTTGTTTTCAAACCGGTTATTGCTCGGACCAGCATTATTCGGGAGGGTTGTGCGGAGCACAACACCATTAACGCCCGGATTGGTTGGACGCCCTGGGCCACCTTCCCGGCCACTGCACGAAATCACGCAATTGCGAATCGTGTTGCCCGTGGCGCTGTTGCGCAGTTCGATGCCCGCAGCACCCGACGGGGCAGCCAAAGAAGAGCCGTTCCCATGCGGAGTGGAGCCATTGAACGTTGTTCCGATAAACAACGTGGTAAAGAGGTTTGAAGAACTGCCGCCTTCAAGCAAGAGACCATGATCCTGGTTTCCGGAAATCAACGTCCGGCGACCAATGTTGATAAACTCGGTGGTTGTGCTGACCGTGGTGTTTCCGGCACCATTGATCCGGACTCCATGCCGGTTGGCGCTCATTGCGGTTCCGGCTGAAGCTTCGGGCAGCACGTTGGCATTGGTGAATGATCCGGCTGCGCCGGGGAAGAAGTTGGTCGAGCCAAACAGATCGAGCGAACCAAGGTAGACGCTCTGGATCTGGTTGTTTTGTGATTGCACGCCGCTGATTTCAATCGCCGAGGCACCAACTCCGCCTTGGCTGGTCGTGTTGGTAAAGCCGGTGATGATCAGGTTGCGAATCACACAGTTGGCCGCGCCAATTTCAAATCCGCAGTTGAACGTTGCATCGCCCACGATCCGGGTATCGGGACCCAGTTTGTTGATAATCGAGTTCCCCGAGAGAACGTTGTCACCGTCAATCACGGTCCCGTCGCCGTTGGGGCTGGTGAGCACCAGGCTCAGGATGCCGTTCAGGGCTGTGGCACCTTTGAGATTGACGTTATAGAGCCGTTCGCCCGTGGTCCCGGCAATGGTTGTATTCGGGAACTGCAGGCTGTTTGAGTTTGGTGTATTGGTAAACGGTTCGCGCAGGTTGAGGCCGTTGAGCGCCGAAATGGCGTTGGCTTCACTGACCTGGAACGTAATCGTTTGCGGTCCGGGTGTATTATTGGCTGCCGTCAAGGCATCCAGGAAGGTAACCCGTGCCAAACCGGTCAAATCGGTCGTAGTACCGTTGGCCGGAATCTGCCGGATATTGCTCAGGTCCGTCACCGCAATGGTGGTCGCCTGATTTGGCACATAGGTCAATGCCGTTGCAGTACCGCCTTTTTTGGCGACGACCACGTCATTCACACCGTCAATGTCAAATCGTCCAAAAGCAACGTCTGCTGGCTGGGAATCCACCGGCACGGTGACCGGGGCGGCAAAGCCACGGCCCTTCTGGTTAAGCAGGATGGCCATTTCATTATTGGCCTGGTCCACCACCACGATGTCGCGGTAGGCATCCACATCCACCCAGTTTGCTTTCACGCTGACTGCCGCTTTGGCGGCTTTGAAGCTTTGCCCAGCGCTGAAGCCATTGCCTTTGTTATTCCAAACTGTCACATCGCCGGTGCCAGAAACGGCCACGATGTCGTCTTTACGATCCAGATTCAAATCGGCAACAGTCAGACCAACCAAGCCGGCAGCCGCCAATTTGTCTTTGCGTTTGAGTTCGCCGGTGCTGTCGCCTAACCAGGTTTCAATTCCGGCAGCAGTGGCAACCACCACATCCTGGAACCGGTCACCATTCAGGTCCACGGTTTCAACCGCAATCACCGGAGCACTGGCTTTAAAGGTCTTGATGCTGGCATCAGCATACCCGACACCGGTGTCGGCCGGAGAAAGAACCCGGAACTCTCCATTGGCATCCCCGACGATCACATCGGCCACACCATTGTGGTTCAAATCTCCCATTGCCAGCGTGGTCGGTTGCGTTCCAACCGTCAGATCAACCGCAGGGGTAAAACCACCCTGGCCGTTGCCGGCACTCATGGTGATTGAATTGCGTCCTTGATTGATGAAAACCAAGTCCAGATTTCCATCCCGATCAAAGTCGGTGGCCCGCACGGCAACCGGAACCCCTGCACCGATTACCGAAGCCTGCGAAGTGGAAAAGCTGCCATGCCCGTTTTGGGTCCGGAAGGTGGCATAAGCCTGACCTTCTGCATTCCCGTACACGGTCACGATGTCTTCCGTACCGTCATTGTTAAAGTCAGCCGTCATGACTCCTGTCGGCTGGCTGGCTGTTCCGGTGGCGGCCAACAACCCTTCGGTTGTCTCGCCGTCCGGAAGGTCATGTCCGTCCTGGAAATATAAGTGTCCAGCGCTGTGAATGGTGACCGGGCCGGTGACTGGTACGGCTTTGAAATTCGCTCGCACGGTAGCGCGGTCAACCAAAATCGGCCTTGACTGGGACACCTCTTGATTTCCATGGCCTTTGGCGGCCACTGGACGAAGGTAGGTTGTCACTCCCCCGGCAAGCACAAACAGGCATGCCAGCAGAGTCCACGTGCTGAACAACTTCCTTCCTGATTTGAACATCCCTCTGTCCTCCTCTATGGGTTGGAACACATAGGCTCCTGGTTCGGTCTTGAAGTTACGGCTTTACAGGTAACGTAAAAGCTAATGAATGAAATGCAACAGAGCATCGGGCCCGGTTTTGCAGCCTGGGGCTTACATGCTGTTTTTCGAAAAACCTTGAAAATGATTGTGTGCAGTGAAGTTCTCTGAATGTATTTGTATGTACTAAATGACACACGTGCATTCGTATGATAATGCACACACTATGCCAATCTCCTGCCCAGTCTGATATATCTTTTAAGGACAGCAGTTAGCGCCTTGAAACTTAAAGATTCGGGTGAAGTCGGCTGACCTCACCTCCGGTTCACTTGCTCTTCCAGAATACTACAAAGTTTCCACCACACGAAAAAAGTTTCTAAAACGGCGGTAACTTGCCGCCACCGCCGCTTCGGTTTTCCGCTGGTCTGGCTTTCCATATCCTTGGAAGTTTTCCAAAGCCCCTTTGGGGGCTGAAAGCTGACGGTTATTTATTCCGGTTCGTCAACAGGATGCTTCCCTTCTCATCCCGGACTACCCGCATGGGTTCGGCCCGGCGGGGGCGATTTTGTTCGTTTCCGGCATAGGTGCCATTCAGTCCATTATAAATATTGCCGGCCACAATTGAGGCCAGAGAACCACGCTGGGCCGACCCGGTCGTAATGACCGTCACCACCAGATTTGGATTCGAAGGACTCATAAACGAAGTGAACAGTCCCAATTTGGTTCCGGCAGAGCACTCACAGTTACAGCTTCCGGTTTTGCCAGCCACGCTCAAGACCGCAGCATTTGACCGGCGGGCCGTACCATAACTGACCGCATCAAGCATCCCTTCCAAAATTTTGGCCCGGTCTGTTTCGGCAAGCTGGAAAGTATGGTGAACAACCGGGGTGAATTTCTTCACTTCCTCTGCTGTCCGTAGAACCTGGGGTTTGTAGATGGTTCCGCCATTAGCCAACGCCGCCGTAAAGGAGGCCAACTGGAGGGCTGTAATGCCATAACCGTCACCATGACTGAACATGCGGCGAAAGTCCTCATCACGAGTGGGAATGGAACCGGCACTCTCACCAGGCAAGTTGACTCCGGTTGGTTCGCCAAACCCGACCATCCGGGCATATTTCATAAACCGGTCATAGCCGATGAGACCGCCCAACTCCTGAAAATACTCATTATTGGAGCGAGCCAAGGCCTCCGTCATGGAAATTGAGTATCCATGGCCAATCGGAAGGGGGGCATCGGGGTCAACCAATCCTTCGTTCAGTGCAGCCAGTGAAGTCAGAAGCTTGATGGTTGAACAGGGCTTAAACGGTTTGCCGATGGCCCATGCCTGATTGACCATACTCAACACCCGTCCGGTGTTGGCTTCCATGACCACCACGGTGCCAGGGTTTCGGCCCAGTGCTTCCAAGGCCAGGGACCGAATCTGCATGTCTTCCCCAGCCAAATTGTCACCTTCGATTTTATCCTGAGTAATATCGAGCAGTCGGGTATCCACTGCCCGATTGTGGGCAATGATGGCTTGGCGACGGGCTTCGGCTGCCCGCCGGGCCGCAATTCGGCGAGCCGCCAACTTGCTCATATGGGAAACTTTTGTCGTGGTCCGAACCTTGTGCGCCCGTGCAGTGCGTTCTTTCGCCGCTTTGGTTTTGGTGGCCTTGGTTTTTGAAGCTTTGGTGGCTTTGGTAGCCTTGGCAGCTTTCGAAGCCTTGGCGGCTTTGGTTTTTGAGGCTTTGGAAGCCTTGGCGGCTTTACCGGCAGGACGTGCCCAAAGCGGTTCACCGCTCAGGGCTCCACCAATGAAAACAAGGACAAAGGCAAACAGGAACGAGAGAGAAAGAGTTTTTGTGTTGTGCTGCATACATCAAACTCCAAGGTACGATACACCAACCTGAAAGGTAAAAGCAGAAGGGGTGGTTTTGTGTTTTGTGTTTTGAATGAAAACAGGCTTTGAAACATCAACAACTCAAAACTCAAAACATTCATTCCCGCTTTGAGAAGTAAAAACGGCGGCCAAGAGAAGCCATAAAAGAAGCTTTGCCCCCTTGACCGCCGTTGGTTGTTCGGAAAAACAACTGGGTGAGTGCTTATCGCCCGGAATCCATGCGACGTTTCCGCATGCTCGAACGCTGCCGCTTGCGCGCCAACTCTGACTTGAGCCGCTTCCGTTCGCCTGGCTTAACATAGAAGCGATGCTTCTTGACATCAGCGATAATGCCTTCCCGTTGAACGAGTCGCTTGAACCGACGCAGGGCGCTCTCGACAGATTCTCCCTGGTACAATTCAACCTGTGCCACGTCTATCACCACCTTGGATTTATAGGTTTGAGAACGGTTTACCGTTGGGCTTTTGAAAGTACAAGGGCTGTGGTCCGTCTGTCAAGCTGCGGTGCAGCGGAAGAGGGAAAAAGCCATTTTCTGATACCAAAGCCGAGTGGAGAGGTTGCTTTCAATCAAGGTTCACGGTTCAGAGGTTTGCTAATTGAGAATTGAGAATTGAGAATCCAAATCCAAACCTCATATTTCCGGTCTTCCCAAACCCTGAACCCTGAACCCTGGACCCTGAACCCTGGTTTCACATTGCAAAATAGCGGTACTCCAGTTCGTTCAAGAGTTGCCGGACAGCTCTCCAACCCAATACAGCCCAGACCATTGCCCCAGTAACCAGGCCACAAACCGCAGCCTCATAACCGAAGAGGTTCCCACACAAATAGCCTGTCACTGCATTGATCAGGCATCCGGTCAACAGAGCCCGCAGGGCCGGGCGAGGTACCGAAAAACTGAAGAGAATCAGCATTTCAAAAAGGGCTACGGCCACCGCCCCGGTACCAATCCCAGCCCAGAAGGCAATGCACCGGGCGGCAATAGCCCGTTCAATCGGAATCCGAACCGATTGCCAGCCCTCCGGATGGGCTGCAAACCAAACTGCCACCGGTATTGCCCCAATGGTCATCAATATGCCTGCCAAAAGATGGAACCGGTGACGCACTTCCTGCCGGAAGCGGTGTGAATCAGTCAGTGTTCGTTCTTCAGCCTTGCAAAAAACCCAAGTGGCAAAGCGACAGGCAAAAACTTCAACCAATCCGACCATGGGAAAAAAACCAAGCAATGCCAAATCAGCTCCCAGTTGATAGCCGGGATGAGCTGTAAAGGGAACTCCCATCTGTATCGTAAAAACCGTTCCTGCCAGCCATCGGTCGGTAAATAAAAATGTAAAATACCCGACCCCACTTAGAAAATAAGGTGTCAGCAAATATCCCAGCACACTCATATCAGGTAAGGATTCCGGAACCTCGTGAACCGTGCCCCTGGCCAGCGACCACCAGACCGACCCGGCTGCTGCCAGCAACGCCACCAGAAAGGAGACCATTTGTGCCACAGCAACGGTGGCATTTGTCCCCAACGTCAGGCCGAGATAAGCACCGATTGAACCACAGAAGATCAGTACCACCGGCTTGGCCGAGGCCCGGACTGACAGAACCCCACACAAAAGCCAAAGTCCGGAAAGCAGCAGAAAACAACCAGCAGCCAGTAACACCGCCTGGTCGGCAATCCAACCGGTATAAAACCCCAACAGAGTGCCTGCACAAGCAACACCACCACAGACCAATCCGCCCAATTTTAAAAACCGGAGCAAGATGGCCCGTTCCAACGCAGTTTCTTTCATCCCCTGATAAAACAACCCCCGGCGAGCCATGACTTGCAGGAAACCGCCGCTCACAACCAGACTGAGCATAATGGCAACGGAAATGGCTGCTGCCGATTCTGGTTGCAGCCGCCGTTCCAACGGGAGTTGCGAACCAAGACCATGCTCACTGATAAAAAGCAATCCCCAAGGCAAGGCAAAAGAAAGAGCACGGCTGAACCGCTCCACATCCTGTCTGAATCCGGGTGAACTGCTTTTTGAATTCTCTCTGGCAGGCAGGGCCGGTGTTTGGCTCATCCGGGTAAAAAGAATGGAAGCCAGAGCAAACAGGTTTTCCTGTTGAAAGAGTTTTTGTGCAGTTTGATCATTAAGCCCAAAAGACTCCAGCCGTGCTGCCACTTCCCAATAGTCCATGGGTTGCCCGCCTGCAGCGAGCACTTCCTGCACCAGTGTTTCCAACGACTGCGGGTGGGTGGCAGGAATGAGCCTCCCCCGGCTCACAGTCATGAGGCTGGTTGCGGAATCAGGGATTTGGGAAGGCGGCAAATTGGCAGTCATTGAGAATTGAGAATTGAGAGTTGAGAATTGAGAATTGAGAATTAAAGACCAATTTGAGGGAAGGTTTACCTGTAAAGACAAGCTGTTTGGTTGTCAATTGAACCTGAGGGGACTCAATTCTCAATTCTCAATTGGTTTTGCATCAACTTTGCATACAAGGCCCGGTATTGGGCAGCAAATTCAACCTCAGTAAAATACCGGACCGCCCGTTCCCGAGCCTGTTTCCCCAAACTCGTGCGGAGTGCCTGATTCCTCAGGAGACGAATAATAGCCTCAGCCAATATCTCAGGCTGCCGGGGTGGTACCAAAATGCCGGTTTCATCCAAGGCTTCCCCGACACCTCCAACTTCAGTTGCCACAATTGCACTGCCACACAGCATGGCCTCGACCACCGTGTAGGGAAACCCTTCGGAAATACTGCTCAGGGTGACCACATCGGCTTCATTGAAGACTTTTTCCGGCTCAGAGGTAAGTCCGGCAAAAGTCACGGTTTCCTCCAGTTTCAAATCACGCACCAGTTTTTTGCACTCGGCAAAATAATCAGGGTCACTGGCTGAACCATAAAGGAGAAACTCCACTTCCGGCACCTGCTGCCGGACCAGGGTGGCTGCCGCAATCAAATCCTTGGTTCCCTTCAGGGCAAAAATCAATCCCACCTGCGTCACGGTCGGACGAGTCCGCCGGGGCAGGTCCAAAGGCCGGAACCGGTCAGCGTCGGCTCCGTTGTAAATCACCTCAATCCGATGAGGTTCAACTCCCTGAGCCTGTTCCCAGCGCGCATTGTACCGACAGACCGGGGAGACCACATCAGCATAGACATAGTTGGCCCGAACCACTGCTCCCAGCAATTTCAGCAAAAATATTTTCACAAAAGGGGTCCGGGCAGTCCGGGTGACATTCAGGTATTGTTCCCGCAAATACACTCCATGTTCAGTCAGCAAATACGGGGTTCCCTGCTCAATCTTGGCCACGACACAGGGCAAGCCACAGACTGCGGCGGCGGCTGAATGGGTCAACGCCACAGGCGGCAACTCCACATCCAGCGGCTGTAGAAGCCGGGCCAACAATTGCAGGCACTCAGCCGCATCCCGCACGGTCGGCGGCGGCAAGGACGGGTCATCCACCCCAAATTGCTCACAGAACACCCGAAAGCTCTCCCAGACAATCGGTGAGCGAAAACTGACAAACATGTCAAACCGGCGAAAACACGCAGCCATCTCGGCAAAAATCCGACCTGTCCGCCGACCGTCCGCAGCCACCTTGAGAGCCTCCAACAATTCTTCAAAAACCGGAATAAACCAACGGCGAATCATGGGTTCGGTGGTGGCCTGCCGCCGTTTCAGGATTTCTGAAAAAGGGGCCCCCCGACGCTGTTCAATGGGGTCTTCCGTCCCCCAAAGCGGAACTTTGAGAATCCCGGTGACATTCGGAGGCGGCACATACCGGGCCTGTAAATAAGGGTGCATAATGACCGCTAAAATTGAAAAGCGGTATTCAGCCAGCCGGGTTGTCAGTACATTGCACCAGGTACTGACCCCGCCGCCATGAAACGGATAGGTGCCTTCGGTTGCCAGGAGGATTGAATTCATGGGAAAAAGAGCTGCCGCCTGCGATTGTGACGGCTTTCTCCAGTTGGGTCAATCATGTCATTTGGTCAGGGGTTCGATTGGAGGGTGACAACCAGCCGGGAAATCGGTACTATCCAGACGATTCTCATCGCTTTTCGGGCGAAATTTTTTTCTGGCAAGGAACTATGAACGAATTGACCACTACGACCGAACTTCAAGCTACCACACCGATTCCACCAACCAATCAGTTCACCGATGAACGAATCCTCACCGCCGTCCGGGCCATCCAGGAAAAAAAAGGACTCGACATCACGGTGCTTGATCTTTCGGCCATTTCGAGCTTTACGGATTATTTTGTGCTGTGCAGCGGCACTTCGGACCGGCACGTGAAGGCGATTGCCGACGAAATCGAAAAGAAACTCTATGAAATCAAGGCCAAGCCCCATCACATCGAAGGATATGAAGATGGTCAATGGGTGCTCTTTGATTGCGGAGATTTTATCATCCATGCTTTCACCCAGATGACGAGGCAGTTCTACGACCTCGAACGGCTGTGGCGCGATGCTAAAAAGTATAGTTTCAACGACCCTGTCTGAACGGGCGATACCGCCCCAATGGTACCGGGTTCCGCGGGCGGTGAGTGAAGCCGCCCGTTCCTTTTGTATGCCCTTATGCTGGCAAGTCTGCTGGTACTGCTGATTTTTGTGGTGGCGGGCGGGCTGTTTTTGACTCTGGTTTCAGGCCGTGGAACCGGCTTGCAAGAGACAACCGCCCCCTCTCACACCAAGGGTGACCTGAATCAACCGGAGCAGGATGCCCAACGGTTTGCCCGTCTCCTGGTAGCTGAGATTATTTTGTACAACCGGGCCAAAATCCAAACCGGGCGAACCCAATGCAATCTCTATTCCCTGCTCCGCCCGGAACTGGATGCGGCCCGCGCAACTTTTGACCAGCGGGTGGCAGCCGAGATCAGAGCCGAACGCGATTTCCTCCACGAAGAGATTGTCACCACCCTTGCCCAAGGAGATATCACCCGACTTGGAGACGCCTACCCTGTCCCCCGCCCTCCCTACCCGCCTCCGCCAAAGCATTCCGCTGTGGATTGACGCCCTGGTGCTGATGTTGGTTTTCCTTGGGCTGGCAGCCTGGAGCTGGCGCAAATGGCCGGACGTCTTCCAGGATTTTGGCATGGAACTCTACCTTCCCTGGCAATTGTCACAGGGCAAAGACCTTTATGCTGACATTGCCTGGAAGCATGGCCCGCTGGCACAGTACATCAATGCCGGGTTGTTTCGCCTGTTTGGTGTTTCCTACAGCACCCTGATTGCAGCCAATTTGACTCTGACAGGGCTGGTCACAATTCTCCTGCACCGTCTGTTCAATCAGTTTTTCGACCGGCTGACAGCTTTTTCCGTAAGTGTGGTTTTTCTTTCGGTTTTCGCTTTTTCCCAGTATGTGCGAATGGGGAGTTTTAATTTCCTTTCGCCCTATCTGCATGAACAGACCCACGGCGTGTTGCTGACCCTGGTCATGCTCTGGTGCTGGACCCGATTCTGCATCAGGCGACAGCCGGGATGGCTGTTTGGTGCCGGTGCTTGCCTGGGCTTGGTGGCATTGACAAAAATCGAACTGACACTTGCAGCAGGCACAACAACCTTCTGCGGCTTGATTGGAATGGTGTGGTTTGGTCCGGTGGAAACCCGGCGGAAATTTATTGCCGGGGCCTGTTTGGTTGGCGGAATGGCCATCTCAATCGGGCTTTTTCTGTTTTTTTTAAGCACTCGAATGCCGGTTGGAACAGCCTTGCGGGGTGCCTGCGGCAATTTTGGCAATCTGGCTGGAAACAATGTGCTGCATGACGAGTTTTACAAGTATGTGACAGGGCTGGATGCCCCGTTGACACACTTTTGGCGCACACTTTGGCTGACGGGCGGCTGTGTCATGGTCATGGGTCTGCTTGGCTGGCTCTGCCGCAGGCTAGGCGAACGGCAACTTTCTCTCCCACTTGTCACGGTGGTCTCAGGAGGACTGGCACTGTTGGGTGGATTGCTCCCCAATGGAATTCCCTGGCCTGAAATCGGACTCTTGCTGCCGGTCACCACGCTTTGCGGAGGAACGTGGGTACTACGCCAGTGCCTGGCTCAAAAAGACCCGCTGGAACGAATCCGACGACTGCCGTTGCTGTTGTGGTGTGTCTTTGCGCTGGTGATGATGACCAAAATGGCATTCCATGTCCGGTTGTACCATTATGGGTTTACTCTGGCGATGCCGGCCACCCTGCTCCTGACCGGGCTTTGCCTCAATACCTGGCCCCGGATACTGGAAGCCCGGTGGGGCGGACAGCCCGCCTTGCGGGCAGCCATGGTCGGATTGATTGCTGCGGGCTGTCTGGCCCATCTGACCTGGGCCAACGAATTCTATTCACAAAAAACCCTGACTGTCGGAGCCACCGGTGACACCATGCAAGCATTCCCGTTTGAACTGGAGCCAATGGGCGAGGTTATGCGCCAAACGGTCACGGCACTCAATGCAGTAGCTCCGCCCAAAGCAACGGTTCTGGTGGTTCCGCATGGTGTAACGCTCAATTACCTGACCCGGCGAGCCAACCCGACTCCTTTTATTTCCCTGCTTGGATTCGACCTCAAAACCTACGGCGGTGAAATGGCGGTTTTGACAACAGTCAAAAATCACCCTCCGGATTTCATTGTTTTGATGCACAGTGGGGTGAAGGATTTTGAGTACGGATACTTCGGTTCCAGCCCCGGTTCCGGAAAGGCGCTTGTGGAATGGATTCATTCCGCCTATACCCCGGTGAAACAACTTGGAGCGGAACCCTTTACCGATGAACGGCCAGGTGTTGTGATTTTACGACGAGCCACAGAAGGGACGTGACCTTGGTGAATGCAGAAACGATGCACAACCTGACCATCATTGCCGTTTCAACCGATTCTCATGACTTGCTTGACCGGGCGCAACGGGTTGCGCCAACCGAGGCCAATCTGCTCATCAGCGGTGAGACCGGAACCGGCAAAGACCTGCTTGCCCGATGGATTCACGAACACAGTGCCCGTAAAGACGGCCCTTACGTCAAAATTGACTGCGGTTCCCTGCCGGAATCACTTTTGGAAGCAGAGCTTTTTGGATATGAACGCGGTGCCTTCACTGGTGCCGGAACCAGCAAACCAGGACGCTTTGAAGCCGCACAGGGCGGGACCCTGGTACTGGACGAAGTGGCTGGCCTCACCCTCCCGGCCCAGGCCAAACTGCTCCGGGTGATTGAGGAGCGGCGTTTTACCCGGCTGGGTGGTCGGCAATCTGTCACCATTGATGCGCGCCTGATTTCCCTATCCAATGTCAACCTTTTTGATTCGGTCGCCCATAAAACTTTTCGGGCCGATTTGTTCCATCGGCTAAACGTCATCCCGCTTGAAATCACACCGCTCCGGGAACGACCGAACGATATACCAGCCCTGGTTGACTATTTTCTGGACAATATCTGCCGTCGTCACGGAAAGGAACGCTGTGAGCTTTCGCCGGATACCCTCTCTTGTCTGAGAGGGTATGACCTGCCTGGAAACGCCCGTGAACTTTTTCATATTCTGGAACGGGCGGTGCTTATCTCACGAGAGAAACAACTGTTGCCAAATACCTTACCACCCCACCTGACCTCTTCGACCGCACTGATGCAGCGAAAAGACCAGAAACCCACGTTGGCACAACTGGAAGCTGTTTATATACGAGAGATTCTCACGCTGACTCATGGTCAAAAATCACGGGCGGCGGAAATCCTTGGCATCAGCCGTAAAAATCTTTATGAGAAAATGCGGACTTACGGCCTTCCCTACAATCGTAAAAACCAACCTGAGGATGGAAAGTAAAACCAGGGTTCAGGGTTCAGGGTTCAGGGTTCAGGGTTCAGGGTTCAGGGTTCAGGGTTCAGGGTTCAGGGTTCAGGGTTCAGGA
>JAIBAN010000217.1 GCA_019695185.1 Blastocatellia bacterium | reverse complement strand
TGTCATCCGGCTGCACGTGAATTTCTTTCAGCCCTCAATGTAATTGAGAGCCAAACACCGGACGGAGAGCAGGTGATCATAGTCCATGCGGGTCAAACCAAAGGCTGCGTAGGGCGAGTTTTTGGACCGTCCTGCACTTTATGTATCCAGTTTATTCCTATAAAACGATCACAAACTGGGTTTGGGGATTGCAGGAACAATTTTTGGTTTGGCATTCACGGCAAAGAGGATACAACTGAACCCGGTCCTGTTTCCGATTCATCACCGCCTTTATTTCGGCGCAGAGTTGGGCGATTTGGGGCGGGTTCAATTCGCATTCAAAGACGCTCCGCTGAATCCGGAGGCCATATCGTTCCAGCAAGGCGGCGATTTTTTGGAGCCTCCGTTGGTTCGCAATATCATAGACAACCAAAACATACATTTAATGCCATCCCTGGAAACTGCGATAGAGTTCGCCTCGCATGACGGCGCGTTGCAAAGCATGGGCTTGCTCCTGGATGGCCCGCCGAAACGAAATTTTTCCCCCGGTCCGGCCGTGGGTAAATTCCTCGGTCAACATCCGCTCATATTCAACAAAAAAGCGTTTCCGGGCTTCATCCTTGAGCCACACGGCCCCATCCTCACCAGCCGTAAAACTGTGATTGGCAACCATTCCGAGGTTGACCAACTGGGACACCAGGCGATCTACGGTAATCGGGCGAAATTCCTCAATCAAATCAAGGGCAAGTGAACAGCGCCCATAATCCAGCTTGTGGTAAAATCCGAAATAAGGATCGAACCCAACAGCAGCCACGGCTGAAATTCCTTCGTTGGCCAGCAGGGTGTACCCCAACCCGAGCATGGAATTGATCGGATCGGTGGGAGGGCGGCGGACTCTTTGGTCGAATTTCAATTCGGAGCGGAACATTTTGGCAAAGCCTGCGAAGTACACTGTTGCGGCGCTTCCCTCCAACCCCAGCAAAGATTCGGGTGAACCTGCCGTTGCCACTCGCTGCACATACCCCATCAACCGGTCGGTTTCCTTTTTGAATTCAAGCTCCGGATGGTTGCGCTGATAGCGCAGCAGGACTTCCCGGCAGTTGTTCAATTTTCCGGCTACCACCGCCTGGGCAATCCGCAAAGCAAATCCGGCCTCGCGAGTTCGTTCAAATTGCTTTTCCCGTAACAGAACATTTTTTGATTCGAGCGGTGCCAGCCGGCCTTTGTATTTCCCGCCTCGTCCAATGAAAACCGTATCAATTCCATTAACCAGCAAATGCTCGATGACCGCAGTGGTCAACTGGACACTGCCATACACGACCACCCGCTCCAGGTTAAAATCGTGGACGCTGCCCAACACCTTGCCTTCCCGTTCCACCACCAGCCGGTTCTGTTCGCGACGAACGGTGGTGTGTTGCTCGGTCAGATAGAGAGTTGCCATCTCAACCTCCTGATGAGTCGAGGCGGCGGGCAAGGTCAGTCAAAACCCGCGCCAGCCCGCGGCGGGTAGTAGCCGAAACCGATTGCGCCTGGGCTTTCGCTTCACCCGCGGTTTGCTGCACTGCCGCTTGAATTCGTTCCAGTACAATTTGCGAGGTATGTGGGGGTGGAATCAACCCGCCGTTGGGAAGCATTTCATACCCCAGAAATTGAACCGGTTCATTCGGTCCCAACAATTGCGTCTTTTCGGAGTTGACCTTCAATCCACGTTTGAGCAACTGGTGCCGGGCGGTCCGAAAAACCTGGGTCGCCTCTTGCCTGGTACGACATACCAACAGGAAATCATCACAATACCGAACCAAGCGGACGTTGGCCTCCCTTAAAGCCACGTCAAAAGGGTGCAAGTGAACATTGGAAAGAAACGGCGACAGCGGGGAGCCTTGGGGAGCACCGGTTTCAGGCGGGTGAGACTGTTCCAGTTTTTCCAGCAACTTGGGCAAAAGGAACGCTCCGGTCAGAACTGCCCCTCCGATTCCCAAGGCTGGCATCGTCAACAGCCGTTTGGCCAGAGCGCGTTCGGTCAGAGCCAGTAAAATGCCGTTTTCCAACAAACGGCGCATAATTATCCGGCGACGTGAGGGAGTCTCGGGAACTTCCGAATTCATGCCGGGCGGATCGAGGTCAATCACCGGATCGGTCGAATCAGAAAGCAGCAAAGGTGAAGCGGTCACCGGATTCCCAATCCGCTCGGAAACAAATCCCTCCACGACTGATTCAATCGCCTCGAAAACCATTAAATTCAGGTTTGCGGTGGCCATTCGACACTGTCCCAGCAGACTCAAACCAGGAGATGGGGTGTGTTCCAAAACTCCCGCCGCCAACCATTGTTTGATCAGACGGAGTACATCAATGTCATCCATCACAGTGGTAAATTCGTCTAACAACAGATGATGGTCAATCGAGGGAAAGAAATCGTGAATGTCAGTGTGGACCGTCCACATATATCCTTGGGCGCGGGCGGTCAAAACCCGTTGAATGGCAGTTGCGGTTGACCGGCCGGGGCGAAAAGCAAAGCTGGAATCAAGAAACCGGCCCTCGAAAACCGGTTCAATCAAATCAAGTAGGGCCCGTTGAGCAATCCGATCCCGGACACAGGGAATGGCCAATTCTCTAGGCAGGCCGTCTTTTTTCGGAATCGTGACCGCCCGTAACGGCAGCGGTTCATAAGACCGGGTCAGCAGAGAGCGCCCCAAGTCAGCCAGGTTTGGCTTGAGGTCTCGTTCGTAGGCAACCACGCTGACGGCATCAACCCCGGCCGCACCGCGATTGGCTCGTACCTTGCGCCATGCCTGGTAAAGCGTGTCGGGAGCGGCCAACCGTTGCAACCAAACGGAAGGAAGGGTAGAAATCGGTAACATGGGAATTTCTCCTTTGGGAATTGAAAGCAGGTTGTCCGGGAATAGTCCCCAAGGTACAACAGGTTCAAAAATTTTCGACCTGTGCGGCTGGAGAGAGTGTAAAGGAAGCTGGCAAAAGAATCGACAAAACGGAAAGTGAAATGGGAAACTGCGGCAGCAACCAACCAAAGAAACGGGGAAACTGCCATGAAAGCGCAC
>JAIBAN010000041.1 GCA_019695185.1 Blastocatellia bacterium | reverse complement strand
CACCATTGCAAATACCGGTGGAATGGCAGCGCTCAATTCGGTGACCAATCGGATTTATCTCGATTTTGGTCAGGTTATTGACGGGAACACCAATCAGGTTGTGCCTTCGCAGCTTTTTATTGCCTTTCCATCGGTTGTTGGAGTGAATGCCCAATCCAGAAAAATCTATCTTGCCAAATTTGACGGGATTGAGGTCTACGACGCAGTGACGGAGCAACTGCTCACCACCATTCCGCGCAATCTCACCCCGCGCGATATTGCAGTTGACCAAGTGCTCAACCGGGTGTCGGTGCTTGATGCGAATGGATTGCTGGTTATTGACGGAAACCGGGATGTTGTCATTCATTCTTCAGCTTTCTCCAACGGCCCCAGTGCCAAATTGGATGTCAATGACAACACTCATCGGCTCTATCTTGCCGACGGGGCTGGAATCTTGAAAATTCTGGATGGGAATGTGTATCAAGTGATCCAAACCCTGGTGTATGACCCCGCCACCGGCAGCTCCTTCAACCATCTTCAGGTTGATTCGGCTACTTCGCGCCTCTTTTTGATAAACACGGCGGGTGGTTCAGTTTTTGTGATTGATGACGCACTTCCTTTTACCCGCGAGCCGCAGATTTTTGCTGCCGACCCGGTTTTTGGTCCGGCAGGAACCGTGGTGACCATTTCGGGAGCGAATCTTAACACCGTCACGCGGGTCACTTTTAACGGCAAACCAGCCTTATTCCGGATTGATTCCGCCAGCCAAATCACTGCGACGGTGCCTGCCGGGGCAACCACCGGGCCGGTTGTGGTGACGGCGACCAATGGTGCGGCCACTGGACCGGTCTTTACGGTCGTGCGGACGAAATGACCACCTGACACAACCTGGTGTTAGGTTCGCTTTTTTTCCGTAGCTTTGGAGTAAAGGGTCACTTGTCACGTGAGGTGAAACCCTTACTCCACCCCGCACCTGATTGGCTTGATTGCCTTCTTTGGCAGGGAGGCAGATTTTTTTAGCTGAAGGAAGAGTGTATGAACTTCAAACTATTTGAACGTGCTTTGGTATGTTTTGCTCTATTGCTCGGTGTTGTGGTGATCGCCCGTGGGGTGGTTACGGCAGAGATTCAAGAAAGTGTTCCAAGCCGTGACTCAGTGGGCCATCCAGGGCTTTGGACCAACCCAACGGCTTCAACTCTGACCACAATCCAAAATGGTTGGGGGCAACCTGGAACGCATTTTGTCGCAGTCAACCCAAAAACAAACCGTATCTATCTTTCAGCTCAGACGGATGATTTGAGTAAAGGGGCGGTGTTGGTAGTTGACGGTTCAACTGTACGAATGATTGAGAAAATCCCGCTACAAAGCGATTCTCTGGTTGATAAAGTCTGGGTCAACGCCGCCACAAATCGGATTTACATCAGGGCTCTCACTGCTCAGGTCATTTGTGTGCTTGATGGAAACACCTCCGCCTTTTTGGGAGAACTGCCTGTCTCCGGTGTCCTTGATTTGGCTATCAACCCCATAACCAACCGGCTTTATGTTTCAACCGTGTCAGATATCACCGTGTTTGATGGGGATACTCACGCCAATTTGGGTGTTATCACAAACAGCGGAGGTGCGCTGGCCGTCAACCCCCATACAAATCAAGTTTATGCCGCCCTTGGGAGCATCCGGGTGATTGATGGGGGAACCAACACCCTGGTGGGAACGATTGCCCCTTCTTTTTCAGTTGATGTCATTGCAGTCAACCCCGAAACCAACCGGATATATGCAACCAGTCACAGTTTTGGAGATTGTCCGATCTATGTGATTGACGGAGGCACCAATTCATTTGTGGCAGCCATTGGGGATCCGGGTTCGCTTGATACGTTGGTTGCGAATCCAACCACCAATCAGGTTTATCTCAACCGCTATGGGGTTCCGCTCAGAATTTTGGATGGGAATACCAATACCATTGGCGGGAATATTCTACAAAGTGAAGGCGATGGAATTGCCCTTAACCCTGCGAACCATCAATTGCTGGTGGCCGGCACTTCGCTCAAGGTGCTTTCAACGCTGAACAACACAATCGTCAATCGCACCATCCTCCGCCGTGGGCCAACCAAGGTGGCGCTTGCTTCAACCTCCAACCAACTGTATGTCTTGAATCGGTTTGAAGGTGGTACTGTGATTGATACGCAAACTCATGCGGTTCAGGAGACAGTGGCCTTTGGCGGGAAGTCCGAGATCGCCGTGCAGGCTGTAACGGGACGGGTCTATTCCGTGAGCGATAGCCAGGTTCCGGGTGAACCTGGCAAGCTCTTTGTGTTTGATCCAACGACCAACATGACAACTACAATAAACGTTTTGGATGGTCAAACCGCCTCGTACTTGAATTGTGTCGCCGTCAACTCGATGACCAATCGGGTGTATGTGGGTGGGAATCGGCTTTTTGTAATTGATGGTGCCCTTGGCACTGTTGTGCAATCAGTCCCAGTCGGCGGAACCGTTACTTCGATTGAGGTGAATGCACCGACCAACCGGGTCTATGCAACCGTGCGTCCTTTCACTGGGGGCGAGGCAAATCTGGTGGTTTTGGACGGAAACAACAACACTCTGGTGGCCACGATTGCTTCTGGTTTTTTCGGACGTGACCTGACGGTCAACCCCCTCACCAACCGGATTTATGTTCCCAGGCGCGAAACGGCACCCGGTTCCCGGTCTTTCATCACCATCATTGACGGAGTTTCAAATACGATTACAGGGACTATCCCCATCATTGAAGAGGCAGCCGACCTGGAGCTGGTTCGTGTCGAGGTCAACCCGCTCCTCAATCGGTTCTATGTCATTGGTACCGACGGAACCCTCAGAATTTATGATGGAAGAACCAACTCACCCATTTCTCAAGTTTCAGTCCGCCTTCCGGCCCCAGCCTTTTATCGTTTTGATGAGCAGGTGAATGGTTTGACTGTGAACTCAACGACAAATCGTGTCTATGTTACTGATAATGCACATGACCGAATCGTGGTGGTGGATGACACCCCTCCTTTTGAAAAAGGACCGCAAATTTTTTCTTTTTCTCCGCAAAGCGGCCCGGTTGGCATTCAGATAACCATTACCGGAAGCAAACTTGATACGGTGACCAGCCTTCGGTTTAATGGCCGGGAGGCTCTCTTCCAAGCGGATTCCGCTACCCAGATTACGGCTACGGTTCCTCCGGGAGCCACCACCGGGCCGATTTCAATCAGTGGTGCAGGTGGTTCAGCCACCGGACCGGTCTTTACGGTCGTGCGGACAAAATGACCCGGAACCCAAGAGTCATGACCGGGACCGCTGGTTATGTCTGCTTTGGCTGCTGGAAAAAATCCCCAATGGCAGCAGCCAAAGCCGCTACGGTATAGGCAGCCGGCTGAATTGCTACGGCAAGGCCGGCTTGCCGGACTGCTTCAGCCGTGACGGGGCCAATGCAGGCAATGGCGGTGAATTGCAGCAAGTCGCTCACGGCAACGTCGGAAAACATTTCCCCGAAATGATGAAAGGTCGAGGGGCTGGTAAAGGTCACGACATCAATCTTTCGGTTCAAAAACTGTTGGGCCAGTTCGGAAAAATCACCTTGCGGGCGGATGGTCCGGTAGGTGGTTGCCACCTCGACCGAAACACCGATTTTGGGCAGTTCCTCCGGCAGGATTTCCCGTGCCGTTTCGGCTCTGGGAAGCAGGACCCGCAGGCCGGATACCTGTTCGCTCCCTCCATAAAAATGGCAGAACGCCTCAAGCACACCTTCCGCTTTGGACTCGGCGGGAATCAGGTCAACCGCCAGATGCTGTTTTTCCAACGCGGCAGCCGTGGCTTTGCCAATTGCGCACACACGGGCGGGAGCAGAGAAGGGAATCGCTTGGTGGAGTTCCCGCCATCTTTGAAAAAAGAAGGTCACGGCATTGGCACTGGTGAAAAAAATCCAATCGAACCGGTGCAATTGTGCCAATGCCCGGTCAAGCGACTCCCAGGAAGCCGGGGCAACGGTTTGGATGGTCGGAAAGGTCAGGACTTCCGCTCCCAATTCGGTCAGATGCCGGGCAAAATCTCCGGCTTGCTGTTCGGCACGGGTGACAACGATTCTTTTTCCGTGAAGCGGGAGAGGCATAGGGAAGTCTTGGGAGTCCTGGGAGTCTGGGGAGTCTTGGGAGTCTTGGGAGTCTGGGGAGTCTTGGGAGTCTTGAGACTCAAAAAACATTTCCTTCATTCTTGACTTCTGACTTCTGACTTCTGGCTTTCTTGGACCCCCCAGACTCCCCAGACTCCCCAGACTCCCAAGACTTCTTGAACGGTTGATTTAGAGTTGAATCAGTCCGCGTTGAAAGGCTTTGGTCACTGCTTGAGTGCGGTCGTTGACCTGCAACTTACTGAGCATCACGCTCACGTAGCCTTTCACGGTGCCTTCGGTCAAATCCAGGATGGTGGCGATTTCCTTGTTGCTATGGCCTTTGGCAATCAGGCGGAGCACATCCAGTTCGCGTGGGGTCAAGTCGGTGACAGTCGCCCGCTGGGAGAGTTGCATGGCAACTTCCGACGGGATACGGATTTCCCCCGTGTAGACAGCCCGCACCGTTCCCACCAGGTCTTTTCCGAGTGTGTCTTTGAGTAAATAGGACCGGGCCCCGGCATGAAGCGCCTGGAAGATGTTTTCGTCTCCGGCTGCCACTGTGAGCACAATAATCCGGCTGTTGGGAAATTCGGCCATGATGGCGGCGGTTGCTTCGATGCCGCTCATGACAGGCATATTCAGATCAAAAATGGCCACATCCGGTTTGTGGAGGCGGAATTTTTCAACCGCCTGCCGTCCGTTTTCAGCCTCATCAACCACCTTCATATCGGACTGGCGTTGTAAAATCGCCGAGACACCGGCCCGAACCACTTCGTGGTCATCAGCAATCAGAATGCGGATGGTGGGTGTTTCAAATGACATCTGGGGTTTGGAGTTCCGCCTTCAGGCGGCGGTTTGGAGTTCCGCCTTCAGGCGGCTGCTTTCAAGAAAAAGGAAAAAGGAAAAAGGCGGAAAAACCACCTACAACCTTCTATTTTTGACCTCTGCCTTTCTTTTGGTCACCTGAAGGCGGAACTCAGAATAGTTAGTTGCGCAGTCCTTGAATCGGTGCCGGAATCCGGCCTCCGCGACGAATGAAATCAGCACATTTGAAGGTATTGACCGCCATTACCGGGGCCCGACCGAGCAAACCGCCGAATTCCACCATTTCACCCACTTTTTTGCCGGGTGCCGGAATAATGCGAATTGCCGTGGTTTTGGAATTCATGACCCCGATGGCCACTTCGTCGGCGATAATGCCAGAGATGGTTTCCGGCGGAGTATCGCCCGGAATAACCACCATATCCAGCCCGACTGAACAGACCGAGGTCATGGCTTCGAGCTTGTCAAAAGTCAGCGCGCCATTGTGGGCGGCGGTAATCATGACATGGTCTTCGGAAACCGGGATGAAGGCCCCGCTCAACCCTCCGACGTAGCTTGAAGCCATCACCCCACCTTTTTTGACGGCATCGGTGAGGAGTGCCAGGGCGGCGGTTGAGCCGTGAGCACCAGGGAATTCCAGCCCCATGTATTGCAGGATTTCACCCACGCTATCACCCACGAGCGGAGTCGGAGCCAGACTTAAATCAATAATGCCAAAAGGGGCATTCAGCCGTTTGGCGGCTTCGCGGCCAATCAGTTCGCCAGCACGGGTGATTTTGAACGCCATCCGTTTGATGACTTCGGCAAGTTCGCCCAGGTCACAATCGCCTGCCTGTTTGACGGCGTGAGCCACCACACCCGGACCACTGACCCCGACGTTGACGGTGACTTCGGGTTCACCGGCACCAAAAAACGCTCCGGCCATGAAGGGATTGTCTTCAACCGGATTGGCAAAAATGACAAACTTGGCACAGCCCAACCCTTGCTTGTGCGCGGTTTTGGCTGCCATTTCGCGCAAGGTATGCCCCAGCCGTTTAATCGCATCCATATTGATGCCAACCCGGGTGGTGGCCACCGAAACCGACCCGCATAAGCGGTTGGTGACAGCCAGAGCTTCCGGCAGGGCTTCAAAATAGGCATCTTCGGCTTTGGTTGTGCCTTTGTGAACCAAAGCCGAAAAGCCACCGACGAAATCCACGCCGATTTCCTGGGCCACTGCATCCACAGCCCGTGCCAGTTTCACATAGTCCCGGTTTTCGCAGGCGGCACCGACCTGAGCCAAGGGGGTGACGGAGAGCCGCTTGTTGGCCACTGGAATCCCGTATTCAGCGCTGATTTCGTTGACTGTGGGCACCAGTTTGGCTGCGTAGCCGAGCAGTTTTTTCTGTACGTTGTCGCAAACCCGGTTGATGTCACGGTCAGCACAATCCGTCAGGGAAACTCCCATGGTGACCGTCCGGATGTCGAGATTTTCCATCTCGGTCATACGGATGGTTTGGAGGATTTCGTAAATTGAATAGTCCATAGAAAGAATTGAGAATTGAGAATTGAGAATTGAGAATTGAGAATTGAGAAAACTGCCAGGAGGTTTCAGAAAGCTGGACGACTGATACAGCCAGGAACCTTCTTTCAATTCTCAATTCTCAATTCTCAATTCTCAATTAAACACGGTGCATTGAGTGAAACAGGTCCTCGCGCTGAACAAATGCCCGCACGCCCAGGTGTGACGCTTCGGTTTTGAGCCGCAGTTGCAGGTCCGCCAGCGTGCCGTTGAGGTTCGACAAATCCGCCACGAGCAGCATGGCAAACTTCCCGCGCAACACCGTTTGGTTAATATCCACAATACTGCAGCGGGCTTCAGCCAGTACGTGCGTGACGGCGGCCATAATCCCGGGACCGTCCTGCCCAAAAATGGAAATCACAGCCCGGTTGCTGCTGGAACCCGGTGTGGCAGTCAGGTCCGTTGTCGGGATTGACGGCGGACTGATATCTCCCAGCGCAGGCTGAATGGAACGGAAAATGTCAGTCACAAGGTCTTCAACCAGGGAACGGTCGGCAAACTGTCCCAGTTTGCGATAAACCGCACGGGTAATTTGATAAATGATTTCTTCGTCGTTCATGTGACAGCACCTTTTGGAAACCAGGGTTCAGGGTTCAGGGTTCAGGGTTCAGGGTTCAAGGGATTTGGCTGTGCTTCTAAAGATTTTGGACAAACGTAGTACGAAGGAAGCCCGGAAATCGCAAGTTGTGAAAAACCCTGAACCCTGAACCCTGGAAAGGAAACCCGTTTATACATTCGCTTTTGGGTGGTTCGCAATCCGGAAAATTGATTCCCGCCATTAGATTTCGGTCGAGGCTTGCTCGATTGGCAAACCGGGAGTATGATCGAAACCGGTTATTTCTCGTTTGCCAGGCGATTTTATTCTCGCGCTCGCTCACAATTATTCCAGTGAGCCTGGATTTCCAAACACAACTGTTTGCTGCGGCCCGCTTAAAACATATTGATTCCCGTCGAGCCTCAAATAAATCGGAGGCTTCCTTCAGCCATGCGCAAAACAGCCGCTGGTTGTCGTAGGGGCGTAGACTTCAGCTTGTGGATGCTTGAAATTCGAGGAGTTTTCCTATTAGTACGCTTGAAGGCAATACACTTGGCCTCAAGGCCAACCAGATTAAACGGCTTGAGAAACTCTATCAGCGTCGCCTTCCGCCGACGGCACTCGTTACCCAGGAGTTTGCCCGGCAGATGACCGAACTTTCAGCCGAAATCCGCCGCCAGGTTGGTGTCTTAATCAATCGGCAGGGACAGGTTGAGTATGTGATGGTAGGGGATGCCCGCGGAATCGTGATTCCGGATGTGAAGCGTGTCCGTGTCGGGCAGGGCCGATTTCGTGGCCTCCGTTGTATCCACACTCAGCTTACCGGTGAAGGACTGACACAGGACGACCTGACCGACTTGGCCCTCCTGCGATTGGATTTGATGGCTGTCGTCAGCATCACTTCCGAAGGTTTGCCGGGCTGGATTCATGCCGCCCACTTGGTCCCGGCCAGTCCTCAGTCCAAAATCGGCAACCCTGTCGATTCCGTTCCTGCCGATGAAGAACTCTTTGGGGAAAGCAGCCCTCAGCCCTCAGCCCTCAGCCCTCAGTCCTCATTACAGCCTTGGGCTTTTCTGCCCAAAGTTCACCCCAGCCAGCTTGATGTTGATTTTCTGGAGCTGATTGAGGCCCTGGAGGCCGAGTTTGCGCGCACTCGCGGTCAGCGCAGTGCCCGTGACAAGCGGGACCGGGCGTTGCTCGTCGGAGTGACGACCGACAGTCTGGCATTGGCCCAGGAATCCATGGCTGAGTTGGAGGAGTTGGCCCGTTCCAGCGGTTTGGTGGTGGTGGACGCACTCGTCCAAAAACGTCCGCAACTGGACCCCAATACGGTCATTGGAAAAGGGAAATTACAGGATTTGATTATCCGCAGTCTGCAACTGACGGCGGACATAATTATTTTTGACCGGGATTTGTCGCCCTCACAGATACGTTCCATTGAGGCCGCGACCGATTTGAAAGTGATTGACCGGACTCAGTTGATACTGGACATCTTTGCCCAGCGGGCCCAAAGCCGCGAAGGCAAAATCCAGGTTGAGCTGGCCCAGTTGAAATATCTGCTCCCTCGTCTGACCGGCAAAGGGGCTGATATGTCCCGCCTGGAAGGGGGCATTGGCGGACGCGGACCGGGTGAAACCAAACTGGAAGTGGACCGCCGCCGGGCCCGTGACCGGATTACGGCGCTGGAACGACTGCTGACTGACATTCGCCGAAATCGGAACGCCCGCCGGGCCCGCCGGACCAAACGGGATGTTCCAGTGGTTTCGATTGTGGGCTATACCAACGCCGGCAAATCAACGCTGCTTAACACGCTGACAGCCAGCGAAGTTTTGGCCGAAAGCCGGATGTTTGCCACGCTGGACCCGACCAGTCGCCGCCTGCGGTTGCCCCGTGAGCAGGAAATTGTGATTAACGACACGGTCGGGTTTATTCGGGATTTGCCCGAAACCCTGATTGCGGCATTCAAGGCGACGCTCGAAGAGATGGAGGATTCCGACCTGCTCATTCATCTGGTGGATGCCCAAGCGCCTGATTTTGAACGGCATATTGAGGCAGTTCAATCCATTTTGAGTGATTTGAATCTTTCCAAACTGCCACGGATTTTGGTTTTTAACAAATGCGATGGTTTGCCTGTGGAAACCATCAGCAATTTGTGCCACAGCTATGGGGCTGTTGGTATTTCTGCGCTCCGGCGCGAAACCCTGACTCCGCTGCTCAACGAAATTGATCTCCGTTTGGGAAAATTGTTGACGGCGGCATCAGCAGGGAATGGGCACTGGGCGGCATCTGCGGATGCGCTCGAAGAAGCTGAACCCCCTTTGGATTATGAGGTTGAAACTGTCTGAGATTTTGCGGCCTCCGAGTCCTCAGTGCCCCAGGCCACCACTCCTTCATCAGGAAGGATGGCAGGAGGGCACGAGGCAATGAAACGGTCTCCGCAATCCCTGAGTGACCAGATGCGAGGTAAATGGCGACGGTTCACCCGTCGTCTTTCCAGTTGGAACCAATACCTGGCCAATCCACCAATTCGCATCTTCGGGTTTTTCCTGACCGTCTGTTTCATCACCTTTTTGGCATCAGGGTATTCGTTTACATCGCTTGAAAACAAATTAAGTGACGGAGTGGTTCGGGCGGATTTGATTGCACCGGAAGACTTTGTCGTGGTGGATACGGAGGCGACCAACAAGCTTCGGCAGGAAGCCGTTGAGCAGGTTCCTCCGATTTTTGAATATGACTCGGCGCTGCGGGAGCATACCCAAAACCGCATCAACTCAGCTTTCGAAGAGGCCCGCACCGCTTTCATTGACCGCCTGCAAGCCCAATTTGAAACCACTGAGCTGACCGTCAAGCAAAAAAAATCCAAAGATTACCAGCAATTTCTGGAATCCCTGACGACAGGTCAGACCCCGTTTTTTGCGCTTTCATCAGACCCCATGGTGGTTCGGTTTCTGGCCGAACGGGAATTTGACCAGGAATTGGAACGAGATGTGGCTCAGGTGATGACCCTGGTTTTGAAGGATTTTATTTATCCGGATACCAATGCCACCAATGCCCGTTCGCGGCGAATTCTCTATCAGGATACGGTCACCCGCACCCAACATGAAATTCGGGGGCGAGCTGTGATTTCACAATCCATGGCACAGTCCAGGCTGTTTGAATCGCTGGGAATTCTGCGCCGCCTGAACGAAGCAGAGCGGGAAATCATCGGTCGCATGCTGATTCCACTGGTGCAACCCAATTTGCGTTTCAGTCCGTTGTTGACCGAAGAGGCACGCGAAAAAGCAGCGCAGGGAGTGCCGGAAATCAGCACGGCCTATCGGCGCAACCAAATCATCGCGCGGGTGGGTGACCCGGTCACGCCGCATATTCAGGCCGTGGTGGAACAGTTGACCCGGCAGCAGCACCAACGCAATCCCGGTCGGCGGGTCTTGGGGCTGTTTGGCATTGTCGCCATCATTTTGCTGGCCTTGTACAAATTTACCGTTCACGCCCGGCGGGATTTGGCCTTGCCGCCGGAGCGGGCGTTTGCCTTGATTTGTGTCACCCTGGTGGCACAAACCCTGCTCATCTGGCTCGGAGTGGAGATGAGTCAGCGGTTTGGTTTCAATGCCGGACTGGCCGGTGACCTGTCGCCCTATGAATTTTCGGTTCCATTTGCGGCAGCCACCCTGATTGTTGCCCTTCTGCTGGACGAAAATCTGGCCTTGCTCTGTACCCTGATTGTCGGATTGCTGGCGGGCTTGATGACGGGTGGCCGGATTGAAATCTGCATTTATGCCATTCTCAGCGGGTGCGCGGCAGCCTACAGCGTGGGGCAGTATCGGCAGCGCAATGTGATTATCCGAGCCGGAGCCTTTGTCGGACTGGTGAACATTTTGGCCGTCACAACGGTGATTTCCATCGGGGACGCCACTCCAACCTTCAAAATCTATGTCATGACCTGGTTAAGCGGGCTGGTTGGCGGACTGATTACGGCTGCCTATGCCAGTTTTGCCGTTCCGGTAAGCGAATCCCTGTTTGACATTCTGACGGATGTAAAGCTGCTGGAGCTTTCCAACGCCGATTTGCCGCTCCTGCGCGAACTGGCCATGCGGGCTCCCGGTACGCAACAGCATTCGGTTATGGTCAGCAGCCTCGCCAGCGAATCAGCCGAGGCCATCAACGCCAACGCGTTGCTCGTCCGGATTGGCTGCTATTACCACGACA
The DNA here is from genome assembly GCA_019695185.1 of Blastocatellia bacterium. Taxonomy (GTDB): domain Bacteria; phylum Acidobacteriota; class Blastocatellia; order Chloracidobacteriales; family Chloracidobacteriaceae; genus JAIBAN01. The sequence goes on along the minus strand of JAIBAN010000041.1, from coordinate 54,088 downwards.
TTGGCAAACTGCTGGCTCCGGAAATGTTTATTGAAAACCAGGGTTCGGGACCCAACCCCCACGACACGATGGATCCGCGCCGGAGTTCCAGTGTCATTACCGGTCACGTCCGCAAAGGCATTATCATGGGCCGCGAAGCCCACCTGCCCAAGGAAATCATTGATTTGATTCCGCAACACCACGGAACCCGTAAACTTCACTATTTCTACAACAAGGCACTGGAGCAGTCGCTTGAAACGGGGGATACCGTGGACGAAAACGATTACCGCTATCCCGGACCCAAACCCCAGACCCGCGAGGCCGCTGTGGTGATGCTGGCCGACAGTGCCGAAGCCGCTGCCCGTTCCCTGGACGAACCGACCCACGAGAGCATTTTCACCATTGTCAAGAAAATCATTGATGACATCATTGCTGACGGCCAACTGGATGAATGTCCGCTGACGATGCGCGAAATCGTGATTATCCGCGAAACCCTGGTCAAAACCCTGTGCAATATCTATCACCATCGGGTGACTTATCCGGGATTCAATACGCCCGGAGCGGATTCGGAAGAAATGGGCCTGTGTTCCTCCAATACAATTCCGGTTTTCGACCCGGCTGAGGTCGAACCTTCCAAAGAACCGAAACCGGTGCCGGTGCGGGCCGCTGCTGCCCGTGCTGTAACCCGTCCACCCTCCAAAACCGGGGAAATTCCGCCGCTACCGGCTGCCTGAGGATAGTTTGGGGAGTCAAAAACAGGTGACAGGTGACAAGTGACAAGAAAAAATCCTGTCACTATAAGTACTTGTCATTGTTTATTGCTTCAAACTCCCAAGACTCCCAAGACTCCCAAGACTCCCAAGACTCCCAAGACTCCCAAGACTCCCAAGACTCCCAAGACTCCTAAGACCCTCAAGACTTTGATTTGCCGGGTTTATCCATTTAATTGACAAATATTCCAGGCGGGATACAATCCTGATTCAGTAGAAATCCAGTTCCCCTCTTCAAATTTTCAAGCATAAGCCATCCCTGGAACCATCCCACTGGTTCACTTTCGATCCTGCATGTTCAGTCTGGGTTGTGATGATTTTGGCTTGCAAAATCTTCATTTGTTTTGATTTACCACACAATCAGCCCGATTCAGTTCGGAGAGGTTTAAGCGAGGTTTAACGTTTATGATGTCTATAAAACCATCCTATCGGTTGCTCCTGAGTGTCTTGTGTTTTCTTTTGGTCGGAGGGCAGTCACTCCTGGTGTCGCAGGGAGCAGTGGCCAACCCACACCCACAAGTACAATCAACACAAATAACGACACCACAAGCTGGGCCGCATCAGGGGCCAATCGTGCTTCCGGCTGAATCTTTTGACGGCCCTGAGATTGAAGTTCCCGCCAGTCAAATTACTACTCAAACCGTCTCTTTGAAACAAAAAAGCAGATTTGCGCCCCGTGTGGTTGACCCGGCGGCGGTTTATTCCAACGTCACCACGTTTTCCGGGCAGGCGTTTTCAAACGGAGGCACCGCCAATCAATCAGGCAACCTCATTACCAGAATGGCTACGGATAATTTGACGCTCACTGCCGGAGGGACTATTCCGACGGTTCGGTTTGTAGTGTCGAACCTGAATGCAATTGCTGTTTCCGTGCGGCCACGGATTCGTTTTTACCAAAACAACGGCTCTGGCGGAGGCCCTGGCACAATTATTGCCGGGTTTACCTTCAACGCCATATCTTTTGGTGCTTCGTCAGTAGTTACTGTGAACGGGAATTTGGGGACGAGTCTGACAGTGCCGAGCGGGACCATCTGGGCGGGAATAACCTTTGATAACAACACAGGTGCGACCGGCGCGACCCAGACCCAATTGGATAATTTCGGCATGGGGATTTTTAACCCGGTAGATATCGGCAGCAGCACCGACACCTTTTTCCTGACAACGGCGGCTGGTTCATTTCTCGTCAATAACCCGGCAGGAACCCAGCAGAACTTCGGAGGTGCTCCGGTTGCCAACTTTGGTTGGGAACTGGTTGGCTCCTGCACTGCGCCCGCCATCACCACCCACCCAGGCAACGCCACGGCTTCACCGGGCGGTTCGGCCTCGTTTACGGTGGCTGCTTCCGGAACCGCCCCGCTCGGTTTCCAATGGCGCAAGGGAACGACCAACCTGACCAACGGTGGCAATATTTCCGGGGCCACCACCGCCACTTTAACCATCAATCCGGTTGGAAGTGGGGATGCCGCCTCCAACTACAATTGTGTGGTGACCAACAGTTGCGGCAGCGCCACCTCAAACAACGCTTCCTTGACCGTGCTGACGGTACAGGCGACCCGGCTGTTTGTGGCCGACACCTATAACAACCGGGTGCAAAAATATGAGAGCGGTGCCTGGACAGTGCTGACAACACCCACCCTTTCGCTGCCGGAAGCCGTGACGGCTTCGATTGACGGCCAGCGGATTTATGTGGCGGACACCGGCCACAACAAAGTGATTTACTCGGTCAACGGCGGCGGAACCTGGGCCGACTTTGCCACTGCCGGGCTGGTCGGACCGCAGGGACTGGCGCTCGATTTGAGCGGACACCTCTATGTTTCCAACACCGGAGCCAATCAGGTGCTCCGCTATGATGAAAGCAGCCCGCTCGGAGCCCCCACCGTGTTGGCTTCCGGCGGGACGGGAGCCGGGCAGGTGACCGACCCGCGCGGTTTGGCGATTGATACCAACAACCGGCTCTTTATTGCCGACCGGGGCAACAGCCGGATTTTACGGATTCCCAGTGCCAACGCGACACCGGGAACCACGGTTCAGGTGGCCGGAAGAGGGGTTGGTTCAGTGCCATTTGGTCAAGTCAATGCCCCGGAAGGGGTGGCCGTGGATGATACGGGAAATCTTTATGTGGCCGACACGGGAAATAATCGGGTCACCCGCTTTATCGGTGGAAACAGCGGGTCGTCACCGGTCCTCTGTTCGTTAAGTACAAGCCTGACCGCCCCTCCGTTGGGGCAGGTGCGCGGTGCGGAAGGTGTAGCCATCGTGGATGCGGGTTTGATTGGCGGCACTGTGGGGCAGCCGGCCATCGTGGTGGCTGACACCCAAAGCCATCGCCTCCAGGGAGCGGTCAACCCGGTTACCACACCCGGCCCCTGGCAACTGGTGGGAACCCCCAATGGTGCCGGCACCGGAACGGGACAGTTTCGCAGTCCAGGTAAAATCAGGTAACCCCTGACCAAAGACTGAGGACTGGGGACCAAGCGCTGACAGCCAGGCTTTTCCTTTGATTTTGTTTGGGAAAAAGCGGGCAGGAGGCGCTTGTTCCTGTTTCAGCCCTCAGCCCTCGGTTTCCGGTCCCTGGTGCTTAACGTGACTTTACAATTCTTTCCTGTACCTTTGCCAAAAGACAGTATTTATGCCAAGATGACAGGGCTGTTTCAGAGCGCAAACCTTCAACTCAATTGCAATCATTTCAACAAAGTCGCTTTTTCAATTGATGAGCGACTGGATAACCGAACCAGCGGCAGTCATCCTCATTCTTGATTTGGATCCGTGACAGGGTTGCCTTTCCTTTCCAACCTTGTTCGGATATACCGGGTATCAACTTCAATCCCGAAAGGGAAGTACCTTTCACGCACTCATCCCAGGTTTTTCTTTGATTTTCTTGCCTCGGTTTGGTTTTTCAAGGCTATTGTTTCGGCTGGGATAAACCGAACACACTGCTCTTTGACCTGCTTTCTTCAACCGGAAACAGTTTTTGTTCGAAAGCGGAGCTCTCAAACAGAGGTTCCGCAATCCAGATTTCTAACCTGGAATTGCTTTCGACCCTACAGTCTCAAAGGAGTACACCCATGCCACTTACACCAACGCGAGCGTATTTCAGACCGCGCAATCTGAAGGTGCTGGGGATGGCCGCCCTGAGCAGCCTGCTTGTTTGGCCGGCTGCCCTGCCGGTTTCCACAACCAGTGCCCATTCAAGTGCCCCATCTGCCCCTCTTGCCTCAGCCCTGCCTCCTGCTTCAGCCGTCAGCTCCGATAAATTGAACGAGTTGCGGGAAGACTATCAAAAACTTCCAATGAGTTTTGAAGTCAATCAAGGACAGGCTCATTCCAAGGTTAAGTATTTATCACACAGCAGTGGTTACAATGTTTTATTCACAAACAATGAAGTTCTTTTGACAATGGACGCCACCCCTCCGGTGAAAAAGACCGGGAAGGGAAAATCGGCAGCCAAATCAACCGCCCCGGTGGCCGATACCGTCAGCCTGCAATTTAAGGGAGGAAACCCTTCCGCCCGGATTTACGGTGACCGGATGATGGGCAAAGCCCATTACTTTGTTGGAAACGATCCGGCGAAATGGTTGCGGAATATCACCACCTACCACAACGTCCGCTATGAAAAAGTCTATCCCGGGGTGGATGTGGTGTATTACGGCCACGACAAAAAACTGGAATATGACGTGATTGTGGCTGCCGGAGCCGATCCGAAAACCGTGCGGCTGAATTTCGGCGGTGTCAAAAACATGCGCCTCAACCAAAACGGGGAACTGGAACTGACCACCGCGCATGGCGTGGTCTGTCAACAAAAACCGGTTGCCTATCAACTGGTGAACAAACTGCGGCAGCCAGTTGAAGTAGCCTACACGATCAATGGCCGTGACATCGGTTTCAAGGTCGGGGCTTACGATGCAACCAAGCCGTTGGTGATTGACCCCATCCTGCTGGCTTCTTCCTATTTGGGCGGAACCGGCTCTGACCAGGGGAATGCCATTGCCGTGGACCAAGCCACTGGGCAGTATTATGTCGCAGGAAATACGGCAGGCAGTGCGCTGGCCAGTTTTCCGCCGGTTGGCTCAACCTTGAATTTTGGCCCTGCTGGTGGTGGTCAATATGGGTTTGTCAGCCGGGTTTCCAGCGATGGGCGGCAAGTTGATGCCTCCTTTTTCTTTGGGGGTAGTGTGGATGTCAGTGCGGCAGCCGCCACCAATTCCGGAACCGGGATTGCAGTGGTCAACTCAAATAACGTCTATCTGTGTGGCACCACGAATGCGACGGATTTTCCCGTTACTGCTGGAAATGCATTTCAAACCACACTATCCAACGACGGTTTGGGAACGGTTACTTCGGATGCCTACCTGACCCGATTTGACTTTGACCTTGCTTCCCTGGTCTATTCCACCTACCTGGGCGGCGATTCCGACGAAAACTGTTTTAGCGTGGCGGTGGTTGGGACCAACGCTTTTATCACGGGAGATACTGCCAGTGCTCAACTTGGATTTGGGGCCACCGTTCCCTTTCCCTTGTCGGCAACCCCCTTCCAAAACACTCTCAATGGCAGCAGCGATGCCTTTCTAACCCGGCTTGATACAGCCAACAGTGGTGCCACTTCGCTCGGATATTCGACCTATCTGGGTGGTTCCAGCACTGATTCCGGTCGTTCAATCGCAGCCTCGACCACCATTGCCTATGTCGGCGGTGACACAGGGTCAAACAATTTTCCCACAGCAGGTACCACTGCTCCCTTTGACACCACCTTCAACGGCGGCACGGATGGGTTTGTTACGCGCCTCAATACAGCGAATCCTCCAGCATCGGCTTTGCAGTATTCAACCTATCTGGGGGGAACGGGAGTGGACCGCGTGTTTGGTGTTGCGGTGGCCGGAACCACCGCTTTTGTAACCGGGACCACCACCGGTGGAGGGTTCCCCACCACCCCCAGTGCCTTTCAGACCACCTACGGGGGGGGGACCACCGATGCTTTTATGGCCCGGATCAATACGGCCACTGCCGGGGCCGCCTCACTCTTCTATTCCAGTTTCCTGGGTGGAACTGCGGGTGATGCAGGCAACGGGATTGCAGTTTCAGGTGCCAGTGCCTACGTGGTGGGCACCACCAATTCAACCAACTTTCCGGCCAAGTTTGATGTGCAGGTAACCGGTTTCAACGGCGGCACCCCCGCTTTTTCAAACGCTTTTGTGGCGCGGTTTATTACCACTGGTTCCGGTGCTGCTTCGCTGGGTTACTCCACCCAAATTGGCGGCAACGGCAATAATGAAGAAGGGTATGGGATTGCCACGGCTCCCACGCAAGGATCCTTCAGCGGAGCCACCGACGTGGTGTTCACCGGTTATACCCGGTCAGGCGGAGCTGGACCCAGCGGGAATGGATTTCCCACCAATACCAACTTTACCAGTGGAACACCGCTTGAGGCGACCGAACCTCCCAATTCGTTTCAACCTGCTTATGGCGGCGGTGCTCAGGATGCCTTTTACTGCAAACTCAGTCCGGCAACCTTGTCCAATTCGCAGGCTGGGCTGGTTGTCAACAATGCCACGTTCAGCACGGCTTTCTGTACCCCACAATTTCTGACGTTGGATGTCACCGCGACCAATTTGACGGGGCCAACCATTACCGGACCGATTTATTTCCGGGTGAATACCCAGCGGTCAGCCACGCCCTGCCCGGCTTGTGGTTTTACACTGACCACAGCAGATAATCTGGCGGGGGTGGAAGGTGATATCCAGACCGTCCTGAATGACGTCTCCGGCCTGCCGCTGACCAACTTCCCGGTGTTAGGAACCGACCAGACCCAGTTTGTGGTTTGCTACACTGGCGGAGCGGCCTTGTTACAGTTTTATGTGGATTTGTATGGCACCCAACCGGCTTCACCACGTCCCGGTCTGCTTGGTTCACTGAAGGTTGACGTGACGAAGGAATACCTTGAATCACTCCGGGCCCAGAACGGTTCCGGAACCGGTGGGGTGAAGAACCTGACTTTGGGAGGCAATGCAGCTTCAAATCAGCCGCTGCTTGCAGGGTCCGGCCGCCAGACTTCACCGGTCACGGCTTCGGATCCAACCAACCCCAACCGGGTTGCCGTGGCTGCCACAAACTATACGACCCACAATGTGGAAGTGACCCTGACGGAAGACAGCGGAAACACCTGGCGGACACTGACCCTGCCCACAACTGCCAACGGAACTTCCTATTTCGGCGGAGAAATGCCGGCTTTGGCGTTCTCAGCCAAAGGTGAGTTGCTTGTTTCCTCCGTTCTGAACAATCCTGAGTCGGATGCAAACTCGTTGGTTCTGTATCGCTATGCAAATGGCCGGTTCTCTGACCCCATCGTTATGGCTGCTTATCCCGCCGGCAACAATGTATTTGCCCGACGCCCGGTTTTGGCTGCGGGCGCTGGCGGAAATACGTATCTGGCATGGGAAACCTACAGTACCCTGGCGCGGACCAGCATGATTCAGGTGCGGGAAGTGAATGGGGGCCTGCCTGCAACAGTTGCTTACGGACAGGTTTTCAACCCGACCATGGTGGTGACACCCGGTGGTCAGGTTTTTGTGGGATGGAATAATCTTTCCACCAAGTCGCTGGAGGTTGCCTCCAGCCGGGTAACGGAACCTCGCGTAGTCTTCAACCCGCCTGTGCGGATTGCAAGTACGGGTCTGGGGCTGGGAACCAAAATTCCGGCTATGCCGGATGCCGGAGTTGGGCCGGGCTTGACCTTGGCTGTGGATCCAAAGAACTCCAAACGGGTCTATGGAGTTTTAACCGGCGTGGGAGCCGGAATGGATGTGTTTTTTGCCATGACCGAAGATGCCGGCTCCACCTGGGCAGTCAACCGTTTGAGCCAGGAAGCCATTGGCGACCAATTTAACCCGGCCATTTCGGTCAGCACCGACGGGTTGATCACGGTGGCGTTTGTGAGCACCTCAACGAGTGCCGACAATGCACGGGGCGATGTGTTTGTGGTTCGTTCTAGTGATGGCGGAAAGAGTTTTGGTACTTCGGCTGAACGCATCAGCAATCTGCCATCCAATGCTTCGGTGACCAACTCCAACCGGGATTATCTCTTTAACCTGGGATATCGCCTGGGGGTTGCCCAAACCAAAGCTGCTCCAATTGTGGTCTGGACTGATTTGCGCAATGGTTCGGAAGATATTTTTGGCAGCGTGCTGGGTGAATACCTGGGCGGACCAAAGAAGTAATCCCTGGATGTGATGATTGAGGTTCGGGTTTTGAGTTTTGCAGGTTAAATGCCGCTGCTGTTAAGGTTTATACCCAACTGCTGACGGTACTTCAAAAAACCATTCCTCAACTCAAAACTCAAAACTCAAGCTTCAGAACTTAAAAAGAGCATGGCGATCTGGCAGCGTCATGCTCTTTTTGTTTTGAAAGTGATGCTTTGGGGAGATATGGCTTGACGAAGGAAACCATGAGGCGGAGAATCCGACACGGCTCCAAAGCGTTGTTGGGTGAAACCTTCCACCTGGGAACGGCGTTTCAACCTGAGACTCGTCACAAACACATATCCCCACACCAAATTAGGAATTGTTCCATGAATAAACCGTACCGATTTTTACAGCGGCCACGGGCAATGATGCTCTCGATGGTGGTGGCTGGTTCGCTTGCCTGTCAGGGGCTGACCTTTGCCGCACCGCAGATTTCCCCTAACGGCGATCCGGAAATTGAAAAACGGGTGACTGCATCGCTGGTTGAAGCACTGGCTGTGGTTGAAGACAACTACGCTGGTTCGATTGATTATGAGCGGGCCGTTGAAGCATCGATTGACTCCATGCTGACCACTCTGGACCCACATTCCCATTTTTGGAACAAAGAAGAATTCACCGAGTTTCGCAATCGTCAGGCCAGCCAATATTCCGGCGTTGGAGCCACGATTGTTCCACATAATGGAAAAATCTATATTCTGGCCCCGTTTGAGAATACTCCTGCCTTGCGGGCCGGCTTACGCTATGGCGACCACATTACGGCCATTGATGGGCAATCCACCCAAGGGTGGAATGTGGATAAAGTGCGAAATAACCTGCGGGGACTGCGTGGCACACCGGTCAATGTCACGGTGGAACGTCCGGGTGTCCCAGACCCATTGACCTTTCGGGTGGTGCGTGACTCGGTTGAGTTTCCTTCAGTCACCAACAGCTTTTTGGTGAAGCCGGGAATTGGATATATCGGGTTGCGCCGCGAATTTCAGCGCACCACGGGCGAAGAGGTGATTGCAGCCTTAAAAGACCTCAAGGCCAAAGGGGCAAAAGCCATCCTTTTGGATTTGCGGGGCAATCCGGGAGGATTGGTCGAGTCGGCCCGCGTGGTGGTGGATCAGTTTATTGGAAAAGGGCAAAAAATCTTTTCCTACAAAGGGCGTGGTCCAAGCGGGCTGCCGGTGGAGCGCAATTTCCTGGCTACCAACCTCGACCCGGATCAATCGGATTTGGTGGTGCTGGTCAACAATGGGTCAGCCAGTGCTTCAGAGATTGTTTCCGGCGCAATTCAGGACCATGACCGGGGAATTCTGGTTGGCGAGACGACCTTTGGAAAGGGGTTGGTTCAGACCATTTATATGGTTCCCGGTGGTTATGGCCTGACGCTGACCTCAGCCAAATACTTTACACCCAGCGGGCGGCTGATTCAGCGCAATTACGACGGGGTGTCAAAGTACGATTACGAAAAGCAGGGTTTTACCGGTACGGGTGCGCGCCCCACCGGTAAAAACAATGAGTTTCAAACGGACTCCAAGCGGGTCGTGCAGGGCGGTTCCGGAATCGAGCCTGATGTCAAGGTGGCACCAACCCTCTTTACCTTGAATCAAATTCGGTTGCTTGACGCGACCTTTGCTTTTGGGCGGTTGCTGGTCAATGGACAGATTGCCGGATTTTCGGACTACAAAGTGGAAGGAACGACATTCCAGCATACGCTCAATGACGCGGAGTATCCGGTTTCGGACAAGCTGGTTCAGGCGTTCAAAAAGTTTGTGGCGGAAAAAGGGAATGATTTCGGAGTTACTTCGGCCATGATTGAGGAAAATCTGGCTTTTGTAAAACAGCAGTTGCGCACGGAAGTGGTGACTGCCGCTTACGGCTCCGAAACCGCAACTGAGATTGCCATTGCCAGCGACGCCCAGGTTTTACGCGGGATTGCCGAGTTGCCAAACGCGCATGCTTTGCTTGAGAAATCCAGAAAGGCTCAGCCGGAGAGTGTGAGCGAGCGCAAAGTAACCCGGTAACGGCTACCAAGGATTCCTGCTGAAAAAACAGTCTGGTAACAAAACCAAGGGAGATTTCAGTGCAAATTGAAATCTCTCTTTTTTTCTTCCTGCAAAAGAGATTGAAAGGGCAGCCTGAATCAGGGCAGAATAGGCGGGCTTTGGGGTGCTGGCCTTTTCAATTGAGCATTGGGCGTCTGTTTTACGCTCAAGGCTTCCAAGCCGCTCAAGCCTCCCAAGTCTCCCAGGCCTCGCAAAGACCCTGAACCCTGAACTCTCAAACTCTGAACCCCTACATTGAGGTCTTCATGTCAGAAACGTCAAAACACCATCGGATTCGAAAAGTCCGAACTCACATCAGCCAAAATGAAGGTCTGATCTTTGAAAAGTCCCGTCCGGGAAGCCGGGCTTTTGACTTGCCGCCGAGCGATGTTCCGGAAATCCCGGTTCAAGAATTATTGCCGGCTGCTTTGCTCCGGACGGATGACCTGGAAGGAATGCCTGAAGTCGCGGAACCGGAAGTTGTCCGCCATTACACCCGGATTTCAACGTGGAATTATGGAACTGATACCGGAATGTTCCCCCTTGGTTCCTGTACCATGAAATACAATCCCAAGTTTAACGAATGGGCCGCCCGGCTCGACGGATTTGCCCGCACCCATCCATTGGCTCCGGAGGTGCTGACCCAGGGGAATTTGCGCCTGATTCGCCAACTGGAGGAAGAGTTGCTGGAAATCACCGGCTTGGCGGCCATTTCCCTGCAACCGGCGGCCGGCGCTCATGGGGAAATGACCGGGGTGATGATGATTCGGGCTGCTTTAGCCGCCCGGAATGAACCCGGTCGGAAACGGGTGCTGATTCCGGATTCAGCCCATGGAACCAACCCGGCCAGCGCAGTTTTATGCGGATTCTCAGTGGATACGATTCCCTCAAACGAGCGTGGCCTGACGGATATGGCGGTGCTGGAAAAACGGATGGACGATTCGGTGGCCGCTATCATGTTGACCAATCCCAATACTCTGGGGATGTTTGAGGAAAACATTGAAAAAATCTGTGCCCTGGTGCATGAGCGCGGCGGGTATGTCTATATGGACGGGGCCAATATGAACGCCATGTGCGGGGTGACCCGGCCAGGGGATATGGGCATTGATGTGATGCACCTCAACCTGCACAAAACCTTTTCAACCCCGCATGGCGGCGGCGGTCCTGGTTGCGGTCCGGTGCTGGTGGCGAAAGGGCTGGAGCCATTTTTGCCGTATCCGGTTCTGAAACAGGAAGCTGACGGTCAAATTCGGCTTGATTACGACCGGCCCCAATCAATTGGCCGAGTACGGTTTTTCCTGGGAAATTTCGGCATGATGGTCCGGGCCCTGGGATATATTCGCGCCCATGGTCCGGATGGCCTGCGCATGGCCACTGAAACTGCGGTTTTGAATGCCAACTATGTCCGGCATCATCTGAGCGAAGCCTATGACATGTCATTTGACGGGCCGATTTTGCATGAAGTCGTTTTCTCGGACAAACGACAGCAGCAGCACGGAGTCAAAAACGCGGATATTGCCAAGCGTCTGATTGACTATGGGTTTCATCCGCCAACCATGTCGTTCCCTTTGATTGCACCCGGTGCCATTATGATTGAACCAACCGAAAGCGAGAGCCGGGAGGAACTGGATTTGTTTATTGATGCCATGAAGTCCATTTCCGCCGAATGCGCCGAGGATCCGGAACTGGTCAAATCAGCTCCGCACTGGGCCCGCTTGACCCGGTTGGATGAGGTCAGTGCGGCGCGGAATCCGGTGCTGCGGTGGAAAGCTGGGAAATAGGACTGAGGACTGAGGACTGAGAAAAAAACCTTCAGCGAGTAATGTCAGAAAAGAATGGCTTTTCCTCAGCCCTCAGTCCTCAGTTCTGTTTTTCCGTTCTCAGTCCTTTAAGGGGCGGTTACCTGGAATTTCGAATAAATATGTTCGGCGATACGCTGGCTGGTAGGGGGATTGTAGTTGCTCATGCTGAACAGATAGCGTCCAGTCAACAACTGGGTGACATCCACTGATTCCAGAAACCGGTTGTCCACAGAAATCCGAATCACGCCTTGCCGGATGCTAAAGGCATAACGACGCTCGCCGCCAAACGACATGTTGACCTCATGGCGTGGGGTAATGAAGTCGTACGTGTCGCCGCCGCGCCAAAAGCGGCATTCAAACTGCTTGTCAAAGTGCCCTTCCCGGTGGAAGAAAAGGTAAATTCCATAGTCCAGGCTGGGGCTGATAAAACCAAAACATCCGGTTGCTCCACGGGTCTGAGCATTGACGCGAAAGGTGTATTCCTTTCGGGAATCAAAGCTGTAGGTGTGAGTAATACCGTAATAGTGGGTCCCTCCCCGGCCAATCAGTTTTTGGTCCCGGACCTCCCATTGGCCCAGGTTTTTGCTCCATCTCGTCAGTCCCCGATGGTTAAATTGGTCTGCCAACACGATTTTTCGGGGCTCGTTGCGGTTTTCCTGTTTATTCCGCGGACGGAACGCCCCACAATATTCACAGGCTTGCGCTGTGGACTGCATCGGGGCATGGCATTTGTAGCAGTACATAATTGCTCGACTAAGCATTGGAAAACTCCTTCAGGCAAATCAGCATGAAAGCCAAACTGTGAGCAGAGAATTCACAGTTGTCCGGTAGGACATTATTTTATTGTTGTTGGAAACCGGGAATGCGCACATATCCCGTGTTTGTACTCAGGCCCTGGTACTTATGAAATGTAAAAACCGCCGGGTATCCCCGTTTGAGTGGAAAAACAGAACAACCCTCAACACGGCCATTCAATGGTTGTGTGGAATCAAAGCAATGGCTGTTTGAAATGCGGTTTCCGCGAAATCTGAAGTTGCGGAGTATCGTCAGAAGGTCTTTTGTGTGCAACTGATTGTTGTTTTGGGGGATTACTCCGCAAGTGCCCGTTCCTACAAGTATATCGTCTTTTTTCAAGGATATGCAAGCCTAAATACAACCAATAATACAACTTCCGGACATGGTGCCCAACCCGCCGGGCGGGGCGGAATCTGGCGCGCCGACGGTCAGCGGCAATGGAGTGAGCATGATTCATTCACAGAACAGTTGTCTGGGTGACACGATTGCGTCCGTTCTGTTTGGATTGATACAGCGCTTTGTCAGCCACGGCCAGCAGGGCATCCTGGTCAGCCACTGGAATCGTTGGGAACGTGGCCGTGCCCAGACTGACGGTGATTGAAACCATCCCCGCAGCCGTTGGGGCGGGAGTATGTTCGACTGCCGAGCGGAGCCGTTCGGCAACTTCAAGCGCTCCCACCGGAGGTGTGTTGGGCAGGAGGACGGTGAACTCCTCTCCTCCGTACCGGGCGGCTAAATCCGTGTCCCGCAGGCGGGTTCGGACAATTCCGGCCACGTGTTTGAGAACCTCATTCCCAACTTCATGACCATAGGTGTCGTTGCACTTTTTGAAATAATCAATGTCAACCATGATAATACTGAGTGGTTTCTGGTTTTTTTGGGCTTGTGAAAATGCTTCGGCGAGTTTGAGCCGTAAATGACGTGAGTTGAAGAGTCCGGTCAATCCGTCTACTGTTGCCAACTCAAAGAGCCGGGCATTGTCAAGTGCGCTGACCACCTGTTGACTGAGGGCTTTGAGCAGCTCCTGATTTTGTTCGGAAAAGGCCCGCCGGGACTCGCTGGCAACACTGATGACACCGAGGGGGCGGTTATTTGCCTCCAATGGAACTCCCATCCACGACCGAAAAGGAAGTTGTCGGGTCAACCAACTGTATCCATAGAGAGAAGCCTGCGAACTCAGGTCGTCAATGCGCAACACCCGGCCTTTACCAAGACACCATTCAGCCAATCCAATGGCATTTTCTTCCGGAATTTCAGTTTTGCCTTCTTCCGTCACTTTCGGCCAGTTTCCGCTTGAAAGGATTGGGTCATTCTTGGACCATTTTCCTGACGGTGACCCATCAGGCGAACGGCCCAGCCGTCCGGTGTTACCAGGGTCGGATTGGCGTCGGTGCTCGCGGTGCTGCACCACATATTCCAACCCGGCGAGTTGGAGGGTTTTCCGCTCTTTGCCGTCCGCTCCCTCCGGATACAGATAAATGGCAAACGAGTCGGCTCCCAAAAGTTCCTTTCCCTGGGTATAGAGGGCTTTGAGCAGTTCCTTGCGGGTTTGAGTAGCGGTGGAAAGCGCCTTGCCGATGCCGGTCACAATTTTGAGTTCCAGCACCGATGATTGCAACTCCAGGGTGACCCGGTTCTGATTACTGAGCATGGCGACAATAGCAATCTGGGCGACGGCTAAAAAAATGCAGATTCGCCAATCAACAAAATAAACATTCGCCATGGCGACACAAATCAGAACATTGGCCACTTCAGGCAAAAATACCTGAAAGGATTGCAGTTCCCTGACGCCCCGGCTGTATTCAACCAGCGGTATGCCCCGCGTCCAGGAATGGACAAAGGTGAGGGCCCACCGAACCAGCAGAATGGTACAATAAACAAACAAAATGCTGGCGAGCTTGCGCCAGTCATGGATTGTAAACGGGGACCAGTCGCCCCCATTCATCGCTTTGTAAACCGTGCTGCCGGCCATGGTGGAGCAGGCAATCATTCCGCCCTGGAAGAGCAGTTCACCTAGAAACGCAATCCACGGTCCGGTTTCATCCTCCTGGAGTTTACGGTTGGTCAATTGGCTGACGGTATTCAGCATGGCTGCAATACCCATCACCACCACCGCGATTTCCGTGCGAAAGACAAGTACAATACAAACAGCCAGGGCATCCTCGGAAGTCAGCGAATGGGCGTGTTTCGGCTGGTACCGGAGGAATACACAAAGCATGACCAACAACAGACCCACCAGAGCCGGAACCGCCTCGACTTTGGTAAATTGCTGAAACGAGACTGCCTGAAGTCCAACCAGCAGCGAGACGGTAATCAGGCTTGCCAATCCAAACAACCAGACGAACACCAAATAGGGCAGGCCATACCAAGTACGTTCAAATGGTTTCCTCATGTGAACACATCATCCTTTGGGTTTGGGGAAAGACGGCAAACTGCCATTTGCGATTTGCCATTTGCCATTTGAAAAACTGTTTGTGACTGGTTGTGTTTCGTCGAAACGAACCAACCCGGAAAAGTGCCCTGGCCAGAGGTCGCTCTGTTTCAATTGGCAAATCGCAAATGGCAAATGGTTTGGCAGTTTTCGGTTCGGGATTTGTTTTTTGGAACGGCTGCGGTAGTCTACCAAAGGCAATATCACGTGACCAGTAGGCTTTTTTGGTGCAGCACAATTCATTTCAGGTTCACAAGTCGCTATGGGAAAAAACGAAACCACAACCTCCAAAAAACAAACCCTTCAACGTAAAACCAGTTCCGGTATTGAATTAAAGTCCAGTTACACGGACCAGGACCGGCTGCCGGCTGAGCATGGAACCGCGGTTCCCGGTACCTTCCCCTACACACGGGGCATTTATGGTGAGATGTACCGGGGCCGCTTATGGACCATGCGGCAATACGCCGGGTTTGCCACTGCTGCCGAGTCCAATCGGCGTTACCGCTATTTGTTGGACCAGGGCACCACCGGCCTGTCTGTTGCCTTTGACCTGCCGACCCAAATTGGCCTTGATTCCGACAGCCCGCTTTCATTTGGGGAAGTCGGGAAGGTTGGCGTGGCAATTGATTCGTTGGAAGACATGGAAACGCTCTTTGAAGGGATTCCGCTGGACCGGGTTTCAACTTCAATGACCATCAATGCAACGGCACCGGTGCTGTTGGCACTTTACATCGCCGTTGCCCGCAAGCAGGGCGTCAGGCCGGAACAACTGAATGGCACCGTCCAGAACGATATCTTAAAGGAGTATATGGCACGGGGAACCTATATCTATCCGCCCCGGCCCTCACTGCGATTGATTACCGACCTGTTTGCCTTTTGCTCGGCGGAAGTCCCAAACTGGAACACGATTTCAATTTCCGGTTACCACATTCGGGAGGCCGGCTGTACGGCGGCACAGGAAATCGCCTTTACGCTGGCAGACGGGATTTGTTATGTCGAATCTGCCATTGCTGCCGGGCTGGAGGTGGACCGCTTTGCCCCGCGCCTTTCCTTTTTCTTCAATGCTCATAATAACCTGCTGGAGGAAGTTGCCAAATTCCGGGCGGCACGGCGCATGTGGGCCCAAATCATGCGTGACCGGTTCCGTGCCGCCGACCCCAAATCCTGGATGCTCCGGTTTCACACACAAACCGCCGGCAGCACCCTGACGGCCCAGCAACCGGATGTGAACGTGGTCCGGACGACCATTCAGGCTTTGGCCGCGGTGTTGGGCGGAACCCAATCTCTGCATACCAATTCCAAAGATGAAGCGCTTGGGCTTCCCACGCAGGAGGCCGCCCGGCTGGCGCTCCGGACGCAACAGGTGATTGGCTACGAGTCAGGCGTAACCGATGTGGCCGACCCGCTCGGCGGTTCACACCTGATTGAGTATCTGACCAGCGAACTGGAGCAACGGGCCTTTGATTACATTCGCAAAATAGATGAAATGGGCGGCATGTTGAGCGCCATCGAAAGCGGCTATCCGCAACGCGAAATTCAGCAGGCGGCGTTTGAATATCAGCGGGCGGTGGAACTGAATGAATCCATTGTGGTTGGAGTCAACCGGTTCACCGTGGAAGAGGAAGCCCCGATTCCGATTCTCCACATCGACCCTGAAGTTGAACGGCAACAGGTCGAACGGCTCCGGGCGCTTCGTTCGCGCCGTAACCAGGAAACTGTCAATGGGGCGTTGGATGCGATTGAGCGGGCTGCCAAAGGGACGGAAAACCTGATGCCGTTGATTTTGAAGGCAGTTGAAGCCTATGCAACCGTTGGGGAAATTTCCGATTGCCTGCGCCGGGTGTTTGGAGAATACCGGGAAACCGTGGTTTTTTAACCTCGTTGACAAGCCTGGAACCGGCGCTGGTTTTTTCCTGCGGAAGCTGTGTGGTGCGAGGGGCAACTGCTCGCACCACCTGTGTGACCGCTTGCAGCGCACGGGCCGGCATAACCTGACACAAGACCGCCACCGAACCTGAAGAATCGGATTTTATTTAAGGGAGAAAAGATTTGGAGGCGGCGATCGGAATCGAACCGATGAATAAAGGTTTTGCAGACCTCTGCCTTACCACTTGGCTACGCCGCCGTATTGTCAAGCCGCTCAAAAAGCGTTGTTTGGTTGAGGGAGTGCGATGCTACCCATCTAACCCAGGACTGTCAAGTCATTCCTCCCATCCCTGAGGCGGGAAACACTTTTTCAGTGGACGGAAAGCGGTTCTCGAACTAGGATGGGCCGCTTTTCCTGGGTTTTGTGTTAGAGGTGCCAATACAAAAACGTTTCTGTTCAGTTCAGCCACGTTATTTTCACAGAAAAAAGTATATTCCTGGTTCATGTCAGAAAGCTCCGCTGAAGCTCACAACACACCGCCAAAAGCTCACAGTCTTTTGATTCACCTGCAATATGGCGTGGTTTGGAGCCTGTTGAAGGTGCTGGGCTGGTTTCCCCGCCGGATGGCTCTGGACTGTGGCTGGCTGTTTGCCAAGCTGGCATTCGCTTTCATCCCCCGGTTACGCCGGGTGGCCTATCGCAATTTGGAATTGGCTTTTCCGGAAAAAAATCAACCTGAGCGAAAGCGCATTGCTGCCAAAGCCTGTTCCAATTTAGGCCGACTGCTGGGCGAGTTCAGCCAATTGCCCAAACTCAATTCCCGGAATATTGGAAGATTGGTGGAATATGACGGGTTGGAACATTACCAAAAGGCGCGGGAGCAGGGGAACGGGGTTTTGTTTCTCACCGGCCATTTTGGGGTTTGGGAGCTGAGTGCCTTTGCCCACGCTTTGTTTGGCTACCCGATGAGCATTGTGGTCCGGCGGATTGACAATCCATTGGTGGAACAGTTGGTGGACCGCTATCGCACGGCTTCGGGCAACCGCACCCTGGATAAAATGGGTTCAACCAGAGCCATTCTGACGGCCCTTCGCAAAGGGGAAACGGTTGGCATTCTGGCGGATTTGAATATGGTCCGCAATCAGGGGGTTTTTTGTGATTTTTTTGGCATCCCGGCTTGTTCAACTCCGATGCTGGCAACGCTGGCGCTGCGAACCAAGGCGGCTGTCCTGCCGGGTTTTTTAATTTGGGATGAAAGGCTGGGAAAGTACCGGTTGCATTTCGAACCGGCCCTGGAACTGATTGAAACAGGAGATCCAAAGCAGGATATCGAAGTCAATACGGCCCAGTTTATGAAGGCGATTGAGAATATGATTCGGCGGCATCCAGATCATTGGCTGTGGATTCATCGCCGCTGGAAAACCCGGCCTGAGGGGGAACCGGATTTATATGCAAAAAGGACTGAGGACTGAGGACTGAGGACTGAGGAAAGAATTCTACGGTTATCGTTTGACGAAACCTTATTTCTTTTGAAGAACCAGTCCTCAGTCCTCAGTCCTGGATTGTGTCCTCAATCCCGGTTTTTAGTGACGAAACCGCACGCCCAAGCCCACCAGCAGGCCACGCCCGCTGTAGACACCCGAAAAGGCCGGGTTGGCAGTTGGAATCACATTGCGGTCACGGCCAAACACGCCGGCCAGACCGACGTTAAACCATTGACCCAGCAGTTTTTTGTGAATCGCACCGCTGATGTCCACACCGCCTGTGTTGACCAGACCCGGATTGGTGAACTGATCACGGAAACCGTTGGAGGTAAAGGCAAAACCAGCATTGAGCTTGGTCTTTTCACTCCATTCATAGACCGTGCCAAAGCGGACGGAATGCACGTTTTTGCCGTTAATCGTAATGCCCGTCAGTTTTGCCCCGTTGGCTTTGGCAATCACGTCGAAAGTCCGGAAGACATCGGCATAACCGTAGTAGCGGTAATCGGCAAACATCGAGAGTTTTTGGGTCGGACGATACTGGTAGCCGAATTCGGCCACGTTCGGCAGTTTGAAATTCACCTTCACATCCGGTTTGATGGGTACCAACCGGATGCCCCCAGCCACCGGAACCGCAGCGAAGGCCGCCAATGTTCCTTCCATGTTATAGCTCCGCTCACCCTTGAAGTTGAAGGCGATGGCATGTTTGTCGGTTGGGCGGAAGTGAATTCCCACACTGTATCCAGGTGCCCCGAATTTTGACACATCCAGACGGCTGTCGGCATTGATTCCCCGGACCAGCAAATCGGCGACTGGAGCTTTAATATCAAGAAAGCCACGTCCCAGAATGAACGAAGCGCCGACGGACACAAACTTGTTCAGGCGCACTGCACCCCCGAATGCGATGTCATTTGAAACAGCGCGGGAGTCAAAAAACAGGGCTCGCGGTCCCAGGGTTTTCGGGTCGGCAATCTTGCTTTGGAAGCCAAACAGGGTATAGACCCCAACACCCACCGCGTATTTGTGATCTCCGCTGGTATAGGTGACTTCACCGGCTGCACCGGGCACAATCAGGTTGGTTTCGCTGACAGTTCCTTGCAGGGGCGGACCGGCATAGGTGCGTTCCCGTTTGTATTTGTAAAAAGAACCTTGCAGTTCACCAAAGAGTCGGAGGCCGCCTTTGCCGGAATCCTGCAACTGGTCAGTATTTTCCTCAGTGTCGTTGACGGGAATTTCCGTCATACCCGCCACATTGTTCCGCATGAAAAAGTTATCAGGGTCGGTCCGGGCATTTCCAGCACCGCTGGTACCAGTCGGATTGCCTACGGGGTAGTTAATTCCCTGGGCATAGGATTGCCCGCCAAAAAAAACGGTTGCGACCATCAAGGCAAACGACATTGCCACCAGGGATAGCCAGGGTCGCATACCCTGTTTGAGCGCATAATGAGTTACTCGCATTCTTTTTGTCTCCATTACTTGATTTCGTGGGTGAAAAAGACAAAACCTCTTTTCACCCTTTCTGGTAGAAAAGCCTGACAGTTGGGGAAAGGGATAAACGGCGACCTTGCTGCCCTTTACATTTCTGCCGCCCACCAGCCAGGGCTTGAAGCGTCCTAAAGTTTGGTTTTACTGCGGATTGAACTTGAAAATCGGTGAGTTGCCAAACCAGATGGACCACAGACCGACAGCCAGAGCTTTATTGGTAAAGCGGTTTTTGACTTGGCCTTTGACAGCCAGGGTCACGGCTCCACCGGGTCCCCAGCAGAGTTCCATCCGGTCACCGGCCTTCATATCCATCATGGCGTTCAAAAACGGATCGAGGTCTTTTTTCATCCCATCCACGCCAGGAGTGGTTTTATGCAGGCTTTCAGAATATTGCTCGCGGATTTTGGCGGCTTCAACATCGCGCACAAAGTGCATGATAATGAGTTTTGCCGGACCATCGGTCAGCATTTGTTTGTTGTCACCGCCTTTGACATATTTGCCGGCTTCGTAATAAGCCGCAGCGGCGTAGACCTTAAACCCGAACTTGGTCCGGACTCCAAGATGGGTGACTTCAAACGAATGTCCGTAATTGCTTCCTTTAGCCGGGAAGGAGGCCCCGGTTGAGGGTTCTTTGACGTTTTGGGCCATTGCCGGGAGGCAACTGAATGCCACCAGCAAACACAAACCCACAAATGAAATGACCAGTTTTCGAGCCATGTGGAAAGTCCTCACAAAATGAAAGTGATTTTGGAACGAGAGCCGAAATGTTTTCGGGGGGCTGCCATTCGGTCAGGCACGATGGGGAAAGCCCTTTCATACCAGTGAACAGCTTGAGCTTTATTAACCTTTGGCAAGAGAAATGAATTGACTGGAGCCTCTTCACTGATGACGGATTCAGCACTGCACCAAGGTTTTGCAGGATGTGAAGCCTAGAAGTGCCAATCTGTCGTGAATCTTTTGACAGACTACCATAATACTCTTAAAATTCCAGCCGAATCCCAAGGATTTCATAACGAAACAAAAAGAACACAACAACATCGTCTGAAACTGACGGGCATGCCCAATCATGCCGACCTGCCTGAACGAGATACAAAATTTGGAGTGGCAGACACTCCTATGTCTGAAACTCCGGAAAATGTTGAACCCTGGTTGTGCCAGCTTCGTTGAAGCCAGACACACCACTTTCAAAATTTACGGTTTCCTTAAAGAATCTGTGGTTTGAGTCAGCCCAATTTTTGAATTGGGTTTTCCAAAACCATCACAGGCTTCTTGTCAGAAAGGGAGGGGCTATGCAGGGATTGCTCCATGTTCAATCCGGTATCCGTTCATCGCGGCATCTGTGGGTCGGAGTGTTGGGAATTGTATTCTTTATGAGCGGGATGGCCTGGGCCGATGTACCCGCCCCCCGCTCTGTTGTTCGGGACAATGAGCGGTCGGAAAAAATTATTAAACAGGCCCACAAGTTCATTCAGGATGGGAAGAACCAGGAGGCGGAAGCCACCTATCGCCAGGCTCTGAGTGCCGACCCTCAGGACGCCCGGCTGCGGGCCGAATTTGCCCTCATGCTGGTTCGGGCACGCCGCTTTCAGGAAGGGTTTGACGAGGCCACCCAGGCCACCCTTGATGCTCCGCTTGATTCGCGTGGATATGCCATTCGCGGATTGGCGTTGATTCGGTCCGGATTGTTCAGTCAGGCGTATGACGATCTCAAAACCGCTCTCAAAATCAACAATCGTGATGAAATTGCCACGGCCACCTTGGCGGAAATTGCCTATTATGAAAACAGCCTGGCTTTGGCCGACCGGTTAATCAAGGACGCGCTCTCACAAAATCATGAAGAGCCGGATTACCTGTTGCTGTTGGCCCGGATTTCCTCACGCCTGGAGCGGTACCGGGTGGCTGCTGACGCCCTTAAGGATTTTCTGCGCTACAGCCCCAAATCAGACAAAGACCGCCGGGAACGGGTCGAAGGAGTGATTCGCTTTTACAGTTACCTGGGCGATACGCATACCAATGTCGTTCAGGGAAATCACGTGGCTTCCATTCCGCTCACGGTCAAAGGGCGGCGGCCTTACATTCAGGTCAAAATCAACGGTAAAGGCCCACTCAATTTTGTGGTTGATACCGGAGCAGGAGTGTCGGTGATTTCCGTCGCCGCAGCCGAAAAAATTGGCCTCAAACCAGTTGCCACAGGCGGAGCTGCACGGGCGGTCGGGGGTGATGGAACCTTTCCCATTGTCTATGGGGTTATCAACAGCCTGGAAATGGGCAATGTTCGGATCAACACCATTCCAGTCTATATCCGGGAAATCCAGGGGTCCCGCAGTGCCGCGCCCAATGCTGGAACCGATGGTTTTTTGGGGTTGTCGGTTCTGACTGATTTTTTGGTGACCCTTGATTATCCCAACAAAATGATGAGCTTGGAACCAGGCCGAGCTGCTGCCGCCAACCAGATGGCGGAAGCCGATGCCGACGGCGTTCATCCCTCTGTTGTTCCGTTCCGCCTGACCGAAAGTGGTTTAATCAGTATTGAAACTCTGCTGGATGATACCCGCAAGATGAATTTCATCTTTGATTCGGGGGCCAGTACCACAGTCATTTCCGATGCGGCGGTTTCCCGGCTGCAATGGCGGCACAAGATTTTACCGGAAGAGAAAATTCAAATCGTGGGAGCCGCCGGAATTACCAAAAACGTCGAGTTGATGCTGGCCAAATCGGTGCAAATTTCCGATTTGATCAAAGAAGATACCAAATTGCCGGTGCTGGACCTGATTCGGCTGAACGAATCTTCCGGGTTTGAACAACATGGCATTTTGGGTGGGGATTTCCTCCAGGTCTGCCGGGTTCAAATTGATTTTATCAATCAGAACCTGCAATTCACCCCGGTTGGCAAACAGGTGTTCCGCAAAGCCAGTGCCACCCAGGTTGGGAAAGAAACTCTGGTTCCATGAAGTTAAGCCTCTATCTTGAGACTTCGGTGATTGGAGCCTATTTGGATAATGACGACCCGTTTCGTCGTGATTTGACAATGCGTTGGTGGGAACATGAGATGTTTACCTACCGCCCTTTTGTATCCCTGCTGGTCGAACGCGAACTGGAGCGGGTTCCTGAACCGCATCGTTCTTCCTACCTCAATCTGATACGGGATGTGCCGCGTCTTGAGATGCCGGACGAAGCTGCCATTTTGGCGGACGGTTATATCAGTCGCGGCATTTTTCATCGGAAATACATCGGTGACGCCCTGCATGTTGCACTCGCCTCAATCCACAAAACCGATTTTTTGGTGACCTGGAATTTTGGCCATCTGGCCAACGTTCATCGGCAGGCCCGGATTCGCCTGTTTAATACCTCCAGCGGTTTTTTTGCTCCCATGATTGTGACCCCGGAGTTTTTGGTTTCCAGCGCCCCGTAAACTCTCCTCAGCTTGTACCTTGTTGATACCTGCCAAAAGTTCCGGCTGTCCCAGATAACAGTAAAGGCGGGGCATGCAATCCTCGTTAACAATTATTCACGGTCAGAAACCTGGAGTTATGCCAAAATTGCAAGACCGGACCTTCATGTATCAAATGCTCAGGTGGTTCTTGCCGATGACCATTGCAAGTGTGTTTTCAGATTTCTGATTTTATTTCGGAGGTTCAGGAATATGAACCGAATGACAGTTTTGTTGAAAGAATTATTGTTTGTCCGCTTTGGCTGGCAGGTGATTGGCATATTGGTTTTATGTGTTTGGTGCGGGAATCAGGGCATGGCCCAGACACCGCCCCAGAACGACCCGGTTATCAAAAGCCGGTCTGATTTGGTGACGGTCAATGTCTCGGTGAGCGACCCCTATGGCCGCTTTGTGGTTGGGCTGGAAAAGCAGCACTTCCAGCTTTTTGAAAACGGTGTCAAACAGGACATCGAGTTTTTCAACGACCTTGATGTTCCGATTTCGGTCGGCATCGTCTTTGATACTTCGGGCAGCATGAAAAACGCGCTCAATCAGTCCCGCGATATTTTGCGCCGGTTTATTGATTCCTGTCTGGAGCAGGACGAGTTTTTTCTGGTGACCTTTAACAACAAGGTGCATCTCGCCTGCGATTTCACCCGCGATGCCGAAGCCATCGCCTCGGCTGCCGCCACAACTGAAGGAAAAGGCTCGACCTCTTTGTATGACGCCGTTTATTTCGGGCTTGAAAAACTCCGCACCAGTCACCATGACCGCCGTGCCTTGATTGTCATCAGTGACCAGATGGAAAACAGCAGCCGATATTCCTGGGGAGAGTTGAAAAAACTGGTCCGGGAATTGGACATCAAAGTCTATTGGATGCCGGGACTGTCGGAACTGACCGGAGCGGCCAGTTCCACGCTGAACGACCCGGATTTCGAACATGCCCTCCGGCAGGTGGCTTTTGATTTACGGCGGCAATATACCTTGAGCTATGTTCCCTCGGAAGATTCCCTGAAACGGAACTGGAACAACATCACCGTCAAGCTGACGCCACCCAAAGGGCTGCCGAAGCTGGCGGTGCGGGCGCGCAAAGGGTATTCACCCACATTCATCAAGCCTTGAGCGTTCCACAACAGAAAAAGCATTTTTCACCACAATTGTGGTGAACGTTTGCCACATTTGATTGAACCGGTTTCTAAAAATCCACTCTGAACGCAAACTGCCACGTGCGTGGCCCGGCGTCTCCGCCTTGGGTGCGGGTGATTTGCCCGGCCAAGGGGGAAGAGATGTTGGCGTTCGGCACGTCAAAATTGGCGGTATTGATGACGTTGGTGGCCGTGGCCTGAAACTGTATGCGGACATGTTCCCGGCTGAAAATGATTTTGCGAAGGCCCAGATTGACCACTTTGGTCGGAGGCCCAACCAGCACATTCGGGGCCGAGGTGCCGAACCGGCCACTTCCGGCTGGTGGAGCGGCAAACGCTCTGGTGTCAAACCAGCGGAAGATGGTCCGCGCAGCCCCATCCAGATTGCCATTGGCCAAACGGTCGGCCCGTCCGCCAAACGTGTTTGTGTTTGATGGGTCGGAACCGGAAAAAGTCGGGGTGAAAAATCGTCCGGTCTGGAAAATCAGCACGGTGGCAACGCTCCAGCCGCCCAGCACATGTTTGGCAATTCCGGTGGTGAAATAGCGCCGGTTGGCTCCGAAGGGCAACTCATAGGTGAGGGTGGTCAGAAACCGGTGCCGCCGCGAAAAGGTGACATCGCTTTTTTCACTGGCCCGGCTGAAATAGTTTTCCAAACGCGGCCCGGCTTCATCCGTGTCGCCTCCGTCCGTCAGGTTTCTGGCCCAGACATAGCTGGTCTGAAAAGCCAGCCCGTGACGGAGCCGTTGTTCCAGTTCGACCTGGAGCGAGTGATACGCCGCAATGGCACCGTTGTCCCGGATAAACACCCGCTGGAAATTCGGAAACGGGGCCCGCGTCAGGCTGAACGGTAAGGTGCTGGGAGCAATCTGGTTGATATTCGGGCTGACAATCAGCTTGTTGCTCCGGTTTCCAATGTAGCTCACGCGCACCGCCAAATCAGGAACCAGTTCCCGTTCCAGACTCACATTCCACTGCATTGTGTAGGGGGTGCGCAGGTTTGTGGCAACTGCCGTTCGGTAATCCAGGGAACCGGTCTGGAATCCTGCCGGAAACGGACGGGGAAAGCTGAATGCCGGTTTCCCGCCTGAAATCGAATTGTTAAACACTTCCGCCGAGGATGAGTGCACGCCGGTCAGGGAATGGAACACCCGGCCCAGCACCCGATTGTGAAAGACGCCAAAACCACCGCGCAGCACCGTCCTGCCAGTATCGGAAAACCGGTAGGCAAACCCCAGGCGGGGCGCAAAGTCGTTTTTGTCGCTGTTGCGGAGCGCATCCGACAGCCCTTCCTGGTCCGCCGTGACAATCTGGGTGTTTCCAATGGACGCCTTGAAAACCGGCGAAGTCTGAGCCAGGGAAGCGGTATCCACCACCACCACGTGGCCGGTGGCCGGATTGAAGTTGGTCAGGGAACCTGCCGAAAGCCGAAACGGACCGACATAGCCGTAGCGCAATCCGACATTGACCGTCAAACGGGGGGTCAGCCGCCAATCATCCTGCACAAAGGCTGAAACTTCATGGCCGTGCCCTTTGTAATCGGGTGGCAGCGTGAGGCGGGTCGAACGATTGGGCAGCCCCAGCAAAAAATCGGCATAGGCATTGCCGGTAAAGCGACCGTCAAAACTGAAAGTCCCAAAATCCTCACCGCCAATGGAAAAAATCGGCACATCCGCCGAACGGTACCGGCGAAAATCAACCCCGCCTTTGACGGTATGTTTGCCTTTGGTCCAGGTCACAAAATCGGAAAATTGCAGATTTCCTTCGCGGATACGTTCCGCCGCCACCTGTGAAATATCCTCAAATCCAACGACGGTGAAGGCGGGCAGGCCCGGCTTGTCCGTCTGGCTGAAAAACAGCCCTTGGATGCCCAGCCGGGAAACCGCCTCGGCTCCGATGAAAGGTCCCGCAAAGACGGCTTCGTGCGAGGAAATGCCAAACCGGAATTCATTCAGGAAGCGCGGCGAAAACGTGTAGGTGTCGGAAACCGTCAGGCCCCGCACCTTGTCCTGGTTGTTATTCTGGCCAATCGTGGGCAGACGACCTGATTGGGTATGGTCAAACCCGTTTTTGAAGGTAAACCGCCCAAACAGAAAATGCCGGGCGCTGAAATTCTGGTCAAGGCGCACATCGAAGCCGTCATAGCCCAGTTTTTGCGGACCCAAGGCGGCAAAATTGGCGGTTCCGGTCTGGTTGGCACGCGGATAAAACTGATTTTGCACCGCCAGCGTGGTGGCATTGAGCAGGTTGGCCGGAATCCGGTTACCGGGAAAGGGACTGCCGGTAAACGGATTTTTGAGCTGGCTGGACAGGGCGGAAAAATCCCCGGTGCGAAAGGCATCGCTGGGCACGTTGGTGTTAAAAACCGCTTGATTGGTGATGCGGTTGAATTCACCGTCCACAAAAAAATGGGTTTTGTCTTTGCGCAAAGGGCCGCTGAAAACCCCGCCAAATGTGTGGGCAATTAAAAACGGCCTGGAACGGGCAAAAAAGTCGCGGGCGTTGGTGGCGCTGTTTTGATGATATTCAAACACGCCTCCGTGAAAAAGGTTGGTTCCGCTTTGCGAAGTGGTGACCACCGTTCCGGGCGCGCCGAATTCAGCCGCATTGTTGGTGGAAATGCGGACTTCGCCGACGATTTCCGCCGAAGGGAAAAATGACGGAATCGTATTGTTGAACCGGGTTGAAACGACCTGAATGCCGTCCAGGGAAATTTCGTTTTGGGACCGGCGGCTGCCGTTGATGGAAAGCCCCTGATTTCCATCATCCAGAATGACCCCTGGCACCAGCGCAAAAAAGTTGATGATGCTGCCGTTGGCCGCCCGGAAATTCTGGGGCAGGGTCGTCAGGTCGCTCCCGCTCCGGGCATGGGAAACAATGCCGTTGCCGCTTTGCAGCAGGGAACCGGTGGCGTTCACATTGACAATCTCGGCACTCGGTCCAACCTCCAGCGCCAGATTGACCCGCACCACCAGATTGCTTTTGACTTCAATTCCGGCGGCGACCGATTGTTTGAACCCTTCCGCCGTGACTTTCACCCGATAACGGCCCGGCGGGAGTCCCGGCACGGTAAAATCACCGGTTTCGTCGGTGGTTGCCGTCCGGGAGAACCCGGCATTTTCCAGTTTGACCGTCACGGTGGCTCCGCCAATGACGGCCCCGCTTGTATCGCGGGCGGTTCCGACAATCGTGCTGAAGGTGGATTGGGCCAGTGTCAAACCGGTAAAGCAGAGCGGCAGAATTCCCCACAACAAAAGTTTTTTGAAGTGTGCCGTCATAAATCCCATTCCCCTTTATGAAAGTTCAGACTTTGTTTTGCGGAACGTGGGTGCAAGGTGTTTTCTTGAGAGCGTAGCTGGGAAATGTGGCGCGATGAAACCAATCGTGCCAGGTTTCCCAAACACACACTTAGAGTTTGGTTTCCAGGCAGGAAAGTTCAGCCTCAACTTTGACCAGCGGCAGCATCACATGAAAACAGCTTCCCTGACCGGGGCCGGCGGACTCCGCCCAAATCCGCCCTCCGTGGGCTTCAACGTAGTTTTTGGCGATAGCCAACCCCAATCCGGCCCCACGGGCGGAAAATTCATAGAGCCCTGACGTGTGGGTGGAGGGGTCGGGGCTGGTGTAAAACTTTTCAAAAACCCGGTCCAATTCCGAATCGGCGAGGCCAATGCCGCTGTCCCGCACGGTAATATGGACCACATCCGTTTCCGGCACGATGCCAATCCGGATTTCCCCATCATCGTAGGTAAACTTGATGGCATTCTGAATCAGGTTGACAAACACCAATTGCAGTTTTTCGGAATCGGCCAGCAGGTCCACCTGTTCCGGCCCGTCAAACCGAATCCGCTGCCGCCGCTGTTCGGCAAATGCCTGAAGTTCCTGAATCACATTTTGCACGGTTTCGGAAAGATTGACCGCCACCGGATTCAAAGGGCTGCGTTCCTCGTTGATTTTGAGCATTTCCAGAATGTCGTTGAAGCTCTTAATCATGCGCTCCACCATGCGGCGGCAGGAAACCAGTGAATGGCGTTGCGGTTCGGTCAAGGGGCCGAAAAACTCATCCAGCAGTGCCTCGGTATATCCCTTGAGGACTGTCAACGGGGTTCGCATTTCGTGCGAAGTGACGACGATAAAATTGGTCTTCATGCGGTTGAGGTCCTGCAAGGTGCGAATGACTTCCTGCTCCTGCTGATAAAGCCGCTTCAACTCAACCAATGATTCGCTGATGACCAGATTTTTCTCTTCCAGTTCCAGGTTCTGGTTTTCCACCTCGCCATAGAGGGCGGCATTTTCAATCGCCACCGCCGCCTGATTGGCAAACGATTCCATCACCTGCCGGTCCAGTTCGGTAAACGGCCCGCGTTCAGGTCGTAACCGCACGTCCAGCACCCCAACGATTTTCCCTTTGCGGGAACGAATCGGAACGTCCATCCAGCCGTGAACTTCGTAGTCGGCCAGTTTTTCGGGAAACCGGAGGTTGGGCACCTGAGCCGGGTCATTGATGATGAGGGCCTGCCCGTTGGCTGCCACCTGTCCGGCAACGCCTTCGCCCAGCCGGAACGCAAGGGGCGTCTCGTCCCAGCGGTCTTTTTTCCAGACTCGTTTGAAAACCACCTCGCCTGCTTCGACCAGCCCGATGCCGCCCGGTTCGCCATCAATCAGCCGGGCTCCTTCTTCGGCAATGTTTTGCAGCACGGTGGTCAAATCAAGCTGGGAATTGATGACCCTGGTGCTTTCCAGCAAATGGCCCAGGGTTTCCAGGCGTTGTTGTTGCAGTTGGCGCAGGTGTTCGACCCGTTCCAACTGCCGCCGTTTGAATTCCCGGACCCGCCAGTTGAAAACACCATAACCGGCACCGGCCATCAACACGGCATACAGCACATAGGCCGGAATCGTGCGCCAGGGAGCGGGACGGATGGTAAAGGCCATCTGAACCGGTCCGGAAACATTGCCCGCATAATCGCGCCCCCACACCCGAAAGACATAATCTCCGGCAGGCAGAGTGGTAAATTCGCGCTTCCAGTCCGTATTCCAGGCCGAAGGTTCACGGTCAAGTCCCACCATTTGGGTGCGATAGAGGGTTTCAGACTCGCGGAAAAACGACAGCAGGGCATATTGAAACACCAGCCGGTTCTGGTCATAGGCGAGCGTTGCGCCATCGGTCACCGGCAGGTTGACTTCGGTGGCTGCCCGGTCTGCAACAGTCACAGCCCGTTCCAGATAGAGCGGTTTGGGCGTGCGGTCCGGCACTTCCAGGGTCAGGTCGAGCATGGCCCCCCCCTCGACGGTTCCGACCCACATCCGGCCCCGGCTGTCGGTCAGGTTTTTACCGGCCAGATTGATACTTTCGTTGTCAGGCAGCCCGTCTTCGGTGGTGTAGGTGTACAGGTCAAATTCAGCCCTGTTGTCAGCCGTTGGCGCACGCGGGGTCAGGCGGGTGACTCCTTTGTTGGTGCAGAGATAGAGCCGGTGCCGGGAATCCTCCAGAATCCGGTGAACGACTTTGTTGGGCAGGGCGGGAACGGTTGTTTCGTTAAAGGTTTCGGGTTTGGGCTGGGCTGCGGTTAAGGAAAAACGGGTGACCCCGCCCATGGTGCCGACCCAAAGGGTCCGGTTGCCATCTGCGCCAACCTGTTCATAAAGGCTCCAGACCCAGTTGTTGGGCAAGCCCGAATTGACATTGAGCACGGACCAGAGGCCGTTTTCAAAGCGGGAAAGGCCACCCGAACGGGTTCCGACCCAAATGGTCTGTTTTCCCCCAGGAGTGACGGTTTCAAGCAGGCAGAGCACCCAGTTGTTGGCCAATCCGGACGAGGCGTCCACCACATCCCAGTGGCCTTTTTCCAGCCGGGCCAGTCCTCCGCCATACGTTCCCACCCAGAGCGTGCGGGTGCCGTCCGGTGCCTTGGTTTCAAGCAAACTGGTGACCCAGTTGCTGGGCAGGCCCGACCGATTGTCAATGACGCTCCAGCGGCCTTTTTCCAATCGGGCCAGTCCTCCGCCAAAGGTGGCAGCCCACAGAATCCGGTTGCCTTGCTCGTCCGTGGTTTCCAGCAGGCTGGAAACCACATTCGCCGGTAACCCGGAAGCTGTATCAAAAATGGTCCAGCGGTTGTTGGCAAAGCAGGCCAGCCCGCCGCCGTTGGTTCCCATCCAGAGCGTGTGCGTGCCATCGGATTCGGTTGTTTCCAGGAAACTGAGGGCAATCTTGTTGTTCAGGGCCGGGGAATCCACCACCTGCCATTTGGTGTCTTCCATGCGAACCAGTCCGCCGCCATAGGTTCCCACCCACAAGGTACGGATGCCGCTGGTTGAAACTGTTTCCCGCAGGAACCGGACCTGATTGCTGGGAAATCCGGACCGCTGGTCATAGACGGTCCAGATGTCATTGGCAAAACGGGCCAGCCCGCCGCCATAGGTGGCCACCCAGACGGTCCGGTTCCCGTTGGGGCCCACGCTCTCCAAGACGTTCATGACGACATTGTTCGGCAGTCCTGACGATTTCGTGTCATAGCTGGTCCAACGGTCGGCCTCCAATCGGGCCAGCCCGCCTTCGGTACCAACCCAGAGCGCCATGCTGCCATTGGCAGTGCGGACCGGTCGCACGGCATAGACAATATTGTTGGGCAACCCGTTTCCCGTCGTGTACGTGGTCCAGCGGCCATTGGTCAAACAGGCCAGCCCGCCTTCGGTCGCCACCCACAGCCGGGGCGTGCCGTCCGGCAGACGGTCTTCGGCCACATCCCAAACGACATTGTTTGGCAGTCCTGAAGCCACGGTGAATGAAGTCCATTGGCCAGCCGCGAACCGACCCAGACCTGCGTCGGTACCAGCCCACAGAATGCGGGTTCCATCCGGCGAAACCGTTTCAAACAAACACCGCACCACATTGTCGGGCAGACCGCCCTGCCGGTCGTAGGTTTCCCACTCTCCATCCGGTTTCAATCGGGAAAGCCCGCCCCCATCACTGCCAAACCAGACGCTTCCATCGGCTCCGACCAGCAGCGACCGGATAAAATTTGAAACCGTGCGTTGCGGCAACGGGACGACCGTCCAGACGCGCCCGTTGAAATAGGCTGGTCCATCCTGGGTGCCAACCCACAAATACCCTTTGGGGTCAAAGGCCACGGCATCCACCCGGTTATGGGGCAAACCGTTTTTGTTGTTGAAAATTCGAAAGGCCGGACGGGTGATGCGAGAGGTATCGCCCAGTGTTTTTCCTGTGATTTCAGTTCCGGGCGGAGTTGTGGGGGCACCGGCAGGATGTTCGTGACGGGGACTTTGGGCCTGACCCGCCGGGGTGGCCAGCAGCCAAACCGCCAGACCGAAGCAAGTCAGCATCCGCCGGCAACACCATCCCCTTACCCAGCGCAAATGGCCTGCACGCCTGCTGCGAGAGCGGGACAATCCTTCGGTTGGGGAAACACCCGTCCGAATGCGCATACTGTAAACCGCCGCAACCAATGACCCGGCTTGTATTCAAGACTGCCGCCGGTTGCAATCCTGTGTTTGTGATGTGTGTTGTTGGGGGAATTTCAAAAAAACCGTTTTGAACTACGGGTGGAGCATTCTACCTCTCAACTGCCGTAGATACAAATGTGGAAAATTTGTTCTGTCGGAAAAAATGAACCAAGGCGGACAATTCGGAAACACTTGAGAAACTGTCGTGAGGTCCCACTGAAGTGCAAATTCAGATTCCAGTCTCTGTTCCACCGAGGTTCGAACAAAGCAGACTCGAAAACCTGGGCCGAACCTGGTTGTCATTTACAAGGAACGGGAAGCATTCTTAAAGGTCGTCACCACAAAATCACTAATGGTGTGGGTGGTGGCACCCCACCACAACCCGATGAGCAGCATTAGAACCATCCGGCGGTCCAGACTGTGGATCAGCGTCAACATCCGGCGCAGGGATTCCTGAAATACCCCAATGACCTGTTCCCCCGTGGAGGGCATTCCCAGCACGACAACGTTTTGAATGTACAACACTGTCGCCAGAAACAGCGTGACAATGGCCAGAAAGTAAAATACCCGGAAAAAAGTCGAAAACAATATTCCATGTGAGAGTCGGGACCGATGCGAGCAGAATTTTTGGTAGGGCCACCAAATCCAGCGCAGGACCCCCCAGCGGGTGTATTGCTTGCTTTTGACATCCAGGTCGGGTCCAAACATCAGCCCGCCAAAGAGCATTGCCCCCGTGCCCAAAGCCGTCAGGCCCGGATTCCGGGTCAGGAGAAACAAAACTGCACCCGTGGGCACAGCCAACACATAAGTAATTAAATCGTGGGTTTTTCCGGAAGGCATCTTTAGAGTTATGAGTTCCGCCTTCAGGCGGCAGTTCAGAGTTCCGCCTTTAGGCGGCAGTTTGAGTTCCGCCTTTAGGCGGCAGTTTGAGTTCCGCCTTCAGGCGGCAGTTTGAGTTCCGCCTTCAGGCGGAACCCTTTCAAGTCTTTCTTTATAACGTGTCAGGGGGCCATTCGGAAACAGTTTTGCTGCTTTTGGCCGTGAATAAACGGGAACACTCCTTTTAAGAAAAATCAAGGACAGCCGCCTGAAGACGGAACTCCAACAGCCGCCTGAAGGCGGAACTCAAAACCGCCGCGTAAACGCGGAACTCTGAACTGCCGCCTGAAGGTGGAACTCTGAACTTTAGCCTTGCGAGAGCAGCGTGTAGCCAATCATTTTATACAGCATTCGCGCCCCCACATTGGCATCCCATTCGTCATCCGCGCCGGGGGCGACTTCATTCAGGTCAAACCCGACAATTGTGCGGCCCGAATGGGCAACCGCAGCAATCAAAGCCACCGCTTCCTGAAAAGAAAGCCCGCCGGGAACCGGAGTTCCCGTATTGGGGCAGAGCGTGGGGTCCAATCCGTCAATGTCGAAGGACAGATAGACCTGTTGGGGCAGGGCGGCGACCATTTCCGCGACGAGCTTGCCCCAGGACGTGCCTTCGAACTTGCGGGCGGCCAGTTGTTCGTCGAAAAAAGTCACAATTCGCCCGTTTGACTGGTCAATCATGTCTTTTTCGGCTTCGCAAAAGTCACGGATGCCCACCTGGACCAGTTTTCCGACTGCCGGAATCCGGGTCATCACATTGTGCATAATCGAGGCGTGCGACCAGGTGAACCCTTCGTAGCTGTCACGCAAATCGGCGTGGGCATCAATATGCAGAATTCCCAGCCCCGGATATTTTTCCGCATATGCCTGGATGGCTCCAAAAGGAACGGAATGGTCTCCGCCAACGATACCGGCAATCCGGTTTTCCGCCAGAATCCGGGCGGTTGTCTGATACACCCACTGATTGACGGCGGCGCTGTGCTCGTTGACCTGCGCCAGATAGTGGGCAAGGGTAGGGGCGTCAACGCTGTCGCTTTCGTGAATGACAACCGTCGCCAGATGTTTGGCTTCCTCGTTGTGTTGCCAGATTTCCTCCGACTCGTCGAGCATGAAAATTCCGGCTTCGTAGGGTTTCCCGGTTCCCAAATCATAGAGGTCTACTTGGTGGCTGGCCTCGCGGATGGCTCCGGGGCCGCGCGAGGTGCCGCCCCCATACGAGGTGGTGGCCTCATACGGCACCGGAACCAGAATCACCCGGCTGTTGTCATGTGAAAAGGGCAGCCCATAGACACCGGAACCGGCTGCGGCTGCGGCATTGGGGTCAAAATTGGTAAGGTCTGACATAAAAAATAATGAGTCCTGAAGAATCTGTTATCCGCGCAGAACCGCGCAGATATTTCATTCTAGCGGCGGACTGTTGGCATCCGCCAGCATTCGTTCCGCTCAAATGGAAGTCCTCGGTCTGGTTTCCAATTATTTGGTGGCCACTTTCCAAATCCTGACGGTTTTATCCCAACTGCTGGAGGCTCCCAACCGTCCGTCGGGGGAAAGCGAAATGCTCGTCACGCCGTATTTGTGGCCTTCGAAGGAATAAAGCGCCTCGCCCGAAGCAATTTCCCACAGTTTGAGGGTCGTGTCGGAACTGCCGGAAAGCAGATGCAGTCCGTCCGGAAGCAGCGCAATACTGGTCACCGCGTCAGTATGGCCTTCGATGCGGGGCAGGCCCTGGCCGGTTTCGACATCCCACAAGTGAATGGTTTTGTCTGAACTGCCTGACGCTGCCCGCCGCCCGTCAGGAAAAAAGAAGAGGCTCCAGACGCCGCCCCACTGCCGGAAAACCCGCAATTCCTGGCCGTTTTCAAGGTCCCAGAGCCGTGCCGTATCATCGTGACCGCCGGTCAAAACCCGTTTTCCGTCGGGCGAAACCACGACGCTCATGACGGAGTTCTGATGTCCGACCAGACGGCGCTGTTCCTTGCCGGTTTCAACATCCCACAGGCGCACGGTTTTGTCGCCGCTCGAAGAGAGGGCAAACCGCCCGTCCGGCGTGTAGGTCACGTCATGCACCACGCCGGTGTGGCCGGTCAGCCGGGCCAGTTCCTGCCCGCTGTTGGCATCCCACAGGCGCACGGTTCCGTCGCGGCTGCCGGATAAAACCTGATTCCCGTCGGGGGAAAACGTGGCGCATTCGACCGAGTAGGTATGCCGGGTCATGGTTGAAAACCGCCGGATTTCACGCCCGCTCCGGACATCCCACAAAATCAGGGTGGTGTCCTGGCTGGCTGAGAGCACCTGCGCCCCGCTGGGCGAGAAAACCACGTCGTTGACGCCTCCGCCATGACCGACCAGCACCTTCACCTGCCGGCTGGAAACCGGCGTCCGGTTGCCGGAATGAGGTGCTTCGACCAGCAGGGTTGGAAACCCGTCCGAAGGCCGTAACGCCTGGGTTTCCGGAATTGAAGGTCCGGGAGGGGTTTGGATGACGGTTGCCGACTCACTCGACAGAACGGGAACCGGTTCGTTGGGGCTGGCTGAAATCCGTGCCGAACGTCCTGCGCTGTGGAGCGCCTGCCGCATTTCCGTCGCCGAAGCATGGCGTTGTTCGCGGGGCAGGGCCAGGGATTTGTGAAAAACGGCGGCAATTTCAGCCGGAACCTGGGGGTTGAGCTGGTTGGCCGGTTGCATGGGGTCGGTTCCGCCGCTGATGAGGTTCATGGCCCGTGTCAGGGCATCCACCGGTTTTTTCCCGGTTGCCAGGTGAAACAGGGTGGCAGCCAGGGCATAGAGGTCGCTCCGGGCATCGGTTCCGGCGGCCTGCATTTGTTCGGGGGGCGCATAGTTGGGCGTATAACCGAACACACTTTTGTTTTTGCTGCCCGTGGTGCTATGCGAGGGCACGCCCTTGGCCAGACCAAAATCAATCAGGATGATTTCGCTGCGTTCGGTCAGTTTCAGGTTTTGCGGCTTGATGTCGCGGTGAATAATCGGAGGTGACTGGTCATGCAGATATTCAAGGGCATCCAGCAACTGGTCGGCCCAATACAGCACTTTCCCCAGCGGAAAGGGCGAGGAACGGGCTTTGAGCAGGTCGCCCAAATCGCTGCCGGGAATGAATTCCATGACCAGAAACTGTTCATCGCCTTCGGTGAAATGGTCAATTACCTTGGGGAGCGCCTTGTGCCGCAGGTTGGCCAGAATCCGGGCTTCCTGTTCAAACGCCTGCCGCAGTTCATCATCTGAACACAGCGTCTGCTTGACCGCCACCTGACTTTTCAGCCGCTGGTCAACGGCCTGATAGACCGCACCCATCCCGCCCTGGCCAATCAGGGTCACAATTCGATAGCGGTTTTGGAGCAATGCGTCGGGTGTGAGCATTGAAAGAGTCTTTCCGAAAAATCCGGCTGGGAGTCAAAAAAGTGCGAATTGCTGAAGGGCCGCAGCTTACCATTTGCGGCAGGAAGTTTGAAGCCGAACCCCGATTTGCAACCGGTTGTCTTGTTTTCGTTTCTGAGAGCAGGTCATAATTCATTTCGCATTGTGACAAATCTTTTGCTTTCTCAAGCTGTGGGTTCAATTTTTCAGCCCCCTGAACAACATTGAAAGGTTCTATGAAACTTCGACTTTCTTTTTTAACTGCGTTGTTGTGTTTTTCACTCATCACGGGCTGGAGCGTGCAGGCCACTCCGCCGCAAAAGCCAAACAATCAGCCGATAGTCTTTATGGGTGTCGGTGACATTATGCTGGGGTCGTCTTTTCCGGACGAAAGCGGCCTCCCGCCCAATGACGGGGCCGAAATGATGAAAGAGGCTGCGCCGGTGCTGACCCGCGCCGATGTTGCCTTTGGAAACCTCGAAGGGCCGATGCTCGAAGGCGGTTCGAGCGGCAAATGCGGGCCGAACTCGCGCAACTGTTATGCGTTTCGCGTGCCGACCCGATACGGGAAATACCTCAAGGATGCGGGAATTGATGTGATGAGTCTGGCCAACAACCACGCCAGCGATTTTGGCACGGAGGGCATGATTAGTTCCAAAAAGGTGCTGGACGGCCTTGGCATCGCCCATGCCGCCGAAACCGGCGACATCGCCTGGCTTACTATCAAAGGCCGAAAAGTCGCGGTCATCGGTTTTGCCACCAATCCCGTTTCGTACAATCTGAACGACATCGAAACCGCCCGCCGCGTGGTGGCCGAAACCAATGCCAAGGCTGACATCGTGGTGGTTTCCTTCCACGGAGGCGCAGAAGGCACCGCCAACCTCCATGTTCCGGACAAAATGGAAATCTATCTGGGCGAAACCCGTGGACACCTGCGCAAATTCACTCATGCCGTAGTGGATGCCGGAGCGGATTTGGTGATTGGGCACGGACCGCACGTCTGCCGGGGGATGGAAGTGTATAAAAATCGTTTGATTGCCTATTCGCTGGGCAATTTTGCGACTTATGGAAAATTCAATCTGACGGCGGAATTGGGTGTAACAATGGTTTTGGAAGCCCATCTGGACCCCAAAGACGGGGCATTTCGGGGCGGAAAAATTCATCCTTTCAAACAAATCAAACCCGGCGGCCCACAGGTGGATTCCTCAAACGCGATTATTCCGCTCATGCAAAGCCTGACGCAGGCCGATTTCGGAGCCAACGGCGTGAAAATCGCCACTGATGGAACGTTGTCATTATGAAAAACTGTTTGCCTTTCCTGTTTGTTGCCTCAGGCCGCGCGGTGCGGCTGGGAGTTATGGGCATCCTGTTGCTTGTCGTCAGCCTGGGGCTGGCGGCTGTTCCGACCAAAGCAGATGAATTCGAAGGCTCGATTTCGGGCCGGGTCGTTACCCGCGAGGGCGGAAAACCGGTGGTGGGGGCCGTGGTCAAAGCCAAATCCCAAGGCACCGGCAAGGAAACCGAAGTCACCACCAATGAAAATGGAGCTTTTCAGGTGACGGGCTTGCGTCCGGGAACCTATGTGGTCAGCGTGAGCGCCGAGAAATACGAGCCTTCGCGCCTGACAACCCTTCCCCTTGTGACTGCCGGGAAAACCACTGTCATCCGGGAACCGATCAAACTGGAACCTGAACGGGCGCTTTCGATCATTCGGGGAGCGGTTTTTGACAGCAAAGGGTTTTCGTTGCCGGGAGTCAAAATCGTGCTTGAAAATCTTTCCAAAGACGGAAAGGCGGTAACCGGGAAAGTGGGTGAATATGTGACCAGCACCGGCGGTGAATTTGCCTTCCGGCTGCCGGGAGCCGCCGCCAATTATCGGGTTACTGCTACCATGAAAGGGTTTGTGACCAAAATCCAGGATGTGGATGTTCAAAAAAACGAGGCCCGCAATATTGCCGTGACGTTGGAAAAACAGCC
This sequence comes from Blastocatellia bacterium, assembly GCA_019695185.1. GTDB lineage: Bacteria > Acidobacteriota > Blastocatellia > Chloracidobacteriales > Chloracidobacteriaceae > JAIBAN01. The sequence continues at coordinate 15,949 of JAIBAN010000041.1, read as the reverse complement.
CTAAAAGCAGGGTTCAGGGTCCAGGGTTCAGGGTCCGGGGCTTTCGAATCCCGAAAATTCGAAAGTCTGATCCAGGTTTCAAAACTCAAAACTCAAAACTCAACAGAAAGACCCTGAACCCTGAACCCTGAACCCTGAACCCTGAACCCTGGACCCACCAAGCCCCATCGTGCTAAAACCCACCAGCATTCATTCCTGCGGCTTCCTTATATTCAATCGCACGTACACACCCAGCCAACAGCCACAAAGAACAGAGGTGAAAGCGTGATTCACGACATTTGTCTGCACGGGACGGTCGGTGATCGTTATGAGTTTTACACAACGGTGATCGGAACAAACCTGAATGTGCGGTTTTTTTACGAGTACGACACCGAACAGGAATTCCCACGTGACCGCTTTTTCTCCGGTGGAAATGAAATCTGCCTGCATGACAACCGACTGGCACACCGGGGGACGGGAGGTTCGTTTTGTCCCTACATGTATGGGGTTGAACGCCCCCTCAAAGACTTGCTCAAGCGCGATGTCTGCAACCGCCTGGTCATGTACGGCGCGCGGATTGGCGATATGGAAGGCCGGTTGGGTTTTACCGGCGAAGCCGACGGGGCAGAGTCTTATGAACGGATTTTCCGCGAAGGTCACGTCCTGACCAATTATTTTTTCTTCATTTCGGGCGACGTTCAGGGGGGAGTGCGGGGAGCGCAGGAAATGATTCTGCGGCTGGCCGGGAAGTTTTTGAAACGCTATGACCTGACGACCGAGGCGACTGGGGCGAAACTGGCCAAGGAACTCTATGCTGAGTTGGGGATTCCCAAATGGAGCCTGTTTCTGGTCCGGCTGACCGATTTGGCGGCCAATTCCTACGCCACATTGTTTCGTGATTTGCACCGGACAGGCAAACCGCTGAAAGCCTCGGACCGCAGTCGGCTTGACCAGGAAGCCAAACAGCGGGGTATCAGTTGGTCGCAACAGGAGCGGATTGAAATCAGTGTGGCCAGTGAGTTTGGCGAAAGCGCCGGAATTATTTCACAGTATGAAGAAATTCTGGTGGCTCATTACACGCACAATCTTTCCGACAAAATGACCCTCCCCAAATTGACCCGCCTGCGGGCACTCGGTGCCCGGCGGATGCTGCCACCACGCATTTTTGACCAACTGGACAAGATGCTCCTGCACAAACAATCCGACCAGCCGAAGGTCGAACCCGAATATGTGCGGGAGGTGCGCCGGATTCTCCAGTCGTTTTTTGTGGATGGTGCCCCGGATGCGACTCCCGATTTGCTTGTCAGGTTGATGCACTACAAACGGCAGGCGGTGGAAAACCGCTCGTTGCAGTTTGAAAACGCGCTGGCTGAACTGACCCGTGATTCCGAAGGCTGGCAGTTTCAGACTTCCAACGAAGCGGCCATTGAGGCATTTCATGGGGTCATTGCCAACTTTGACCGCTTTGACACCTTGAGCGCGATTATCAACGGGGTGGCTTTCATTGATGACTTTGAATTGACCGAAGAGCGGTTGTATACCCTGGCCCGCAATCAGGTCATTTTTGAAAATATCAGGGAAAATCTCTTTACCGAATTGTTTTTCGAGCCTATCAAAAACAATCGCTACCTTAATGCTTACGGACGACAGCGCCTGGAGGCACTTTCCCACGGAATCAAGGAAATCGTGCATGGCGAGGGCAATCCGAAACCAGTGATTGAGGCCATTGCCGTCGTCAATCAACAGCTTTATTTACGGCGCACGATTGATGGACACGTCCGGCGGTTGGTGCGTGATATTTATAAAAACCCGCTCGATAAATCCGAACATGTGTTCCTGCGGAACACGGTTAACCGGCAGATGTTGCAGGATGGCGTCATTACGGAAAACATCCCGGAGGAACTCTTCAATTCGGTTTTGTTGACCATCCGCGAGGAATGTCTCTATCTGAACGAATTGCTGCCGCAAATCCTGTCGTCGCGGGACCGGCGGCTGCGTGAGGATTTTCTGGAAAACAGCGGCCTGGACCGGTTCCGGATTGAGGAAATTGAGCAACATTACCTGCAAACCCAGCAGATGCCGACCACGGCACTTGATTTTTTGATGGACATGACGGAAACGCATTAAAACCAGGGTTCAGGGTTCAGGGTCTTTTGAATGGATAATTGACAATGGACAATTGACAATGAAAGCCCCATCCAGAGCTTCAAATCTGCTGATATTCGAAAACCCCGAACCCCGAACCCCGAACTCTGAACTCTGAACTCTGAACCCTGAAAAAGATGCTGAACTTTGCCAAACAACTCGCCCGTGATGCCGGAAGGATTCTCCGCGAACACATGGGACGCCAGCTTGATGTTCGTCACAAGGGGCAGATTGACCTCGTGACGGAAGTGGATTTGCTGTCGGAAAAATTCATCCGCGAGCAAATCAACAACCGTTTTCCCAAGCACCAGATTTTGGGTGAGGAAGGCGGGTTGAGCGAACAGACCTCCGCTTACCGGTGGATTGTGGACCCGCTTGACGGGACCACCAATTATGCCCACGGATACCCTTGTTTTTGTGTTTCAGTTGCCCTGGAACATGAGGGCACCGTTATTGTCGGAGCGATATACGACCCAACGCGGGATGAACTTTTTGCTGCCGAACGCGGCCAGGGCGCGACATTGAACGAACGCGCGATCCAGGTTTCGACCATTCCTTCGCTGGAGCGGGCTTTGCTTTGTACCGGATTCCCTTATAACGTGCGGACTTCACCGCAGAAAAACCTCAATCATTTCAGCCGCTTTCTGGATGTGGCCCAGGCCGTGCGCCGTGATGGTTCTGCCGCCATTGACTTGTGTTATGTGGCTGCCGGGCGGTTTGACGGGTTTTGGGAACTCAATTTATCTGCCTGGGACATGGCCGCAGGAAGTCTGATTGTAACGGAAGCCGGGGGACAGGTGACCAAGTTTGACGGCAGCCCGTTTGACAACTACATTCCTGAAATTCTGGCGACCAACGGGTTGCTTCACACCGCCATGAGCGACGTTCTGCTCCAAAAGTAAGGTTTTGAGTTCCGCCTTCAGGCGGCAGTTCTGAGTTCCGCGTTTACGCGGCTGGACTTGTTACCTTCTGATGATTTTAAGAAAACAACCTGAAGTTTGTTTTCCAAACTGCCGCCTGAAGGCGGAACTCAAAACCGCCGCCTGAAGGCGGAACTCTGAACAAAAGAGGTCTTTGTGTCCAACCTTGCCCGTGCCATTGCCATTGCTGCCACCGCCCACCAGGAGCAACGAGACAAAGCTGGTGCTCCCTACGTGTTGCACCCGATTCGAATGATGCTCCGCATGAACACCGAGGTCGAAATGATGGCCGCGGTGTTGCATGACGTGATTGAGGATACTCCCTGGACCTTGGAACAACTCCAGGCCGAAGGTTTTTCCGAAGAAGTGGTGGCGGCGGTGGATTGTCTTTCCCATCGCCCGGATGAGCCTTATAGCGAATTCATTGAGCGGATTCGTTCCAATCACATCGCCATGCGGGTCAAACTGGCCGATATTGAAGACAACATGGATTTTCGTCGCATTAAAAATCTCACCGAACGCGATTTGCGCCGCGTCGAGAAATACCACCATTATTGGAAACTCTTGAAAGAAATGGTTTAACAACCAGGGTTCAGGGTTCAGGGTCTTTTCGTTGAGTTTTGAGTTTTGAGTTTTGAAACCTGTATCGGACTTTCAAATTTTCGGTATTCGAAAATCCTGAATCCTGGACTCTGAACCCTGAACCCTGAACCCTGAACCCTATGCTTTTTGACCTTCATCTCTCCACCGTCCTTTCCGGAAATTCCTTGCTTGCACCCGAAGAATTGATTGACCAGGCCCTTGATTTGGGACTGGGTGGCATTGGGGTGGTCGAGCACAATCATTATGCGGCTTCGGCTGTGTGCAGTGAGTTTGCCGAAGGAACGGGTTTATGCGTAATTCGGGGGCTGGAAATTGAAACCGATTGGGGTGGCGTCCTGATTTTTGGACTTCCGGAAAAGGAAGCCCTTGGCTTGGAAGGAAAAAAAGGGTTGCCGATGCTCCGGTTGTTGGAATATACCGGTGAGCACGGGGCCGTTTGTATTCCGGCCCATCCGTTTGACCCCGACCGGCGTAGCCTGGGTGATAAAATCGCCACATTGCCCGGAATCTTTGTGATTGAAGGTTTGAATGGGCAATGTTCACGCCTTCATAATCAGCAAGCCTGTGATTTTGCCTGCGGAGCAGGACTCAAGACCATTGGCGGAAGCGAAGCAGCTACGTTGGCTCAGGTCGGAAGTTGCGTTACTGCGTTTGAACGCCCTATCACCAACGAGGCCGAATTCCTGGAGGAACTCCGGGCCGGGCGGTTTTCCGCCCGCTATTTCATTACACCGCCGGCTTTATTTCGGGATTGAGAAGGGAATAACAAGAACCGAGGACTGAGGACTGTGAAAGTAATACCAGACAGTCGAGTTCTGAGCTTTTATTTTTTGGTGTTTACCATCAGACCAGGCCCTTTCAAGTGATGGGGGTCAAAATTGAATCACCATTCGCAGTCCGCAGTCCTCAGTTCTGCACATTGGATATGTTTGAAATTCTGCGTCGTCTGACCAAAACCCAACCAACCTTTGAAGCGCCTGCCCAGGCTCCGCGCAATGTCGTGTTAATCAGCCTGGATACGCTGCGCCATGATGCCATCAGTGCCGAACAACGCCGTTCTTTTCTGGGAAAACAAGCCGACTTGGTACGGACCCCGGCCATTGACCGGCTGGCTGCCGAAGGGGTGCGGTTCTCGCACTGCATTTCCGCCTGTCCGCTGACCACGCCTTCGCACGCGGCGATGTTTACCGGAACCTACTGGCCTAAACACCGGGTTTTTCACCAGTTTGAATCACCCATGAGCAAGCAGGTCCGGCCCATAGCTGAAATTCTGGACCGCCATCACTTTCTGACGCTGCAAAATGCCGGGCGGGCCCTGGGTGAAGGAGCCATGTTCGAAAGCAAACACACAGGGCTGCGCCGGGGATACAAACAATCGGTTTTTGCCGCTGAACTGCAAGAGGAAACCATTCGGAAGTTTGCCCGTGCCAAACGACCCTGGTACCTCTTTTTTCACACCTTCAACGTCCATTGGCCTTATGGCACGACCCCGGAGGATTTTGACCGGCAACTGGCGGATGCCTGGGCGACCAATGATTGGCAGCAGGTGCGCACCACTTATGTGGAAAACGCCAACCGGGTGGATGCCCAGATTGCCAACTTGTTGAAAGTGCTGGAGCAAACCGGACAGTTGGACGACACCTTGATTGTTCTGACCGCCGACCATGGCGAAGGACTCAACCGCCGGGTGCCGATGCACGGAGCCGTCAATGGTGGTTTGGAAGAGGTCATTCGGGTCCCGTTGATTTTCCACCACCCGCGCTCACTCCAGGGAGGGCGAACCGTTTCGGATGTGGTCCGCACGATTGACATCGTTCCCACCATACTTGGGTTACTTGGCGTTCCGGCTGTCTCCGAAACCGGGCGGGAACCTTCTGACGGTCGCTCGTTGGTGCCGTTTTTGAATGGAGAAAGCCTGCCCGAACTCCCAGCCTTCTTTTGTTGCTTCACCTACGACTATGAAGCCGACCGACCGTTTTTGCGGGGCGTTCGCACGCGAGACTGGAAACTTATTTTCAATGAATGCACCCAACGGGAAATAGACCTGTTTGAAAAACGAATCCGCACCAAGATGCAATGGCCACTCAAGGATGAAGTCCGGCTGGCGGGCATGCAGGACATTTTACACCGTGAGTCGTTTGTCGAATTATACGATTTGCGGAAGGACCCAGGGGAAATGTGCAATGTGGCCGAGCAAAACCCGGAAGTCGTTCGTGCTCTGACTGCTGAACTGGCTCAAATAGACCCCGGCGTGCGCCTGCGGGACAATGACCGCCACCTGACCGAATCTGAAACCGAACTGCTCCGGAAACAGTTGGCGGATTTGGGGTATATGCTGTAACGGACAGTCTTGGAAGCCTTGGGAGTTTTGGGAGTCTGGGGAGTCGAGAAATTCCTGTCACCCTGTCACCCTGTCACCCTGTCACCCTGTCAGGGGTTTGCCTCCCCAGCCTCCCAGATTTGTCCCAAACCGGATTTTTCAGTTACTCAGGATTTTGGTAAATTCCTTGTATGCTGCCATAAAGTCAGCATCATCCTTGAACTTGTCCTCAGCTTTTCCCCCTACATCAAAAAGGGCTTCCATTGCCTTGTCCAATTCGGCATAGGTGTCGGCTCCCACAATCCCTTTCATTTTTTCCTTGTCTTTGATTTCAGGATGTACTTTTTCCATCTCAGTCAGTTTGGCAGCAGGAGGCCCGGCTTCTTTGGTCATTTTACGAAAGGCCGCCGCTGCTTCCTTGGCTGATTCCGCCTTGCCCAATTCGGCTACCCCTGACTTGATGGCTGCCGTAAACTGCAAAAAAAGTGGTTTTACCTCGTCCTGCCAATCATCATCAGTGAGACTGGCATGAAGGGTTGTGGATGGATCCATTCGCGTAGCAGCACAAACAGAAGCAGGGTTACTGATGGAAAAACCGGTCAGAACGAACAGACAACAGGCCAGCCAAAACGCTTGTTTCATGAGGTGACTCCTTGGATGGGAAAGGAACATTCAATGTTTCCGGTAAACCGGTAAAAAGCGGCAGGGCTTTCTGCCAGGAAAAAACCCGCCACGAAACTGCGCGGAGGTTATCCTTTAATCAGGGCGGCACAAAATGTGAGAATGACCAGTAAGAGGATGCCGGTCAAAATGATATTCAACAGGCTGACATAAAACCCGACTTTGGCAATTGTTTCACCGTCAGGCGAGGCTTCGCCCCGGCGAATGGCGTTCATCTCCATTTTTCCCAAAATCACCCCTGGAATACTCAGTACCGGCCCCAACCCCAGAGCAAACGAGCAAATCCCCAAAACCAGCGAGGCGATAGCCTTGCCGCCAGCTCCCTGGCGAACCTGCGGAGGCATTGGGTAAGCGCCAAAACCCGGTGGCGGATAAGGGGGGAATTGGGGTTGTGAGGGAGGCGGAAAAGTTTGATAGCCAACTTCCGGGCCGGGAAATTGAGCGGGCTGTTGGGGTGGAATCATTGCTCCACATTTGACACAGGACGTTCCACCTGGAGCTTGTGCTGTTCCGCACTTGGGGCAGTAAATGGTCATAAGGTTGGAGGATGGCAGCATGATTGCTACCGGGTCGGGTAAAACGGATTAAGCAGGTGTGAACCCGTTAAGCCAGGTTCAGCCAAAAATTCCAGCAAAAATTACGGCCAGAATCCACAGTGCCGCCAGTCCCAGATTAAGGACATTGATCCAAAATCCAACGTTGGCACAAGTTTCACTTGATGAATTGGATTCACCCCGACGGGCTGCCGTGATTTCAGTCCGACATAAAATCAATCCGGGAATACTGCACAGGGGGCCAAAGCATGCGACAAATGAGGCAATTCCCAGAATCAAACCAGACAAGGCCCGGCCACTGACACCGGTTCTGGCAGGCTGGCCATAGCCATATTGAGGTCCTCCCGGCGGTCGCATGCCCGGATACCCGCCGCCACTGTATGGTCCCGGCAGGTTGGCTGGATTGGGCGTTGGGGGCAGCATGGGATTGGGTTGCGGGGGAAATCCGGGAGCGGCGTAAGGACTGGCTGGCGGTGGCGGAGTCAAAGGGGAAGGAAATTGGGTATTGTAAGGCGTCCCAAATGGTGATTGGGGCTGAGGTGGCTGAGGCCGAGGTGGCTGACCGCCTGCTTCATAAGGATTGGCCGGAAATTTATAGGGACGGTTCTCCCCTTCCGGCTGGATTGGCTGACTGCCGGATAACCGGGTTGCTTCAACCGGTCCGCCTGGGGAGTTGCCTGCCGCACCACTCATAAACCGGGTTATTTCTTCAGTGGGTACCTGCGACGGTGGCGGACCCATCACCGTCGGGATTTGCGACGGTGGCGGACCCATCACTGTCGGGATTTGCGACGGTGGCAAGGGGGCACCTTGGGCCGGTGGCTGGGCGGGCGGGTGCATGATTTTGGTTGAGGCTTCCTGGGTTTCCCTGGTGCGTTGCGGCTTATCCAATGGGTTGGTCCGGGGTGCCGGTGGGGGGATGACTGCTCCACACAAAATACAGGTTGCCGCACCTTCCGGCTGTGAAGTTCCGCATTTGGGACAAAACATGGTTGAGCCGCCTTTTTAGAATTGAGAATTGAGAATTGAGAATTGAACAATTCTGAGTTGAGCTGAATGGTTCACAGCGCGTACGGCAACACAACGTTCAGATTGTTACATTTAGGCAATCGAATTGTGCATTCTCAATCCTCAATTCTCAATTCTCAATTCTCAATTCTTAATTATTTTTTCTGCTTCACCTTAAACGTAGAGGAAACACCCTCGCCCACGTTGCCCGCCGTATCGCGCGCCACCACTTTGATTTTTCCTTTGGCAATTTTTTCGTTGGGAATCACAATACTCACCGACTGGGCACTGCCGGAAATGGAATCCGCCAACGTGACCGGGAAAGTTGCGCCATCATCCCGGGAAAGCAGGATTTGATGAGACACCACCCCCACATTATCACCTGAAGTCCAGGTCACGGAGAAACCTGCCCCGCCCACCAGCTTTTTGGTTGAAGCCCCTGGGCTGGTCACTGTGACGGTCGGTTTTTCGGTGTCATTGGATTTCAAGGTAAAGCTGCCATCGGAGCTGTCCTGTCCGGTATTTCCGGCGGCGTCACGGGCCTGGACCCGTATGCGGGCGCTGGTGGAAAAAACTGTGGTTGGAGTGGTGTAGCTGAATTGCTTGACGGTTCCCGCCAGTCCGGTCGCAACCGGAATGGTAAAGGAATTTCCATTGTCAGTGGAAAGGTCCACCGCATGGCTGACCACTCCCACATTATCCGTCGAAGTCCAGGTGATTGAGAGCACATCTCCGGCAGTAACAGTTTCCCCTCCATTCGGAGTCAGGACCCGGACCGTTGGGGCTGTCGGGTCGCCGCTACTGGCGTCCGGCGTGACCGTGATTTCGTTCGAAGCCGCGCTTTCACCCGATTCATAAACTCCGGTGAGCACGTAAAAGTATTTGGTTTTCCCATCGGCGGGTGTCGGACGGTCAGAGAAAGCCCGAATATCAGTGGTAAAGGTTCCCAGCCGGTTGCCGCCGCTCAATTCAACCGGCGAAGTCCGCGACCGATAGAGGTTATAGTTGCGCAAAGACGCGGTTGGAATTGAAGCCGGTTCATCCCAGTTGAGTCGGACCAGGGCTCCATTGACCGTGGCGCTCAGATTACGGGGAATCGGCAACGACGGAGCCACAATTATGAAATTGGTGGCATTGCTGCTGACTGACCGGTTCAAAACGGTGTCCAGGGTGGTAATCTGGATTCGCCCCTGAGTGGTTTCCACTTGGGGAATGCTCCATTTGAAACTGGTGGCGGTGCCGGGCAGGCCCACAGCTATCTGAGTTGGGAACGTGGCTCCACCATCGGTTGAAAACGCCAGGTCATGCTGGAAAACCCCTTTATTGTCGGAGGCCGTCCAGGTCAGATTGAGTTCATCAAAGGACTTGAACGTTTCCCCACCCACCGGAAACCCAAGTTTGACAGTGGGTGGTGTCTGGTCGAGCGGTTCCCCCGCAGGCGGGGTGATTTGGCCAACCCAGACGCCCCACCGGTTTGACTTCCCGGCATATTCCTGCACCGTCCACAAAGCCGTATCGTTGACCGGGTCCACAATGGTGCTGCTGTAATCACCCCAACGATTGTCTTCGCCGCCAAACCGCTTGAAATAGGTGTCTTCACCCTCTTTCAGAACCGTATCGTCGCGCAGGGTGTTGAGCGGGTCGCTCCCGGCCCGAAAGGCATAGTTGGCGCTGGCAAACTGGCTGGCGGAAAACCGGGAATAGCCCACCAGCAGGTCATTGTCCTTATTGACGGCTAGCGTGGGATACGCATAAAAGATTTTGCTGGTGGGGTCTTCCAACCGCATCCGCTGGACGACCGACCCTTCTGGTCGAATCTGCCAGATTTGGGCAGCACTGCGGGTTGCGGCACCTGCCGGGGTAAAAACAGTGTGCGCGCACCACAGAGCCTGATTGCGATAGAAAACGTTCTGAATCCGGGCATCTCCATTGCTGATTTTCAGCGGGGTTCCTTGTTGAGGGGCAAAATCGTCGCCATTCGGTGGTCCAAAAGACCAGCCATCGGTCACACGCACGGTCGGCCCCACCGTCAAAACTTCCTGCCCCACCGGCCCTGAAATGGTATAGGTACCCAATCCCGAACTTTGGCCCTGGACCAGATACAGCGTTGATAAAGAATTGTCATAGGTGATGGCCGGGACCACCGTTCCACCAATGCCGGTGCTTTGAATCAGCGTAAATTTCCCCGTCCCTTTGGCATACAAATCGGCTTTGTTAAAGATGTAAAGGTTGGTGCCGCGAAAACTGGGGGTGGAAATTCCGAACATGTTACAGGTGACTACAATCCAGTCTTTATTGAATCCAAAGCTGGGGTAATCGGCCCAGACCACATCATTTTTATCGGCATCAATGCGGTACAGGTTCCAGTTTCCGGTTGGGTCACTGGTTTGGGAAACTCCAATGAGGACAGCCGACATGGGGTCAAATCCATCAGCGGTCGAGGTTATCATCCACCGGTTTTCAAACGGGTCATACAGCACTTTGGGGTCAAACGCATCGCCGCCCACCCGTGACCAAAACGAATCAAGGGAAACCGTACTGATGGCTGTGCCCGTCCGGCTTAAAATCCGAATCTGGGTGTTGAGTGTCACCATGACATGGTTGGGACCGACAGCACCATGCGTGTCGGGCGGAATAGAGCCGTTATTGTCATCCAGTCCCAGAAAGGAAGCAGAGGTTGCGGGCGAAGGGGCCCGTGGGGTTTCATCTCTGGGTGTGATGATTTTGGCTGCCGGGGCTTCAAAGCTTTCAGCGGCTGCCGCCGGGTCAAGCAACGGTACCGGGTCATGCGGATGTTCCGGGTCTTTGGGTCTTTGAGGCCGTTTGGAGAGTTTTTCCTCCTGAGCCAGCAACAAAAAGTTGACCACGGCAGACTGGGTTGAGACCCCTGCCGTACCGGTAACCCGTTTGCGCGGTTTGTTTTTGGGATCAAGTGCGGTTGGTGCCGAGGCTTGGGCCACCTTATTGAAAGATGGAAATGGGGTGGTCAGAAAAAGCGTGGTAACGGCAACGCCAATCAGCAAAAACGGAAGAAAAAACGGATGTTTCATATAATCTTCGGAAAGGGTGCCAGACGGTCGAGATCAAATCCGGAATGGTGGTTGTCAAATTGCAAAAGACGCGAAAAACAACGGGAAGCATGGTTTGTTTTTCGCGTCTTTTGCGGTTTGAAGCCTGGGGGGAAAGGTCAACTTACTTTTGTTTCACCTTGAAGGTGGTCGAAACCCCTTCGCCTGTATTGCCTGCCGCATCATTTGCGGTGACCTTGATTTTCCCTTTTTTGATTTTTTCGTTCGGAATGGTCACGCTGAATGATTGAGCGGTTCCGGCCACCGAAGCTGCCAGGGTGGTGGGGAAGGTTGCCCCGTCATCCTTCGAGAGCAGGATTTGATGCGAGGCAATTCCCACGTTGTCCCGCGAGGTCCAGGTGACGGTAAAGGCTGCGCCACCGGTGAGTTTGGCGGTGGAGGCCCCTGGTGAAGTCACCGTCACGGTGGGTTTTTCCGTATCGTTGGACTTGATGGTAAAGGAGGCGTCCGAGGCATCCTGCCCGTTGTTGCCGGCTGCATCGCGGGCCGTCACCCGAATGCGGGCGGCGTTGGTGGTCAGTGTAGCCGGCAGGTCAAAGGTGAACGCCTGCACGTTGCCGGCCAGCCCTGCGGTGACTGCGGTGCCGAAACTGCCGCCGTTGTCGGTGGACAGGTCAATACTTTGGGAAGCCACGCCTACGTTATCGGTGGAGGTCCAGGTGATATTGAGTTTATCGCCGCTGGCCACGGTTTCACCGCCATTTGGGGTCAGCACCCGCACCGTTGGAGCAACCGTATCGCTGTTTCCGCCGGGGGTGGCCATCGCCTCATTGGATGCCGGACTTTCACCCGTGTCATACACGGCTGTGACCGCATAAAAGAAGGGTTTTCCATCCTGTGGTGAAGGCCGGTCGGAAAAGGTCGTGATGGAAATATCAAAGGTTCCGAGCCGGTTTCCGGCGCTTAATTCAACCGGAGAGGTGCGGGTCCGATAGATATTGTAGTTCTTCAGAAAGGCCGTCGGAATCGGTGGCGGAGCCGTCCAGCTTAACCGCACAAAGGCACCGTTGAGGGAGGCGGTCAGATTTTGCGGCGGGGCAATCTGGGGCAGTTTGATGGCAAAATCACCAGCACTGGTTCCGTTCCCAACATTAAAGGCTCCGTCAAAAGCTGCCACCCGAATCCGGGCCGTGGTCGTGGTCACATCCAAGGGCACCGACCAGGTAAAGCTTTGGGCTGTGCCGGCCACTCCGGAGGTAATGGTGGTGGGGAAGGTGGCTCCGCTATCGGTTGAAAGCAGAATATCATGCCGCAAAACCCCGTTGGTGTCGCTGGAGGTCCAGGTAATCTGAGTATTGCTGGCACCGGTCAGAGATTCACCACCTTTGGGTGCGGTGACCGTCACTGTGGGCGGGGTCGTATCGTCGCTTTGGGTACTGGTCAGGGTGTACCCAAACGAATCCATGGCCGTCAGGTCGTTGGCTGTGATTTCATCACGATCACCAAAGTCACCGGTGGGGTCCATGATGCCAATGTAGGTACCGGACTTTTCGTTTGCCTTCCAGTGCGAGGATTGTTCCCCGTCACCGCCTACGCCATCCACGCGTCCGGTGGAAAGGCCCAGTTCCCGAATATCCTGTGTCAGAAACCGTTGCGGGTCGCCGGTGGAGAGAATTCGCTTGGCGGTTGAGAAGTTCGACAGTGTGGTACCCGGACGGAACCGGAAAATATCCCAAACCGAAACGGTTGCCGGACGGCCTGGAATTCGCTCGGTTTCCCCAGCATCGGAAAGAAATCCGAGTGCGTGTCCCAGTTCATGGACCACCGTGGCATCAAAATCAATTTTATCCCGGTCAATCCCGTTCGAGGGGTCAAAGTCAAAGGGGAAAGCGGAGTTGAATCCCATCACCGCGTCCGATTGAGTCGCCACTGGTGGCAGCAGTCCCAAGGCCCGTTGAACGGAGTTGGGAATCCGGACGGTGGTGGTGGTGCCGGGGTTGACATCGGTTGGGACCGACCCGGTGGGCAGGGCATTCATCATCGTTCGCTCTGCGGCGGTCGAAGACGTGGCAATCAAGGCTGCCCGAACCCGTTCATAGGCGATGGAAGTCGTCGGGGCTCCGGTCGCCCCAATCACATTCGGACTTCCATACGGTTGACCAAAAAACGTGGAGCCAAAATCCACGTCAATTAAAACCGTAACCGGGGTTTTAATCCGGGCTTCCCACACTGCGGCAGCTTTCTGAAAGGCAGCCTTGGCGGTGGGGTTGCTTTCAAACGCAGCCGTTCCGCGCAGGATGATTTTTAAACCCGTCGTCTGGTTGGTTTGAAACCGAGGCTGGTCAACATAACGGGCCAGGCTGAAATCGGCACGTTTGATGTATGCGGCTTCCGCCGGCGTGGCGGTCCGACAGGTGCGCCCGCGTTCATTGGCAGTGAGAATAAAAATATCGGCATCCGGTATGGCAGTGGCTTGAGCGGAATCAGATGATTGCGGTTCCTGTAAGGAACGGGCTGCCTGGGTGGTGGAAATCTGGCTGTATGACAACAGGACGGCTGTCAGCAAAGTTATGAACGTCACATATCTGGTTTTCAAAAAGCGCTGCATGGCACCTTGGTCTCCCTCATTCGGCTGAGCCGAAAATGGCAGTCGATTGGCTTGCCACCAAACTGCCAAATGATAAAGAAAAAGGCGGTGAGCTAACCGCACTCGCCGCCTTTTTCCACGCTTCTCAAGGAAGCTTACTTCTGTTTGACTTTGAAGGTGGTCGAAACTCCTTCACCAGTATTACCGGCGGCATCCCGCGCCGTAACTTTAATCTTGCCTTTTTTGATTTTTTCGTTCGGGATGGTCACGCTGAACGATTGGGCCGTTCCGGCCACCGAGGCCGCCAAAGTGGTCGGGAAGGTGGCTCCATCATCCTTGGACAACAGGATTTGGTGTGAAGCAATGCCGATGTTGTCGCGGGAGGTCCAGGTCACGTTAAAGGCCGATCCGCCGGTGATTTTGGTGGTTGAGGCACCGGGCGAAGTGACTGTGACCGTCGGTTTTTCGCTGTCTGGCACTGTCACCGTGAACCGGCCCGACGTGGCGCTGCCCACGTTTCCGGCTGCGTCCGCAGCCTGCACCCGAATCGCTCCGTTGGTGGTGGCCACACTCGGCACGGTGAATTCAAAGGAATTGGCCGTTCCCGGCAACCCTGAAGCCAAGGTCGTGGTGAAGTTCGTGCCATCGCTGGCAAAAGCAATCGCATGGGAAACCACGCCCACATTGTCAGTGGACGTAAAGCGGGCAGTTGATTTGGTTCCGCCGGTCAGGCTGGTGCCTGCCGTCGGGGCCGTCACGGAAACGGTTGGGGCCACGCTGTCCACGTTATCGCTCTTGACAATGGTGAAGTCTGCATCGCTGGTGTCGGAAGCTGAATTTCCGCCACTGTCTTTGGCCGTCACCCGGACTCGGGCATTGGGGGTTTCAAGGGCACCCGGAATGGAATAGTTGAATGATTGGGCTGTCGCAGCCAGACCGGTGGCAACCACAAACGGGAAGCTGCTGCCGCCGTCATTTGACAGACTGACATCATGCGAAGCCAGCGCTTTGTCGTCACTCGACTGCCAGGTAATCGCCAATTGCGTACCGCTCTTGGCGGTTTCACCACCATTGGGGGCCGTCACTTTGACAGTTGGCGGAGTGGTATCACCGCTGGTCGGTCCCAGGTTGACAAAAGTGGGGAAGCCAAACCCGTTACCGGCTTTGGGGCCTTCAAACACTGCCGTGCTGGGGCCGGCAGTGCCATCGCCTTTGTCTTTGGCAAAGGACACGGTCGCACCGGAAAAGTTATTGCCGTTCAGTGTCAAGTAGCAGTAACCCAGGACGCCATTTTGGAAATCAGCCTTGGGGCAGGTGACGATTGAGGCCGTGGGGCCATAACCATCCAACACAAACCCAACCTGAGTTGAAGGCAGGCTGATGAAATTCTTGGGTGCGCCGTCAGCTTTCAAATCGCCGTCGGCGTCAGTGTAGACAACCACGCGGGTTGTATTGGTGGCACCAAAAATCCGAATCGGCCCGTAGACATAGAACTGGTTCCCGCCACTTGGCAACGGAACCACCGAAATGCTGGAGGCCACGTTCGGAATCGGGTCCGTATTTGATGGTGCGGCAAAAACCGAGGAAGCCAGTTTGTCCGGCACCCCGTCAGCATCGCTGTCGGTAAACACCACAATAGCACCACCCACCGTATTGTTTTGGGCATTGCCAACTTGGACATACAGATTGTTTTTGCTGTCAACGGCCAAGCCTCCCAGGCTGAAGTTGACGGGACTGCCGCCCAACATCAGCGTCGAGGTCGAAGCCAATACTTTGGCATTCTTACCATCCGGCTGGCCTTCGGCATTGGGTGGATAGGCAGTCAGGGTAAAGGTTTGGGAGGTGCCGAAATAGTCATCGCCCGTGAAAAAGGAACTGGCCACAATCACCGTATCACCCTTGGCATTATTCACCACGGCAATCCCGGTTGGTGTCCCTTGTGGCAATTGGAAACCGCCCAGCACGCGGGCCCGATAGTTGCCGTTGTTATTATCGCAGATTTGCAGAACGCCTCTTTGGGTGTCTCCATCCATGCCAGCCACGTAGAATTTGCCTGACTTGAGGCTGAAGGCAATGCCGCTCGTGATTTGACTGTCAGGATTGTCGGTGGAGGCAAATTTTTC
>JAIBAN010000040.1 GCA_019695185.1 Blastocatellia bacterium | reverse complement strand
GGTTCAGGGTTCAGGGTTCAGGGTTCAGGGTTCAGGGTTCAGGGTTCAGGGTTCAGGGTTCAGGGTTCAGGGTTTTTTGAATTGAGAATTGTATCTGACTCCCAAGACTCTCAAGACTCCCAAGACTCTCAAGACTCTCAAGACTCTCAAGACTCCCAGGACTTTCGCTTTCGAACTGTCCCTTAGCCCCTGAACCCTGAGTCTGTTTTTCGCAGTTTCAGTTCCAGCACGCCGTTGTGCAGCGTCTCAATGCACCCGTCAAGCGAAACCGGCGATGGCAGCAGAATCTCTTGCTGAAACGTGCATTCAGCAGTCTGAACATTCAGCACCAGAATATCTTCGCACAGTTCAAGCCGAACATCCGACAATTCGGCTCCGGGAACCTCAGCAATTACCACCACACACGATTCTTCATCAAACAAATCAACCAGCGGTTCGCGCACGGCTGCCACATCTGCCCTTCCGGTTTGAACCGGAGAGGAATGCAACAAACCACGTACGGAAACCTTTAGTGAACCCAAGCCGGGCAATTCCCGCCGACTGGTATGAACCACAGTTGGTACCCGCTCCGGCAAGTTGCCAAGTGTCGGCTCTGCTTCTTTCCGTTCCGCCGCAGGTTCCACATGGTCACAAGAAAGTTGAACATCCTCAGGGGATTTTTCCTCATTTGCTTCTTTTTGCCGTTTTGTGCTTTCCGTCATAACGTTTTTCTTTTCTGGTTAAATACGGTTTCCCTGGTTCCCTGCCGTGGATAGGTTTTGAGTTTTGAGATGCAGCGGGTTGCGAATTCCAACTGGTCGCCGCCACTGGTGGGATGGTTGTTCCCTGCCAGGAACAATCCAAATTTCAAAATTCAAAAACCGTTTTTCCGCACAACAAGCGTAGGTAGGCAGGCCAAGTTTGAACAACCAAATGGTAAAAAGCGCCTTGCTCCCAAACCTTGGAAAACCGATGTTCTTGTGAGTCTGTAAGGTATCATTTTTTGGGTCATTTATGAAGCAATCATTTTCTGATTACCGAACACTCTGAGGCGTAGCGCAGGTTTTCCAGGAGTCAGGATTACGAAACCGAATTGGCAGTTCGACAGTTGTGTTTTGAGGCTGCAACCCAGGCGGGCAGAGAGGAACCTGGAGTGTACCTGTGAGGCATTCAGACATTCACTTCCAGGCGTTCGATTTTATCCGATGAAGTCACCAGCGGCAGGATCATCGTAAAACTCGTGCCCACCCCAACCTGGCTGCGCACCGACACGTTACCGCCATGAGCCGCCACAATCCGTTTGACGATGGCAAGCCCCAGCCCCACGCCCATCCGGGCTTTGTTCGAATTGGCCTGCCGGTACGGGTCAAACAGATAGGGCAGTTCTTCAGGCGGGATGCCTTCCCCAGTGTCGGTAATGGTAATCCGCAACCAGTTTAACCCCCGTTCAACACCGGTTCCTTCCAGGGTGCGGGCTTCAAGGGTGATGGAACCGCCTGCCGGAGTGAATTTAATGGCGTTGGACAACAGGTTGGAAAGAGCCCGTTCCAGTTTCTCGCGGTCGCCATTGAGAGCTGGCAGGTTTGGTTCAAGCTCGACCGAAACGGAAATCTGTTGCCGTTGGGCAGCCAGCCGGGCTTCGGTGGCGCATTCCGTCAACAGCGATGAGGTGTCAAGCAGGCTGGGTCGGATGCTCATTTCCTGGTTTTCTGAACGGAACACCTCCAAAACCTCGGCAATCAGATGAAGGATTTTGTCCACACTCCGGCTCGAAGCCCCAACCAAAGGAGCCAAGTCACTCTGGTGAATGGCTTCATCCGTCTCAAACAGTTCCAGCGAGGCTTTGACCACACTTAACGGGGATTTGAGGTCATGGACGAGCATGGCGGTAAAGTTGGCCTTGATTTGGTCCAGTTCCCGCAATTTCAGGTTGGCCTGTTCCAGTTCGTTTTTTTGGGCCACCACCTGAGCCGTGCGTTCCGTTACTTTGGCTTCCAGTTCAAGATTGTGTTGTTTGAGCAGGCGTAACCGGTGCTGGGAATACCCATACACACCAACGCCCAACCCCAGAATATACAACCCATAGGCCCACCAGGTCCGCCAGGGGGCCGGTCTGACCGAAAAAGCAAAATCCACCGGCCCCGTGATGTTCCCGGCGTAATCCCTGCCCCAGACTCGAAAGATGTAATCCCCTTCCCCCAAGTTCAAATATTCTTTTTTGGAAACAGAGCTCCAGGCCGAGGGAGCCGGGTCCAGGCCGGCCAACTGGGTTTGATACTCGGTTTCCGTTTCGCGGAAATAGGAAAGCAGGGCATATTCAAACGAGACATGGTTTTGTTGGTAGGACAATGAAGCCAACGGGGTCAAGCGGCCTTCCCGTCCGACCACCACAGCATTTTCCACATAGAGCGGTTTGCTCGCCCGGTCGGTGATTTCGCTGCGCGGGTCAAAGATGGCGGCTCCGGCAATGGTCCCAAACCAGATGCGCCCCTGACTGTCCACCAGCGAAGCCCCCCGGTTGCATTCATTGCTGGGCAAACCGTCTTCCAATCCAAAGCGGAAGACCTCAAACCGGTCACCCGCCTCATCAAGCGGGGCCAGCCGGATAATTCCTTTATTCGTAGATAAATAGATATGATGGCGGGCATCCTGGCGAATTTGATAAACCGTGTTGTTGGGCAGAGCCACTTCGGTGGTTTCAGTAAAATTGCGCCAGGTTCCGGCTTGCAGGTCCAGCCGCGAAGCCCCTCCGCGTGTGCCAACCCACAGAAACCGGCGGCCCGTTCCAGACGTGGTTTCCCGCATACTGAGCACTTGATTGTGAACCAGCCCGTTGTCCCTGGTGAAATTGGTCCACTGGCCGGACTCAAACCGGGACAGCCCGTTGATTGTCCCCACCCACAAAACATCGTTCCCAGTAGCATCTTTGGTGGCCAGCACCGACTGGGTTGCGTTTGAAACCAACCCCTGCTCGGTTTTGAAAACTGTAAACTGCCCCTGCTCCAGTTTGACCAGCCCGTTAAAAGTGGAAATCCACAAAATACTGTCGCCCGTGGCTGATTTGGTTTCCGCCAGACTCAAAATGGAATTGGTGGGGAGTCCGTCTTTTTGTGAATAATGCCGCCATACCCCATTGCACAAGGAGGACAACCCGCCGTTGGTGCCAAACCACATGGTTCGGATGCCGGTGGCAGCGGTTGTTTCCAAAATGGTCCACACAACATTGTTGGGCAGACCGGAACGGCGGCTGAAATTTTCCCACCGACCCTGTTCATATTTCCAAACCCCACCGGTATCCCCGCCATAGGTTCCAATCCATTCAACCGGGTCACCAGCCGGATTGCGGGTTTCGCACAACGACAACACAAAATGGTTGTCAATGCCTGACGCCGTGTTGATGGAACACCATTTTCCGCTTTCCAGCCGGGCCAGCCCACCGAGTGTCCCAATCCAGAGGGTCTGCCCCGTGGCCGCAGTCTGGTTTGTTTCCAGAATGGTATAGACAAAATTATGCGGCAACCCCGAACGGGTCGTAAAATGCCGCCATTTTCCCCGGTACGATTGAAACAGGCCGCTGTCCGTGCCCAGCCATTGAATGACATCACCCTGCGGGGTTGGCATTTCGAGCACGGAGGTAACCCCCGCTGCCTCCAGTTCAGCCGGCCCGCCGAATTTTTGAATAGTGTCCTCAATGAGGAGCCACAAACTGTGAAAAGCCACAATCCAGGGGGATGCGCCGGGTTTCCCCAGTTGCGGAAGGAGTTGCTGCACGCCCTCGCCGTCGGGCTTGGCGGGCTGAATCACAAAAATATTCCAGGCTCCGGCCCGCAGACGAAACACTTTTCCTTTCCGGCTGCCCAGCCACAGCGTTTTTTCGCCATTGGGAGCCGTGGTTTCCAACGCAGTGGCAACAAAATCCTCATCGTTGAGAGGAACGTTCAGCAACTTGAGGTCGTCCGGGCTCCCCCGCAGGACGTATCCACGCCGGGTGGCACAGACAATCTGCGGGACCGGGCCTTCGGAAGCCAGTTCGGTCATGGCGGTGAAGGTGCCATATTGTCTGCCGCCTGCATCAAACGTGGTCCAGCCACCGGTCTCCTGGTTCAAACGATGCAGCCCGCCGCCATCGGTGGCAAACCACAAGTCTCCATTCCTCAGTCGCTTGATAAAATTGACAATGTTGGAGGCCGCCCCCTCCGGCATAGTGACCTTGGTCCAGTTCCGGCCATTGTAGTACGCCGCACCATCCAGGGTTCCGACCCATAAATACCCCTTTTTATCCAGGGTCATGGTCTGGAGGGTGTTCTGCGGTAATCCATCCTTATCCGAATACACCCGGAAAAAAGGCGAGGCCACATCGGCAATGTCAGCCGGTGGGACCGGTGGGGCCGGGGTTTGCGCTGCCAGCCCGCTGCCCCAGACACTCCAGACCAGCCACACCAAAACCGTGCGTATCAAAATCCTCCCTGTGATGTGGGTCCAAGTCCAAGGAACCGATACCATAGCTGCGGATGCCAAAGGTTGGGGGTAACAATCCGAAAAAGAATGGTGGACCAGGCTGAAAACCGGGTTTCCGGTGGCAGACGGCGAGCCACCCACAATGTACCGCAACTGTTGCCAAAATCACAGACGGCACGTATGCTTGCGCCGCATTTCAACCCGTTGTCGGGTTTGGGGTTTGGGGTTTGGGGTCTGGGTTTATCCGGAATAATTGCCTTTGCGTTTCCCTGCAAATCCTAAATTGAGAAAAACGACGACCTTACAATCCAAACCCCAAACTCCAAACCTCAAACCCGACTGCCGGGGAATTATCATTCCAAATACAGGGAAGGACATTTATCTTTATGGGTCGTAAAAAAGTTACGGTCGTCGGAGCCGGAAACGTCGGCGCGACGGTCGCCGAATTGGTTGCGTTGAAAGAATTGGCCGATGTCGTGTTGGTTGACATCATCGAAGGGCTGCCCCAGGGCAAAGCCCTCGACATGAATGAAATGGCCCCGGTCGAAGGCTACGACGCCCATCTGACGGGAGCCACCACCTATGCCGATTCCGCAGATTCCGACATCGTTGTGATTACGTCGGGCAAACCGCGCCAGCCCGGCATGAGCCGCGACGACCTGGTTGAAGTCAACAAAAAAATCGTCCGCGATGTGACCGAACAGGTTGCCAAATATTCACCGAACGCGATTCTCATCATCGTGTCGAATCCGCTGGATGCCATGTGTACCGTGGCTCATAAAGTTTCCGGTTTCCCGCGCAACCGCGTGATGGGAATGGCCGGCGTGCTGGATTCGGCCCGGATGCGGTTTTTCCTCGCCGAAGCCCTCAATGTGTCGGTCGAAAACGTGACCGCCTTTGTGCTGGGCGGACACGGCGACACCATGGTGCCCCTGCCACGCTATTCGACCTGCGCCGGGATTCCGATTCCGGACCTGCTGCCGGCGGAAACCATCGAAGCCATCAACAACCGGACCCGCAACGGCGGTGCCGAAGTGGTCAAACTGCTCAACACCTCAGCCTGGTATGCTCCGGCCTCGGCCACGGTTGAAATGATTGAAGCGATTCTCAAGGACAAGAAGAAAATTCTGCCCTGCGCTGCCCTGCTCGAAGGCGAATACGGCTACCACGGCCTGTTCATCGGCGTGCCGGTCAAACTTGGCTCCAACGGCGTGGAACAGATTATCGAAATCAACCTGCTCGAAGAAGAACGCGCCGCGCTCCAGAAATCGGCCAATGCCGTGCAGGAACTGGTTGATTTGCTGAAACTCTAAAGCCAGGACTGAGGACTGAGGACTGAGGACTGAATTTCTCCAACTCTGGTTTGAGCCGTGTTTTGTCTGGATTTCAAAGTCCAGACTCTCAATTTCGACGGCACGAAACACTTGCAAAAGGGTTTCGTGCCGTTGCTGTTTTTGGAAAAGGCGGATTCCCTTGGCAGTGGCGGGTAAATCAAGCAAAATACCTGTATTCACCTGTGTATAAGTCGGTTCTCACTGACAAGGAACGCCTTAATCCGGCATTACACGCTCAATACCAGGATTCAGGTATTGGCACTTCAGCACGGCAGCTACCTGCCCGCTGAACAAAGGCAAGTTTTTTCCCCAGGTGTCTTTGGAAATTCTGCAAACAGCAGTCAGCCCATGCAACCTTGCGGGCCAATCCGCCGCATTGCAAGTGGTTGAGCAACTGCTTGGAAAGTAAAGATTTGGTGTTGGTTATGCTTACTTCGATTGAATTCAAAAATTACAAATGTCTGCGGGATACAGAACTGCCATTAGGGCGTTTTACATTACTTGTTGGTCCGAATGGAAGTGGTAAGAGTACGGCTTTGAGGGCTCTGCAATGGAAGACAGTAATGGATATGAAGTATGCCGATGATAAATCAATTGGGCTCCCTTCAGCAGAAGATATTTCGATAAAATATTATTTAGACAACCCAGAGTTTATCCCTGAAAAGTGGGTGGATGACTTTATTTATTTTGAGCGTTTGGGCAAACCTCAAGGGATTAGTTCAATCTACTCCTTCCCTCCTCTGGATAAACATGATCCACAAAGACGCCTTGTAAGATTATTTTTTGAAGCAACCAGAGTATTTTCATTTGTTTCAAGCCAACTTGCGGTACCGACACCCATTGACAAGGTTCAATCTTTGGCAGAAGACGGATTTGGTTTGCCAACTGTTTTAGACAACTTACGGAATCGCCATGAGGATAGATTTGAAGCATTTCAAGCCGAAATGTGTCGAATCTATCCAGAGTTTGATCGAATTTCTTTTGATACAGAAGCAACTGGGGTCCGCTCAATTTCAATGCGAACGCGGGAAGGAAAATTTACAATTCCGTTCAAATTGCTCTCTGAAGGAACTCTTTTAACTTTTGGTTTAGTCGCATTAGCCTACTTACCTGATCAACCTCCTGTAATTGGTATTGAGGAGCCCGAACGTGCCATCCATCCCCGCATGTTGCGTGAAGTGCAAGACGCCCTTTACCGCTTGAGCTATCCTGAATTAGTTGGCGAATCACGAAAGCCTATTCAAGTTGTAGTGACTACCCATTCACCCTATTTTCTCGACTTATTCAAAGACCATCCCGAAGAAATCGTGATTGCTGAAAAGCATGGAATTGAAGCAACGTTTTCCCGCCTTACCGACCGGATGGACGTTGACGAGATCTTAGGCGATGCCCCGCTAGGTGAAGCTTGGTACTCCGGTGTGTTGGGAGGTGTCCCGGCAACGCCATGAGAATCGGAATTTTGAGCGAATCACCTGCTGACGAAGCTGCCGTTAAAATCCTGGCCGAAGCCGTGCTGGAAGTTGAAATTGAGGTTGAACCGGTTCGACTGCGCGACGGGCGAGGTGTTTCTGCTGTTCTTAACCAAGTTGAAGTCGTAACTCGAAAACTTTATTACTCGACAGAAGCATGTGGGCTGATTTTCGTTGTGGATTCTGACGATACTTCCATGCACTTGCCTGAACATCCCCTTCAAAAAGATGACGACTGTCGCTTATGTCAGGTTCGGGAAAACCTCCAGGAAATCAAGGAACGGCTTAACCTGCGCTACAATCAAATTCCATTCAATTTTGCGGTCGGGCTTGCCATTCCCGCAGTCGAAGCGTGGTACCTATGCAATACAAAGGATGGTATGAACAAAACTGAAACAGCTTGGTTTAATGCCAAAGACAAAAAACAAAAGCCATACAATCGCAAGCAGCTAAAACATTTGGTTTACGGAACCGACCGCCCTTCCCTTCCCTTTGAAACCAAAATTGCAATTCGGGAAGCGACCCGACTGGCTCAGGACATCTCCATTCTGGAACAGAATTTTCCCAACGGTTTTGGCTCCCTTGCCAATGATTTAAGGAAATGGATTCAGTAAAACCAAACGCCAGCAGGTTTATTTCCTTTTGCTGAATGCCCGCAGGTACCGAAAGTGTTTTGAAACAGGTTTTTGGAGTGCCTCGATTGTTGCCGCTTCGTGTTTCAGCGACAAGGCGGCAGAATTCTGCTTTTTGTGCTTTTTCCCAAGTGATGGCGACAAGTCGCCATCAACCAAAGCGGCGACAAGTCGCCGCACTCCAAATTTTCAAACACCAGCTCAATGGGCCACAAAAACCTTGTATTTGTAGGTCACCGTTTTTTCCTCTCCGGCAGCCAAAGGCAGTTCCCACTTGATGCGGGAGGTTGGGTTGACCGATTGAATTGAAACTGCCAGGCGTTCCGCCGTGCCTTTCTCGGCAACCAGACCCACTTCCCCCACCAGCAATTTCTGAACGCACAGGGTAACGGGGCGGGATTTGTAATTTTTCACCTTGAGCGTTCCTTCCACCGTCACACTGTCATAGACCCGGCCTGCCCATCGTTTGATATCCGGCTGGCGTTCGATTTCCAGTTCGTTTTTATCCACCCGGACATCCGTTGCCACCGTCAATTTGACATCCGTGGTCGCGCCTTTGGGCGTGTAACCCAGGGTGTCCTGCGCCAGCGGTTTTTCGCCCGTCAGGACCAGTGCCGGGGCGGTCGTCCAGGGAACATCGGTCGCATTTTTGAGCCGGACCGAATGCCAGACTTTGTCGCCCGGATTATCCATCCCGGTCCGGTCATAGGAACCCCGTGACTGTCCGTAAATATCCACCCGCGACGTGTCAGGAATGTCCCAGGTATAAATATGCTCATAGCCAACCGTTCCGGAAAAAACCGGGTAGGTGGCACGTTCGCCGCGCTTGAGCATGACGTGTTCGCGTTTGTAGAGGAACAGGTCCTCTTCACTGGTTCCGCTCATATCCGAAGCCGTCGTGTTGAATCCGGAGCCGTCCGTTACCTCGCTCGTGTTGCGGTACGACATGGCCTGTTGGGTGATGACGGCATTTGACAGGGCATCCAGACTGCCGGATGACCGACTTTGCTGGAGCAATTGCAAAAACTGCGCCAGCGACTGCCTGCCGCTCATGGGCGAAGGCACGTTGGAAAAGGCAAAATTCGGATAGCCCACGACAAACGACACTTCACCGTCAACCACATCCTCCACGTCATTGACGAGCACCGCCTGCATGGTGATGGTTGCGGTCTTTTCGTCCTTGAGCGCCACCAGATACGAAGGCGTCCAGCCAAATCCCTTTTGCAGATAGGCCGTCACGGTTCCGACCGAATCCTTGGCCCCTTTGACTTTGAATTTCAGATGTTTGGTGGTTTCAAACACATCCAGCGACATTTTGGGATTTTGCGGAAAGGTGAACGATTTGATTTCGCCCATGTGAAAGGCGGTCAGGGCTCCGTTGACTTTCAGCATTAACATATCCGGATAGACCGGAGCCGGACTGACGGTTGTCCCCGGCACAACCGTCAGGTATGGCGTGGGGTACATGGTTTCCCCGGTTCGGTCAAAAGGAATCGGGTCTGGGTTTGGTTTTTCGGTGGGGAAAGCAAACAGTTCGCCGGTAATGGATTTGTCTCCCACCTGAATGGTAATCGTTTGACCGGCGTTGGCGGCCAACAACCCCGCCACGGATGACACGGGACGAGGTGAGGCTTGGGTCTTTTGGGTGGCGATGACCTCTTCAATTGCGGTACCCGGTTCCGTCGTTGAAAGCCAGAGCGTACCCAGCGTTGCACTCGGCAAGGGCGTTGTCAGCGCCCAGCCGTCCTGCACGGTTGCCCGCCCCTGTTTCACAAAAAAGCCAAGTCCGTTTTTGAAAGCCGCGATGGCGGTGGTTTTGGAGGCCGGTTGCGGTACCTGACCGGAAATGGTTCCGCCTGAAAGTGCGGCAGTCAACACCACCGCGCACAAAGATTGCAGTCGCATAGCTGGTTTCCTTTGCTTGAAAAGTCAGTACCGCCTGCACGAGCGGGCGGCGTGGTGTAAGAAATTATTTGGGAAAATCCATCTGCTCCCGCAGGCGGTACTGACATGGGACTGATGTGAAGTGAAAAAATGATGGGCGTCCGGTGATGGGGGCCGTCACGCGGGAAGCATGGAAAAGTTCCTGAATCTTGCGCTATGCTCTCGCCCCAAACGTGCTGCTCCACCCATTTTGACTGATTTTGCCATCCTTTCAATTATGTCACAGATTTCACTCTCTTTTGCCGAAGCAGAGCGCGAAGCCCTGCGCCTGCGTGAAGAAATCGCCTATCACGATGAACGGTACTATGTGCTCAGTGCCCCGGAAATCAGCGATTATGATTATGACCAGTTGATGAAACGGTTGCAGGCCATCGAAACTGCCCATCCGGAACTGATTTCCCCTGACAGCCCCACCCAGCGGGTGTCGGGCCGTCCGGTCGAAGGCTTTGAAACCTGGCGGCACCAGCGCCCGATGCTTTCGCTCGACAATACCTATTCCATTCAGGATTTGCAGGATTGGGACGCCCGCTGCCGCCGCTTGACCGACCAGCCTTTCGAATATGTCGCCGAACTCAAAATTGACGGCCTCAGCATTTCCCTGATTTATGAAAACGGCGTGTTGGTGCGCGGTGTTACCCGTGGCGACGGCACCACCGGCGAAGTGGTGACCGAAAATGTCCGGACCATTCGGAGCATTCCGCTGAAAATCAAGGGTTTAGGGTTCAGGGTTCAGGGTTCAGGGTCAGAAACAGCCGCAGTGAACGAGACAAGTGATAATTCACCGGCCCAGCCCTCTCAACCATCACTCTTTGAATCAGACAACGAACCTCCAACCCAACTGAGTTCAAACCCCGCCCCCCGAACCCTGAACCCGGAACCCTCGTCTTTCGAAGTCCGGGGCGAAGTGTTTATGTCCAACCCGGTCTTTCACGAACTGAATCAGGCCCGCGAGGAACGGGGCGAAATGCCCTTTGCCAACCCCCGCAATGCGGCTTCGGGAACCATGAAACAACTCGACGCCCGGATTGTGGCTGAACGCAAGCTGGATATTTTCTGTTATGACCTGATTGCCGAAGGCTCCAAACCCTTTGCCTCGCAACGCGAAATGCTCGACTGGCTGCGGCAGGCAGGATTCAAAACCAACCCGCGCACCCGGCTCTGCGCGACGTTGGAAGAAGTGATTGCTTATTGCAACGAAATTGAAACCGAACGGGAAAAGCTGGAGTACGAAACCGATGGCGTGGTGGTCAAAGTCAATTCGACCAAAGTGCAGGGTGAAGTCGGTTCCACTTCGAAAGCGCCGCGCTGGGCCGTGGCCTACAAGTTTGCCGCCCGACAGGCAACTACCCGGCTGAACGGCATCACGTGGCAGGTGGGACGCACCGGAACCATCACTCCCGTGGCGGAACTTGAACCCGTTTTGCTGGCCGGCACCACCGTCAGCCGGGCTTCACTCCACAACGAAGACCAGATTCGGCGGCTGGATGTGCGCGTCGGCGATATGGTCGTGATTGAAAAAAGCGGCGAAATCATTCCGCAGGTGATTCGGGTTCTGCTCGAAAAACGGGATGGAGCCTTGCCGGAAACGGTTTTCCCCACGACCTGCCCAGTCTGTGGCACGGACTTGATACGGCTGGCGGGTGAAGTTGCCTGGCGGTGTCCCTCCGAAACCTGTCCCAAAAAAATCAAGGAATGGATTTTGCACTTTTCCGGTCGCCGGATGATGAAAATCGAAGGGTTGGGCGATGCCCTGGTGGACCAACTGGTGGACCGAGGACTGGTCAGGAATCCGGCTGATTTGTACCGACTGGAACTCGGGCAGGTGGCTGAACTGGACCGCATGGCCAAAAAATCGGCTTCCAATCTGATTGAGCAAATCGAACAAAGCAAACAGGCGGGGCTGGCCAAGCTGATTTATGCCCTGGGCATCCGGCACGTGGGCGAACATACCGGGAAAGTCCTGGCCGGGCATTTTGGCGACCTTGACAAACTGGCTGCGGCCACGCCCGAAGAGCTTTCCAATATCTTTGAAATCGGCGGCGTAGTGGCTCAATCAGTCGCCGACTGGTTCCGTTACCCGGCCAATCAAGCTCTGGTTGAAGAATTGAAAGCCGTTGGTGTCGTGACCCAATCCGAACAGGCACAGTCGGACGTGCCGCAAATTTTTGCCGGGAAACAGTTTGTCCTGACGGGCACGCTGGCCACGCTGTCACGGGACGCCGCCAGTGAAAAAATCGCTGCCCGTGGTGGCCGGGTGACCTCCAGTGTGAGCAAAAAAACCGATTACGTGGTGGTCGGAACCGAAGCCGGCTCCAAACTCGAAAAAGCCCAGAAACTGGGCGTTCCAACCCTGACCGAAGTGGAATTTCTGGCCATACTCGAATCAGACCAGACTCAGGCGTAACCTTTTTTCCGCTTTCAGCGGGAAGCCGCCCAGCGGTTTTTCATGGGGTGTGGCAATCGTGGCCACACCCCAAACTTCCCTCCCTGCCTCGCCCTGCTTCATTTTCTCTTTTGACAATTTGATTTCTTTTTTTCCGCGTTCCCCTTCAAAGCTCAAACCGGCTCAACTTCTCCTGTCACTGCGGTGATACAAGGGCACCTGTGCCCACTGTCAGCCTGAGCCGGTGCTTTCAACAAAAAAACCGGACCTATGTCTTTGCAGAGGTGTCAATATTTTATGAAATTGCAGCCAAAACACTGTGGAACGCTTTTCACCTGCCTATTGTTACTGTTCAACCTTATCTCAGGCTCTTTTCCAGCCGTGGCGGCCAGCCAGGGGCGCAAACCATCAAAAAAAGCCAAAACGGTCAGACCGGGCTTTCGCAAACAGTCCAAACATCTGCGTCAGCCGAACCATCCTCCGGTCAGGGAACCAAACGAACATGAATTTGAAGAAAATGTGGAAGCCCGCACCCAATCATTTGCGTTTGAGCGACTCTATCCGTTTCAGGAACTTCCGCCCGACGCACGACACAAAGCCTGGGAGGCACGCCCCCTGCCCCGCTTTTCACCCCAGGCGGAACAAGCCTGGGTTTCACAGGGACCGACCCCAACCGAGTCTTTTTATGCTGCAAACTGGGGAACCACCAGCGGGCGCATCAACACTGTTACCTTCTCACCTGCCGACCCCAACATTGTTCTGCTGGGAACTGCCAGCGGCGGTATCTGGCGCTCAACTGACCGGGGGCAGGCCTTTGTCCCCGTTTCTGATGACCAGGTGGATTTGACGGTGGGAGCGCTCGCTTTTGCCCCAGGGAACCCGTCAATCGTCTATGCTGGAATGGGAGATGGAAATGGCTTCCAGGCAGGGACTGGAGTGCTCAAATCAACCGATGCCGGGCAAAGCTGGAAACGGGTCAGCAACGGGACCTTGCCGAGCCCAGGTCTGACTACGGGCCTGTTGGTGGACCCGCTTGACTCCAATCGGGTTTATCTGGCGCAAAGAAGTTATGTCGAAACCATGCGCAATGTGTTTTTTGTGAGCGGTTTTTTTCTTTCCACCGACGGGGGGGTCAATTGGCGCAAAACAGCCACCGGGTCTTGTACCGACCTCAACCGGGACCCGCTTGATGGCCGCACCCTGTATCTGGGCCTCATCCTGGGCGACCGGGGAAAAAATCTGCCGCCTGGATTGTACAAATCCACTGACGGGGGCGAAACCTGGGCCGTCGCTTTACCCTCACCCTATGGCAACGTGACCACCACTTTAACCACCCGTGACCTTAAAATTGGGATGTCCCCGGCAGAACCGCGACGAATTTGCCTGCTCACCGGAGGGACGCTCTCAAGGGTGGAGGATTATCGCCTGATGACGAGTACCGATGGCGGCCAGACCTGGGCAAGTCAGGACCTAGCCGGTCAGGTTGATACGGGGCAATTTGGCTACAATTCCTATGTGGCAGTGGACCCAGTCAACGTCAATGTGATGTATATTGGAACGAGAGATGTTTTTAAGAGCACGGATGCAGGGAAAACCTGGAGCAACCTGACGCGCGGATTTGACCTGGATGGCTATTTTGATCCTCCCCGTTTTGGCTCCACGGCTCATGTCGACCAACATTCCCTGGCGTTTGACCCCGCCAATTCCAATCGGTTTTTGATTGCCAATGACGGTGGTTTGAACCTCACTGAAGATGGTGGAAAAACCTTTCAATCACTCAATCAAAGCCTGTCACTGGCTCAGTTTATCGGATTGGCGGCCCATCCCGGCAACCCTGCTTTTTTGTATGGGGGAACCCAGGATACGGGAACCCTCCGGCGGCGCAGCCTGACCGAACCGTGGAAGGATTTTGCCGGAGGTGACGGCGGAAACTGTGTCGTTGACCCAGTGGATCCTTCAATTGTTTACACCACCTACATTTACTCTTCCATTTCACGCTATCGTGAAAATGGCGATGTCTTTGAACGGTCAATTGGGTCAAATGTCACCTTTGGAGAACCTGCCACCTTTCCCAGAGTTGCCTTTTACCCGCCCTTTACTGGAAATGGAGCGGATTCCACGCTCTATTTCGGGACTTGGCGACTGTTTATCAGCACTGACCGGGGGACCCGGTGGACGGCACCGGGCGGCATGCTGGACCTCACCAAAGGGGCAGCCTCCAGCTTTGGTTCCGACGTTTTGAGCACCATCGGGGTTTCCCGTTCGAATTCAAAAGTGATTTATACCGGCTCCCGCCAAGGCCGGGTCATGACCACCAACGATGGGGGTGGCAATTGGCGCGACATCACAGGTGACCTTCCCAACCGGACTATCAAGAGTCTGGTGGTTCATCCAAGCAAACCTGAAACCGCCTATCTGACGGTTTCCGGATACGGCAGCGGCCATGTGTTCCGCACAATTGACAGTGGCACGACCTGGACCGATATCAGCGGCAACCTGCCCAATATTCCGACCAATACGTTGCTGCTTGACCCGGCCAACCCCGAAACACTTTATGTGGGAACCGACATTGGAGTGTTCCGGTCTACAGGCGGTGGCAATACCTGGGAAACGTTCAACCTGGGAATCCCTCCGGTGATTGTAACCATGCTGCTCACCCGGCCCAATGGCTCGATACTGGCGGCAACCTATGGACGTGGTGCCTACGAACTGAAAAGCACCAAGCCGGATGTGACTCCTCCGACTGTCAAACTTCTTTCTCCCAACGGCGGGGAAAAATTCAATACCGGAACGGTTCTGAAAATTGAATGGCAGTCCACTGACGACGTGGAGATTGCCCGGCACGACATCGCGGTTTCCCTGGATGGAGGAACGACTTTCCCAACCGCTGTGGCAACCGGTTTGCCCGGCACTGCCCAAACCTTTTCCTATACCATTCCGACTGCCTCGGTCAAAACCCAAAAGGCCCGCGTCCGAGTCACGGCAACTGACGCCACAGGCAAAACCGGGGTGGATACAAGTGACGGAAATTTCAAAATCAGGAAGCCATAAACTGCTTTTTCAAAAGGAATGGGGCCGAAGGCTGAGTCCTCATTCCTTTTGCCTGCTTCATGGTTAAAAAAAGGCACAACCCCAAACCTGGAGCCGACTGCCGGCTCCATTTTTTTGAAAAGAGCTTGTCAGAGGCGGGGTGAATGAATAGGCTTGGCATTGTTCTCAAGGCTCACTTCAGTCAATCCCGGAAGGACCATCACTTTGGCAAGTACATCTCTGGCTTTACCGGAAACCATTCCCCACACCACCCGTTGGCCCGAATGGTTCGAAGCAGCCACCAGTTTTTCCTTGTTGCTCTGCATTGTGACTGCTCCGCATTCAATTGCAGCGGCTCAGGGAAGCTTTGTGCTGGCGGTCTTTTGCTGGCTGGGCCAATGTCTGCTGACTCGCAAATGGGGGCTTTCCCGAAACCCGGCAGACATTCCCA
The DNA here is from genome assembly GCA_019695185.1 of Blastocatellia bacterium. Classification (GTDB taxonomy): domain Bacteria; phylum Acidobacteriota; class Blastocatellia; order Chloracidobacteriales; family Chloracidobacteriaceae; genus JAIBAN01. The sequence continues at coordinate 50,354 of JAIBAN010000040.1, read as the reverse complement.
TGCTGCTCTTTTTGGGTTTGTGCCTGCTGTCATCGCTGCTTTCCTACGAACCGCGTCTGAGTCTTGACGGAATGCGCGGGGTCGCTTTTCTGGGCGTGGTTTACCTGGTTGCCGCCCGCACCCGGACCATTGGCTGGGCAGTGACACTGGCGTTGCTTTTGGTTGCATCCTGTCAGGTCAATTGTATTTTCACACTGTTCCAGCGATTTGAAGGGGATGGCGTGCGGGTGACCAATTTCGCCCCCCACAGTCCCTTCCCCCGCGCCCAGGTTCTACCCGGCGATGTCATTCAAAAAATGGACGGAGTTCCGCTCAATTCCCTGGAGGACCTTTCCAAGGCAGCGGATACAGGCGACCCTGGGTCATTTATCAAATTGACCATCAGGCGGGGCGAAGACGTGCTTCAGACCGAAATCCGCCGGGGTGCCATCACCAAGCCCATCAACCATACCGGCAAGAAAAAAGAAAAAAATGCTCAGGAAGAAGCGGCTGCCACCACCCTGCAAGGAGTCGCACGACTGGGAGCCCAGGAAGCACGGGCGCATGATTTTCGGGCCAAAGGTTTTTACAACCACTATGCCACCTATGCCGAAGTGCTCCAACTGATTGCTTCGCTGGCCATTGGGTGTTGGCTGACGGTGATGTTTTCCCGAAAGACCCGGAACGTGACGGACCAAAGTGCGGAGACCGACCGGCGGGAAGTATTCCCGGCTTGGGTTTCCCGGCACTTATCCTGGTTTTTGTCCATTTCGGTGGTTCTGCTGGTGGGGGCCTTGTGGTGTACCATGACCCGTGCCCTGATGATTGGTCTGGCGGTTTCAGTGTCCCTCATGCTGGTTGCCTGCTGGCGGGCCGGACAAATTCCCCGCCTGTTGGCGGCGGGCTTGCTGGCAGCGGCTTTGGCGGTTTCCATCGGAGGTGTGGCCACGGCCTATTCCCTGCGGAATATTTCCCTGACTGATACCCGCGAAGGCAGCGCCTTCTGGCGGTTGGTGGTCTGGCAGGAGGGAATGCAGCTCATTGAGCGTCATCCGTGGCTGGGAATTGGTAAAAACAGTGACAAAATCCACGGCAAGGAGTGGGGTTTGTGGGGCAACGGCCAATTGCCGCCCGGACATTTTCACAACACCTATTTACAGGTTGCGGTGTGGTGGGGGCTGCCCGCGCTCTGTGCCTATCTCTGGATGATGTGGCGGTTGTGGCACACGCTCTGGAGAAATTACGTTTTTCCCCATTCGGATGCCGCCAATCAGACCAGGACTGCAATTCCCTATCAGGGAGTGATTTTGGGCACCTTGGGTGGGCTGACCGGATTTGCCACCAGTTCGATTGTTCATTTTAATTTTGGTGATGGCGAAGTCGTCATGGTCCTGTGGCTGATGGTGGGGCTTTCACTGGCAATTCTGCGAATTCAGGGTCCAGGGTCCAGGGTCTGGGGTCTAGGGTCTAGGGTCTGAGGTCTGGTTTTTGAGTTTTGAATTTTGAGTTAAAACCAATTCAAATTTTTGAGTCTCTGGGTTTCGAAAACCCTGAACCCTGAACCCTCAACCCTCAACCCTGAACCCTCAACCCTGAACCCTGAACCCTGAACCCTGAACCCCAGGCCCTGTTTTTCTATGCGCTACATAATTTATGGTGCCGGTGCAGTCGGCAGTTGCTACGGAGGGCTGCTCCATTACGCTGGCAAATCCGTGGTTTTGATTGGCAGAACCGACCATGTGCAGGCCATCCGGCAACATGGTTTGATTTTGGAACGGATTGGGGAAACCCTGACGCTTCCGGTTCCGGCAACGGACGATGTGACTGCCATTTCCCCCCTGCCGGGCGATGTCATCCTGTTGGCGGTGAAATCACCCCAAACCGCTGAAGCCATTGAAACGCTGGGAAACTGGTTTCCCTCCAAAACGCCGATTGTCTCCTTTCAAAACGGAGTCCGGAACGAGTCTTGGCTGGCAGAACGGTTTCAGACGGTGTATTCGGCCCTGGTCAATTTCAATGGAAATTACCTCGGCCCCGGACGGGTTCGCCGCACCATCATGGACCAGGTTGTCTTTGGTCTGTATCCCCAGGGAACGGATGCAATCACCGCAAAACTCACCGCCGATGCCCGGCTGATTGGATTTCGTTCGGTGGAGCACGCCCAGGTGATGAACCTCAAGTGGGGCAAGCTGTTGTCCAATATCAACAACGCGACGCTTGCCTTGCAGGGATTGTGGCTGCAAAAGGCCCTGAGCCTGCCGGAAAACGTCGAATTTATGCGGCAGGTATCCGCCGAAGGGATGCAGGTTGCCGAGGCTGCCGGAATTGATTTTTCCGACCCCACCGGAACCTATGATGTGCGTCAGCAAATTGACCGGATGATTTCTGCCCATCGGCCCGGAACCAACCAGGAAATTCCTGAGGAGGAACGGTCTTACCCTTCCACCTATCAGGATTTGCGGCTGGGGCGAACCGTTACCGAAGTGGATTTTCTCAACGGGGAAATTGTGAAGCTGGGTCAACAACTGGGTATCCCGACTCCTTACAATTCAACCCTGCTGGAAAGTGTTCACCAGTGCGTGCAGGAAAAAAGCGGCCCTGGGCGTTTTCAATTACCGGCACTCAAATCTCTGGTTGCCCACAAAGGACTGAGGACTGAGGACTGAGGACCGAGATAAAAACCAGCACAATCTGGAATCTAACTCAGTCCTCAGTCCTCAGTCCTCAGCACTTGAGCTATGCCACTATTTTCCCAATTTCTTCAGCATGTGCGAACCCGGAATGAACCGCTTACTCTCAAACGAGACGGGCAGGCTCCGGTCTGGGATGACGAAACACTGCACCAGCAATTGTTTCAGGAGGATGCCGAACTGTATGCCCTGACCGGGCTGGCAGCCGGGATTCACCCCTGGCAACAGGCCCGGATTCTGCTGACCCTGCTCAAAAACCCCTGGACTGGTCAAACCCAGGCCAGCCGTTTGGTGCTGGGGCGAATGACCTCCCTGCTGGCGGGAACCCTGGAACCGGAGACGGTCTTGACTGTCTTTCTGACCCTGCGGCGGCTTCGGGTCAATTATGCCCAGGTTACCCGGACCATTCTGGCCTGGACGCTCAATCACCCTGGGTTTGAAGATTTGGTGGTGTGCCGTCGTCCCGCTTTGGCCGATTGCCTGGAGCATGCCCTGGGAAAAAACACTGTCCGAGGCGTTGCCAAACGGGTTGCCACCGGAGCCGATTTCAATGCCTGGCCGGCGGAAGTCAGGCGATTGGCCAAAGACCCGACGCGGGCGGCCCTGGCATTACCCTTTTTATTCCGCTTTTGGGATGCCGCTCCGGTCGTCCGCACGCTTCATCAAGTGGCACATCGTTTGAACCGGCAGGTCTGGCAGCCTCCGTTCCAGTTACCCGCCACCGTCACACCAGCCAACCGGGGCGATATTTCAGCCGCGCTCGGGCAGCTTTATCGGGGCGGTGTCAATCAGGAACTGCTTGAAACAGCCGATGCCTGTGTGCGCCGGGCGGCGGCGGGGTTGCCTCGGTTTGAGGGAAATCCGGTGATTGTCCTTGATGCCTCGGCTTCGACCCGTGGCTACGGAGACCGTGAATTTTGCTGTATTTCCCAATCCGTAGCCTTTCAAAGCGTGCTTGAAGCCCTTTGTCCGACAGCCAAAACCATCACTGTCGGCAGTCAGGAAGCCCTTCCCGACCCGCAGGGAGCAACCGACCTCGCCGGGGCGGTCCTGTCAGCTTTCGAATCAGACCCTGATATTGTGATTGTGATTACGGACGGCTATGAAAACTCGGACCAGGGTGACCTGGCGGGGGTGACCAAAGCTCTGCAAAATGCCGGGTTCACCACCCCAGTGGTGTTTTGTCACAGTGCTTTTTCCCATTCCGATGACCTTGGGTTACGCCGCCCGGCTCCCAACCTGCCGCATTTGACCTTTTGGCATGAACAGGAATTCAAATCCCTGATTGAAACCCTCTGGGCACTGGCACGCGGACCACATGGCCGGTCCAGCCTGAAAAACCATTGGCAGCACGAGCTGGAGCAGCTCAGAAAGGAACTTCCGTTATGGACCTGGGTGGATTAGCCCAAACACCGTTTGAACTGAAATCCTTCCGCACGGGTGAGGCACAGGTTTCCGGCCCCCTGGCGGTGGTTCCCATTTTCGGACCGGACCGGGGAACCAGATTTGTCGGACCGCAATCGGGCTTGAAACTCTCTCAGGTCCGTGGCTACGGAAACATGGAACTGGCCTGTGCCGTCGAAAGCGGTGTGGTGATTATCCCTTTGCACATGGGGTACATTCAGGACAAAGCCCAAAATCACTGCCTGTGCCGTTCGGCCTTTTTGGGAGCCGGGCAGAAGGTGATGTTTGAAGATGCCTGTTGTGTGCAACAGGCCCAGGGCGGGTACCTGGTTGAGAAAAACCAGTGGTTTTTTGTGTTGCCGCTGCAATTACGGGAAAAGGCGCTGGAACTGCGCGGCGTGAAATACTACGGCAAATTGTGGGAGGAAATCCGGAACCTCTGTACCAGTTTCAATTTGGAACAACGTGGCCATCTGGAGCAACTCATCAGTCGCAAACGGGCCTATCTGAACCAATATCAAAGCCGGTTTGAGTTGCTTGAGGGGCAAACCGGCGCGCTCTTCTTTCTGGAAGACCGGCTGGTCGGTGTTGAAATCGCCCCCACTGCCGCCTATTTCAAGGAAGTCTGGATGCCGCTGGTCTGTTTTTGTTATGGCACGGCAGCCATGTGCCAGGAACAGCATAGCGGCTGGACGCTCAATCCGCCGAGCCTGCCGGGAACGACACTGGCTGAAATCCGGGCCTCGCTCACGCAGGTTCGCCAGCAACGCCGCCAGGTCTGGCGGGAAAATGCCGCCGGTCTGACCAATGAAACATTTACCACAACCGAAGAGGAACAGTTTGCCGACCTGCGGTTGCTGACGCTGGTCAGTGCCAACTTTGCGGGCCAGATGGTGACAGCCGCCGGTGAAACCGCTTATGTTTCACTGTTTGCCCGTTCTGCCTTTGCCAATGGAATGAACTGAAGACATTTGCCATTTGCCATTTGCGATTGTGGGATGGAATTTGTTTGGCGAAATTTTTTCCTGAGTATTGGCAAATCGCAAATGGCAAATGATTTTGACGAACCAGCCCCAGATGGAGTACAAACAGACCGTCAGGAACTGTGTTGGGTGATGATGTGGTGCCCGATACCAAACCGGTCAAACTCAGTGAAGTTACTTGCCACGCCCGGAGCGCCAACCGCCTGTCCTGACCATTGAGTTTTGCGTTGTTCAGTTTGAACCTCTGAAAGCCACGAAGTCACCGGGAGTAATTCCCCGTATTTCGTGGTTTTGGTTTTTTCACTCAAAACTCAAAACTCAAAACTCAAAACTCAAAACTCAAAACTCAAAACTCAAAACTCAAAGCTTCCCCATCATGCCAACTGAAACCTTTTCATTTGAACATATTCTGGCTGCCCGCGAACGGATTGGCAGCCGGGTCCACCGGACCCCGGTGCTGACTTCGCAAACCCTGAATGCCCGGACCGGCAACGAAATTTTCTTCAAATGCGAAAATTTCCAGCGGGGCGGCTCCTTTAAAGTCCGGGGCGGGATGAGTTGCCTGACTTCGCTTTCACCTGCTGAACAAGCCCGTGGCGTGGTGGCGTTTTCCTCCGGTAACCATGCCCAGGGGGTTGCCATTGCCGCCCGTGACCTGGGTATCAAAGCCACCATTGTCATGCCGCATGACGCTCCGCGCTCAAAAGTTGAAGCAACCGCCCACTATGGCGCGGAAGTCATCAGCTACGACCGGGTACGGGAAGACCGCGAAGCCATTGCACGGGAACTGGCTGAAACCCGTGGGCTGGTCCTGGTTCCTCCGTTTGACGATTTCCGGATTATGGCAGGCCAGGCAACCGCAGCCCTGGAACTGCTTGAAGAAGTGGAAAACCTGGATGTGCTGTTGGCACCGGTGGGTGGCGGCGGGTTGTTGAGCGGATGTTCAGTTGCGGCCAAACAGAAAAATCCCCGGATGCACATCTATGGGGTTGAAGCGGAAACCGCCAACGACACATTCCTCTCTTTTCAAAAGGGGGAACGGGTCACAATTCCCGTCCCGGAGACCATTGCCGATGGAATGCGAACCCAGGCTCCCGGCGAATTGACATTTCCCGTCCTGCAACAACACGTGGAGGGAATTCTGCTTGTCACCGAGGAGGAAATCCGGGCTGCCATGCGGTTCTTTCTCTATCGAATGAAAATCCTGGTCGAACCGACCGGAGCGGTTGCCACCGCCGCCTTACTGGCCCACAAGGTGCCCTGCTCCGGCAAACGAATTGGCATCATCATTTCCGGCGGCAATGTGGATGCCGATCTTGTCACCACATTGTAAAGCCTGGGGAGGCTAAATCGGACCACACAACATTGGAACACATTGAAAAATTTTTCTCACCGCAGAGGCTTGTTCAATTCATCAGTGGTTTGATTGAGGGAGTCGGGGAAGTCAGGAAATCCTTGTCACCTTGTCAGGGTTTTGACTTCCCAGACTCCCAGGGCTTCCCTACATAATACTTTCACAACACTTCCCTCTTAACGTTCTTTACTATCTTTCTCACGTACATTTCCCATTGGGTGCAAGGCTTGGCTTACAGAATAATGAAGCACATTGTCCCGGCCTGTTGCCTTTCAATTTTATTCGGAATACTTGGCCCTTGGCTTGCCGTGGGCACTCCCGCGTGGTGTCAAAACCAGCCGATACAATCCTACAAATTTGAATATCTCAATCAAACACATGGACTTTCCAACAATGCGATTCGGGCAATGTATCAGGACCAGTTGGGTTTCCTCTGGATTGGAACGGAAGACGGCCTCAATCGCTACGACGGGGTCAGTGTGCGCACCTACCGCCATGACCCGGCCCAAGCCGGCACCATTTCGGCAAACACGGTTGTGTCCCTGTTTGAAGACCGGAAGGGGACCTTGTGGGCCGGAACCTCCAATCATGGGTTAAACCGTTACAATCGCGCGACCGACACCTTTTCCCAGATTCCTTTGCCTTTTCCCACTGCTGAATTCAGTCATCAGTCGGTGTTTGCCATCACGGAAGACAGCCTTGGCAATCTGTGGCTGGGAGGGCAAACAGGGCTCTTAAAACTGGATGCCGACCGGCAGACGTTCAGTTTTTTTCCCTTGCCGGCTGCGTCTCAGGGCAATGCAATCACCTGTTTGACATTTGATGGGGCGAGCACGCTGTGGATGGGAAGCGGACCGGCACTCTATTTTCTGAAACCGGGGCAACCTCAAATCACTCTTTTTACACCCGCCGAAGCAGCTTCCCACGCTGATTTTCTGTTCATTACGCGAGTGGTCTTTCATCCATCCGGCAAGTTGTTTGTGGCTGATTTCTATCGCGGGCTGACGGAAATTGACACCCGGTTGCAGCGCGTGACCACAGTGTACCACCACAATCCGACGAACGCAGCGGGCAGCCTGGGCGGAAATCAGGTTTTGGACCTGAAGCTGGTTGCCGGGCACTTCCTGTGGATAGCCATTGGCAGCTTCGGCCTGGACCGGTTGGACCTTGACTCCGGCAACCTCATCCACCTTCCGTTTGATCCCAGTCAGCCCAACGGTCTGGCCGGAGCCTATCCGACCGTACTGTGGGTGGATCGCTCGGAAACGTTATGGATTGGCGACACGAGCTATGGCATCAGCCGGTTGTCTCCGTTCCTCAACCGCTTTCGTTTGTTTCAGCATGACCCGCATCAGGTCACTTCGTTAAGTAATAACTTTATCCGGGCAATGAGTGAGGATGCCGCCGGTCAGGTTTGGATTACCACCCAGTTTGGCGGATTCAACCGGCTGGATCGCCAGACCGGGCACATCACCCGTTTTGAACTGCAACTGGCAGGCAGAACGCTGTTGAAAACCGCCGAATCATCGGCTGTGCTGGTTGATCGACAGGGCACAATCTGGGTGGGAGGCACCTATGGCTTGGGCACCCTGAACCCCCAAATGGGACTGATTACTCTCTATCCCCTTGAAGAACAAAAACCGATCACGGCTTTGTGTGAGGATACAAGCGGAAACCTCTGGTTCAGTTATGGTGCCGGCATTGGCCAAATCAGCCCTGACCGGAAAAGGTTCCAGGCATTTACCGATGCGGTGGGAAACCCGGCAACTCCACCGGCGGATCAGGTGCAGGCTTTGTTTCAGGACCGGTTCGGATTTCTCTGGATTGGCGGAGAAGGCATCGCCATCCAATTCGATTTGAAGTCCAGCCAGTTTGTCCGCTATGACCATCGAACATTTGGTGCCGCCAATCCGAAAGGAATCTACGTTTGCCATTTTTTTGAAGATCACGCCGGAAAACTCTGGGTCGCAACCAAAGGAGCCGGAGTTCATCGGTTTGAACGGGAACAGCAGACCTTTACGCATATCACAACCAAACAGGGTTTGCCGAGTGACTTGGCTTACGCGGTTGTGGAGGACCGCGCCCTCAACCTGTGGCTGAGCACTGACGCCGGAATTGTACGCTACACGCCTGCCACCAACCAATTTCGCACCTTTGGGCTGAGTGATGGATTACAAGGACTGGAATTCAACCGGCGGGCGGTGCTCCAGTGCCGAGACGGGGAAATCTTTTTTGGCGGCCCCAACGGACTCAATTCTTTCTATCCGGAAACCATCCGTGACAACGCGACCACTCCCCCCATCTTTCTGACCGGCTTCAAAACCCTGGAACGCAGCTATCCGATTTTTTCCCAAACCGGCAACCAAACCGAAGTGGTTCTGCCGTATCAGGAAACCTCCTTCACTATTTCCTTTGCAGCCTTGGATTTTACCGCCCCCAGGCACAACCGCTATGCCTGCCGGTTGCTGGATTTTCACTCCAATTGGATCAATCAAGGTAATCAAACCGAGGTAACCTATGCCAATCTTGACCCAGGCCAGTACCAATTTGAAGTCAAAGGAGCCAACCACGACGGATACTGGTCCCAACAACCGGCAATCCTGACCATTCGCATCCTGCCGCCGCCCTGGCGCACCTGGTGGGCTTATGGGCTGTATCTGGTCGGACTGGCCGGACTGGTTTATGGCGGGTTTGCCGTTCAGGCGGCACGGCTGAAAGAACAAACCCTCTTGCAGCAAGCCCGCTTTGCAGCCGAACTGGCTCACCGTGAATCGGAAGTCGCCCGCATCAAGGCCGAAGCTGCCGAGCAGGAAAACCGGCAGCGGGCAGCCTCCGAAAACGAAATCCGGGTCAAAAATGCCGAATTGGAACAAGCCAATCTCAAACTCAGGGAACTTGACGAACTGAAAGCCAAATTCACGGCCATGCTCGTCCATGATTTGAAATCACCGCTCACCGTGGTTTCAACTGCCTTGGAATTGCTGTATCAGGAACGGAGCCAAAAAAACGATGCACTGACGGATTTGCTAAAGGTTTCCGAACGCAATATTGAAAAAATCGTCCGCATGGTCAATGAAATGCTGGATGTGTATCGGACGGAAAACCAGGAAACCTCGCTTGACCGAAAAATCATGGACCTGCCCTCCCTCTTGCAGGAAGTCGTAGCCTCAACCCAGGTGGCGGCGGCGGCCAACGGAATCAGGCTCACCTGTCAGGTTGAGGCCGGCCTGCCTGCAATTTTCGGCGACAGCGCCAAACTCGAACGGGTCTTTTCCAATCTGCTTTCCAATGCCATTAAATTTACCCCGGTGGGCGGAGCCATTGGCGTTCATGCCTGGACCAAAGCTGGTGAAGGCATTGAAGCCGGACAATCATTCGTTTTGGTTTCCGTAAACGATAACGGTGCCGGTATTCCGGCTGAATCCATTCCTTTTTTGTTCGACCCTTACTGGCAGGCAGACTCACAGAAGAAGAAAGCCGGGGTGGGGTTGGGGCTCTCGATTGTCAAACGGATTGTGGCGGCTCATGGAGGAAATGTCTCGGTGCGGAGCCGGGTGGGAGTCGGAACCAGTTTTACTGTGGTGCTTCCGGCACCGGGCGCTCCGCTGGCAAGCAAACCGGTGCGGCCATCCGCCGTGCAGGACCAATCAACCGAATCAATTCCCACAGGGTTATCGGTGTTGATTGCCGAGGATAATGTGGTCAACCAAAAAATCCTGCGGGGCCAATTCACCAAACTCGGATTCCGTGTGACGATGGTGTCCAATGGCCGGGAGGCAGTCGAAGCTGCCCGGCAAAATGAATACCACTTGATTGTGATGGATTGCCAAATGCCGGTGATGGACGGAACCGAGGCCGCCAGTTTGATTCGCCAGGACGAAAACAACCAACACCCCCCCATCCTTGCCATTACGGCCAGTCACATTGAAGAACTCAAACGCCAACCACACCACTTCGATCAGGTATTGGAAAAACCGTACCGGTTTGAAGACCTGCAACGAATCCTGGAACGAGTGTTCAAGCAGGTTGACAGCCAAAGATAGTACCATTTGCGATTTGCCATTTGCGATTTGCGATTGAAAAGGGGAAAACCGTTTTGAGAACTCAGCGGTGAACCTGCTTGGCGAGCAAAATCACAATTGGCAATCGTCAGTTGCAAATGAAAAATTGCAAATCGCAAATGGCAAATCGCAAATGGCTGATTTACTTGCTCTCTTCCTCAATCGCCAGCCGATTGGTCACGGAAAAAGCAAACGTCACCTGCTTGGCCTGGATTTCGGCAAAATTGCTTTCCGCTTTGGTGGCCACCACTCCGGCAAGCGTCAGATGTCCGTTTTTGACAATGATGTGAATGGGTGGAACCGCCTGAATTTTATAACGTGCCAAAATCCCGCTATAGACCCGGCTGAAGGCTTCACGGCGGATTTGGTCATCATTTCTGCCAACCGGCAGGATTTCAATATTGTTGGTCACCGAAGTTACCCCTTTTATCCGTTTGACCGACCTTTCGGCGTCATCATGCAGCGAGGCGTTGCGCACCTGCCCCAGCAAGGTCACCGCTCCGTTCTCAATTTTATATTCCAGATTGTCAAAAACCGAATAACGCGGCAGCGTCACCAGCGTTTTGCGGACTTTTTCGTACAGTTCGGCGTCCTGGGTTTTGGCTTGCAGGGGAACTGTTGCCAATAACAAAACGGCACAGACCAGGCTGCTCCAGGCCAGTTTTCCAATCCAACGGCGGCTTTTCAAACCAAAATCAAATGGAGTGTGCAACATAAAACCTTCCTTTCCGGGTTCTCCGAAAAACAAAACGAATGTTTGAAACAGTTGTTTAATTCTGCCGTTTCGGATGTCAGGCCAAGAGAAAAAGTTTGTTTCGTTTGTGCGAGTTGGGCAGTTCAGGAAACACATGAACCGATGACCGGGGCTCAGGGTTGCAGCAAAAGTTTTAAGTTTTGAGGTGGAAAACCATCCAGGAAATGAGGTTTTGGGGTTTGAGATTTAAGGTTTCACCACATCAGGGCAAGAATTTTTCACTCAAAACTCAAAACCCGGAACTCAAAACTCAAACTCTCATGCCCGAACGTTCAGAAATGCGCATCACCGTTGAGAGTCAAGGCCAGAGCCTCCAAAAGGCGGTCTGATTCCTGGGGCAATCCAACCCGAATCCGTACCCCGTCCCGATATTCAGGAGCCGGGTAATGACGAACCTTGACACCATTTTTGAACAGGGCGGAGGCCACCTGTTTCCCACTGCGTCCGGGAAACCGGCAAAAGAGAAAATTGGTTTGAGAAACAAACGGCACCACACCGGGAATCCGGCTGAGGGCCTGAAAGAGACGCTCCCGTTCAAAAACCAGTCGCCGAACGTTTTCCACTAAAAAACCCCGGTCCTCCAGCGAAGCAATTGCAGCCGCAATTCCCATTGGGGAAATGGCTTCAGCCTGAAATCCCGCCTGCAAGCGTGTCACCACTTCCGGAGCAGCAAGGCCATAGGCAATCTGATGGCCTGCGAGCGCCGCCCATTTGAATCCCCGCAAGATCAGCAGATTCGAATATTTTTGCAGCAGCGGCATACAGGTTGAGCGTGAAAATTCAAAATAGGATTCGTCCACCACGGTCAATTTGCCAAGGCGCAGAATCGCCTCGATGTTGTCCGGCGGAATCAGCGTTCCGGTAGGATTGTTTGGGCTGGCCAGAAAAATCAATTGCAGCCGGGGTTCGTCCGCCACAGTTTGGATAACTTCTGTGAGAATGCTGAAATCATCGGCCCGCCCGGTGTCGAAAACCTCTATTCCGGCCATTTCAGCCCAGCAGCGATAGGTTCCCAAAGATGGTTCCGGAGCCGCAATGGCTCCGCCCGGCGACAACAAGCGGCTGAACAGACGCTTGACCAGAGCGTCTTCGCCGGCGTCCACAAAGATGCTCTCCACCGGCAGTTTGGTATAGCCAGCCAAAGCCATGCGCAGGTTGGCAGGAGTCCGGTCAGCGAAACCGCTCAACATGACCTGCACCAGTGATTCCGTCACAACTGGCGCTGGAGGATACACGTTCTCGATTCCGCTCAGGTCCAGAATCGTTTCCGTCATCACGTCGGTACCATCTCTGACTTCCTCAAAAATTCAGCCAAAGGGCCTTGAGGATTCCCTTTTCCCTTTGGAAACCACGCGTGATCTTGAAAATTTAGGCCAAATCAGGTTCGCCCGCCGGAGCAGCCGGCCCATCCCAAAAAACAAAGCCCCACTCGCTTGAGCAAGTGGTGCTGACTTCTTTCGCAGACTGGAAATTTCCGCTTGACGGAACAAGGGCCAAAGCCGCTGCCCCTGGCAATTCGGATTGAAAAAAATTGTTCGGTGGATTGAGACGGCGAGTATAATGGTCTGCCCAAAAGAAGTAAATTCGGTCTTCAACAATTTTCCCGGCTTGTTGTCACCGCCATCCGCAAGCACGTTCCGCAGGAGGCTCCGCATGATTCAGATTAAAGCCGAATCACTGCCCATTCGTTGTGAAATCTGTCATCAAACCGACTGTTTTGACCCCGCCAGCAATACCTGTTCGCGTTGCAATGATGTCACCGCCCTGGTCCAACAGGCCACCCGACAGGCCGGGGCAACCGTTTCCGCGCCTCGGTTTGCCGCGTTGGCCGAGCCGGTAAGTCCGTTTGCCGCGTTGGATGAATTTCGCACCCTCTTTACCCGGTTGGAACGGGTTCACCCGACCTTGCCGCTGTTGGTTGGCCTTGGGTTGCTCAATGTGGTGCTGGTTCCGTTTGCCATGCTCATGACATTCCCCCATTTCCAATGGGCTTTTGTGTTTTGGGCCGGAACCATGGCACTGGTTGTGTGGCGGCTCAATCAGGCTTCCCCGCAAACCGGTGAACGGACGTTGCACGGATTGAGCAGCATTGCCACTGTTCTGTTTACCCTGCTGGTGAGCCTGGGTTGTGGGATTCTCCTTTATGGCATCACCCTGCTCCCGTCACTGGTCCAAACCATTGACAATCCGGATTGTGTCCGCATGGCCCTGCGGTTGGGAACTTCACCCAATCAGCCCGCCGCGATTTTGGCGGCTGCCGAGCGGGGCCGGGCACAATCCCTTCAGGCCCTGCTCGAAGCCGGGGCAAGTCTGGAAGTCAAAAACAAAGATGGTCGGACACCCCTGCTGATTGCCGCTGATTTGAACCATCTCCACACAGCGGAAATGCTCGTCCGGGCCAAGGCCAACGTCAACGCACAGGATGATTTCAAGTTCACCCCGCTTGTGCTGGCAGCCCGTTCCAAAGGAGGAAACGAACCACACAAAACCATTGAACTCTGCCGGTTGTTGCTGCAACAGGGAGCCAACCCAAATACAGCCGACTGGCTGGGCCGAACCGCCTTGATGTATGCCGCCGAAAACGGCGATTTTGAACTGGTGAATCTGCTGTGCGAACAAGGAGCCAACGTCAATCTCACGGACCGCGAGTTCCAAACGGCGCTCCTCCTGGCCGAACAATCGCGGGCCACGGATGCCGGTTCGATTGTCAATCTGCTGCTCGAACGAGGTGCCAACCCCAACGCCGTCAATCAAAAAGGAAAATCTCCCCTGTATTATGCCGTATCCCAGGACGGGGAAAGTTCCCTGCTTCTGCTGCGGCAACTGATTGCCAAAGGAGCCGATGTCCGGTTGTGCGGCTATGAAACCCTGCTGCGGGCAGTTGACCAGGAGAACCTGCCGGTGGTGCAGTTCCTGTTGGAAATGCAGGTTTCTCCGAATCCTGAAGTGGAAAGCGCGGATACAACTCCGCTCGGTCTGGCGATTGCCCACAAAAACGTGGACATGGTCAGGCTCCTGCTGGCGCACTGGGCCCAGGTCAACGAACCGGTCAAGGCTGGCTACACATTGCTCATCCGGGCTGTAGTCAAAGGCTCGCCTGAAATTGTGAAAATGCTGGTGGAAAAAGGTGAACAGGTCAACACGGCCAATGAAGCAGGCGAAACCTCACTCATGTATGCAGCCCGCAATGGTGAAAAGGAAATCGCGGCTTACCTTTTGGCTCACGGGGCCAGGGTTCAAGCCACAGACTCGGCAGGTGAAACCGCACTCGATTATGCCAACCGGTCATTGGAGCCAGAAGCCATGACCGCCATCCTGCATAAACGATAAGAAGTCTTTTTTACCCACGAAGGACACAAAGAACCACGCAGAAAGAAAAAGAAACCGGGCTTTTCCTGGTTTTTCTTTGTGTTTCTTCGTGTCCTTCGCGGATAAGAACCATTTTAACGCCCCGACCCAACTGGCTCGCCTATGACGGAAGCAACAAACCGGGCGAAGTTTCCGCCAAAAATCTGAGTCAACGCAGTCGGCGTCACCTGTTTTTTGGCCAGTTCGGTCACACAGGCATTGGCCAGATTGACGGGTGGGGCGCTCACCACCACATGTTCGGTCCCAACCGTTTCCAGCACGTGCCCGAGACGTTCCACAAAAGCTGCATCCGGCGTTTTCGACGTATTTTTTTCTTTAGTCGGACTGGCGGCCCCGGTCGGTGGCACCAAAACAATCAAATGTCCGGCTTCGGCAGCCGCTTTCAGTTCATCATCAGCAAGACTTTCATCCACCACGGCCACCGGTTTGGTCAGCAGCGGAAGGGTTTTCAGGCGGCGTTTGGCATCCCGGTCGTCATAGAGCACCCAAATCCCCTGCCCCTGGGCTGATTGCACCAGCCCCAAACCGCTATCTGTGGCCAGCAGGCGGGCACTCTGGTCAGTCACCGTCAAAAGCTGCAATCCGTTGGCTTTCAATTCTGCTACGGTCACTGCCGGATTATCATCGGGCAGAATCGAAGCCAAATCCAATCCCAGCCAGACCCCAACCTGATTGTCGGCAGCAAGACTGGTAGCCGGTGCCCGAAAATTGAAATCCGCCAAAGTGACCGGGCGAAACCGGCTGCGAAAATCAGCCAGATTTTCCCGCAGTTCGGCAAATTCCTCCTGCAACCGCCGCCGTTTCTCACTTGAGGTGAGTTTTTTCCCTTCAATCACCGGCACATAGGTTAGCACGTCTGTCACATAATCCCGCCGGACCGAAGCCGCCCGGCGATAAAAATCCGCCCGCAAGGTCGGCATAAAATCAACGGTGGTGGTGCGATACAGTGCTTCGACATGCTCGCGGTAGGGCGAAACCAAGGGGCCGGTTGAAAATTTGGCCAGATAGTCGGTGATGCGCGTCAGGACGCCAGTGTACACACGCAAGGTGTCCAACCGGAGCCGGTCCGGGGTGTCTTCGGTTGGATAGAGTACGGGGCGCGCCAGTTCACGCCGGTCACTCATCCCGTCAGAAGGCTGGGTCAACCGGTACACCGGAACCCCCTGCGGCCAGCCCGCAGTCTGTGGGGTCACACTGCCCGTCACGAGCGTGGCACTCAGTTCGGGCAACCCGGCCCGAATCGTCAAAAAGAGTTCCGGGAAAAGGGTGACATTGTCGAGCGCAACCCGTTCGGGTGAATTCAACCCCAGCCGGTCAAATTGAAAAACAGCAGCCACACGCCCCAGCGGAACGGTTGGGTGCGCCAAAAAATTCGTCAGTCCGGGCGGAGTTTGGTGAGTGAGCGAACGTCCGGCCTCCGCTCCATAAGCTAAAAACAAAATAGACCGGGCCGGCTTGGTTTGAGCCAGCAGGCGGGCGGTTTCCAACATCACGGCCACCCCGGAGGCATTGTCGTTGGCCCCCAGACAGGGTCTGCCTTCCGCATCCGTCCCATATCCGTCACGATAGGTCACCAACACCAGCGTTTCATCCTTCAAAGCCGGGTCAGTTCCGGGCAGCATGGCCACCACGTTCAGGCTGCGGGCGGCGGCATCGGTCTGCACCCGCAAATCCAATTGAAAGGTGATGCCGGTTGCCACTGATTGCGATTTTCCCAGGCTCAGATTGGCTTGGAGGTTGGCCAGCGTGCCCCGTCCGGCCAGCAATTCGTCGCGGACTGAATTCCGGATGGCCAGTACCGGCAGCCCCGCAGCGCGGTCCGACTGGTTCAGTTCAACCAAAGGCGGGCTGAAGGTGTCGGGAATTTCCATTCCGGTAAAGGGATAGGCCAGCAAACAGGCTTTGGCTCCGTGGGCTTTGGCGGTGGCGATTGGCGACTGACTGCGGCGGGCTCCGGCAGGCAGCAAACCGTCCCCCATGAGCAGCAGCACGATTTTTCCCTGCACATTGACCCCGGCATAATCATTCAGTTTCAATTCCGGCTCTTCCAGGCCATACCCGACAAACACAACTTCAGCCGTCAGGCTGCCCTGCCCGGAATGCGGAACGGGGCGAAAGTCCTTGCCGGTAAAACTGTTTTGCCATTCACAGGAATAGGATTTTTTGTTGTTTCCGGTTTCGATGCGGCTTAATCCGGTCACCGGAACCGCCTGCCAGGAAGGAAAATCAAACGCTTGAAAAAATGTGTTGTTGTCACCGACCGGCAGCAACCCGGCCCGGCGGAACTGTTCCGCCGTATAGGCCGCCGACAACCGGTCACCGGCGCTTCCGGCCCGCCGGCCTTCCATCCGGGGCGCGGTCAAGGCTCGAATATGTTCCAACACCAGGTTGGAATTCGGTACCAGCAACGGGTCGCCTCCGGCCACGGTGGCCGGCAAACCGGTTCCTCCTCCCGGTGGAGCAGGCTGTTGTGCCTGTAAGCGGGCAGTGAAACCGGACCCAACCATTGCCAGAAAGAGATACCAACAAACAAACGTGCGAAAAGATGAGGCCACGAACGTACCTTCCGGATTGTTAGAAAGGATTGGAAAAGCTGTATCTTTTCCTTGCCAAGGAGCGAGAACCGGATTTTTCGGAAACAATCAGGATTTTCCATCCTAGTGCGGGCCAAAGGGTCAGGGCAAGCCCAAAATCAACCGCCTTTGCCCTCAACCTGTTTTTTCAATTGGAATTGAAAATCTCTCTTCTCATCGGGTTGGGTTCCGTACCGGCTTGCCGCTCCGGAAGCGAAGTGGTATATCTGGGAGTCCGGCTGTTCACACGGAGCTTTACCCTTTGTTCGCGCTACTCACACTCGTACAGGCAGGCTTCTCATGATTCTCAACATTTGGTTTGCGGGCGAATCGAATCCGATTCAGGTTCGCCTTGATATGGAAGTTGATAACGTTGATGCGCTGGGGATGATGTTGTCCAAAGCGCGCTGGATTGCGGTTGACGGGGGTCGCCTGATAAACCTGGACCGGGTCTGCATCATTCAACTCGTCAAGGATGAAACGGCTTAGGCCAGACCGCTCGCAGGGCTGGCCGGAGCACCAGAAACGACAGATTGCTGGTGCCTTATTCGTTTGGAAGGACTTCTATGCTGTTCGATAAAAAGAAACCAAAATCAACGATGTTGCAGTATTCAACCGTTATCGGCACGGTTACCGGGCCCAATGAAATCACGGTTGAAGGCAAAGTTTACACGCTCTATGTCAACCCGATTCATCTGCAACAGGAAGCCAATCTGCTGGATGTCAGCGCCCACCAGGGAAAAACCATCAAGGTTTCCGGCGGCACTGGTGCCAACGCCATCTACGAAGCCAAGATTCTGGAAGCGTAACGCTCAGGGTTCAGGGTTCAGGGTGTCAAAACCTTGTTTGGATTGAATATTATTTTGAAGGATTCAAGCCAAAAATCGAAACTGCTGAACTCTGAACCCGAAACCCGAAACCCGAAACATGAAACTGTTCCTCACAGGTCCCGCCGGAAAACTGGAAGCCATTTTTGACGAATCGTCCCGCCCCAACGGAGGGGCTGCGCTGGTGTGCCACCCTCATCCGGTGCATGGCGGAACCATGCACAATCGCGTGGTGGTCCGCCTTGTGCGGGCGTTTCTCAACGCCGGTTTTGACGTGCTGCGCCTCAATTTTCGCGGGGCGGGGGAAAGCGACGGCAGTTATGACAGCGGAATCGGAGAACGGGCCGACGCCCGGACCGGGCTGGAGTTTCTGAAACAGGAACGGCCCGGCGGACCGCTCTGTGTGGGCGGGTTTTCCTTTGGTTCCTGGGTGGGGTTCAATGCCGCGCTGGAGGAACCGCAGGTCAAGGGATTGCTCGCTGTCGGAATGCCCCTCAAACACTTTGATTTTGATTTTTTACGGACAGTCACCCTTCCGAAATGGACGGTTCAGGGCGAACATGACGAGTTTGGCCTGGGTCCCAGGGTCCGGGCTTTGATGGAATCCTGTGTTGATCCCAAAGGATTCAGCATGGTGGCTGACGCCGACCACTTTTTTACGGATCATATTGAGCAATTATCAGTTGAACTTGAAATGGCCACCACGTGGCTGAAAGAAAATGTACGGTAAGCGTCTGGGGAAGAAGAGGACTGAGGACTGAGGACTGAGGACTGAGTGATTTTTGCTTGTGCTGTGGAATCCACATTGGGTTTCAGATTTGCAAATCGTCATTCAAATCTCAAGCCTCAGTCCTCAGTCCTCAGCCCTCAGTCCTTACAAGAAGGAGAGACATGACGGATACAACCAGCAAGAAGACCGGGGGCGGCGCTGAAATTGCCCCTCCGAAAGGAAAATTGGGCGTCCTGCTCGTTGGCCTGGGTGCCGTGAGCACGACTTTTGTGGCCGGCGTCGAAGCAATTCGCCGGGGATTGGCCCAGCCTATCGGCTCGCTCACCCAGATGGCTTCCATCCGCCTGGGCAAACGGACCGAAAACCGCAACCCGAAAATCAAGGATTTTGTGCCGTTGGCCAACCTCGATGATTTGGTGTTCGGGGCGTGGGATATTTTTGAAGAAAACGCCTATGAAGCCGCCGTCCATGCCGGTGTGCTGGAACGCTCCCTGCTGGATGAGCTGAAACCGGCGCTTTCCAAGCTGAAGCCCATGCCGGCTGCCTTTGACCAACACTATGTCAAACGCCTCAACGGAACCCACATCAAAAAGGCTGACAACAAGCTGGAACTGGCCCAGCAATTGATTGCCGACATTGAAAACTTCAAGAAGAAAAACAAATGCACGCGGCTGGTGATGGTCTGGTGCGCTTCGACGGAAGTGTTTCTGCAACCGGGCAACACCCATGCCACAGTCAAAAACCTGGAAAAGGCCATGAAGGCCAATCATCCGAGCATTGCCCCCTCAATGCTCTATGCCTATGCCGCGCTCAAATGCGGCGTGCCGTTTGCCAACGGCGCTCCCAATCTGACGGTTGACCTCCCGGCCATTCAACAACTGGCGCAGGAAATGAACGTGCCGATTTGCGGCAAAGACTTCAAAACCGGCCAGACCTTTATGAAGACGCTGATTGCTCCGGGCCTCAAATCCCGGATGCTGGGTCTCAGCGGCTGGTATTCGACCAATATTCTGGGCAACCGCGACGGTGAAGTGCTCGACGACCCGGAATCCTTCAAAACCAAGGAAGAATCAAAACTTTCGGTGCTGGAATATATCCTTCAGCCGGAATTGTATCCCGAACTGTACAAGGATTTTTCGCACGTGGTCCGCATCAACTACTACCCACCGCGCGGTGACAACAAGGAAGGTTGGGACAACATCGACATCGTGGGCTGGCTGGGTTACCCAATGCAGATTAAAGTCAACTTCCTCTGCCGCGACTCGATTCTGGCGGCCCCGCTGGTGCTTGACCTCGCTTTGTTCCTGGACCTGGCCCAGCGCGTCGGCATGAAGGGCATCCAGGAATGGCTGAGTTTCTATTTCAAGAGCCCGATGACGGCACCGGAGCTGTATCCGGAACATGACATCTTCATTCAGTTGATGAAGTTGAAAAACACGCTCCGCGACCTGCGTGGGGAAGAACTCATCACCCACCTGGGCAAAGAGTATTACGACTGATTTGAAAGGACTGAGGACTGAGGACATGACAAGGACTGAGGACTGAGGACTGAGGACTGAGCGGAAAACCAAATCAAGCGGAAAATCTGAAATGTTATACCCTTTTGCTTTTTTCAGATATGAATTTGGGGATTCCCTCATCCTTTCGGCCTCAGTCCTCAATCCTCAGTCCTCAGTCCTCAGTCCTGAATGGTCCTCAGTCCTCAGTCCTCAGTCCTCAGTCCTCAGTCCTATGAAAACCAAACTCCTTGCGCTCCTGCTTGTCTGCCTGACCTTTGCCGGAATGGCCTGTCAATCCGGTCCCAAAGCCGATGAAAGCGGCAAAATCAAAGTCGGAATCGTGTTTGACATCGGTGGGAAAGACGACAAGTCGTTCAATGCCGCTGCCAACGAGGGGGTCAAACGGGCCAAAAAAGACCTGCCGATTGTTTTGCGCGACGTTGAGCCAGGGGAGCCAACCTCGCTCGAACCCTCGATGCGGGCTTTTGCCGAACGGGGCTATGATTTGATTATCGGGGTCGGTTTTGCCCAGGCACCGATTATGGAGCAGGTTGCCAAGGATTATCCCAATCTCAAATTTGCCATTATTGACGGGGTGATTGAGTTGCCCAACGTGGCCTCACTCGTGTTCCGCGAACATGAGGGCTGTTTTCTGGTCGGAATGATTGCCGCCCGCACCTCCAAAACCGGGAAAGTCGGCTTTGTCGGCGGGATGGACATCCCGTTGATTCGGAAATTTGCCAAGGGCTACGAAGAAGGCGCGCACTACATTGACCCGAAAATTGAGGTCAAGGAAAACTTTGTCGGCTACACCGACGCCGCCTGGAACAATCCCGGCAAAGGCAAGGAACTGGCCAAAGCCCAGATTGACGCCGGGGCGGACGTGGTGTTTCAGGCAGCCGGAAATTCCGGTCTTGGCGTGTTTGACGCCGCCCAGGACACCGGGAAACTGGCCATCGGGTGCGACTCCAACCAGAACTGGGTCAAGCCGGGCCGGGTTCTGACCAGCATGGTCAAACGGGTGGACACGGCTGTTTACAGCATTGTCAAGGAAACCGTTGAACGGAAGTTCTCAGGGGGCATTCATTCCTACGGCCTGCAAAATGACGGCATTGCCTACGCTTTGGATTCGTACAATGAAAAACTGATTCCAAAGACCATTTTGGATGAAGTTGAAACAGCCCGCACGAAAATCATCAAGGGTGAAATCAAAGTCACGGATGCAATGGCAAAGTAGGGGGCAAGGTCTTGGGAGTCTTGGGAGTCTTGGGAGTCTTGGGAGTCTTGGGAGTCTTGGGAGTCTTGGGAGTCTTGGGAGTCTTGGGAGTCAAATACAACTCTCAACTCTCAATTCAAAAGACCCTGAATCCTGAACCCTGAACCCTGAACCCTGAACCCTGAACCCTGAACCCTGACCTCTTTTCGGGAGGTGCGCCTTGGCCCAGGAAACCTCAGAACCGCCAAACAATGCACAGGCAATCTCGCAGACTATCTCGGCCTTCGGGATTGAACTGGATTCGCTTCAGGCCCAACAGAAAAAAAACGAGCGGGCTTATCGGCTGAACGTCTTTTTCATTCCCTTGCTGCGACTGGCCGGCTACACGTTTCTCTCCATCTCTATCATTCTGCATAATTACTATCTCCTGGGAGAATCAACCTTCGCCGGCGGTCTGTCTTTTGCCCTGGTGGGATTTGGGTACACGGCGCTTACCTGGATTCTGCTGTTGCTTTTTTTTCGAAGAATTACCCGTATTCACCTGGGCGATTTCTTTCTGATTTTGGAAGTGGCCATTTTCACCTATGGGGTTTACTGCTCCGGCGGGGAAAAAAGCTGGCTTTTTCTCATGGCTGTGGCACGCGGCACAGACCAAACGGCAACCACCGTCAAACGGGCAGCCTGGTTTGCGGTGGGAAGCTTGTGCTCTTACATAGCCCTCATCTGTTATTTGGATTTTATTGAACATCATCAAGTTCATTGGGGTATTGAGGCAGCCAAAATCATCTTCATGATTGCCTTTCTGTTCCCGATTGTCGGCTCGGCTCGCATCGCTGAACGGGTCCGGGCCAGCTTTCACCGGACCATCCACATGGCCCAGGATTTCACCTCCCATATCGGCAAACAGACCGCCGAACTGGAAGCCGCCCGCGCCAATCTGGAAAAGCTCTACCACCGCGAACAGGAAGTCACCCGCACCCTGTCTGAACTGAATCAGATGAAAACCAATTTTCTGATTGTCACCTCGCACGAAATGCGTACACCTTTGACGGTCATCAAAGGATACAACGAGGCGTTGCTCAATCAATTCTTTGGTTCGCTCTCCGATACCCAGAAGAAATCGCTCGAAGCCTGTCAGCATGTGGTGGACCGCCTCACCATGACGGTCGAAGATATTCTGGAAATGCTCAAAATCAACGAAGGCCACCTGAAACTGAAGGTTACCGACTTTGATTTTGCCGACCTGCTGCGCCAAATCAGTTCGGATATGTCTTTGTTTCTCGAAAAGCGGCGGCAGTGTCTCGACCTTCAGGTTCCCGCCACCTTGGAACTTCGGGCTGACCGGGAAAAAATTCATCTGGTTATGCTCAATCTGATTCAAAACGCCATCAAATTTACGCCTGACGAAGGAACCATTCAGGTCACTGCCGCCCGCAACGGCGAAACAGTCCGGATTGCCGTGACCGACAGCGGAATTGGTATTGAACCCGCTGAAATCGAAAAGATTTTTGAAAAGTTCTATCTCAACGAAGACCCGCTTTATCATACGTCGGGCAAATATCAGTACCTGGCACGGGGAACCGGACTGGGGCTGTCCATTGCGAAAAGCTATGTCGAATGCCATCAGGGCAAAATCTGGGCCGAGTCAGTCGGCAAAAACCAAGGTTCCACGTTTCATGTGATTTTGCCCTTGCGGGCGCAGGCTGAGGAAGATTCAGCAAATCCGCCCGGCAGGTAGTTTTTCCCTCCGGCTTTTGCTATTCTGCCGTTTATTCCCCGAAAAATAATCTATCTGCCCCTGTTTCCGGTACGAAACACACTCAATGGAACGAGGATTACACTCTTGTTACCGGACCAACCAGAACCTGCGCTGTTTGATGTGAAATGTGCCTGGTGCGGACAAACCTGTTCAAAAAGCACCATCAAGGGTACGTCCGGAATTTGTGTGCCTTGCCTGGAGGAGCAACTCGCCCTCGCCCATCGCATCCTGGATGGTGAGTCCTCGGCTGAGGCTTCCCGGCCCACCTCTTTCCCGCAAAACTAAAGCTTTTTCCCCAATAGATTCCCCAAAAGAAAAGCAATTCTCAATGCAGGTCGGTCTGCCCAACCCTGATTTTTTTCCAAGGTGACCAAATCGGGAAGTCGCCTTCGTTGTCTCCGGTACATCAGAAAAACCAACCGATAGTTTTCCGATGGCCTGCCACAGGACCGTCCGGGGAGTCGTGTTGCCAAAATTCAGAGGAGACAATGCTGTTATGGAATCCCAAATGTCAAAAAACCTGTGTTTCAAACCAACCCGTTTCAATCGGATTTTTCATTCCCCCCATCACTTCCCCTGGTTTCGCAAAACCCTGGTCTGGCTGGGCTGCGTGGCCCTCTGCACCTTGTTCCTGAGCGGTTCCGCCGCCTATATGCAATCAGACCCTGGGGGAAATCTGACTCCGGTGGAAACCTGGAAAATCAAGAACATTGGCATTGGCCCCAACGCCGGCAATGACAATGAAAAAGCGGTGCGGCTGATGCCCAACGTCATTCGCCTCGATAATGGAACCTTCCGCATGTATTTCAGCAAGTCGCTGGGACCGGGCAAAGACGACATTCGCTATGCCGATTCCCTTGACGCCGCCACCTGGACCGTCAAGGGCGTAATTCTCAGCGGTTCATCCAATCCGACGGACCGCACCTATATTTTTGGCGGTCCCAGCGTGGTCCGGCTGGATGACGGCCAGTTCCGGATGTATTACCGCACTTCGGACCAGGTACCCCAGGGGGCTGCGCCTCACCACCATATCCGGAGCGCGATTTCAAAGGACGGGGTGACCTTTACCGAGGAACCGGGCATCCGCATTGACGTGTCTCCGTTTGATACCTCAAGCCCCTTTATGCTGGCTGGGCATGGTTCGTTTTACCGGACGGCGGACGGCGGATTTGGCGGTATCTTTTCCGGCAATCTCAAAGACAGCCGCGACCCCAGCGACCTTTTTCTGACCACCTCCAAGGATGGCTTGACCTGGGGGAATTTCAAAAAACTCTACCCTGGGTTTCATGACCCAACCGTTGTCAAAAAAGGGAATCAATATTACCTCTATGCCATGTATCTGCACTTCTATCACGCCCGTGGCATTTCTTCCGATGGCGTCAACTGGCCGACCCAGCTTGATAAAATCATTTTGGCGGACCAGAACGGCACGGATTTGACTGCATCCCGTGCCGGAGTCGGCGACCTGGGAGCCGGGGTGGGTCCCAACGGACAAATCCGGCTTTATACCAATTATGGCAATCCGTCGGAAAATATCGCCCAATTTGATCTGGACAGCGCTATGGCTGCGGCTCCCACGGTTTCGGTGACATCACCCAATGGTGGGGAACGGTTTGAAGCCGGGGCTTCCCTGGCGGCAGCCTGGCGTTCAAGCTCTGACAAAGGCATTGCTTCTCACAAAATTGACCTTTCAACCGACGGCGGCACCACCTTTTCCCGGTCACTGGCCGATGGGCTGCCGGGCACGGCATCGAGTTTCACCGTCCGGTTGCCTGCCGAGGTGACAGCGACCAGGGCACGGTTGCGGGTAACAGCCACGGACGCCAGCGGTCTGACAGGTTCCGACCAGTCCGATACGGATTTCTCGATTACCACTCCCACGCAAACCGACATGCCTCCCACGGTGGTGGTGAAATCGCCCAACGGCGGGGAATCCGTGGCGCAGGGCGGAACCCTGCAAGTCAATTGGAACTCAACTGATGACCGGGGCCTCAGCAGCCACACGGTTGACCTTTCGGTTGATGGCGGAGCGACGTTCCAAACGTCACTGGTGGCCGGACTTCCCGGCAACACCACCAGTTTTGAAGCAAAACTCCCGGCCAATCTGGTGACGGCCACCGGGCGGATTCGGGTCACGGCAACCGATACTTCCGGAAAAACCGGTTCCGATACCTCCGATGGTGATTTCAGGGTTGTGGCAGTTGACAAAACAGCCCCGACAGTGCGGGTGCTTTCTCCCAACGGAGGTGAAAAAGTGGTTACCAACTCCAGTCTCACCATCCGGTGGGAAGCTGCGGACGAAGGCGGGCTGGCGAGCCATGACCTGTTGCTTTCAACCGACGGAGGCACCACCTTCCCTGTTGTTTTGGCCAGCGGTTTGTCTGGTGCAGACCGGAGCTTTACCATCGTGCTGCCTGCCAATCAGGCCAAAAGCAAAAATGCCCGCGTTCGGGTGGTGGCCCGCGACCGAGCCGGAAACCTGGGACAGGATGACAGCGACGGGTCTTTCATTATCAAGCGTCAGTAGCCCCCTGCGCAGCAGTTCCGTTTGGAGTTGAAATGGTACATGGTAGATGGTGAATGGTTCTCAATTCTGACTTTTCACCATTTACCATGAACCAAAATGGCCGGAAGCCTGCCGGGTCTGGAATTCAGGATTCACTCACAGACCGGTTCCGGTATTTCAGTACCAGTATGGCAAAGACCTGGATGGCTGTCGCTCCATTGGCCAAAATGATGGGCCAGGACTGCAACACAATTCCGTAGAGCAGCCACAACAGCACGCCACTCAGGAAAAGCCCCAACATCGGGTAGGAAAGGTCCTGTCCCCCGGTGCGCCAGGTTTTGAGCAACTGTGGAAAAAACGACGAGGTGGTCAATAAAGCAGCGGTGAACCCCATAAACTCAACGGTAGGTGTTGGCATATCTTTTTAATCAGGACTGAAGACCAAATCAGGACTGAGGACCAAATCAGGACTGAGGACCAAATCAGGACTGAGGACTGAGGACTGAGGACTGAGTAAAAATCCAATCCCGTATCTGAAAAAAGCAAAGTTCAAAAATAACTTAGCTATGAAGCCTGGTTTGATGATTCACTCAGTCCTCAGTCCTCAGTCCTCAGTCCTCAGTCCTCAGTCCTCAGTCCTATTTTCACGCTGGGTAACTCCCGGTTTTCCGTCTTGGGAATTTCACGTTGCATTTGCGTGGCCAGTCGTTCAGGCGGATTGGTTCGCTCAACTCGAATCTCAGTGGTTTCAAGCGTGGAGATGTGGAAAGAAGCCAAGTCACTGGTTGGCAGGTCCTCCACTTTCGACTGGAGCAAAGAGGGTATAGCGTCGGACACGGCATCGGCCACCGCAGCAGATAATAAACCGAGCGCCGTCACCAGGGAAGTTCCCAACTCGGATGCCGTCAGACGTTTGGCCGGGTCTTTCTCCAGCGCACGCAGCATGAGCGATTCGATGCCGGGAGCAATCTGCGGGTTGAGATTGCGGGGACGAGGCGGAATCTCCTGCAAATGCGCCAATACGAGGCTGACCAACCCGCTGCCTTCCTGTAAGCGGAAGGGCTTTTGACCGCAGAGCATTTCAAACATGACGATGCCCAGGCTATAGACATCCGAACGTCCGTCATAACTGCCGCCTTCCAGCCGCTCCGGTGCCATATAAAACGGTGTTCCGACCAGCCTGCCGGTGCCGGTCAATTTTCCCAGGTCGCCGCTGATTTCATCACCCAGCATTTTGGCAATCCCGAAATCCACCACTTTGACGGTTTCACCTTCGGAAGTCTGGGTCAGGTAAATGTTTTCGGGTTTGATATCACGGTGAATAATGCCCAAACGATGGGCTTCGGCCAGCGCCTCGCAGACCGGAACCACGATTCCGACCATCCGCCGTTGCGATAAAATCGGGGTCATGGCCAGTTCATCCGCCAGGGAACGCCCCTGGAGCAGTTCCATCACCAGATAGGCAATCCCTTCTGAGGAAATTCCCGAATCAAAAATGTGAATTGCGTTGGGGTGCGTCAGCCGCGAAGCAGACCGCCCTTCGCGGATAAACCGTTCCACGGCTTCAGCCGAGTCATTTCCGGGGCTTGGCTTGAAGACTTTGACCGCAATCGGACGGTTCAGCACCAGATGTGTGGCCTGAAAGACAACGCCAAAGCCACCAGCACCGATTTTTTCCTCCAGGCGGTATTTTCCTTCGAGGACCGTCCCCGGCAGGGCTTCAGCCAGCGCCGAAAAAATCCGGTCCGCCTGTTGTTGTGAGACAATCAATTCGGCATTGACCCGTTCCAGGGCTTCGTTTTTGCGCTCGACATCCAGTTTTGCCGATTTCAGTTTTTCCATGTTTTCAGCCAGTTCGGCGTGTTGGCGGTCAAGCACGGATTTTTGCCGCTCGATTTCATCCCGTTGGAGGGTGACTTCGCTGGTGCGTTCGCGGATTTTTTCCTCCAACAACCGGTTGCGCCGCTGAAGTGCCTCTGTTTGGAACCGTATCCCGGCCAGAATCAGAACCCCGGCCAGAACACCATACAGACCAAACGCCCACCAGCGCCGCCACCACGGCGCAATGACCCGCAACCGGAGGGTGGCCCCGGCCTCGTTCCAAAGCCCATCGTCATTGCAGGCTCTGACCTGCAACGTGTATTCGCCAGGAGGCAGGTTTGAATAATAGGCGGTTCGTCGGGTTCCGGCCTCTATCCATTGCTGGTCAAAACCTTCCAGCCGATAGCGGAACAGCACTCGCTCCGGTATCAGAAAACTGAGAGCTGAATAATGAACTTCCAAATTCCGTTGCCCCGGATTGACGGTTATCCATTCACCGGCAGGCTGTACCTGCTCGTCCAGCAGAATTTCCTCCATCACCACCGGGGGAACCACCTGATTCAGTTGCAACCGGGTCGGGTCAATCCGGACAGCCCCGTTGCCGGTGGGAAACCAGATTTCGCCCGTCCGGGTGGCACATCCGGCAGGCTGGCGGCCTCCGTTGCATTCCCGCTCTTTCATGCCATCCGCCGGTCCGAAAACCGTGCAGGCAACCTGACTGCCCCGCCCTTCGACAACGGCTTCCAGTTCCGCCCGGCGCAGCCGAAAAATTCCTTTGTTACAGCCCATCCACAGCCAGCCCTGGGCGTCCTCAAAGGCCGAACTGGGTGTATCAAAAAGGCCATGCCGGGTGGTCACGCTGGAAATTTTGCCATTCACAAAGCGGTGTAAGCCGCTGGGCGAACTCAGCCACAAGGTTCCTTTTGAATCTTCAAAGACGAGCTTGATACTGAGGTCAGGCAAGCCATCAGCTAACCCAAAATGGCGAAATTTCCCGTTTTGCAAACAGTCCAGACCGTTGTTGTTGCCAAACCAGATGACGCCCTGACGGTCCCGCAGAACCGAAAGCACCAGCTCCCCCTGATAGCCGTCGGCTTTCGTGACTTCATGGAACTGACCGTTTTGAAACCGGGTCAAACCGTTGCCGACGCCAATCCACAGGCACCCCGTTTGGGTGTCTTCAAAAATAGCCCGCACATATCCGCTGGCCAGTCCGTTGCCGGGTGGATACTGAAAAAATTTGCCCTGGCTGTAGCGGCTGATGCCGTTTTCCGAACCAATCCACAAATCGCCATCCTGGGTTTGACACAGAGAAAGGGCTGATTTGCCCGCCAAACCGTCTGCCTGAGTGAAACGAGTCAGCACACCATGGTCCAGTCGGTTGAGTCCATCGAGCGTTCCAATCCACAGGGCTCTGGAACGGTCCTCCAAAATTGGATAGGTAAATTGATTTGAAAGCCCTTCTTCGACGGAAACAGAAGTAAATTTCCCGTCCCGAAACTGAAACAGCCCGCGCCCGGTGCCGACCCACAGTTCGCCTTCGCGCCCTTCTCTAGCCGTCAAAACATGTGAGGAGATGCCGTCTTTTTCGGCATAACTCTGGAACACACCCTGGCGGTACCGGCACAACCCAACCGGATAGCCCCCAATCCAGAGATTGCCGTCCCGGTCTTCCAGAAACGAACTGACCCGACCGGTCAGGGCACCGTTTTTTTGTGAAAACGACCGCCATTGGCCATTTTCAAAACAGGCAAAGCCGTTTTTCGTACCAGCCCAGACGCGGTTTTGGGAATCCACCAGCAGCGACAGCACCGTGTTATCCGGCAATCCGTGAGCGGTCGTAAAGATTTGGCATTCCTTTGCAAACCAGTGGGCCAAACCATTTTGGGTGCCAATCCAGACGCCACCCTGTTGGTCCATGGCCAGCGAAGTACAATCGTTGTCAGGCAGTCCCTGAGCTACGGTAACGGCCTCAAACCGGCCATTTTCATATTTCAGTGCGCCCTGGCTGGTGGCAATCCAGAGATTTCCCTGCCGGTCCTCCTGCATGAATTTGATAATGTCGTCAGTCAGGCCATCGCGGGCGTCAAGGCGGGAAAAAACTCCATTTTTGTACCGTACCAGGCCGCCGCCACGGGTGCGGGCACTGGAAAACATGCCCTCTGCTCCGCAGCCAATCCAAATCGTTCCATCCTGGGTTTCACAGAGTGCGGTAATCCGGTTGTTGGTGATGGCAGGCGTGTTGGTCAGGTCAAAAACCTTGACCCGAACACCGTCAAAGCGGACCAATCCTTCGTGGGTACCCAACCACAGATAGCCGTTGCGTTGCTGGAGCAGAGAAAAGATTGCCATCACCGGCAAGCCGTCGTTGGTATTCCAAACCCGCCGAACGTACTGCGTGAGGGTTTTGTTGGGGTCCAGGCCCCAGGCACACAACGGCCAAGCCAGCGTCAACGACACTGCCAGACAGAAAAAACCCACCAAGCCGCGAGCGGGACCAACGACCTTGCCCATGCCTCACATCCTGAAACTGTCCGGGTTTCCCTGGTTTAAGAAAACTGCCAACGCAACAACCAAATTGTGTTATCTGAATTGACAAAACAAGGAGATTGGGTGCTCCGGTAGAAGTAGGAAGGCCAACCTGTTTTGTCAAAATATCCCAACGTGAGATTTTTATAGTTTGATGGAACGATTGTGCCATTACTTGGCGGACTGGTTCAACGGCTGGCCAATCAACCCTGGTCTTATTGCTCAACAGTCAGTTTTTTCCATTCCCCCGATTGAATGAAAGCCGCCCAGAAGTACGGATGTGAATGTTTTCCAGCGGATTTTGCGGGGCTTCCGGCTTCCAGTCGGGCCAGACTGGCTGGCACATTGGAAAAATCCACTTTGCTGCCATAAAGAAAGCCGAGTTGGACCGCCCGCAGGGCGCGGTTTCGGTCAATTCCAGCTTTGAGTAACTGGTAATAGGTTGTCATCAACTCGCGGGTGGCTTCGTCACTGATGGGCCAGAGGCTCATCATCTGGGTTTCGGACCCGGCCAGGACCAGCGCCCGCCGCAATCCATAGACCCCTTCCCCGTTCTTCACTTCGCCAACTCCGGTATCACAAGCTGACAGAACCACTAGTTCAGTCCCCCACAGATTAAGCCCGGCAACTTCCAAAGCCGTCAGAATTCCAGGGTTTTCCTCCTTGGTTCCGGCGTTCGCCCCGGCCAAAAGCAGACCCGACCGCAGCAGTGGAGCCTTGACCAATTGCAAAAGGGCAATTGATTCGGTCTCCGAGGGTTTGAGCAATATCCGTTGTTTTTCACCAGTGCCAGGTGCGGCGGGGGCAGATTCCGCTTCAGTTCCAATGAAAAATCCGTGCGTGGCCAGATGCAGAAATTCCGGCCCGTTCACCGCCAGCAAGTTGGACTTGCTGGCCTCTTTCCCGGTTTGAACCGTGGCGGTCTGAAACTGTTCCTTGATAGCCAGTGCTTCACCGGCAGTTCCTTTAAGCCGGGCAAGTGTGTGAAATTGGATTCCGCCAAGCTCGGGACCAGCACCTTCGGCAAAATCCGGGTCCGCCATGACCAGTGGTGTGGAATGGTGACCAACCCTGACCTGGAGGCGGAGCAGGTCCCGCCCGCTGGTCAGGTAGGAGAGTTCATAGCCCTCGACCAGAAACCGGTTTTTTTCATCCACCAGGGCATCAAAAGGAATCAGGTTCAAAGCGCCATCGGGGGAAAGAAACAGCCGCCGGATGCCGCCCAACTGTTTTCGCACGGGCCGCATGATGAGTTCATCCAAAGCCCGCCCTTCAACCTTTACCTTTTTTTCCAGATTGGTTTGGCGGTCGCGGAGGAGCACCCGAAATGCCTGTACTTTGTGGTCGGTATCCTCAGTTTCCCCTAAATCCACGGTCCTGATTTCCCCCTTGGTGGTGAGGGTATAGGCTGCATACCGGGATTTTCCAAAGGTGCCTGCAACCGGGTCAAAAGGGCGATACACCACGAATTCAACCAAGGCCGAACCTGTCGGGAGCGCTTTGGTAATGGCAGGCACCGTCACGGCTGGCTTTTTGACCTGGGCGCTGAATTCAGCACTTTTCAGACTGACCGCTTCCTCCAGTTTTTCCACCAGTTCCTGGGATTCTTTGAGGCGTGTCTGATGGGTTTCTGCCCCTGCCCTGCCGGGACCGGCCAGGGTCAGTTGGGATAACCGTCCTTTGGCTTCGGCCAGTTCATCCAGCAACTTTTGGTCGGCTGCCGTGGCCCGACTGCGCAGCAGGGCTATGGAATCGGTCATGGCCTCCAGGCTGCGTCCCTTCCGTCGCAAAATGCAGGTCAGCGCCGTCGTTGCCGCCGGTATATTTTGTGGAGCCGTTTGCTGGTGAAACGAAACGGTTTGGTCCAGTTCGATATTGTTCAAATTCAAATAGAGCAGTTTTTCCCGCTCGGAACCGGTAACCAGATTCCGCTGCCAAACGCCCTCCCGTACCTCTCCGGCCCGTGTATACATCGCCACCGCCTGTTCCAGGTTTGCTTTGGATCGGTACAGGTGCCCCAGATAGTAAAGAATTTCAGCCACATCCGGGTGAATTTTCCCCAGGGATGCTTCCCGGATGGCCAGCGCCCGCAGCAGCACCGGTTCCGCTTTGGCTGGTTCCCCTTTGAGACAATACAATTCGCCCAGATAGGTCAGGGGCTGGGATACATCCAATTGGCTGACGCTTGGCAACTTTTCCAGAATCGCCAGGGCCCGTTCAAAAAGAGGTTCGGCCTTGGTGTATTCGCCTTCTCCCATAAAGAAGGCCCCCAGATTGTGCAACGATTGCGCCACATCCCGGTTGTTTGGCCCCAGTGCTTTTTCCCGGATTTCCAAGGCCCGCTGGTGCAGCTCCAGCTCTTTGGCTGTTTCCCCCATCGCATGGTACAAACTGGCCAGGTTATTGAGGATGCTTGCCACATTTGGATGGGTGGGTCCCAATGCTTTTTCCAGGATGGCCAGCGCCCTGCGGTACAAGGGTTCGGCTTTGCCAAATTCACCTTTGAGTTTGGCAACCAATCCCAGACTGACAAGTGGGTAAGCCAAATCAGGGTGATTGGGTCCCAGTGCCTTCTCCCGGATGCGCAACGCTCGCTGTAAAGCAAGCTCGGCTTTGGGATAGTCGCTCATGGCAATGTATAAATTCCCTAAATTCAGGCTGGCCACAACACTTTCCAGGCTTTCCGGCCCTATGCTCTTCTCCAGGATAGCCAACGCCTTGAGGTAACATTGTTCCGCCTTGGGCAGTTCATCTTTGTCCTTGTACAAGAGTCCCAGATTCGTGAGCACTCCGCCCACCTGCGGATGGTCTGCTCCCAGCAGTTTTTCCCGCATGGCCAGAGCACGCTGATAGAGGTGTTCCGCTTTCGTCAGTTCCCCTTTCGTGCTGTAGAAAATCGCCAGTGTGTTCAAAGTGGTGGCAACAACCGTATGTTCCGGCCCCAACGCTTTTTCCTGAATCGCCAGCGCCCGCAACAACAGTGCCTCCGGCTGGCTGAAATCACCTTTCACCCGGTAAAGCTCGGCAATGGTTTGAAGCGATGCGGCCACCTCCGGATGGTCGGAGCCAAGAGTTTTCTCCTGCACGGCCAGGGCTTGCTGTGCAAGTGCCAGAGCCTGGTCATATTGTCCTTTCTTATGGAATTCTCTTGACTGGGCGAACAGTTTTCGGGCCTCAAGCATACCCCGGTCCTGCGGAGTCGCCGGACGCAGTGCCTTGAGCGTCAGGGCAAAGGCACCGGTGGTTTTTTCCAGCGATTTGATGTCAATCCGATAGGTGCCCTCCACCTCGCTAATAAACAAAAGCTGTTCGGTGCCGGTTTTTCCAGCCACAGAATTGACGGTCTGAAGTTCCTTCCCTTCCGGGCCGGTCAGGATGACCGTCACATTGGCCCCCTTTTGTTCAACCAAGAGGTTGAGATACTGGTCTTTGGCCATTGAAATGGGGAATTGCCGGCTTTCCCCCGGCTGCAAGGAATGTTCAACGGTTTTTCCGACGGTCCATTCCATTGTGGCGGAAGCACTGGGGTTGGCCTCCTGTACGGAGGTTGCACCGAGGGGAACAGCAGGAAATAAAAGAAGGCAGCATCCGAACCCAAGGCGGGTGAGCAGAGTTGAGTAGGTTTTCATATACAGGGTCCTGTTGACAGATGACTGATTTTCATCTGAAAGAAGCAATTGTGAGATGAAAATTGTAACCGAGTCCGCTGACAGGCCGCATCCGTAGAACTACTCATTTTTTATGAGTAGTTCTACTCATTTTTTAACAATTTTCGGATTGAAGACACTGAAAAGTGAGGAAACAGCTCTTCCCCCTACCATTTGGGCGGGTATTGATACTGTCCGGGGACTGGAGCCACCGCCTCCGGCTGGCGCAGGTAAAAATTGGTAATGATGAGGAGCGTCCAACTGACCAGACTCAACCCGGTGGTCACCAACCGGCTGAGTCCCTGCAAGACAGCCCAATCGCGCGGGGCTCCGCCGGTCATAGCCATGCGAAAAAGGATAAAAGAGGCAGTGATATTGATAAACCAGGAAATCAAAAACAGCCCGAAGGCAATCAGGGAATAGAGTGAAACACGGGGATGCAGTTTCCACCGCATCACACAAATCAGTATGCCAATCAGATACACCAGCAAAAACGGGAAATAGGAGAGATTCGCACTCAAAAACTGGAGCCAGATGGATGAGGATGACATACGATTCCTTTCATAAAAAGCCTGTCAGGCACTCGGAAGAACTGATTCCGGTTTGCCGCCACCGGCTTTTCAGCCAATTTCCAAGGAAATGGACGTTGGGTGCGGCTTGGAAAAGGCATGGGGAATGCCTCCAATCCAGTGCAGCTTAGGCTTCCGCGCCCAAAACTTCCAGCCGGGCAGCAACACTGCGGGCGGAGACTTCAGCGCTCTCGCCATAGAGCATGTGCGGCGTGGCATGGGTCACTGTCGCCCGGTACAAACCCGGTTTCGGAGCCAGACTTTGCGGCACCACGATTGTGTGGTTGCCACGGGTGTGCCCTTGCATGAAACCTTCTTCTGAGGCTTTGCCTTTGACGAGAACTTCAACTTCGCGGCCTACCCAACTCCGATTCAGCTTCCAGCTCCATTCCTTTTGTTTTTCGATGAGGCGCATCAGGCGGTCCACTTTGACTTCGTGGGGCATGTCGTCAAAGTGCTTTGCCGCCGGCGTGCCTTCGCGTTCGGAGTAAATGAACATATAAGCCATGTCATAGCCGACTTCCTCATAGAGCGACAGGGTTTCCTGGAAGTCCGCTTCGGTTTCGCCTGGAAATCCGACGATGATGTCAGTCGTCATGGTCGCATCAGGGAGTAGTTCCCGAATCAGCCGGACCCGTTCCAGATAGAATTCGCGGGTGTATTCGCGCGCCATGCGCTTGAGCACCCGGTTGGAGCCCGATTGCACCGGCAGGTGAATGTAGCGGCAAATCGCAGGCGTTTCGGCCATTGTGTAGACAATATCCTCTGAAAAATTCATCGGATGGCTCGTGATAAACCGCACCCGTGGAATGCCTGCATTGCCGACCATCCGCAAGAGTTCGGCGAAGGAAGGAAAACCGTCCAGGACGGGCCGGTGTTCGCTTCGTCCGTGGTCCATCCCGTAGCTGTTTACATTTTGCCCCAGCAGGCTGACTTCCAGGACGCCCGCCGCACGCAGGGTTTCGACCTCGGCCATAATGTCGGCAGGCGTGCGCGAGACCTCCGGGCCGCGTGTGGTCGGCACAATGCAGTAGGTGCATTTGTGATTGCAGCCGCGCATGATGGTCACATGCGCCGTTAGTTGGTCTTTGGGCGGCGGCGGCGTGTAAAAATTCAGTTCCGCCTTGAATTCGTAACTCTGGAACTTCCCACGTTGGATGGCCGGGACGATTTCGGTAATCGCGCCCGGACCGAGCATAATGTCAACCCCGTATTTCGCCCCGATTTCCTGGCCTTCGGGCAGTTGAGCCAGACAGCCCATCATTCCCACCGTCAGGTTGCGCTTCTTCTTTTCCTTGCGCAGGTCGCCCAGCATGGAGCGCACCTTGTCCACCGGTTTGCCGCGCACGGCGCAGGTGTTCAAAATCACCAAATCGGCGTCTTTTACATGGTCCACGAAGGAATAGCCGATTCCGGCCAGTTGGGATTGAATGGCATGGGTGTCGTATTCGTTCATCTGACACCCGTAGGTAAGAACACAGGCTCGCACGGCTGGTTTGACTCCCTTAGAAACAATTCTGGATTTTGCTCGCAACAGAGAAGCCGCACACTATAGCGCGAGAGCGGTTCCAAACTCAAATTTCTCCGGATTTCCCAGCCCTGAAGGGGCGTAATCTGGTAGCCAGAGTGTGGAGCAGAGCGAAACCCCTGGAGCCCAGTGTCGGATAATTCCCGCGCTCCGGCAGGAGCGCATTCCATTCGCACAATCTGTTTAGCCACATTTCATTTGTGAATCCGAATGCGCCCCTTCAGGGCGCAGAATGGTTGGGGACGTTCCATTCCAGGGGTTTCGCTGCGCTCCACACCCTGGCTATCATATTTCGCCCTTTCAGGGCTTGGAAATTCCATTTTCAAAAACAGGAATCAGGATGATACGGTAGCACCCATGCTCCGAATCTTCTGTTTCTTTTTTTTGTTTGGATTGAGCGGATTGCCCCTGTTTCCTTTGATTTCCCAGCCGCTCCGGGCACAGGTGGGCAAATGCGAAGCCACCGGCACCGTGACCGACCAAGCTGGCCAGCCGGTTCCCAATGCCAGCGTCGTCCTGACCGAAATCCAGACCCAGCGCCGCTGCCAAAGTCAGGCCAACCGGGCTGGGATTTACGTCTGTACCGACCTCAAACCGGGACGCTACACTGTCACGGTTGAAGCACAGGGCTGGAAAAGGTCGGCTCGTGAAGGCGTGCAGCTCCGCACAGGCGAACGAATCCGGCTGGATGTTGCGCTCGAACCCGGACCACTCGAAGAAATTGTCACCGTCAAAGCCGATGCCCCGCTCCTCCGCAGTGAAAGCGGCAGTGTCGGGCAGGTCATCAATCAGCAGACCATTACCGACCTGCCACTCAATGGACGGACGTTCATTTCGCTGGCAGGTCTGGTTCCGGGGGTGGCGCTGCCTCCCGGTTCCGCCTTCCCCCGCATCAACGGCGGACGCCCCCGCACCAACGAATATCTTTTTGACGGAATTTCGGTCTTGCAGCCGGAACCGGGTCAGGTGGCTTTTTTTCCGGTGGTGGATGCCATTCAGGAATTCAAAATCGAGTCCAACAGCCCTTCCGCCGAGTTCGGTCGGTTTAACGGCGGCGTGGTCAATCTGACGACCCGCTCCGGAACGGATGCCTTTCACGGAACCGTTTTCGAGTTTTTGCGCAACGAAGCCCTGAATGCCCGCAACCTGTTTGCCAATTCGACCAGTCGCAAGCCGGTTTTTCGGCGCAACCAGTTCGGATTTGTCTTGGGTGGCCCTATCCGCAAAGGCAAAATCCATTTTTTCGCCGATTATCAGGGCACCCGCCAGTTGCTTGGCCGGGTTCTGGTTTCAACCGTACCGACGGCGCTCCAACGACAAGGCATCTTTACCGAAAACATCGGAAGCAATCCGGTTTCTGTCTTTGACCCGGCCACCACCCGCGCCAAGAACGGCGGAGGCTTCACCCGCGACCCGTTTCCGGGCAACCGGATTCCGCTTTCCCGGCTGGACCCGGTGGCGGTGGCGTTGCTCCAACGGTATCCCCTGCCTAACTCGCCCGGCACGGCCAACAATTTCCGCCGGATTGGGAACGAATCAACCAACCAGAACCAGTTTGATGTCCGCCTGGACTACCAGCTTTCCGCCGGGGCGCAGATTTTTGGCCGCTATTCCTGCGCCAGGGATAATTCCCGCCCAGTGACACCGCTCCCGGATGGCAGCGGCCAGATTGCCAGCGGGGTGCCTGGACCGACGACCACGGTGGGGCAGTCCTTTGCCTCCGGCTATGTGCAGACCTTTTCCCCGCACATGGTCAACGAACTCCGGGTGGGCTATACCCGCCGTTCAATTGAACGGAAGGCATTACTGTTGTCCATGCCGCCTTCGCAAAGTCTGAACTTGCCGGGAATTCCGGCCAACGGAGCCTTTCAAAACGAACTGCCGACCTTTGTCATTGACGGATTCCAGCAACTGGGGCCGCCCACCAACACTGATTCCATCTTTCGGACCGATGTCACGCAGGTGGCCGATACGTTTTCTCTGCTCTTGGGCAGCCATTCACTCAAATTCGGAGGCGACCTCCGCTGGGCGCGGCTGGATGTGCTGCAACCACCGGCTCCGACCGGGCAGTTCCGGTTCAGCAGTCTGTTTACGGACCTTCCCGGCGTGAGTGGAACCGGGGTTTCCCTGGCCAGTTTTCTGCTCGGACAGGTTCAGACCTTTTCGATTGACGTGCAGCCGAAAAAGCTCCGCCCACGGGCGCATCTGGCGGAACTGTTCCTCCAGGATGACTGGCGGGTACACAACAATCTGACAGTGAATGCCGGGTTGCGTTACACCCTCAATTTCCCTTCGACCGAAGCCGACAACCAGGGGGCCATTTTTAACTTTCAGACCCAGCAATTGGATTATCTGGGCCGCAACGGATTTCCTGAAACAGCCCGGAGCCTGGAAAAACTGAATTTTGCTCCCCGGCTGGGTCTTGCCTACCGGATTGGTGAAAAAACCGCCGTGCGGGCCGGGTATGGCATGACCTGGATTGAGCAGAGCGGCATCACCACGCCGTTTACCATTCCACAATTCCCTTTTATCCAAACGGTTGCCGAGCGTTCACTCGATAACCTCCGCCCAGCCTTCGTGCTGGCTCAGGGACCAACGGTCACGCCGCTGGCCCTGACACCGGATGCAGGGCTTGGACAAGGCGTTTTTGGAGTTGAGCGCAATCTGGGGTCCGGTTCAGTTCAGCAATGGAACCTGACATTGCAACGGGAAATTTTCAGCGGATTGGTTGTCGAAGTGGCCTATGTCGGTTCAAAAATCACCCATCTGGGAATTCCCGATACCAATCTGAATCAACTGACTGTGGAACAGCTTAAACTTGGCTCGGCGTTGCTTCAGCGGGTTCCCAATCCGTTTTTCGGACAAATTCCCCGCGCTTCCTCTCTGGGTGACACGACCATTTCACGAGCGCAATTGCTCAAACCGTTTCCCCGTTTCACCACCGTCAGCCTGTACCGGAACAATGTCGGAAATTCCAACTACCATGCGCTGTTGGTAAAAGTGGAAAAAAGGCTTTCCCACGGTGTGGCGTGGCTGGTCAGCTACACGAGGTCGAAACTGATTGATGAAGCATCCTCGGTTTTTGATGCGGCGATTTTGACGGGTCCGGTGACCAATGCACCAGTGGCTGACAGCTTGAACCGCAAGCTGGAGCGGGATGTTTCCAGCGGAGACATTCCCAACAACTTCGTTACCAGCTTTACCTGGGAAATCCCGGTGGGAAATGGCCACCGCTGGAACCCACGGGGCTGGACCGGAAAACTGGCGCAAGGCTGGCAGTTTGGGGTCATTGCCACCGCCCAATCCGGACTTCCGCTGGCAGTCACCCAGGCCACCAATCAGAACGCCTTTGCGGGTTTTGGCATTCAGCGCCCGCTGCGGCTGGGAAAAGTGGATTTGCCTGGCAACCAGCAAACTGTCGCCCGGTTTTTCAACACGGCGGCGTTTGCCCCGACTCCGCAATTTATGCTGGGAACCAGTTCACGGAACCCGGTTCGGGGACCGAATTTCCGCAACCTGGACATGAGCCTCATCAAACGAACTGCCATCACCGGACAGGTGCAGGCGGAATTTCGGACGGAAGTTTTCAACCTGACCAACACTCCGCCCTTGGGTGCTCCCAATGTGGTGCTGGGAACGCCGGGATTTGGGTCCATTACCTCGGCAGGTGACCCACGGGTGATTCAATTTGGGTTGAAAGTGAGCTTTTGAATTGAGAATTGAGAATTGAGAATTGAGAATTGCTGAAGGTTTTCTTGCTTGTTTTCGAGCTTTTTACCCATGCAACTTGCTCAAAAATCGGCAGTTAATTGTGCAACAACGCCATTGAGGATTGAGGATTTTGCCCCTCATCTCTTTCAGCACAGTTTGTTTTCGGACACAATCTTTTCTCAAACAGGATTTCAATTCTCAATTCTCAATTCTCAATTCTCAATTCTCAATTTTCTGCCGGAAAAACTCAAAGGTGTGGCGCAGACCGGTGGCCAAGTCGGTTTCCGGTTGCCAGTTGAATTTTTCGGCCAGACGGCGGGCGGTGATGACACTCCGGCGTTGTTCGCCCAGCTTGGCCGGTCCGTGGTTTTCTTCCAGGTCAAGTCCGGCGGCTTCGCGCAGATGGTGAAAGATTTGGTTGACGTTGGTTTCAATGGCGGTGCCGACGTTATAAACATCGCTTTCCGCGTCAGCCAGTGCAGTCAGGTTCGCCCGCACCACATCCCCCACATAAACATAATCGCGGGTCTGCTCGCCGTCACCGTTGATAACCAGAGGAGTTCCGGCACACATCCGCTCGCAAAAAATGGCCACCACACCGGCTTCACCATGCGGATTCTGTCGGGGGCCATAGACATTGGCATAACGCAGCACCGATGTCTGCACCCCATAAACCCAGCGGTAATAATCCAGGTATTTTTCAACCGCCAGTTTGGCAATGCCATAAGGCGACAGCGGGCGGGTCGGATGGGCTTCGTCTGCCGGAAAATAATCCTGTTCGCCGTAAATCGCGCCTCCGGTTGAGGCAAACATGACCCGTTTGACTCCAGCCTCACGGGCGGCTTCAAGCAGGTTGAGGGAGCCTACAATGTTGATTTGGGCATCCAGGCATGGGTTGTTGACCGAAATCCGCACATCAATCTGGGCAGCTTGATGGCTGATGACATCGGGAGCCACCTCGGCCACAACCTCTTTGATGCGGTCGTCCCGGATATCGGCTTCGATAAAAGTCGCGGACGGGTTGATGTTGGCACGAAATCCGGTGGAGAGATTGTCCACCACAAAAACCTCATGGCCGGCGGCCACAAAAGCATCAACCAGATGCGAGCCGATGAACCCCGCACCGCCGGTAACTAGAATTTTCATAGCTGTTTTCCTTTTTCAGTTGTCAAAACCTTGGCTCGTCACAGTCTTTATACACGGCTGTCACCGCGAAGAAAAGCAACCGGAATCTTTCATTTCGATGGTATTTCCCAAGCACTGTATTAAAATGGGGAGGTTTTACGGCAAACTCCTGGTCGAAATTTCCACCTCATTTGTCCAATCCACCCACCAAAAACCAACTTGGAAAGGTATTTACAGGTTCTATGAAACGACTTGCTCAGGTCATGGATGTCATCCTTGAACGGTACGACGCTGAAGCTTGTAACATGGTTGAGGAACACACCGTCACAGATATGGTTGCCCGCAATGGGGTTTCCGTCATGACCCGCCATCCGGTTCCGGTCGGGGAACTGCTGCTCTTCAAAATGGCTGACAACAGTTTCGAATCCTCTGCGGTTGTGCGTTCAGCCCGCTATTCCGACGATATGATTCAACGTTTGACTCTTGAATTTGTCGGTGAGCATTGGCAACAAAAATGGATTTACGCTGATTCGGATTCCGTCGCCCCGCTGTTTGAGGAATTTTACGAGGCTGTCGAAGGAACCGCGCTGTTGCTCAAAATACTCCTGGACGAACGGGAACAGGAAACCGTTCCGGACCAGGTGTTTCTCAGCGAATTGCAGGAAAGCCTGGACCAGTTGCGGAACCTGACGTTTCTGATCAGAAACGCCTGAGCCCCCGGTTGTGCTTTGGTCGTTGTCGGGAAAGAGACAATGCCATGACGGATTTCAGCCTCCCCCACTCATCGCTCCGAACAGGTACGGTCACCCGCCTCCTGTTGCAATGGCGACAGGAAAATGATGTCGCGGCATTTCATCAACTGATTCCCCTGGTTTATGAAGAACTCCGCCGAATGGCCCGCAACATTGCCTTTCGCCATCAAAAACAAAGCGGTGACCCGACCTTGGGAGCGACCGCGCTGGTCCAGCAGGCATATCTCAATCTGGTGGATGAAAAAAACGTCGAATGGAAGGACCGGGCTCATTTTATGGCAATTGCCGCCCGTGAAATGCGCCGCATTCTAATAGACCACTGGCGTTACCAAGCCGCCGAAATGCACGGCGGTGGGCAGGAGCAGGTTTCTTTTTCAGCCGTCACTATTGCCATTCCGGGGCAAAATGTTGACACACTGGCCCTGGGTGAATGCCTGCAACGGCTGGAAACTCTTGACCCGGAACAGGCCCGCATCATTGACCTGCATTTTTTTGGCGGCCTGACGGTTGATGAAATTGCCGAAGTGGTGGGTATCAGCCGGGCCACCGTGGAACGCAAGGAACGCCATGCCAAAGCCTGGATTCGTTGTCAGTTGGCTCCCACTCAAACGCCGTGATGGATCCGCTGGCCTTTTTCCGACTTGTAGAAATAGAGAGCCTTTTTGAGGACCGGGAGTTGAGGGCTGCGGGCTGGGTGCGCCCCATTGAAACGGCACACCCTGATTGGATTGGATGAAAATCCCCGAGCCTTCACTTCTGATTCGGTCCTCTGGACTGGTTCCGATTTCCAAGTACCGGAGAAAACCCTATGAACGCGCAGGAACGCCATCGCCAAGTCCAGGAAGTATTTAACGCGGCCCTTGACCATGCCCCGCAAACCCGTGGACGGTTTCTGGAGGAAGCCTGTTCGGGGGACCAGGAACTGCGCCGCGAAGTCGCCCTGCTGCTCGGACATGACCACCCGGAGAGCGGTTTTTTTCACCACCTCCATGACCAAATTGCAGCAGACCTGCCATTGGCGCTGGCTGCTCCTCAGCCGGACAAACAGCTACCTGCCGCCTTTGGTCGGCCTTTTGGTCTGCTTGACTTGGTAGGCGAAACGCTGGATGAAAAATACCGGATTGACCGTCAATTGGGGCGGGGTGGAATGGGCGCAGTGTATCAAGCAACCCATTTGCATACCAAGCGGTTGGTTGCTCTGAAAGTGATTTCGCCGGAATTTGCCCACCAACGGGAATTTGTCGAACGGTTTCGCCGCGAAGCCGAAGCCGCCGGACGGCTCCGCCACCCGAATGTTGTCAATGTGACCGACTTTGGCCTGACGGCCCTTCATGGGCAGCCGGTGGCCTACCTCGTGATGGAATATCTGGATGGCACCACGCTGAAAAAGCTCCTGGCGGAGAAACAACAGCTCCCCATCAGTCTGGTGGCCGACATTTTGGAGCAAACCTGTCTGGCCATTGAGAAAGCTCACGAGCAAAACATCATCCATCGGGATTTGAAACCGGACAATATCTG
Organism: Blastocatellia bacterium; assembly: GCA_019695185.1. Lineage (GTDB taxonomy): Bacteria > Acidobacteriota > Blastocatellia > Chloracidobacteriales > Chloracidobacteriaceae > JAIBAN01. Next base: position 7,450 of record JAIBAN010000040.1, on the reverse strand, counting down.
GCTCGAACCAGACGGACGCGGCGGCTATCATGTCAAAGTGCTGGATTTTGGGATTGCCAAGTTGCTTTCCGGCTCTGCTGAACCGGAGGTCACCCCCCATCGGCTTTTGGAAAACCGCACCCAGGACCGGACCGGCAACCTGTTTCCGCCCGCCGTCGCCACGGAAGCCACCACCTGCCTTCAGGAAAAGGTCCGGACTGATGAAAATCAACTTGATTTTACCGAGGGAGGAGAACTCACCCGGCTTGGAACCGTGATGGGAACGCCAACTTATATGTCTCCCGAACAATGCCAAGGCGCACCGGTTGACTATCGCACGGATATTTACAGCCTCGGCGTGATTGTTTATGAAATGTTGGCCGGGAAACCGCCGTTTCAGGGAAATCTCAATCAACTGATTGGCTATCATCAGCATAACTTGGTCCCTTCGCTGCGCAAACTCCGACCTGATGTGCCTTTCGAAGTTGAGGAAGTCGTCAACCGGACGCTGGAAAAGAATCCCAACCGGCGCTTTGCCAGTGCCGCAGCGTTTGCCGAAACATTCCGCGCCAATGCCGAGGATGAAACAACTTTGCTCCAACGGATTATTTCCGTTTACAACGCACAGCCGGGAGCGTTTGTCCGGCTTTCCCTGCTGTTTCTGATTCCGGAGATTCTGGTGGGAATTTCCTTTCTTTCCATGGCAACCAGAAGTTCCCTTACCACCGTTATCCCCAACATGTTTGGCCTGCTCCTCAATACTTTGCTGGTTGGTGTCATCTGGTTTGTCTTTTTCCTGGCCAAATATCTTACCTTGCCGGCCTTTGTTCCGCTGGTGATGCAGACGCTGGCAACTCCCTCAAGCCCCGTGGAGGTGGCTTCGGGTTTGGGAAGACTGGTGCGGAAAGTGCTCCGCGTGCTGCCCGACTACTGGCTCCCAACCAGTATCATTGCTTTGGGGTCCTTTTTTGTCGCCCTGGTCTGGAGCCGGTTTGACCCCGCCGCCCGGCAGGTTTACGCCGATTCCGCAGGTGTGCTTGATAGTCTGACCGCCCTCATGATGGCACTTTCCTTTTCATCCAAAAAGGCCAGACAATACCAGACCCTGCCATTTCTGCCGCTCCTGGTGGAAGGACTCTCAGGGGAAGCCGCTGCCGACCGTTCACATGAACTCACACAGCGGTTCAAACCCTTTTACCGCAAGAACATTACCCTCGCCAGCATTATCCGGGTGGGTGCGCTGATTCTGAATTTTGCCTTGATTTGGCTTTCCCTGCGCCAGCTTTCCCGTGGCTTTCCAAATGCGGATGCAGTCATCGGGCTGCTGGTCAGCTTTTTTGGCATTGCACTCAGCAGCGTGGTGGTCATTTTTACCGCACCAATTGCCTATATTGCCCAAGCCCTGATTTATCTCAAAGTGCGACAGGCTAACGGTGAAGGGTTGCCGGAACTGTTTCGTGAAACCGGAAAGTGATGCGTTCAGGGTTCAGGGTTCAGGGTTTTCGAATATCTAAAAAATCAAGGCCCTGAACCGGTTTTCAATTCTCAATTCTCAATTCTCAATTCAAAAGCCCTGAACCCTGCCACCTGACTTGTGATAAGTTCAGAAACAGGTAATCCCTGAATCCCAACCACGGGCACTTTCACTATGGCCAATATTGAAACCGAGTTGAAAATTTTTTGTGATGATTTCGACCTTTTTACCCAAAATCTGAAAGAAATCGGATTTCTCTTTGAAGTCCTGCAACCACGCCATTTCGAAGACAACTGGATGTTTGATACCTCTGACGGAGCCTTGCGCACCCAAAAATCGGCGCTTCGCCTGCGGCTTGCCGAAGGAAAGGCCATCGTCACGTTCAAAGGTTCCCCGCTTACCCCTCAGGCGAGTGAATTCAAAACCCGCGAGGAGTTGGAAACCGAAGTCACCGCCCCTGAAATCACCCGCCTGATTTTTGAACGGTTGGGATTCAAACCTTTTTTCCGGTACCAGAAATTCCGCACCACTTTTCGTCTGACCAATCCGCAAACCGAACAAAGCCTGCTTTTAATGCGCGATGAATCCCCCTTGGGAAATCTGGTGGAACTGGAAGGCGAAGCTCAGGTTCTGACCCACATCCTGGCCAGACTTGCAGTCGAACCCGGCAAACGTTGTACGGAATCCTATATTGCCCTCCAGCACGCCCGTTGTGTGGCTGCCGGGAAGCCTCTGGAAGACCTTGTTTTTGAAGCTTAAAGGACCGAGAACTGGTTTTGCCTTCAGTCCTCAGTCCTCAGTCCTCAGTCCTCAGTCCTTGGATTGGTCCTCAGTTCCTCATTTCTCAATGTCCCGATGTTTGACCCGGACCGGGAATCCCAGTTTTTTGATGTATTTCCCTAAAACTTCGGCCATCATGACCGAACGGTGCTTCCCACCGGTACAGCCAACGCACAGCGTTAAATAGCTGCGACCTTCGCGGGCATAGCGCGGGACGACAAAACCCAGCAGGTCTTCAAACCTTTTTTGGGTTTCGAGCACTTCCTCGTTCTGTTTGAGAAAATCCACCACCGGTTTTTGTTTTCCGGTTTGCTCCCGCAGTTCCGGCACAAAATATGGATTGACCAGAAAACGCACATCAAAAATCAAATCCGATTCTGTTGGCAGGCCGTGCTTGAAGCCGAAACTCATAACCGTAACCTGCATCTTGGGGCGCTCGCCTTCCGGATGCAGCACATCCACCAGCAACTGCCGCAAGGTGTGAACCGTTTGGGCTGAGGTATCTACCACCACTGAAGCCAGTTCCCGGATGGGGTCAAGCAACGCCCGTTCAGAGCCGATGGCTTCCTGCAAGTTTCGTTTTTTTCCGGAACGGGAACTCATGGGGTGAGGTCGCCGGGTTTCGCTGAACCGCCGGGTTAAAACGGCATCCGAGGCTTCGACAAAAACCAGTTGCAAGTGGGAGTACTGGTTTTTCAAGGCGCGGAAAATTTCCGGGAACGTTTCCGTAAAGGATGGTTCCCGCACATCCACCACCACTGCGGCGTGTTCCAGTGTCTCTCCCGAACGCTGACATAAGTCCACAAAGGTTGGCAGCAATTTTACTGGAAGATTGTCAACGCAGAAATACCCCATATCTTCCAGCACTTTGAAGACCGAATGTTTGCCTGAACCACTAAGCCCTGTGATGATGAGAAGGTGATTCATAGGTTGTGAGGTGTTTTGCAAATGAAACAAGGCATTTTTCAATGTGGAATGATTCCATTCGGATTGAAAAATGCCGGTTGAGATTTCAATGTTTTTGTTTTCTGGCCAGACAGGCGCTCAAAAATCAGTGAACCTGGGCAGAAATTTTGGGTAATGATTTGAGAATCGTGTCGCCCACAATCTTGAGGCTTTGCGGGCTGAGTTTGTCAGCCGTGTCCTGGTCGTTATGCCAGTAGGGGTTCGTGGGACCACCGTAATTGAAATCAATCAGGTCACAGGCAGGAATCCCGGCCCGTAAAAATTCGATGTGGTCGTCCTCCACATAATGATTTGCCAAGGGAAAATTGGCTTCATAACCCAATTTGCGTCCGGTATTCCAAATGGTTTCCACCAGCCACCCGGATGATTGTCCTTCCTTGGGGATTGCCAGTTCCCGGTCCCCAATCATGTCCAGTAAAATCATGGCTTTGATCTTTTGCTTCTGGCCTTTGGCCGTTAAGGATTCGACCATGTGGCGGGAACCGTAGGTATGGTCGTTGCTAAACCAATTGACCACGGCTTCCTCGCCATCAAAGAAAGCAAACCAGATGGTTTGGGGTATTTTGCGGTCGGCTGCATTTTTTTTGAGTCCCAGGACACGGGCAATTTCAAGCAGACAGGCAGTGCTGGAACCGCCGTCGTTGGCTCCGACAAACCGCAAGTTATCAAACAGCTTTGTGTCGAAATGGCTGGCAATGATGATCACATCATCCGTCGTCCCCGGCAATTCGCCAACTACATTCGCCATGTTAATCGTTGGATACCGGGGCGAAGGGGTGTGGGCCACAAACTCATCAACTGTGACCTTCAACCCATAGCTCTGCAACTGCTGCTGTAAGTAAGCACGAGTCTGTTCATTGGCCTTTGAGCCCGATGGACGGGGGCCAAACTCGACTTGTTTGCGCACATGGTCAAATGCCCGGTCCGCATCAAACCCGGAAGGCTTTTTTAACTGTGCATCTTCATCGTCAACCGGGTTGGCGGTGGTGGCTGCCGGTTGCGGCAGGTTCCCTGCATTGGTTTCAGTTCCGGCACAACCCAATAAAGCCGCACACAGGGTGAATGAGAAAAATAAAATGGCGCATGAAGTGATAAAACGCATGAAAGAACTCCTTACAGGCACGGGTTCAGTTTTGGAAAAGTCGAAGTTTTGCCGGTCTTGGATGAATTGGCTGGTTCATCAATTCCGCCTGGTCACTTTTGATAACCATTCGCCAAATTGGCGATATTCATCATCCGTCAATCCCTCAACCGGAGGCATTTTACTGCCAGGATGCACATGTTGCGGATTGCGCAGAAACCGCTGCCAATTTTTTGCAGTTCGGCGCTGCGCAGTAAAAATGTTACCCCCAGAGCCGGTTCGCCCATCAACCCCATGACAGGAGGCGCAACGCAATTGAAAAACGTCGCCGAGGCCCGGCGGAACTTCATGCAACGCTGCCGGGACACGCACAATTTGGACGTGTGGAGCCGGCGGCGGCGGCGGTTGCAATGATTTGGGGTCGTCGGTGCAGGCTCCGTTCACTACCGCTGACCACCACAGCAACCATGCTGCGCCCCGTCGAAAGAAAGCATGTGGCTGGCACTCGGAAAATGACCTTTTCACAACCAGGGGAGTTTACCGAAACATCCGGGTTCCGTACAGGCGCACGGATATGTTTTGGCACCTGGAAAGCAAAATGCCTGCGATTGGTTTCCTTTGTGCCGGAATTCGTGTAGGGAAGCTTGACTCCATTCCAAATCGTGTACCGTGATGAAGTTCCAAACAGCGGTCCTCGCAAAAATCGTGAAACTTTCTCGCCTGTTTCGGCTCTTATCCGAAAGAAAAAAGGAATCTTAGCGAAAAATCAAATTTTTTTATTTGGATTTTTGTTTTCGGCACAACATTTGTTATGGTAAGACGCATCTCTCACACCGTTCCATCAGGTGATGCTTATGAAAATTAGAATTTTTTCAAAACAACTTGTGGTTGGGTTACTTTTCGGCTGGCTGTGTTTTGGCGGTGTCACACCACTTTATGCCCTGTCGCAACCAACTGTAGCTTTGGCGGAAGATCAAGGAAAAAACAAAGACAGAGAGCAGGACCGAGGTCACAAAGAGGAAAAATACATTTTCAGAGAGGAAAAACGACCCGACCCGCCGCGCCGGGACCCGCCGCCACGCCAGGATCCTCCACGCCAGGATCCCCCGCGTGACAAGAAAAAGGGCTAACCTTTATTTTCAAGGAGTTGCACGTTGCACCCCAATCATGATCCAAGGGTTGCCGGACAACTCCTTACTTATTTCTGACCGAAAAAAACTGCCACTTGCGTTACGGTTGCACCGGGTTCTCACGCCTCCCCCCTTGCCCATCCCACAATCTGCTCACCCAGGTAAATAAAGGACTGCAAACAACTTAATGACGCACCGCGTTGTCTCAGGGCAGTCTCATGGGGATTCATTTTTTAGTGTAAATCTACTTGACAGTCTCAAGACCTTCCTGTACTCTCGCGCAGTCTCGTGCTCAAACACGTCTTCTTCCAAGAGTTTTTTTCGTAAGGCAGTCCGAATTTGTACCCCAATAATATGCAAGAATGACCGCTTCTAACAGCAAATAATTATTTGCTCAAAAAGCGGCTTTTTTATTTGTGTTATGCGTGGTGTTCAGTTGGATGTCGAGAGAGAATTTTCGGCGGCGGTTCGTGTCAATCGTTCAGCGGGACATACCACGTTCAAACAAAAATGTTTTACCGAAATCTAGGAGGAGTGTTCCCCATGCGGACAACAGGAAAAGTCAAGTGGTTCAACAACAGCAAAGGATATGGATTTATCGAACAACCGAGCGGAAGCGATGTGTTTGTTCACTATTCAGCCATTCAGGAAGAAGGCTACAAATCCCTTGCTGAAGGTCAAATGGTTGAATTTGAAATCACCAATGGACCAAAAGGACCGCAAGCTGAAAACGTTGTGAAAATCTAGTTTAATAAACTAATTTGTTTCACAAAAAACTTGCTTCCAAATGCCTTGCAAATTTTCATTTGCAAGGCATTTTCTTTTCACAAAACAATTCAAAAAAACCTCTCCGGCTCTTTTGAAAACACCGCAACGGAGCCTTACTCCTAGCGCTCCTTGAATTGTTCCTGCCGATACGCCTCAAACAGCGGTTTGAGCTTGTTTCGCTGATATTTACCAGTGGACGTGACCGGAATTTCCGTCCCCCGCACCACGACTTTGGGTGATTTGTGAAAAGGCAGGTGTTTGCGGGCCTCGGCCAAAATTGTCGCATCATCCAGAACAGCCCCTTCCTGAGCAACAATATAGGCCCCAACTTCCTCGCCATACCAAAAGTTTTCAAATCCCACGGCCAAGCCGCATTTGATACCGGGAATCTGGTTCAGCACTTCATCAATTTCGAAGGGGGAAAGATTAATCCCGCCCCGAATAATCAATTCCTTGATTCGGCCTGTGATGAAATAAAATGCCCTACCGACTTCGTTGCAGGTGAAAAAACCTTCGTCGCCACTCCGAAACCATCCATAGGTAAAAGCCGCTTCATTGGCTTCCGGGCGGTTGAAATATCCCGTCATGACCGTGGGGCCACAAATTACGATTTCGCCCCGCACCAGGGGAGCCACGGGCGTGCCATTCAGGTCATGGATGGCCATTTCACAACCGGGCAACGCCACTCCAATCGAAGGAAAGCCAAAGTCACGCATCCAGTGGGCATGTTCCTCAGGGGTCAATTCCAACGGCAGCATGGAAGAATAGCACGTGGTTTCACTCAGCCCGTAGCCGTGCAAAATACGAATCCCAAAGGTATCTTCGAAAGCTTTTCCCAGTTCCACTGTTAGAGGGCCGGCACCGCAGATAATATGCGATAGACAGGTAACGTCCTGCTGCTTCATGAATTCCGGGCGTTCCAACAGAAAAGCCAGCAAGGTTGGGACCACGCTGACAATGCGAACATTTTCAGCGGCAATCCGGGCCCAGAAGGTTTCAGTGTAAAAACGTGTATTGAGAACCGTTGAGGCTCCGGCATACATTGGTGTGATGAGGGTCACCACCAGCCCATTGACGTGATGGATGGGCAGCACACACATCATGCGCTGGCTCGGTTCTATCTGATTCCAAACAGCCAACGTATGGGCATCCGCCACCAGATTGGCTTGCGTGAGGACCACTCCTTTGGGTGCCCCGGTGGTGCCGGAAGTATAGACAATCAGCGCCTCGTCTTCAGCTTCGGGCAGTGTATCGGGCAGCATGGGCGGGAGT
>JAIBAN010000134.1 GCA_019695185.1 Blastocatellia bacterium | reverse complement strand
TTCCCGCCAGCCAGTGGGGTAGGGTGCCGGAATTCTTGGACGAAATCTGATCCGCTGCAGTCCTCGCTGAGTCACATTCACAACTCATTTTCGGTGTCACCACCGGTTGATTTTTATGGCCCTGCTTGTGCAGGGCTTTTTTATTGGGAGGAATGCCTGATGTGCCTTTTGGAACAGATTCCCAAGACCGTCCGTGCCCGGCTGGAAGCCAGCCTGACCGTCATTCTGGAGCTGGATGAAGGACTCAAACGCTTCTGGTGGAGTTCACCCTCCCGGCACGAAATGCTCTGTCGCAAGGCCGAAAGCCTGCGGCAGGCCAAAAATCACCTCCGGTTTTTCAAACAGAAGGCCGCCGAACGCCGAATCAACGGGACCGCCATTCTCCGGCTGCTCTACCGCGAACTGCGCGGCCAACGCCCTCCAGTGCAGGTTCTGAGCGGGGAGCAGGTGGCCCGGCTCTACACCTTTTGAGTGGGTACCAAACCAAACGAAGGGCTGGACGGTCGCTGCCGGTCGGCCTGGGATTATGAATCACGGCCTGGACGAGTCTGTTCTTGCTATGTGACTTACAAGGGGTCGAAATTGCTGCAAAATGGGTATCGCAAGAATGCCCGATTTTGTTTGTTCATGCCTGAACTGTTAGACAAATTGATCAGAAAGCATCCCTCTTGACGGCAAGCAGTCGGTTGGCTGCATCCCATTCAAAAGTTGGCAGAAGTCAAAGATTTTTCCAATCAACAATCTCAAAGAAACTACCTGAATGAATCTTCTGTTTGCTTTTGGTTTCCAGGTTGAATAACCATATGATTCGATCATCTCCTTTCATACCCTTGGTTTTATGAACAATGATATTTTTCGAATCCGGGGACCAAACAATAGGGCCAATCAATTCTTGACTTGTTGTAAAGAGTCTTTTTGCAGTAAAGAGAATATGTTTTCCGCTTCCAGTGGAATTTATTTCAAAGCAGGTCGTCCCTTCTAAATCCAGATAAGCAATTCGGTTTTCGTCTGGCGACCAACTCGGATATGCACCATCTTCAAGTTGGATTACAGCATATCCTTGTTGTACAGATACTGTTTCATGTTTTGATTCGACGGTTGAAGGTGAAGGAGCGCCAAGTACAATGGTTTTTTTATTTTGCGAAATGGAGCGGAAAGAGTGGGCTGTAAGCAAGGATTGGGCTGGAGGTTCTACTATTTGAAAATTCGAGGTTTCCAGACTAAAGAGTTTAAACTGTTCCCCTGGTTTTTTTCCCAGGAATTGAATTTCTTGGAAATTTGGATTCCATTTGACTTCCCTGATTTCACCTGGAAATTGGATTGATTTTTCTATTGTCTTGTTAACCAAGTCAAAAATAACAATTTCATTTCGAAGGTTGCCGGCAATTGATAAATTTGATTTCTGAATAAAGGCCATTTTCTTACTGTCAGGAGATAGGGAGGCAATCATCGGATGGTAAATGTAGTCACCCTTGATTTTGATTGTCTGCACTTGCCCATCAGCGACATAACAAATACTTGAGGGAAAAGCAAAGCATAAAAATGACCAATTATTTCTTTTTGAGAGTTGCTTTAATTTAGTTAACTCCCCAGCATGAACAGTAGGTGTCAACAATAGCAGTAACAGTGCAAATGGTATGTTTCTGAAAAGCATGGGGTTCCTCCAAGGTAAGAGGAGCCCAACAGTTTTCCTCATAACCATTTTGCTGTTGGGCTCCATTAGAAGTAATGACACTTTCCGACAGCGTTAGCTTTGAAAAGAAAGTTGCGGTTCAAAGTGCCGGTGTAAGCCTTGGTTTGCTATTTTCCATAGCCTGGCGACCTCTTCACAGGTGGAGGCGTCATTCCCGCACATTTGAGCAAGTCTGAGACATAGGTATTACTATTGGGACCAAGTAATTTGTATTTGTCTCCGCAAGCTCGGCAGGGGCAGGAACAATTTGGCAGGTTGCCTTCTTTTTCGGGTGTCCAATCCGGAACCTCTACACAATCTTTTCCTGGATTTTTGGTCGTATCAGTTGGATCGTTTGGACTTTCGTACCCTCCGCCTTTGTTATGCAACCCATAAGTCTGAACTGGGTCGTTAGGGTTTTGAGGGTCACGATTTCGTGGTGGCCCTCCATCTGGAACCACCAAAATATAGCAATGTTTGAAAAACCACCCAACAAAGAAAACTTTGAGCGGGCGACAACAAACATAAGTTTTCAGTCCAGTGGGGTCAGTGAAATTAGATGGACTATTTTGAACATACGCATAGAGATTTGGCCCATCATCTTCCCCAATCGGATCGCGTGACAGCCACCTTGCCAAGTTCGCATCATACGCCCGATACCACGTCAGATTGAGCCCGGACGGTTTGTGGTTCCAGTAGCCCGCATAGCCGAAATCCGCATCCAGGCTGCCCGACAGTTTGGTCTGTCTTCCCCAGGCGTCGTAGTCGTAGCGGGTCACCACTGCTCCGGTTTGGTCCAGGGCTTCGCGGATGCTCCCCAGATGGTCGCGGGTGTAGTAGTACGGCGTTCCGCCTGCCTGCACGCCCTGCGGGAAGTACCGTTTGGTGACCGTATCCCCGCTGGAACCGCTTCGCTCTTCACAGTTTTCCCCGCCGCACCAGACGTAGGATTTGCTGGAAGTGACTGAGCCGTTCACTTTTTCCACGATTTTTGCCCGGCGGCTGAGTCCGTCGTAGCTGAATTCGCTCCGCTTGTTCCCGGCGGTCACATTGACGGCAAGCAGGCGGTTGCGGTTTGAATGTAAATTAAATTAAAAATCAAAAATGAATTAAAAGGCGTTTTGAGCAAAAGTATTTACTGATTATGGTTTTTACTGACTACGACTCCAAAAATAACCATTGCGATTGCAGCAACGAAAGCCCGTAACCAAATGCTTGTGAATTCACTTCTCAGTTCCATGAGAAATCCGAAAATGAGTCCGGCTCCAATTAAAAGGACGATTTTGTGCTTTCCCTTCATGTCAATGCCTTTGGAAAGTCACAGCTTCAAATGAAGCTGTGACTTTGTTAAAATTTACATCCCCCCAGCTACTTCCAGAACTTTACTTTGTGGGACAGGGCTTAGGGGGATCAAAAACGTCAGTACACTTATCAGCACAAATTGACCCTCCAAACATTGTTGTAGCGCACACAGTGACTGTAATCCAAGAACAAGGAATTGCAAGGCCACCAATTGTAACAACGGTTCCCCAAGTACAAGTCCCTCCAACAATAACGCATATAACGGTGGGAACTGCCCAGCATATCCCTCGGCAAATCTTACCATTCCAATCTGATGGCCATGATGGCCACCACCCAGGGTACGGGTCCGGACAACTTCCACCAGCCCCGCAAGGTCGCCCATGAGTTGGCATTCGACTTGGAGGGACGGCTGGATTGCCTGGAATCAATCCTGTTGGGTCAGTTTTGAATGTTGGTTCATTCATCACATAATCATATTGGTTGATTCCACCCATTTCTCCAAGTGGGTCCCGACTCAACCACCTCGCCAAGTTCGGATCATACGCCCGATACCACGTCAGATTGAGCCCTGACGGTTTGTGGTTCCAGTAGCCCGCGTAGCCGAAATCCGCATCGAGGCTGCCTGACAGCTTGGTCTGTCGTCCCCAGGCGTCGTAGTCGTAGCGCGCCACTACCGTTCCGGTTTGGTCCAGTCCTTCGCGGATGCTCCCCAGATGGTCGCGGGTGTAGTAGTACGGCGTTCCACCAGCCTGCACGCCCTGCGGGAAGTACCGTTTCGTGACCGTATCCCCGCTCGTGCCGCTCCGCTCTTCACAGATTTCCCCGCCGCACCAGAGGTAAAACCGGCTTGATGTGACCGCGCCGTTCACCTTTTCCACGATTTTCGCCCGGCGGCTGAGTCCGTCGTAGCTGAATTCGCTTCGCTTGTTCCCGGCGGTCACATTGACGGCAAGCAGGCGGTTGGCCGCATCCCATTCAAAGGTCCGCAGGGTGTTGCGGGCAAAATCCTCTTCCTTGGTGCAGTTGCCATTGTTGTCATAGGTGAAAAACTTCTCGTCCACCACATCCAGCATCTGATTGGTGGCGTTGTAGTTCGACACCCTCGGCACCCCGTTGATGGTTTCATCCGTCCGGTTTCCGGCTGGGTCGTAAGCATAAGCAGCATCGCTGAGGGAGGTTCCTCCGCTAGCCAAGCTCGCGCCGGTCAATTGGTCCGCACCGTCATAGCTGAACGTGTAGGTCGTCGTCGGGTTGGTCGTCCCCGGCAGATTGCGGGTCAATGTCGCCATTTGACTTTCGAGCAAATAGGTAAAGTCAAACTGCGACAGGATGGAACTACCTGCCGTCTGGTGCTTGATTTGCTGCAAGCGCCGGTCGTCGGTGTTGCCAAAGTATTGGAAATTGGAGGTAAAGACCGTCTGCGCGCTCGGATTCACCGCCTGCATCTGCAAGACCCGTCCCGTCACGCCATCGTAGCTCGGCGTAAAGGTGCCCAAAGCATTGGTCATAAAAGTGATGCGTCCGAGTTGGTCGTAATCCATTGTGGCAGCGACTCCGTTGATGGTGCGGTTAAGCGTCCGCCCCAGTTGGTCGTAGCTGTACGTCACCGTGTCGTTCAAAAACGGGCCGTCCATCGTCGCCGGTTGCAAGGCTCCCTGCATTCCGGCAGGTTTGTAACTGTAGGTGGTGGTGCCGATGCCGTCCGTCATGGAGGCGACCCGATTGTACTCCTGGTCGTACAAAAAGGAAACGGTCGGCGTGGCCACGGTCGTGTTTGTGTAGGCCGTCTGCCGCAACGTGTTGTCCACATTGTAGCTGTAGTCGGTGTTTTGGCTCTTGGCGTCAATCATCCGCCCCAACCGGCTGGTCAATTGTTCATAGCCGTAGGTGGTGGTCGAGCCGCCATGCAGGATTTTCCGTGTCACCCGCCCTTGCGTGTCACGTTCCCACGTGGTGGTTTGGTTGCGCGCATCGGTCATGGTTGCCAGTTGGCCGCAGAGACACCAGGTAAACTGTGTGGTGCGTTGTTGCGGGTCGGTGACGCTGATGACCCGCCGTTGTTCGTCAAAAACGGACGTGGTGACCCGGCGCAGCCGGTCCTGCACGGTCGTCAGGTCCAGCTTTGTGTATCCCATTTCCTGGGTGGTGCCGTCCGGATAGGTGATGACCGTCGGGCGGTCGCCGTTATCGTAATCGGTCGTCACCGTGTAACTATCCGAATTGGTGACGGTGCGCACCCGGTTGTACCCGTCATAGCCGTAGGTGGTGGTGGAACCTGAAACCGGTCCGGTTACTGAGGTTAAAAACACGGACGGCGACCCGTTGACTGCGCTGTAAGCAAAGGTCGTGGTTTCGCTTTTGGCGTTGGTCACGGTCTGCCGCTGGCTGTATTGGTTCGCCGTGTAAGTAAACGCCGTGGTTTGGCTGGCCGCATCTGTCATCGTCAATGGCTGGTGCTTGCTGTTGTAGGTGTACTGGGCAAGCGTATCCCACACCAGTTGCTGATTGACCACCCGCCGTTGCTCGACTTTGATGAGGTCCTGATTGTTGGCGGCATAGGTGTATCTCATCACCCGTCCGGGTTTTAACGGATTGGTGGGGGAAGAGGCTTCTCCCAATGGGTCGGTTGCCGTCAGCACTTTTCCGACTGAGTTGTAGGTATAGTTGTAAACCTGGCTCACCACGAAATTGCCGTCGTTGACGGTTCGTCCGATTTGGGTCGGACGCATCATGGCGCTTTCCTGGTAAATCGGGTTGTTTTGTCCGTAGAAATACCAGACCCGCCCCTCCAACGGCATTTTCATGCTTTCAATAAAACCGGAAGCAACCCCGATGTTTTTGTGCAGAAAATGGGTGATTTTGGCTTTGGAGTATTTGACAGCGGGGTCAGGTTGTTGGTTTGGTGGAGTCTGGCTCAGCACTTCCTGCCACATCTTTTTGTCCCAGAAAAAGCTGTTGCGGTATTGCAGGTTCCCGTTGCTGAGCGTCATGTTTTGCGGGACTTGTTCGGTCGGCGCGGCGGTGGGAAACTGCGGATAAACCGTCTGGATGTCATAGGCTGACTCCAGCCGTTCGATACCTTCCAGGTCGGTTGCCGTCAACCAGCGGTCGCTCATGTGTGCCGGAGCCGGGGTGTGAATGTCCTCTGTGTCAAAGGTTGTGGTTTTGTAGGGAGTGATCAGTTTCGCCACAAAATCTTTGATACTGTAGCCGAATTCTGAGGTCAACCCGATGACATCCGTGATGGAAGCAAGTTCTCCACTCTTATTGTATGCAAAGATGGCACTTCGCCCGAAGGGGTCAGTGATCTGGCTGATTTGATTCGAGGCACCTCCAACATAGGTAACCGTCGTTACCTGTCCGATGGCATCAGTGACAGCCGTCAGATGCAGGTTCGAGTCTTGCCCTCCACTATAGGTAAAGGTCAGTTTGTTTCCCGTTGGGTCAATCCGTTCCGTCAGAAAATACTTGGCAGGGGAGGAAAACAGCAGAAACTTCCCGTACACATCAATCGAGCCATCCGGTTTTTCCACTTCATAATGTACCGACGGAGTGGTGACTTTGCGAAGCACAGCCTGAGTATATGGCTCAACGTTGTAACCACCGGTTCCAGGGTTATAACCGAACGTCATCTGCCCGCCGCCGCTCGGATACAGATAAACGGAGGAGGTCGCGGGGTTCATATCGTTTTCCACCACATACGATAACCAATCAAGCGTCCATTTGGGGCCGAGGTTGAAATAGGGAGGCACCTGGGGTTGGTGAATTTCCCTTTGGTTATAGGTCACAGTGGCAAACACACCCGGACCAACCGGCGGGCGATACCCAACTGGGGTGTCGGTAAGGTTAAGGCTTACCAGAGAGGTGAAGAACTTGTAGCCAGCCATCCCCGGACTCGGCGGATTGCCGCAAGTCTTACAACCCGGCGGATTGGTTGTGTCATTCGGGCAAAAATAATTGTCCGGGTCAATATTTTCACAAGCACCTTTGCCCCAGATGGTTTTGGCTTCGGCTTCGGTGACTGGTTGCCAGCCTTCGGGCAATTTTCCCGCCGGAATCAGTGCATAGCCGCTCAATTCACTATCGAGCGCGGCCTGACTGATAAACATTTCCGTACCAAAGGTCGGGTCTTCCACCCGGTAGCGGTATTTCATCGCAGCCGGTTGTGCCGAAGGTTCAAACAAGGCGGCAAAGTGTCCGGCTTTCCAATGAATCACGGCTGGAGTCACTACTGGTGCGCCTGGTTCTCGTTTGGCAAGCTGGAACTCCATGCCCAACTCTTTGGCCAAACCTGCCACCTGGGCCAGAGATGTTCCTTTGGCGGTTGAGCAAAAGGCGTCAATTATCGGGTTGTTGGCGTCTTTCGGGTTGAGCATCATGCGAATGCTGTCGAGTGCGTAAGGACCACACTTAAAGGCTTTGTCCGGGCGGTTTTGCATCAGCCGCAGCCCTTGCTTGGCATAGCTGAATTTTTCATTGGCAGAGCTGCGAATGTTGCGACTGTCATGCTCTTTGACAAGTTCCGTCATCCGCTGCTGATGACCAAGCCGGGCGTGCAATTGGGCCAATTCGCCCAATGCACGGTCGGCAATCGCGGACATGGTTGGGTCAGTGGAGGTTTTACTGTTTTTCCAGGCGGTTTCCCAGGCATCCAGGGCCTTGAGGAAATACCCGGTCCGACGATAAACCAGCCCCAGATTGATGAGCAGAGAATCATTCCACTCGGAATGCGGGTGTTTTTTGAGGAAGGCGACCAGCGGTTCGACCGCTTCCGGGTCATTTTTTTCCTGATACATCTGCATGGCCACGGCCAAATCCTGATTTTCCCGCTGGGTCAGGCTGACCTCCGCCTTGGCCGGTTTGGCATTGAGGTTGCGGACCAGCGGTTCCTCAAAAATTCGGAAACGGGTGATTTCTTTGTCTGTGGGCGGCGTAGAAAAACGTGGCCCGGTTGGTTCCGGTTCTGCCGGCGGAACGGTGCGGTTGACTTTGACCGCCGGAGCGGGCGGCGGTGTTTTGCCGTTGTTTGTTTCGGGTTTTAAGGCGGCCCAAACCTGGACGGGCGTACACGTGACGATTTGCACAAAAATGAGCAAACCGGCCAAAACCGCCATTTTCGGATTGCGGCGACGGTATTTCGGTGTGTGCGAAACCGGTCGCCCGTGAGGAGTCTGCGATGGGTAGGCAAATGGTTCGTTCATACCTGCGATAGCTCCCAAGCTAAGTGAAAACGGTCATGTGCCGCACCTGTGAAGCGATGCGGCACCAGGCCGTGCCGGTGAATCGGGGTTGCGTTGGTTGCCCTGGAGTCCGGCACGGAGGTGTCAAATACACTGGGAATTCTGGCAGGCGGGGATCCCTTGAACGTCCTCTTTGGTGTCCGTTTTGTGTCCTTTTTTCATCCTTTTTTGGGTCCTCTTGGGGTCCTTTTTTCCGTCCTCTTCCCGTCCTCCGGTACCAACCGCCCAAAACCTGCCCAAAGAAAATGTCCGGTCTGGGGGCGGCTCCCTGAACCGCTCTCAAAACCGGACACCCTGCGGTGACCCACCGCAATGTTGATTGGAATGGATTATTGGTCGATTTTCGGAACCGACGGGTGATGGGTGATGGAAATGGAGTTGGCCGAGCTGGTCAAACCCATTCCCGCCGGAATCGGAAACTCGCCGGTTCGCCCCAGCGGGGAATTCGACCCCGGAGGCGGAAGCGGTTTGCCGGATTGGATATGTTGAAACAAGGCTTTGGTCAGGGATTCAGGCTTGACCTGGAATTCTTCGGTCAGGATCTGCAGACATGCCTGATACTGCCGGATGGCCCTGGTCCGGTCACCCGCTGCATAAAACAACCGCATCATCCGCCGATAGGTGGCTTCGCAGGCTCGGTCCATGCGGAGGCAGCGATTGCCATACTCCAACCCGATTTCAAATTGTCCGGCCACCTCGGCCTGCTCCATTCCTTTGTGGAGCAGCCGCACGAATTCCTGTTGCAACCGCTCCCGTTCCATCAAACACCAGACATACCCGCAACCAGGGAGCAAATCATCTGAATACAGAGTGACCGCCTCCTGAAGTAACTGAGTCTGGTCTGGATTGAAATCCCAGCCGGAGGTATTTTTCAGGGACTGAAAAATGACGTCAAAGCACTCCACATCAAGGCCCCATCCGAAGTTGAAATCCCTCCTCCTGGGTGGAAAGGTGGGTTCCGGTCCGTTGCCAAACTTCATGAAACATTTTTTCCAGCGTGGAAAATGCCGACCAAACCCGTTTGCGGGCATGTTCAGGGTTGGCCTTTTCCCAGAAAATATCAATCAACTCATCGCGCGACACCATCCGTTGCCGATTGAGCAGCAGATAGCACAACACATCCAGTTGCTTTCCCGGCCTGGAGTCATGCGGAACCGTTGCCGGAAAGCAAGCAAACTGACCAAACAGCCGAATTGAAATTTCAAACATACAGTCAATCTTCTTCTCCATTTCCAACCCGAGGGTTTGGGGAAAACCCGATCCAATCAATGCCGTTCCTCTTGTAATTCGCTACCGGCGGGTTGGATTGCTTTTCTTACAGACGTGCGGGCACAGGAAAATTCCTTGGCACTCCACTACGCGGGAAATTCAGAAAGAAGTGTCAGCTTTGACAGCCACTCCGGACCTATCGGATTTCGGCCCTGGTTTTGGGCAAGCCGTCATATTGGTAGATAGCAGACAGCCCGGAAAAGGTCTTGGACGGGGAAGCGATGCCCCAGCTTTCCATGGATTGACCCCGTTCCAACGAAACGAAGGGCTGGCCGGTCACTGCCGGTCGGCCTGGGAAACGAACCGCAGGCCCCTTTGGGGCTTTTTTTATTTGTTCTTTTTTGAGGAGGAAGCATGGTTGAAACAGGACGCTACGAATGTACGGAAGGCACCAGTTCCAAATACTGGCAAATCACCTTAAACCAGCCCAGGGGAACCTACGAAACCGAATGGGGCCGGATTGGATGTCCCAATCCCCAGGGGAAAACCGGTTTGTCGGAGGCAGAGGCCCGGAAAAAGATCGCGGAGAAGCTGGGGAAGGGCTATGTGCTGAAAACAAGCCTGCCGGCCCCGGCTGTCACCACCACAGCGGTTTCACCCGCCGCCGGGGAATCCTTTGCCCAGGCGCTGGCGTCGTTCAGCGGGGAAACGAACGTCTCCCAGCCGCCACCCACGGTCAACCATCTCCTGGCGACGGCCCCGGCCCGGACCCCGCAGATGATTGGAAAGGTGGTCCTGCCCTATAAAGGCAGCCCACCGCAGTGGGTCCCCCGCCTCAATCCGCACTACCACTTTCCTGATTTGGCGCAGGATGTGGTGGCCGACCTGGAGGAAGGCCGGAACGTGCTGCTGGTGGGCCAGATGGGAAGCGGAAAAACCAGTTTGGCGGAACAATTGGCTGCCCGCATGGAACAGGGCGTCCTCCGGGCCAACCTCAACGGCCAGATGGAAATGGCCGATTTTGTCGGGACGTATATTCTCCAGCAGGGTGAATGTGTGTGGGTGGACGGAGTCCTCCCGCAGGCCATGCGCCAGGGTTTGTGGCTGATTCTGGACGAATTGGATTTTGGGCCGCCCCGCCTGTTGTGCGCGCTCAACGCCGTTTTGGAGCGGGGCCGGGCGCTGGTCCTCAAGGAACGCAATGGCGAGGTCATCGCGCCCCACCCGGATTTCCGCCTTCTGGCGACGGCCAACACGATTGGAAAAATGAGCCGGTACCGCCATGTCTATCAGGGCACGAACCTGCTCAATGCCGCTTTTCTGCGCCGTTGGCGGACCTATGTGGTCGAGTATCCCAAACCCAGGGAGGAAGTCCATCTCCTGGGCAATTATTTTCCGCACCTGAGCTTTGACGCCCGGCTGAAACTGGCCACGGTGGCCAATGCCGTCCGGACCGCTTTTGAAAAAGAGGAAATCACCGTCCCGTTGTCAACCGCCGAACTGATTGACTGGTGCGAGCTGATGGCCCGCACCCAGGATGCCCTGAAAGCGGCGGAACCGGTCTTTCTCAACAAAATGCCTGCTGAAGATGCCGCCGTTGTGGTCGGCATCATCAAGCGGGTGCTGGGAGTGTAATCATGCTCGAAACCAAATTGGAAAAAATCGCCCGCATCCTGGCCCGCCGGTTCAACCTGGAAGTGGTGCTGGAGGGAACTCAGGCCATGACCGACGGCAGGCGCATCACCCTGCCCAATTTTCCCGACCCTGGGCCGGAACTCCTTGAGGATGTGGAGGCTTTCCTGGACCACGAAGTCGGCCACTGCATGTTCACCACCTTTTCCGAGTTCCAGGCCGTCACCAGCCGGTTTCACGCCGAGTTGCTGAACGGGGTGGAGGACGTGCGGATGGAGCGGTTGATGGGAGCGCAGTATCCCGGCTCCCATGCCAACCTGCGCCGCCTGAACGCCCGCCTGGATGCGCAAAACCGGGAACAATGGACCACCCTGCCCTGGCCGGTCCGGCTGATTTTCAGCGTGATGGACCTGATGGAAGGGGTCGCGCCCCACCCGGACCCGGAAATCGCCCGCCAGCTGGCGGCGGTGCAGGCCGAAGTGGCCGCCCTCAACCAGGCTGGCTCCACCGGGGAACTGCGCCGGGTCACGGAACGCATGGTGGCCCTCATCAAAGCTGACCGGGAGGCCGAACAGCAGGAAGCAGACCGCCAGCCGCACCAGCCGGAAAACCCATCCGGCCCGCCGGCACCGGGAAATCCGGCGCAGCCCAAAGCGGCGGCGGATGGGATGCTGCTTGACCGGGTCGGCACTCCTTCCCGGTTTGACCGGTTCGCCGTGGATGTGGAAAGCCACATGCAGCACCGGCTGGTCCGGGAAATGGCGGCGGAAGGCCGTCGCCAGCGGTCCCTGGGGCAGACCGGAGCCGCCGTCAATCTGCCGCACCTGCCGCTGGCCACCGCTTTTGACACGGTGACGGACCTCACCGGGAAAGGGGACCGGGCCGCTTTGGGAGTGCTGCGGCAGCAGGTCAGGCCGGTGGTGGGAGCCCTGGTCCGCACCCTGGAATTGAAACTGAAGGCAGCCGGAGAACCGGGCTGGCAGACCGGGCAATCATGGGGAACTCCCCATCCCCGCCAGCTTCAGCAGGTGGCCACCGGTGGCGACGGGCGGGTTTTCCGGCACCGGCAGGCGACGGCGGAAGGCCGCCCCGTGCTGTTGTTGCTGGTCGACCAGTCGGGCTCCATGCGCGACAAACTGCCGGTCACAAAACAGGCCGTGGCGGCGTTTGCCGACGCCTTGAACCGCCTGGGCATTGATTTTGAAATCGACGGCTTTGCCAGCCAGGTGTGCCCGGAACTCAAAGCCATGGCGGAGCGCACCAGCCCGGACCTCCTGGCCCGCTACAACCGGACGGAGGAACGGCTGGACCTCACCATTCTCAAGCGGTTCGGGGAAAACCAAAGCTGTGGGATGACCCGGCTGAAGAGCGGCGGCAACACCCCGACCGGCGAGGCCCTGGCCTGGGCGGGAAAACGGCTGGAAGGGGTTCCGGCCACCCGGCGGGTGCTCTTTGTGTTCACGGACGGGCAGCCGTTTGGCAAAGGCAACCACGACATTCAGGCCGGCCATGCCCGTCGGGAAGTCACCCGGCTGGAAAACTCCGGGGTGGAAGTGGTGGGTATTGGAATCCGTACCAACGTCGGGCATCTGTTCCCGAAATCGGTGCAGGTGAGCGACCTCAACACACTGCCCCAGGCCGTCATCCGGGAATTGACCGGCATTCTGACCAGCCCGGAAAGGCCGGGTGGCTGGGGTCGAGCCAGGAAATGAAGCGTCATCGAGGAAGGCTGGTGGGCAACCTGGAGACTTAGGCGGTGGGAAACAGGGGTTGCGCTGCGGCCCCTGAAAAAACAACCCACCTTGAGACCGATGCACGGCGCTGCAGCAAATCCGGGTGCATCGCATGGTGAAGGGGGTTAATCGAATCGACGGGGGTGCCAACTACCCAGGAATTGCTGGAAGAGTTTCCGGTCCTGCTGGTACCTTTCTGCTGAGGTGAAGAGGTATCCTTCATAGATCATGTGAGAAAGCAGCCAATCATCGTGGGTTCGGACCGAAATCGCAGGGTCGCGCCGCCACGCCACCACGAACTCTTCCACAAACGGGCCCGCTCCCCGGAACTGTTTGTGACGAATTACGATCCTTCTCGCCGTGAGCGAACCGAGTCTGGCAGACCTAACCTGCACCTCCGAAGTGGGGTCTCCAGCCTGCCTATGGGCAATGAGATCATGTTGGATTTCCTGCAGATTCTCTTTGAAAGCGGCGTTGCAGACTGCCCTGAAGCCCATGCTGGGGGCGTTTGCCGGTGCGGTCCAGGCGGCTGCGGGAACCACCCCGGGTCGTAAGTCAATGCGGCACCCTGAGTCCGTACTGAGACCTGCATTTGCCAGAGAAAAATACCCTTTGGGGATCCGGATCGAATACCCTTTGGCGACATTGTCAGACAAACCCGTTTGAACCACATAAGGAGGCGGGATGGCCTGTTGGGGGGCCATCCTCAATGGACCGGGGTTTTCCTTCTGCGGAACTGATGTGCGGTCCGGTTGTTTCCCATTCGGAACCAAGGCGAATGAGCCGAGAAAAGCTGTGAGCAGGAGCACACACCGGCCTGCAGATGGGGACCACCAAAGTTTTTCTCGCAATCGATCCATACCTTTTATGGTATTGCTTGGTCGGATGTTTGGGCGAGGTGGCGATCCTCAGTTGTGACCAAGGGGCACCCACCGGCCGCCCTCACCGGCGCGCCAGCGCCGACCAACCTGGCTGCAATGGATGACCCACGCTGTGCGAGTCGGCATGCGGGGCATGCTTAGGCCCTCTTCTCTGAAAACAAAGTCCGAACCCAATTGCCCTGGGCACATTGGATGACAGTCTTCCCCTTTCCATCGGTGAGGTGAGGGCTCACACCTTTTGCCAGGAAAACCTCCACAATGCGCTTTTGGGCATCCCGGGCAATCGGTTTTCCGGAATCCCCGCGTCCGGTTGTTTGCACTGCCAGATGAAAAGGGGTGGACCCGGATTTGTTGCGGAGCATGGGGTCAGCACCAGCCTCCAGCAGGTACTGAACCGCCTCTGCGGTGCGCGTCCTGGTGGCCCGGTGCAAGGCTGTGGCACCGTTCCGATCCTGGGCGTTGAGGCTCGATCCCGCCTCAACTAAAAGGCGCAAGGTGGCGACTTGAGGGCGTGCATTCCACTCTGGTCCGGTGATGAATCCGTCGGCAGCATAGTGCAAGGGGGTACTGCCCCGCCGGTTCCCTGCCGCGTTGGGGTCGGCACCAGCCGCCAGGAGCAGGTGCGCCACGCTGAACCGATGGCCGGCAGATGCCACGTGCAAGATCGTATCCCCGGCATATATCCAGTGAAAAATGCCTGCGGCAAGCAACCGATCTCTTTGGTTGAGTTGTCTCACCAATCCCGGATTTGCTGTCAAAAGCGATTGCACTTCCTCAATGTCATCCTTGACAATAGCAGTAATGATCGCATCCATAGAATTTTCCTGAGACATGGCGAGGGGCCTCACGACCGCCATCACCGGTTTGCGAAGCGGCGACCAACCCACCAGAAATGGGCGCTGCCCGCTGAAGCAAATCCGCGTGCATGGCATGGTTGGCTTGATTGAGCAAACCAGTCAACCTGCCGGGCGACCAACCTGGTTTGAAAATATCACTCTCTCACCAATTGCCGGTCAACCCGTTTTGGCCAAGGCGTCAGCTTGCCTTGTTCCCTTGCTTGCCTGCCAAACCATTGACGGAACCACGAACCAAACCGACCACATTACCGCCACGGCCTCACCGACCGGGCAAACCCCGGAAACCACGGGGAGAACCCAAGCAACTGACCGCCACGACCTGACTGGCGCGAACCGGACGGAACCACGGCACACCAAACGGAACCCAATGGAAAACCGGACTGTTGCCACCCCAAGCCGTGCGGAAAACAAGCGGGCAATTCAGACCAACCAGCCAACCCGTCAGCAGCTTGACCGAAACATCAACTTTGATTTTCTGCAAAGAGCAGCAGGCCAACGGCAGCAATCACCGGTTTGCGAAGCGGCGACCAATTACCCTTCATTGAACCTGCCCGCTGAAGCAAATCCGCGTGCATGGCATGGTTGGACGCCTTTTTACAAATCACCTGGTTTGAGTCCCGTTGCTTTTGCAATCCGTGCCAACATCCGTGGACCTATTTCTTCTTTGTCATGGAAGGAAAAAACGTAATCGGGCCACCCAGGTCTGGTCAGGGTTTTATGGGAACTGGATTGGCGTTTGAGGCTCCAGCCGATTCTGTACAGGGCAGCTAAAACACGCTTGGACTTGTTGGTTGACCATTCACTCATGCAGCCTCGAATTGGACACTCATCAAATCAGAGGTGGTTTCCCCATTTTCAAGTTGTTCGGCCAAAACCCGAAACGCCAGGGCCTGGACTTTGGCTTTGGCTTCCGTTTGTGTTTGTCCGTAGGCCAAAACACCTGGCATCTCCAGTACTTCTGCAATCCAGCGACCGTCGTCTTCCAGTTCGGTTTCGATGGTGAAATGAACAGACATGATTGAACCCTATGACTGATTGAATTTTCCTACTTGTCGTGGTGAGCATATCTTACCACTTCCGGAATATAAAAAAAGCGCCCAACGGCGGGCATCACCGGCGAGCAACGCCCACGCAACCTGCCTACATTGATGAAACCGGCGGCAGCGAGTCCGAGTGCATGCCATTGTTGGGTGGCGCAAACAGTGCAACACCCCATCTGAGCGACGGCATCGCGCCTGCGCGATTGAGCGCAAGCGGTCGGGCAAAGCCCGACGGGTTTTCCGTCGCGGAACCACCTTCTTTGGTTTTCAAAAACGGGGGCTTTTCGGAAGCCACGAAAAAACATTTGGAAATGTCTGAACGCAACCCAACGGCAGCCATCACCGGTTTGCGAAGCGGCCACCAACTCACCTTTCATTGTTGCTGCCCGCTGAAGCAAATCCGGGTGCATGGCATGGTTGGGTGTTTATCTGGCAAAGTTTATCAAACCCC
>JAIBAN010000133.1 GCA_019695185.1 Blastocatellia bacterium | reverse complement strand
CCCATAACCACAAAGAAGTTGACGAAAAATCCACCGTTGGGTGATTCCCATTGGTTTCGCCAACAGGGTCAAATTGGCTTGGGATGATTTATTAAGTCACCCCAAGCCAATTTTCTGCAAACTTACAGTTCGTCATCGAGGAACGCCAGGGGCTGGCCGCCATCATCGGAAAAGTCGGATTTGGCAAAACCAGCGTCCTGCGGTTTCTGGTGGACGGGTACCTGGATAATCCCGATTACAAAATTGCCCTGCTGCCCAACGGCAATTTTCCTTCGGACATGCAACTGGCCAAAACCATTGCGGATGAATTCGGATTGCCGAAACGGCGGTCGCTCAATGCCCAGATGAACGAAATCCGGGATTTCGCGCTGGAAACCTACCAGCAGGGCGGCAATGTGGTGCTGATAATTGACGAAGCCCAGGCGTTGCGCGGCCCGCAGTTTGACCTGTTGCGCGAAATGCTCAATTACGAAACCAATGAATCCAAGGTCATCCAGATACTGATTGCCGGACAACCTGAAATTGAGCAAAAGCTCATCACCAAACCGGCCCTGGTTTCCCGGATTATCCTGACCAATTACCTGGATACCTTTACCCTGGAGGACATGAAAAAGGCCATTGAGCACCGGATACGGATTGCTGGAGGAAAAATGGAGCGGGTGTTTGAACCCGAAGCCTTGCATTCACTTTATCTGGCATCGCGGGGAATTCCGCGTGAAATCATCAAAATTTCAAACGCTGCCATGTTGCTGGCGGCCCTCAATGAAATCCGCCCGATTACCGGAGAACTGATTCAACTGGCGGTTGAAAACATCATGCAGACGGAGGCTCCTTCCAATGTCCGAACCAAAGAGGAAACCGCTGAACTTCGCCGCGGCGCTTCGGATAAAGCCCGGTGAAGCACGCCAGCCACAGCCTGACCCCGTTTCCCTGCCTCCGGTGCAACCAGCCCAACCGGCGGTTCAGACTGCTTCCGTCAACACACTTCCAACCCAGGATTCCGATGTAAGCCTAGTCAATTTGACTAGTCTAAGCGATGTAAGCCTAGTCAATTTGACTAGTCTAAGCGATGTAAGCCTAGTCAAAATGACTAGCCTTAATCCTCTTTCCAATTTGGCTCCGGAAGCCGTTCAGCCCCTTCTGAACCCATGTGAAACACCTGATACAAAAGAAGTTACCCAATCAGAAAAAGTATTTTCCGGCCCTTCCGGAGACAATTTAAGCCTAGTCAATTTGACTAGCCTAAATGATGTAAGCCTAGTCAAAATGACTAGCCTAAGCGAAACATCCAAGCCCGGCCCGGAACCTGGAAAACCTGCCCAAAACCTGCTTGAAATATCTGATTCAAAAGAATTTAACCAACAAAAAGAGGTGCTTTCACAACCTTCCCAGGATGATGTAAGCCTAGTCAATTTGACTAGCCTAAATGACGTAAGCCTAGTCAAAATGACTGGCCTAAAGCCGTTAAGCCCAGTCAAAATGACTAGGCTAGTCAAAATGACCAGGCTTAAAGAATCCCCGGAAAGCGTCCTTGTTGAAGCAGCCAAAGAGCCGATTTTGGCCAGTTTGCCGCCCTTGGAGGGCATGGTTTCGATTCCCAATCAGTTTATTGATTTTCTCTACCCACAGCTTGATGCAGCCGAACAGGCCGTTCACCTGCAACTGTACCGGTTGTCCTGGGGCAGCAATAACCCGACCTGTATCATAGGGTTACCGAAACTGGCCCAACGCGCCGGACTGTCATCTTCGGCCACGCAGCGGGCCATCAACCGGCTTTTGGAAAAGGAACTCATTGAAAAAATCAGGGTGGTTTTAGGCAAAGGCCAAGACCAGGGAGCGGAATATCAGGTCCTGCTTCCAAGCGGTTTGAATCCACCGGAAAGCCCAGTCAAAACGACTAGCCTAGTCAAAATGACTAGCCTTGGCCTGCATGATCATGATCATGATGATATAGATAAAGATCATGATCATGATGATTTTGTCCCAGCACCAATCAAAGTGATTTACCAGACGCTGACGGGAAAAACCTGGAGCAAGCAGGATTCGACAAACTTTCGAAAAATCCGTACATTGGAAGAAGGAACCATCATTGATTTCATGCGGGCCATTCACGGACGCACCAGCAAACCCATCGGGAGTTTTGCTTACTTTGCCAAAGCCATCCTGGCAGAGCAGGAAACCCCTCCGGAAATGTCACGGGCAGCATTGAGAAAAAAAATACAGAATATCGTGCAGGAGATTGTCACTCTGCATGTCGGGGGTAAGCCTTTGCCCGTTTCCGATTTGGCTTTTGAAACCAAAATGCGGTGTTTGCGGGAAGGCATTTTGTGGAATGACGATGTTTTTAACGAAGTTATCAATACCTCCAAGTAAAAGTCAGTCCCACGTGCATCAGCAGGTGGGCAATAACAATCCAACCAAGCAATCCACCTGCTGACGCAGGCAGTGCTGATTCAAGACCAATATGGGAATTGCCGATTTCATCACCAAAACCATTTTGCAGCCACGCCTCAAAACCAAAAACCACTGTCTGGTGGTCTATGACCCGGAGCGCCGGTTCCGCGAAGTCTGCGAACGGTTGGCAACCGGGAAAATCCGGCTGGTGGATGCCTCGGAAAGCAGCATCGAAAGCCGTGAAGCCGCACACCGGGCGTTCCGGGAAATGGGCCGTAGCCAGACGGCAGTGGAAGGGCTGGTGGTTTATATTCCGGCCCGGAAACCAACCACGGACCAGGAAAAACAGGCCAATCCATTTGCTGTCTATGGCGAATGCGGCGGAGTTTTTCCGGAGGATGACGGCGACACCTACGAAAGCCTGTGTTTGCGGGCCAAACCGGATTTTGCCACCGACATCCGGCGCATCTTTGCGGAAAATCCATCCCCTGCCTTTGCCGTGATTGATGCGATTGGCGGCGGAGTGC
Source organism: Blastocatellia bacterium (assembly GCA_019695185.1). Lineage (GTDB taxonomy): Bacteria > Acidobacteriota > Blastocatellia > Chloracidobacteriales > Chloracidobacteriaceae > JAIBAN01. The sequence goes on along the minus strand of JAIBAN010000133.1, from coordinate 13,112 downwards.
ATTGGCCGCAACTGCGGGGAACGCTCAGGGCAGAATCGGGCCGGGGCATTCTGAAGGCACTGCTCAATCCCACGACTGACCAAAAAGACGCACTCAAAGCCAGTGAGGGCTGGAACCAGGAAGCCCGTCAGTTTCTCCGGACCACCCTCGGACTGGAACTCAAAACCAAAAAGAAAACCTGGGATGGACTGGCTGAGGAAATATGGGCCTTTGTCCTTTTTAGCGAGTTTGTCTTTGACCTGCCAACGGCCCTGCCAGAGGCTTTGGCTTCCGTCCCACGGGCCCCAGTCGAAGCCAAGCCCCTGATAAATGACCTCTGCGAAGGAATCCGGAGCGATGTCCGCCTGCGGGGCGATTACATCGAACGGGCGGTCAAAATCGAAACCGACTATGATTTGCCCAAGGCGTGCAGTTCCATTGAGGATTTGGGCGAACGCGATACCTTCCCGTTTGAGGAACGCACCTTTTTGCGCCGGGCTTTGAACGCGCTCCAGCAGGACGACCCGGAACTGACCCGCACGGTAATCAAACGCCATGCCCATTCGGTTTGGGTCGGGCGAGGGGAAAACCAGGAACAATGGGCGCTGGTGGAGGCGGCTTTGAACCTGATTGAATGCTGCGATGAAATGGAACCACGACTGGAATCCAACGGGCGCAGTCAAACCACTTTCATCAGCTTTTATGTTGGCCATTTGCGCGAGGTGGACCGGCTCCAACGTGAATTCGAAGCCGTGGCGGGTGATTTCCATGACTCGGATGGGCTTTTGACACCAGCCATCCACAAAGCCCGCAGCCGTTACAGCCGTTTGACGGAGAAGGTCCAGAACCTGTTTGTAAAACACCTGGAGACGGAAGGGTGGCCGCCTGCCGCCCGGTTATCAAACACCGATGTCTTTGACCGGTTTGTTGGGGAGCGGTTAAAAGTACGGGGCAACAAAGTCGGGTATCTGATGGTGGATGCCTTGCGCTATGAACTTGGGCTGGCTTTGCAAAAAGAGCTTTCCGAAAAAGGTCCGGTGGAAATTCATGCGGCCTGCGCCCAGTTTCCTACCATTACGCTGATAGGCATGGCCAGCCTGCTTCCTGGTGCGCGGGCTGATTTAACCCTGGAAAATGAGGGCGAAAAATTGATTCCCAAACTGGCGGGAACGCCGGTTGCAACCGTGGCCCAACGCATGGAAGCCATCCGCAAACGGTTTGGCGACCGGTTCCAGGAAATGACCCTCAAAGAGTTTGTCAAAGGAACTCCCAAACCGGCAGCCACGGTTGATTTGCTCGTCCTGCGGAGCACCGAAATAGACAGCCATTTGGAAAGCAATCCGGAATCCACGCTGGGGCTGATTCCGAAAACCCTGAATATGATTCGGGCTGCGCTGCACAAGCTGGGGAAACTGGGGTTTACCGAAGCCGTGATTGCCACCGACCACGGTTTTTTCCTGAACTCACACGCCGAAGCCGGTGACGTTTGCGCCAAACCCAAGGGCAAATGGCTGGTGGCCCATGACCGGATGATGCTGGGTGATGGAATGTCTGATTCGCACAGCGTCGTGGTTTCGGCCAACAAGGTCGGAATTAACGGCGGGTTCAACCAGGTTGCCGTTCCCCGCAGCATGGCTCCTTACCGGGCCGGACACCTGTATTTCCACGGCGGAGCTTCGCTGGCTGAGGCAATTGTCCCGGTGCTGGTGGCCCGGCTGGAAAAGCCAGGGGCGGAAAAAAAGGACCAAATCGAGGTCAAACTGTCCTATAAAAACGCGGCGACCCGGATTACCACGCGGCTTCCTGTGATTGAAGTCAAGCTGTTTTCCCCAGACCTTTTTTCACTGGAAACCAGCGTTGAAATCATGCTCGAAGCCCATAACCAAGCTGGCGAAGTTATCGGCGAACCACGTCCGGGTGGCGATGTGAATCCGGCCTCGCGCACCATTACGCTGGCTCCGAATCAAAGCAAATCCATCGTGATCAAAATGGACCCCGAATTTCAGGGGAAATTCACCATCAAGGCACTCAACCCAAGCACCAATTCGACCTATTGCACACTGAGCCTGGAAACCGATTATACGGTGTAGTCAGTAGCACCTGCGTCATCGGGTGGTACTGACAACACCAGAGGGGCACAATGGATACACTCGACCAAAAACTGAATGCTGCCTTTGACGGCAAGGTGGTCCGGAAAGACCTGTTGCACCGAATTAAAAAGGGAACCAATGTGCCCACCTTTGTGCTGGAGTTTCTGCTGGCCCGGTACTGCGCCAGTAATGACGCCACGGAAATTGATGCTGGAATGGAGGCTGTGTTGGCGACCTTGCAGGACAATTACGTCCGGCCCGATGAATCCAACGCCGCACAGTCACGGGTGGCCACCAAAGGGCAGCACCGGTTTATTGATAAGGTTCACGTGCGCTATGTCGAAAAGGAAAAACGGCATTGGGCGGCGCTTGAAAACTTCAATTCCCAGCGCATCGCCATCGGCCACCAGTTTTACAAAGACAACGACCGGTTGCTGGAAGGCGGCATTTGGGCCGAAGTGAAAATTGCCCACAACGATATCGAGGATGACGATTACGCTTTTTATGTCGAAGAACTGCGGCCCATTCAACTCAGCCGGTTTGACTTTGACCGCTACACGGGTGGCCGGGGCGGTTTTACCCGCGAGGAATGGATGGACATCATTCTGCGGTCGGTCGGGCTGGAACCCGCCAAACTGTCCAAGCGGGTGAAATTTCACTTTATTGCCCGGTTGATTCCACTGGTTGAGCCGAATTTCAACTTTATCGAGTTGGGGCCGCGCGGAACCGGGAAATCCTACTTTTTTAGCGAATTCTCGCCCTATACAACGCTGGTCAGCGGCGGGCAGGCCACCAAGGCAACGCTCTTTTACAACAATGCCAGGGGAAAGGTGGGGCTGGTCGGATTTTGGGATACGGTGGCGTTTGACGAAGTTGGCGGCATCAAGGTCAAAGACCCTGACACGATCCAAATCATGAAGGATTTCATGGCCAACGGACGCTTTTCACGCGGCAAGGAAGTGATTGCCGATGCCAGTCTGGCCTTTGTCGGAAACATTGATTTGTCGGTTGAGCAGATTGTCCATTCAACCGTCTATGACCTCTTTCAGCCGCTGCCACCGGATTTTGATTTGGCCGTCATGGACCGCTTTGCCTGCTACCTGCCGGGCTGGGAAATGCCGAAAAACAGCAGCGATTTTCTGACCGGCAATTATGGCTTTATCACGGATTATCTGGCCGAAGCCTTTCATTACCAGTTCCAGCATACCAACCGCTACGAGGAAGTCAGCCGCCGCATCAAGCTCGGCAAAGCGGTTGAGGGAAGGGACGAAAAAGGGATTAAAAAGACAGTCTGTGGATTTTTGAAAATCCTTCATCCTGCTGAACCTCCGACCGACGAGGAATTCGAGGAATATGTAACCTATGCCATCGAATGCCGCCGCCGGATTAAGGAACAAATGAACAAACGGAAGCCGGATGACGAGTTTGCCCGTATCAATCTTTCGTTTTTCCGCGCCAATGGCGATGAGGTGGTGGTGTATTGCCCTGAAACAAAGAATGCCCCGGCCACCCAATTTCCCACCCGGCGCAGCCTCAAAGACAAACACGCCGGTGAAGCACCGAAGGGCAAAAGCGGCGAACTGCCCCCTCTGGAAACCCAAGGAATGGCCGTGGTGGAGGTGGTCCAAGGGGAATTGACGGAACAGCATTTCACCATCAAGTATGGCGACACCGGTTACAGCTACGAATCCATCATTGGCCCGTATTTGCGCGGGGTCAAGGAAGTCACCATCGAAGACCCCTATATCCGGGTGGTTCACCAGATTCAGAATTTCGTGAGGTTTTGCGAAACCCTGCTCAAAGCCGGAGCGGTACGCCGGATTAACCTGGTGACCAGTTTTGAGGACCAAACCCAAAAGACCGCCATCGAGGACAAAATCGGGGAACTCAAGCAAAGCCTGCTGGAGATGGACATTGTGCTGGACCTACGCCTCAACCCCAACATTCATGACCGGGAAATCCGGCTCGACAACGGCTGGGTCATCAAAATTGGGAGGGGCCTCGATTTTTACCAAAAACCGGTGAGCTGGTTTGAAGTGGGAGCCACCGATTTGAGTCTGCGCAAATGCCTTGAAACCAAGGTCGATATTTTCAAGGTTTGAAGTCAGTTCCGCCTGCCTCTACGGGTGGGAATCACCTTAACCCGTGCGCTTAGGCACACGGTTCTGCCAAGTGAAGGGGCGTATGGTTGCAATTGACGTTGACCTCGACCGTCGGATAGAGGAATGGAAACGCCGGCTGATTGACCTCACCCGCCGGAACCGGCTGCTCTATTTCAAACCCGCCAAAAGCTCAACCTTGGCGCTGGTTGCTCCCAGCACCGAGGTGTTGTTTGAGCGGTTGTATGTGGACGAAGCCACGCTGAAGTTTTGGTTTCCTCCTGCTGAGGAGGAAGATCCGGAAGAGGAGCCAACATTTGTTCTCCAACCCCGGAAACTGAACCCATCCCTGGGAAAAGCGCCGGTCAGAAAACCCAAAAATGATGAAATTGTGGCCGAACAACTCAGTGCCAAACGGTTGGAAAAGGTGCTCACCAATTTGTATCGCCGGTCCCGGACCGACTACCAGGAACGGGGGGTTCGAATTTTACACTTGGCCTTGGGAACCCTCAGTTGGAAGGAAACAGAAGAAGCCAATACCTGGATTGCCTCTCCTCTGGTGTTGTGCCCGGTTGAACTTATCCACAAACCGACTGAGGCAACCTTTGAATTGCGTTGGGCGGAAGAAGACCCGATAACCAATCCGGCCCTGGCCACCAAATTACACCAGGATTTCAAACTTGACCTGCCTGATTTTGATGCGGACGGCGAAAATGCCGACCTGGGCACCTACTTGCAAACGGTCCGAGATTATGTCGGCAAATTGGGATGGACGGTTGAGCCTGCCCTCAACCTGGACTTCTTTTCGTTCCACAAGCTGGCGATGTATGACGACCTGAAACGAAATCTGCAACGAATCAAAGCCCACCCAATCGTGCGCGGGCTGGCGGGTGAGCCGCTTTCCGATGCTGGCAAACAACCCATTCCCGACACCAAAGAACTGGACCGGATCCAAACCCCGCAAAACACCTTTCAAATTTTGGATGCCGACAGCAGTCAGCAACAATGTATTCAAGGGGTATTGCGCGGCCACAATATTATTTTGCAGGGACCACCGGGAACCGGAAAAAGCCAGACCATTGCCAACATCATTGCGGAGTTTATTGCCAGGGGCCGGACCGTTTTATTTGTGTCGGAAAAAATGGCCGCGCTGGAAGTGGTCTTCAACCGCTTGCACCAAGTCGGGCTGAATGAATTCTGCCTGGAACTGCACAGCCATAAAGCCAACAAACGGGATGTCACAAGGGCCTTGAAACAGACTTTTGACAACCGGTTACAGCCCACCCGGTTGCCCACCGAGGAGGAATTTGAACGGTTTACCAACGGACGCAATCAACTCAACGCCTTTCCTGTCGCCCTCCATCAGGTCCGGCAACCCTTGGGGAAAAGTGTCTATGAAGTCTTGGGGGAGCTGGTCAAACTGCGGCAGACACCTTTGATTGCCCTCCAGATTAACGGAATTGCTGAGATTTCCCCGGCTTGGCTGGTGAATTCGGAGGAATACCTGCAACGCATGGCGCGGGTTTGGTCGGTTGCCCTGGCGGGGAAGACCTTCACCTGGTTTGGTTGCCAGGAAGCCCGGTTTGATGCCGAGGCCCGCATGAAATGGCTGAACCGGCTGGAGTACACCATTCGCCTGGTTGAAGAATTGATTGGGGTGACCGAACAATATTCCAACGGCATAGGCGGCGGTGCAATCGTCGGTTTGGCAGAAAGCGAGTGGCTGGTTAGGGTGTGGACCCATTTGAATGGAAGTCCGGTCCCTGAGGCAACCTGGTTCAAACCAGGAAAACCGGCTGAGATTCTGACGGTTGGAAAAGTATATGGCGAACGGTGCGGAACATACCGCCAGGGGTGTCAGGAACTGGCCCTTGATTATCTGGAACACCTTCACCAAATCCCAAATGGAACCGGAAAGCGATTGGCTGAAATATGGCCGATTTTGACCAATACCAGTGAAGGCGGTGGTGGTTTGAAGAGTCCCGATTCAGATGGGAGAAATCTGTGCCGGGACCGCCAAGCACTCATGGCTTTTTTGCAGACCACCCAGGCGGCAATCAGGGAAATAAAAGCAGGGGTTGAATCCCTGGGGACCACTTTGGGACTGGAAACCAAACCCATGAGTCTCCAACAGGCTGAACAGTTGGGGAAACTGACGTTGTTCAGTAACAGTGATGCCAAACCTGACGCTTCCTGGTTCGACCCGGAACGGGTGCGCCAGATACGGGAGGCGATGGCCCGACTCAAACCGGTTTACGATGAATACAATGGCAAAAAACGGGAGTTGGCCAGCCGCCAGTCGCTACTGTTGGAACGCTATGACGCGGCTTTTCTGGACCTTGACCTGGATGAATTGATTCTTCAGTTTGGGAGTTTCCCCTATCGTTCTCTGCTGCGATTGGTTTGGCCTGGCTATTATCGGGACACACGCCAGATATTGCGGACAAGTCGTTCAGCTACGCTGTCCGACCAGGTGTTGGATGATTTGATTGAGGCTCGTGAAATTGGCCGGTTGCGTCAACATCTGGCTGCGACCCAACCGGCCCCGTGCCTCTTGTTCGGGCTGTTTGACCAGGGGGCTGACACCAATTTCACCAAACTGAACGAAGCACTCACGATTGCCGAAGCAGTGCTCCATATTGTAGGGCTGGGGTCTCAGGTAACACCTGGAATCATCAAATATTTCGGAGCAGGAGAGCGGCCTCAAACCAATCTGTCACAGGTTGGAGAGCGAATTTTGCAAAGCCGTCAGCGAATTCAGGCAGTTTTAGACCCGGTTCAGACCATGATTCCCGTTCCCCAATTGCCCTCGGTCCCAACCGGCTTGTTTGATTCATCCATTGTCAGGGTTGAATCCTGGTTGGCTTCGGTCATTCCCATATTTTCGGAATTGAATGAAATCATCAACCGGATTGAACCATTGGTCCGCAATCAGGAACAGTTCAGGATTCCGAAAATAGTGGCGGACCTGGACCGGAAAGACCAGCTTGAGTCCATCCGGGCTGGCCTGCAATCCGAGGCTGAACTACTCAGGAAAAAATTCGGGACTCGGTATGTGGGGATTGATACAAATTGGGATGATGTGTTGAGCGCGGTTGCCTGGACGACCAAAGCCTATGACCTGTTTGAAGGAAAACCAATGCCGCCTTTGTTTATTGAATTGGCCATGCGGGGCGGGGCTGCGACCCCACCGGTTACCCCGCTTGCCAGACAGATGGAGTCTGCCCAAAAGGGTTTGGCTGAGGTCATGGGTGGGTTTGCCAATCCAGGTGTCCTGGTTCAGGACCAGCCTTTGACCGAATTGTCCTTTCTTGGAATCCTGGCTCATTTGAAAAAAATGAGAAATGAATTGAACGACCTGGAACTGTGGACCGACCTGCAAAACCTCAATCGGCAATTAAAGGGCAGTTGGCTGGAAACGTTTCTGGGGGAAGCCCACCGGCTGCGCATTCAACCCGAACAGTTACTGAGGACCGGTCAACGGACAATTTATGAGGGCTGGGTTGATGCTTTGAAAAACTCAGATGAACAGTTGCGGGAATTCAGGTCGCGGGACCACGAGCGGGTAATTTCGGCTTTTTCGCAGGTGGATGCCGGCCTCATTCAGTTGGCAGCACAAAGAATTGTCGCTGAACATGAAAACCGGCGGCCAAAAGGGATTCTCCTGTCTGCCCAGGATTCGGAAACAACCGTGTTACGCCGGGAGGCCAATAAACAACGCCGGCATTTACCCATTCGCTCTCTCTTCCATGCAATCCCGAATCTGGTCACCAAACTCAAACCATGTTTGCTCATGAGTCCACTTTCAGTCAGCCAGTTTCTGCAAACCGAGCGAATCAAATTTGATTTGGTGATCTTTGACGAGGCTTCGCAGATTTTTACTGAAGATGCAATTGGGGCAATTACCCGGGGCGGGCAACTCCTGATTGCGGGTGACAGCAAACAGTTGCCACCCACTGATTTCTTTCGGCGGACAAGCGGTGCCGATGATGAAGAAACGGAAGATACAGAAAGTGATTCATCCGCCAATTACGCCAGCGTGCTTGATGAGTTTCAAACCATCCAGGGGATGGCGGAACAGTATCTCCGCTGGCATTACCGGAGCCGGCATGAATCACTGATTGCTTTTTCAAACAACCGTTTTTATGACAACCGGTTGGTTACTTTTCCAGCCGCTATCAATCAAAGCCCTGCCTTGGGGGTTGAATTTTATCTGGTTCCGGATGGTGTTTATGACCGGGGTGGGAAACGACACAACCTGCGAGAGGCCCAGGTGGTGGTGGACCGGGTGTTTGATCATGCCGCCCGGTTTCCGAAAAAAAGCCTCATTGTGGTTACCTTTAGCCAAGCCCAACAACAAGCCATCGAAGATGAAATCGAACGGCGACGACGGCAAAACCCTGCTTTTGAAGAATTTTTCAAGGAAGACCGGCTTGAGGGCTTTGATGTCAAAAACCTCGAAAACGTCCAGGGCGACGAACGGGATGTGATTTTTTTCAGCGTTGGATATGGAAAGGATTCCAATGGGGCGATGACGATGGGGTTTGGCCCTCTGAATCGGAGTGGGGGAGAACGCCGCTTGAACGTAGCGGTTACCCGGGCCAGGGAAAAAGTGGTCCTTATCAGCTCAATTACAGCGGGAGACATGAAAATTAGCCCCACGACTCCGGCTGGGGTCATCAATTTACAACGCTATCTTGATTTTGCCGAAAGGGGAACCGTGGCCCTGGCGTTGACCCATCCGCAGGGAAAAGGTGAGTATGAATCCCCATTGGAAGCAGACATTGCAGCAGAAATCCGCTCATTGGGGTTGGATGTGGTTCCTCAAGTTGGGTGCAGCGGTTATCGAATTGACCTGGGGATCAGCGACCCCTCCCAGCCTGGGCGGTTTTTGTTGGGCGTTGAGGCTGATGGGGCAACGTACCATTCAGCCAATATTGCCAGGGAAAGGGACCGGTTACGCCAGCAGATTTTGGAAAAACTGGGCTGGCGGTTACATCGAATCTGGTCTTTTGATTGGGCCAGAAACCGGGCCACGGAAAGAGAGCGGTTACAAAAGGCGATTGAAACAGCCCGACAATCCCAACCGCATCCGTCCGAAGCAACAGTTGAGGCAGTTAGTGCTTTCGCCGCTCCTTTACCCATTCAGGTGGTGGAGCGCCTGCCTGCACAGGCGGATTCTCCGTTACCTGGTACTACTGAATATAATCCTTGTGTCCTTCCGGTTCCCGGAAAACAATACCTCGAATTTCACAATGACCTGTGCCGGTTTGAGCAGGCGGAATTGCTCGAATGGCTGGTCACCCAGGAAGGCCCCATACATGTTGAAATTGCCGCCCGCCGTTTGGCCGCAGCCTGGAACCTGGAAAAAGTAGGAAAACGTATGCGGGATGCAGTTGACCAGTGCATTTTCCAGTTGGGACGCAAAAAGACGGTCTTCCAAAAGGAGGACTTCCTTTATCCAGCCACCTTTTCAACCGACACTTTATTGGTCCGGTTGCCGGTTGAGGGACGGCCTGAATCAGTCCGCAAAATCGAACATATAGCCCCTGAGGAAATCCACAAGGCTTTAACCTTGTTGATTGATCATGCTTTAAGCCTGAGTCGTGACTCCCTGATTGCTGAGACCAGAAAATTGTTTGGTTTCAATCGAACAGGAGGAGCAATACAACAGCGATTACAGTCCGAAATTGAAAACCTGCTGGCAGGGGGAGTGTTGGTTGAGCACGAGGACAAATTGGCACTCCAACCAAAATAATGTTGTGCGGGAATCAAGGAAGAACCATCGGTGGTTCAGAAATGGGCCTCCCCAAAAACCTTTTTGAGGTGTCAGGGTTCCCAGGTGACTTGGTTGCCGTTTGGTTCCCCTTGCCTCAGCCAGGGTGACGTGAGAAGTATTTCATTGTATTCCATATGCCAAACCAAATTCTGCTTGCCTGGATTGGAAAGACAGACCTGGATGCCAGCCAGGGAATTGGCAATGTCGGGTTAGGGCCAATTGCCAGGGCCGTGACAGACCGTCAATTCAAAGCCATCCACTTACTGTCGAATTATCCGGAAACCGAGAACCGGGTGTATGAGGCATGGCTCAAAACCAAAACCGCCAGTCCATTGACCACCAGATTCATCAACCTGACATCCCCCACCAATTTTGGCGAAATTTATGAGGCGGCGGTCGAGGTCATCCAAACGGTATTGATAGCGGAACCGAAGGGAAACTTGGTGTTTCACTTGAGCCCAGGCACCCCCATGATGGCAGCGGTGTGGATTATTATTGGGAAAACCCGCTACCCGGCGGAGTTGATTCAATCGGACAAACATAAGGGTGTGGTAACTGCCTCGGTGCCCTTTGCCATGTCGGCTGAGTACCTGCCAAACCTGCTGGCCAAACCGGATGATGATTTGGAACGGCTCAGTCGGGGGCTGCCGCCTGAAGCCCCGGAATTCGACGAAATCATCTATCGCAGCCAGGCCATGACCGAGGTCATCACCAAAGCCCGGTATATCGCCCCCCGTTCGATTCCGGTCCTGATTTTGGGTGAATCCGGCACTGGCAAGGAACTGCTGGCACGGGCCATTCACCAAGCCAGTCCACGAAAAGACAAACCATTCATTCCCGTCAATTGTGGAGCCATCCCCGAAACCCTGGTCGAGTCGGAGTTATTCGGCTATGGAAAAGGAGCCTTCACCGGGGCAACCAAAGAGCATAAAGGGTATTTTGAAACAGCCCACGAAGGAACCATCTTTCTGGATGAAGTCGGAGAACTGCCGCTCCCAACCCAGGTCAAGCTGCTCCGGGTGCTCCAGGAGCGGAAAGTCTCCCGCGTTGGGTCCATTTCGGAAATCCCTGTCAATGTGCGGGTCATTTCGGCCACCAATCGGAACCTGATTCAGGAAATATCCGAGCAAAGATTCCGGGATGACTTGTTTTACCGGCTGGGGGTGGCAATTCTGAAAATTCCGCCCATTCGTGAACGGCAGGGTGACCTGAGCCTGTTGATTGACAAACTCTGGGAAAAGGTCAATCAGGAAGCCAGCGAAAGCGAACCCGGCTTCAAACTGAAGCAGCTTTCCCCAGCCGCGAAAAATCTCCTGCTGAATTACAGTTGGCCGGGAAATGTCAGGGAATTGATGAATGTTTTGACCCGTGCGGCAGTGTGGTCGCCAGGGGAGGCCATCCGCGAAAAAGACATCCAGGAAGCATTGATTCCCATGACTGCTGTGACCGAAAGCAATCTCCTGAATCTGCCCCTTGAGGATGGCTTTTCCCTGCACAAAGTGTTGGATGAGGTCACCCACCACTATCTCAGGAAAGCCATGGAGCAGGCCCAAGGAAAGAAAACGGAAGCCGCCAAATTGCTTGGTCTGCCTAACTACCAGACGCTGACCAACTGGTTGAAAAAATTTGAGTCAGAGGAGGGCTGAGTCCGGAATTGTCTGATGGACAGGCTTAATCTGGCTATTGGTTCCGGAATCCTTTCATTGGTATTTGTGTTTCGCTGGCTTGCTATGTGGCCAGCATCATCGTTGCGCTGGTCTGAATCCAAACCTGTAGCACGGTTTTTTGGATTCCGGAGTGGAATGAAAAGGAATTTGCGATGGAAAGAGAACAAAACACGCAGTACCTCCTCAAAAAATGGACCTTATCAATCATTCTGTTGCCATTCCTGGGATTGGTTTTTGCCGGATTGCTTTGGAAAGGTGAATATTTGACGGTCATCATTTTTTTGGTGACGGTTGGTGCCGGATTGGGCTGGGCTTCCTTTAACTACCGGCAAGCCGGCAGGCTGCTTCAGGAGACTTCGCCCCAGCCGTTGATTGACTGGTACGAAAAGGCCTTCAGCAAGACGAAAATGGCTGACCGCGAGGCATTTTTGGCCTCATCAAAGGCACTGGTTTACACCCTTTTTGGCCGGTTTGAGTTGGCCCGTTTGGAAACCAGGGAAATCACCTGGGAGCAGCAAGCACCAATGGTGCAGGCTTCACAGTTTTTACTCGAAGCATTGTGGGCATACCTGGAAAAACACGACTTTCAAAAAGGGCTGGGATTGGCCCAAACCGCCCGGAAAATGGCCGATGTCTCCACCGCCTTTCCCTTTGCAGGGGTTTCAATCAAAGGATATGAGGCCCTTGTTGAGATTGGGGAAGTGCTGACCGGAACGCCTTCTCTCCAAACCGTTTCCAGCCTTGAGGCAAAGTTGAATCAAGTGTCACCATACATGAAAATCGTAGTGGCCTGGGGGTTGGAAAGCTTTTACAACCGGTCCGGTCAATCCGAACGAGCGGAGCACATGCGTTCATTGATTAACCGGCTGGGACCATATTGTTATGGGGTAAAACCGTTAACCTGATGCGGTTGAGGTATTGAGCCTGCAGAACCAGCTTCGGAATGACCCGAAGAGGCACCTGACCCATGTGCCGGAAAACCTCCGTTAAGAAATTTTGGGAATCCCAAAGAGGTGAACTGAAAAGGCTTACTCCCTTGTCGTGGGTGCCGGGTGGCACTTCCAATAAGGGAGCCTAGGCGAATTATAAAACTCTGAAATGCTTGTATAATCAGCGATTTACATGGACATCAGAGGTTAAACCCTCCAATGGTAAAATCTGAAATATACCTTTTCGGGGGTATGTAAAAACACCCGGATGGCGTTGCGTATTCTCGCGTCACGTGTTCCAATCATGCTCACATCTCCGATCGCGCGGAGGTAGCGATTGCTGCGGCGTTTCGCCGTGGATGGCTGTCAGTTGTGCCTTACAAATTTCGCTCCCGAGGGGGTTCATAGATCAAATCCCCCCGCGAGCAGTGATTCAGGAGGTAAGGGAGTCGGAAGAAAATATCATACCGCGTGCCCCGTCCCATGCGGATCAATCAGAACATCCCACCAGGGAAGTTCCGGTGAGCGATGAATGAACGGGTCAAGGGTCGCCATCGCCGCTTTGGTCA
>JAIBAN010000132.1 GCA_019695185.1 Blastocatellia bacterium | reverse complement strand
GGACTTTCATTGCCAATTGTCCATTGTCAATTATCCATTCAAAAGACCCTGGACCCTGAACCCCGAAACCCTGAGCCCCAGACCCAAATCAAAGAGTTTTGCGGGAAATGAAAAAAAAACTTGCCTGCGAAACAATCATAATCGTACTCTAGCCGTGAATTCACGCTAGCCTCTCGGGGAAAGCTTGGTTATAATCGTCGGCGCGCATAGACTTACATCCCTTCCAGTTCCATCTGCCCGGTCAATCGGTTTTTCGGTACATTCTTTCCTCAGCATTGAGAAAGAAGCCTGCACAAAGGCTGCCGGTGTAGTTTTTCGAAGTTGGAAGTAAGAACATGCCGCCACTCCATCCGTTTCGCTTCAACTTGGGCGGAGAACGGGCGGTTGTCGCACAGCAGGAATCCGTCGTCGGAAGTACATTTCATCAACATCGCCAGGTTTCAAAATAAGGGTTTCAACATTCGCTTGTTACAAACAACAAGGCCCACCTGCCTATGACACAAGAAAACCTCAATAACGATCATTCGATTTACATAAAAATCTTTGCCCAAACGGATGTGGGGATGGTGCGTCAGGGGAATGAGGATAACTTTTTGGCCGTGGATTTGAGTACATCGGCGACCTGGACAGCCGACCATGCGTCACCTCCGCCGGAGTTGCTGTCGTTTAAGGAAGGACCGTATGGGGCTTTGTTTGCCGTATCGGATGGCATGGGAGGAGCACTGGCGGGTGAAGTCGCCAGCCAATTGGCAGTGACAGCAGTCCGTGACTGGATGTTGCAGCTCCAAGCCAACCCCCGCTTTCAACCCTTTGCCTTTCATGAACGGTTGCGGCTTTCGGTTGAACAGGCGAACTCGTTAATCAACAACAAAAGTCAAAATAATGCTGAATATGCCGGCATGGGTGCGACGTTTACTGCTGCCGGAGTTGATAACAACATTTTGTACCTGGCCCAAATCGGGGATTCCCGGGCTTATCTCATCCGGCGTGGCCGCATTGAGCAAATGACCAAAGACCAGTCCCTGGTTGCACAACTGGTCGAAGCCAACCACATTACGGAAGAAGAAGCCGAAAATCACCATTACAAGAATGTGATTTTGCAGGCCCTTGGAGCCACCTCCTCGGTGATTGTGGTGGTTGATAAAGTGCCGCTTTGCCGCGACGATTTAATTTTACTGTGCAGCGACGGGCTTTCCGGAAAAGTCCGCAAGCAGGAGATGTTCAATATCCTGAATGCCTGCAATGGTGATTTGTCTTCCGCTTGCAACCAGTTGATTCAAATGGCAAATGACCGGGGCGGTGAAGACAACATTACCGTGATGCTCATGCATTTTACCGGCGGTGCCCTCTCCGAACCACGGGATGAATCCCAATTTGAATCGCATATAGTTCAGCGGGACCCCAATCTGCCTGATGAGATTGACCCCAGTCTGCTCGTTTCTGAAGAATCCACCCTGTCGCCGGAGGAACCTCCCTCCGGCCCTATCAACGTCCCCAAAACGACTGCTGTTTTATCCGCTTCCACAGTTGCCAGTCTAATTGAGTCAGCGACGGCAGCGGCACCACCTCCGCCCATGCCGCCGATGCCGCCTCCGCCCATGCCGCTGTTGCCCAACACAGCATCACGGAGCTATTTTCCTTTAATTGCTGCCAGCGTTGTCGTGGTTTCAATTGTTTTGGCAGTGGTCTATTTTTCTTTTCGCCCACCTTCAAAGTCTGTCGAATCCCCGCCCAAGCCACCTGAACGTAGTATGCAAGCCCCCTCACCTGCACCTCAGGCTCCTGCGGACCCCAACCCCAACCAACAACCAAAATCCGACCCGGCTCCCGCTCCGAATCAAAATCCCGGAAACGGTAAATAGCGTCTTGCCTGTCCGCCCTTCTTTCCCCCGCTCTCTTCCCTTTCGAAAACCCGCTTCAGTTGTCGTTGGCCATTGAGACGTATCAAACGGCTGTTTTGATGCGTGCGGATGCTGTCAGCTTGGAATGTCAACCTGCTCCCTGTGGTCCGATGGTGGAAAAACGGCACGCGGCAAATAAGCAAACGGACAAAATGGTTTTATTCGTAGCGTAGCGCCTCTATCGGAGGAAGCCAGGCAGCTTTCAGCGCGGGATAAATTCCTGCCACCAACCCCACAAAAACAGACACGCCCAGACCTGTCAAAATGGCCCACCAGGGCACACTGGATGGCAATGGGGAAAACCGGTTCACCAAAAAACTGATGCTTTTCCCAATCAGAATACCAAGAATTCCTCCGATGGCTGTCAGGGCTATGGCTTCCAGCAGAAATTGCCGCCCAATATCAATCCGGCGGGCCCCCAGAGCTTTGCGGATGCCGATTTCACGGGTTCGTTCAACCACCGAAACCAGCATGATATTCATGACCCCGATTCCACCAATGACCAGGGCGATGGCCGATACCACGGTTAACACGGCGGCGGTGGCCCCGGTCAACTGATTGTAAATGTCGAGCAGGCTGTCTTGGGTTGAAATACCGAAATTGTCCTTGGCCCCAAAGGGAACATGCCGCCGCCGCCGCAAAATTTCCTGCATCTGTTCAACGGCCCGAGGCACCTCCGCCCGGCTGCGGGGGCGCACAATAACGAAAAAAAACGAACCACCCGTTTCGGTTAAATCAGGGTAGTATTTTTCAAAGGTGGTCAAAGGAATCAAAACCAGATTGTCACGGCTTTGACCGAAAAAATTTCCCATCCGTTCCAAGACCCCCACCACCCGCAAGGGATGACCATCCAACTTGACTGTCTTTCCCACCGGGTCGGTGGTGGGAAACAGCGAATCAACCACATCCATCCCCAAAATGCAGATATCAGCCCGGTGCTCAAGGTCAGTGCCGGTAAAAAAACGCCCGTCCGCAACGTAATTGCTGCGGGTCAGTTCGTAGCTTGGCATGGCTCCGCAAAGTTGCGGGGATTCCGTCTCGCGGTTTTCAAAACCAATTTTGATATTGTTCCGCCGCCGTTCGGGGGAAACCGACAAGACCGCCGATGCCTCCTCAGCGATGGTCAAACCGTCTGCCACGGTCAGGTCCTTCCGCTGGCGCTCCTCTGTGGTCCGGGTACGGCGAAAACCAGGGTCAAACTTCGAGACGAAAATGGTGTTTGAACCAAGCGATTCAATTTGCTGGGCAAACGCCCGGTTGAGTCCGGTGATGATAGAAACCATGCCAATCACCGTTGAAACCCCGATAATAACTCCCAGAATTGTGAGAGAACTGCGCAACCGATGAGAGTTGAGCGCAGCAAATGCCTGACGGGCGACTTCGGTCAGTTCAACAAAATTCGGCAGAGGTGAAGGGGCCATACGGTTCAGCATTCGGTTTGGGACTGCGATTGTTTTGGAACTGATGCGGGACTTTGGTGATACGCACGGGAAACGAAACCGTCACATTTCAGGTTCCCCGCCCTCAAGTTCCTGCCCAAACTGCAACAGATAGCCATTACAATCCCGAATGGCAAATTCCCGCATCCCATAGTCAAAGTCTTCGATGGGGTATTCAATCCGGGCCTTGTCTTTGAGCAACTCCCAGGCTTCCGTGGCATTTTTAACCGTGAAATACAGGGCACCGGTCATAGTCGGGTTTTCAACCGGCGAATGGGCATTGCGAACACTAAACATCAGCTCTATTCCATCACGTTCGAGGGCCGCCCAGGTTGGACTTTCCACATCGGGAAAAGCAGCACAACAGGTAAAACCCAGATTTTCCGTATAGAACGCAATGGTTTCTGCCAGATTATTGACTTCGAGCATGGTTTTTTGGTGCAGCAACCGCATCAAAATACCTCCTTCCGTTTATTCGTAACGCAATGCTTCAGCCGGATCGAGACGGGCAGCGCGTAACGCCGGCCACAGCCCGAAAATCACTCCAACCCCAGCGGAAATCCCAAAACCGACGAACACAGACCATAACGGCACCACCGATGGAATACTGGGAAAGAACACATTCAATCCCCAACTGATGCCGACGCCAATCAAAATTCCAATTCCGCCGCCGGTTGAGGTCAGCGAAATGGCTTCAATTAAAAACTGGGTCAGGATGTCAAACCGACGGGCTCCGATGGCACGCCGGACGCCGATTTCCCTGGTTCGTTCAGTTACGGACACCAGCATGATGTTCATCACCCCGACGCCTCCGACCAAAAGCCCCGCGCCTGAAATGGGAATTACAATCAGGGTCAGAAAGGTGGTAATGCTGTCGAAGGTGGCAAAAATTGCATCCGGCGTATTCAAACCAAAGTTATTGGGCTGGTCGCTCCGCACACCGCGCCGGCGGCGCATCAACTCGGTGATTTCATCCTGCATACGGTTAAATTGCCCGTCGCGGGAATGCGCAATCACGGAAATGCCCCGGTCGCCGTTGACAATTTCAGGATGCTGTTTGGCCGCAGTGGCATAAGGAATCAGCAATTGCCGGTCTTCAACCGTATCTCCGAAAAGCCCTGAAGCCCCTTTGTCGAGGACCCCAATTACCCGAAACAGCGCTCCTTCGATTTCAATCTCTTTTTCCAACGGGTCGGTCTTTTGAAAGAGATTTTCGGCCACAACCGGTCCGAGAATGACAACATTTAATTTCCGGTCATGTTCTTCCTTGGTGAAAAAGCGCCCGGCTTTGAGGGTGACAACCCGCACCTCAGGATAATTGGCCCATACGCCAAAAATAATTGGGCGGACGGCTTCCTGCCCCTTGTACTTCACACTGAACTGTGACGCGCTGGGGCCAAAGCTCCCCACAATCAACTGTGGACTGGCGGCATATACCGAAGGCAGTTCGTTGATGGCCAAGGCATCTTCGTAAACCAGCACCTTTCGTTGCCGTTCTTCGGCTGGCGGACGGCTGAAACGTGGGCCGATATTGTCATACTTGGTCACATACAGGACATTTGGGCCGGTCTGTTCAGCCAGTTCCTTGGTTCGGACTTTCAGACCGGTCAACACCGAGGCCACTGCAATCACCGTAAAAGTTCCCACCACCACGCCCAGCACAGTCAGGAGTGAGCGCAGTTTATTGGTAAATAGTGTGGTTACCGCCAGCAACAGGTTTTCGATAAATGCGTACATAATCATCCCTAACACACAGTCTTGGGAGTCTTGGGAGTCTTGAGAGTCTTGGGAGTCAAGGCAAGTGACAGGTGACAGGTGACAGGTGACAAGAAAGAATCCTGTTACTGTTTACTTGTCACTACTTACTTCTTCCGACTCCCAAGACTCTCAAGACTCCCAAGACTCCTAAGACTCCCAAGACTCTTCACTCCGCCCGCAACGCTTGAATCGGGTCCAGTTTGGCAGCCCGACTGGCCGGGTAAATTCCAAAAAACAGGCCAACCGCCGTTGAAACCAGCAGCGACGTTGCCACCGCCCATAACGGCAGGGCAACCGGCAAACTTGAAAAAGCTGACACAATGCGCATCACCGTATAGGCGCTGGTCAGCCCAATCAATCCGCCAAGCCCTGATAAAAGTGCCGACTCAGCCAGAAACTGTGCCAGAATATCCCGCTGCCGTGCTCCGACGCTTTTCCGGATACCGATTTCACGGGTCCGCTCCGTGACCGAAACGAGCATAATGTTCATAATGACGATGCCCCCGACCAGCAGGGAAATTCCGGTGATGGGCAAGGCCACCGCAGCCACAGCCCCCGTCAACGTGGTAAACAGTTCCTGGGTGGTTTCGTCGTTGACGATACTGAAATCGTCATCCTGACCGGGTTTCAGGTGGTGTCGGCTGCGCATGATGACCCGCAACTGGTCTTCGACTTTTAACGGGTCAACTTTGTCTTTGGGTTTGACAAACAAGGAAAGTGAGCGTCGGGAACCAAAAATCTTGAGGTACGTGCCGAGCGGAATCTGCACGAAATTATCCTGTGACTGGCCAAAGAAAGTTCCCAGCGGTTTACACACGCCAACTACATTGAAAACGTTATTGCCAATGCGAATGTCATGGCCAACGGCATCCGTGGCGGGAAAGAGTCCTTTGGCAACATCCTGCCCCAGAAAGCAGACATACCGCCGGTTTTCATCGTCAAAATCCGTAAAGTATCGCCCGGAAGCAGGTTCCACCATGGAAAGCTGTGTAAAATTGCCGGTCACTCCCTGAATTCCAACCCCGGTCAGCTCGGTGTTGCCATACCGAATCGGGGCACTTGACCCGTCAGTGGCTCCGATGGCCTGCGCCAGGGTGACCTGCTCGCGGAGCGCCTCCATGTCTTCACGGGTCAAATCCGGATTTTGATTGAAAGCTTTGAGAAATTTCTCGAAATTGCCAAATCCCTGAAAACTGGCTTTGACCACCTGGAGCGTTCCGGCTCCAAAGGAAGAAACCTTTTCCGAGACATAGGAATTGGCTCCTTCGAGCAAGGTGGCAACCACTGTCACAGAAAAAATACCAATAATCACACCGAGCAAGGTTAATCCCGAACGGAGTTTGTTGGCAAAAATGGCGTCAAAAGCCAGACGAAAGACTTCAGTCCAATTCATGGAGTGTTTTGCGGTGCTCGCTTTGAGTTTTGGGGTATCGGAGGCCGTCCGTGAATCTAGCGGAAATGCCGACAGGGATTCCAGGTGAATTCCCCAAACCCTCTGTAAATATTTGAAAATACACCAAAAGCCCTGATTGAACTGGCATTTTTGCGTTGCTGATTGGAACCAATCAGAAAATCCAGGGTCAAACCATTCGATTTCCCCCAAACTGGAGGTATTGGCATGTGGTTACGGCTTTTGGCATTTTGCCTCTCTTTTGCCGTCGGGTACGAAGTTTTCCATGTTTATTCCGATTGCCCTTCCCAACCCCATAACATTTCCACTCCTATTTCCCAACAAATCAAACCACACGCACCACAGGCAGCAACCTCAGCTTGCCGGCCTTTTACCAAAGGACGATGGAGTGGAACGTTTCAAGCCATGTTCAAATCACGGGTTCTGCCTGAATACCCAAAGGCAGCCAGGAAAGCCGGTGTCAGCGGTGATGTGGTTATTGAGGTTGAAATTGGAGAGGACGGAAAACCACAAAGCGTGAAATGTTTGAAAGGCCCAGTGGAACTCCAAAAAGCGGCTTGTACCGCGGCCCAAAAATCCAAATTTCTCCCCCGGTGTGAAAGTGGAGCCCACGTCTGTGATCACCGCATTTTGACCTATCGGTTTACCTTGTAACAGTTTCCTGTTGCTTTCCAGACCAAAATCAGCAATAGCCTCCGTTGTGGAAGATATATCTCACCTCCCACAATTGATGAAGGCTTGCCATGAAACTTCCAGGTTTGTTTTTTTTGCTCTTGATGGGAATTTTCCCGCATGTCACTTGTTTTGCCCAGCAACCGCCTCCCCAAAACGGTGGCCCCTGGCTCCAGGATTTGCTGATTTCAAACAGTTCGGATGGCTCCCAATTTGGCCAGGCTTCCCTTTTCACCAAGGCAGGTGGAGTTCCAAGTGTCATCCGGGATGCCAAAGGCAGGCTGGTGGCCGTTTTTCAGTGGTTTCCCCGTGACCGGGAATTACAGGCCGCTTTTGACCGGGTGGGCGTGCAGCTTTCAACCGACCAGGGGCAATCCTGGTCAACCCCGCAGGCTGTTCAGATACAAGGATTTCCAGCCGATTATATGCGTCCTTATGACCCGACATTGACCCTGCTTTCCGACGGACGCCTCCGGATGTACTTCACTTCCGGCGTCAATGTTGGCGGACCGGGTTCGCTTTCGGCCATTTATTCGGCGGTCTCAAGCGACGGCATTACCTACCAATTTGAACCCGGCAAACGGTTTGGCATCGAAAATCAGGGAATTTTCGACTGTGCCGCACTCTGGCTGAATGGGAAATGCCATTTGTATACGCCGCTCACACCCAACCGGGGGGCATACCATGCCGTTTCCGATGATGGTTTGAATTTCACCCGGATGAGTGACATTCCTTCAGTTGGCAATGTCAACTGGACCGGCAATCTGGTGGAGTACGGCACCGGGATGCGATTTTACGGCACTGCTTCAGGCCAGGGCGGCATCTGGTGGACAACCTCAACCGATGGGTTTACCTGGACCAACCCTGTGTTCACCGGAACCAGCGGAGGCGACCCGGCAGTCGTGCAGGTTGGCAATCAATTGCTCATGATTTCCGTAGGGCCACCCTCCACCACACAGTCGGAAACCTTTGTGATTATGCGGGAACCGGCGGCTGGAACCGTCATTGACGTGAGCAACGCAGCACAATCCGTCACCGCCACCTGGAATTTCTTCGGAAGCATGCCAGCCATTGCCTCACAAACCGTCAAACTGAGCGGGAAACGAAACGGCGCTGCCTTTGAAACCGTGGTGGCCACCGGTTTGGCTGGAAATGTCCGGTCAACGGCAATTCCATTGGCCCGCAACGATGCAATCGCCGATGCTGTCATCAGTCTGACGGCCCGTGATGCCTCCAATCGTGAGTGGCAGGGTGGGTCGGGAACCTTTCAGGTTGTGGCAGGAAATGTTTCGGACACTGAAAAACCGGCGGTCACAGTGCAAACGCCAACCGCCGGAAGCAAAATCAAATCCCTGCTGGGATCCGTTATTTCCGTCACGTGGCAGGCCAGCGACAACCTTGGCGTGGTTAAACAAACCGTGAAATTCAAAGGCAATCGCAAAGGAACCACTTTTGAAACCGTCGTGGCCACCGACCTGCCGGGTGATGCGACTTCCCTTTCGATTCCGCTGACCTTTGGCGATGCCGTGACCGAGGCCCAAATCATTGTCGAAGCCGCCGACCAGGCCGGCAATGTCGGACAGGGCGCTTCAGGAGTCTTTCGGGTGGCCAAACCCAAAGGAAACTGAGCCAAAAGCAGTTCAGCCAGTTCAGTCATCATAGTCTTCGTATTCAAGGCTGAATCGCTCCTGGACCCAGCGGCGGATTTCTACCGGGTCTTTGCTTAATGGCCGGTCCCGGCGGTTCATCTTGGCTTCCCGAATCTGAGCCATTTTTTCCGAGCAATCCGTCACATTGGTTACAGTTCCAGCCTCAATCACCACTTCGTAGACTTCCCGATAGGTGTGGGCTGGGTGAAATCCCATATGAACGTACAACTCCCGGATAAAATCAGTTCCAACCAACAACTTTCCCGAAAATTCAACGGGAAGGTTGAGGTCTTCGTACATGGCGCAATGTTCGCTGGCTGACCATTTTGGAACCACCCCGTTCAATGGTTTTCCCTTACCCTGTCTGACCTTGGGCCGTTCCGGTTCAGCAACTCCAATTCCAAGATTGACCAATAGAAATGTGTTCTCCCGAACTGCATACTCGCAGAAAAATCCGCGCCAACAGGCAGTTGACATTCCATATGGAGTCATACCGACGTGTTCCGGTCGGAACAAATCCGCGCCTTTCACCGCGCAGATGGCATATTCATTCCCCATCAAGTGAACCTTGTCAGTAATTTGAGCAGTCATCGAAGCACCTCGCAGCAATGTCAGGGATTTTCATCCGGTTCACCCTCGCGGTTGCAGAAAAACACACCGGCTCCAACCCAAGCCTGATTGGTTTGAGCGTTTGCAAACAGGATTGAAAATCGGATTTAAGCCTCGTTGACGAGGCTTCCCATAAAGACCGGAAGATGGTTCTCAAGAACCGGTTTTGAGGTTTTGAGAGGCTTGGACAAGGGTTGCTGAAAGTGGCGGCATTTTACCCATAAATCATTCAAAAAACAAATATTTACACCTAGATTCCACTCTCTTTTACCCGTCATCGAAAAAGCGTTTTTGGTATAATGTCAGTTTTTTTGACACAAACAAAAAACCGGAGCCGCAATTCCCTCGCAGCCCCGGTTTCCCGTCTTCCGTTCCACTGAAAGTTACTTCACCACCACCCGGTCGCTGCCGCTGCGGCCAAAGGTTTCCGGATGGTACATCTCTTCGGCTTTGGCGGGCGGCACCACAAAGTTCCCCGGCGTCGTGGCCCGCGTCACATAGGTGTAGTTGTGGACGCCTTCCCAGAGGAGGGTGGTAAAGGCTTCGGTTCGTTCGTCGCGGAAATTCTGGTGTTGGTACCAGGTCCAGGTCCACCACCAGCGATTGTTTGCGTTGGTCGGGTTCGGGTCTGCCGGGAGGCTGCCCGTTACCGCCAGTTCCGGATTGAGGGTTTCGAGTCCTGCCGGGAGTGGGTCCACCAGCGCCACGTGGTAGCGCCGCGTCGGGGCCACCATCGTCAGCCGCACCCGCACCCGCGCTCCGGCTTTGACCTGCCAGGTGCCGTCGGGCATGCGGGTCACGTCTTTCGGGTCATCCACGGCTTCATACTGCCGCTGCACCGAAAATCCGGCGTCTCTTGGTTTCAGCTTCAAATCGGTCGGGGCATAGGTCATCCCCACCCGGTAATAGAGTCGGCCCGCGCCTTCTTTTTGCAGAATCAGGTTTTTGACGCCCATATTCTCCAGCAGATACCGCATCGGCACGTTGATTTGATGATATTCGGTCGTGCGGCCCTTGAAGTCATGTTCCCCGGCGTAGGTCTGACCGACCCAGGCCCGCGCCGTGAAGTTGGGCGTCACCTTTTCATAGACATTGAAATAACGGTCCAGTGCCAGCAGCACCCAGCAGGTTTCCTGCGTGCTTTCCCAGCGTCCGGCAGTCCGGTGGGCAAGCAGGCCGCGCACGATTTTCGGAATCAGGTCGCTGGTCGGCTGGTCCAAAATCAACGCCTCCAGAATGATGCCGTCCGCCCGCCGGTCGGAATGGAGCAGCACATAATCGCCATCGCTGTAGGACGTGACGAAATGGGCCGCCGCCGCCGTTTCCGTGACCCGATTAGCCAGCAGTTTCCGGATGGCCGCCACTTCCAGTTTGGAATTGGCATCGGGCGAGAGCACCGACAGCAGCCAGCCGACTGTTTCAAGCGAGAGTTTTTCCAGGGTGGCTTCCTGGATGAGTTTCCGCGCCCGGGCCGGGTCCTTGTCCCCCATCCGGTTGCGGACATAGAGCGCGTAGGCAATCAGCGCCCGGCGCGACTCGATGCTGTACCAGGAAGGAATTTTGGACTCGATGTTGCGGAGGTAGTTCTTCGACTGGTTGAGCATGTCGTCGGGTACGGCAAAGCCCTTTTCCTTTGCCCGCTGCAAGGCATGGGCGACGTGGATGCCAAGGTACGGCCAGGAATCCTCGTTGCGCCGCCAGAAGCTGAAACCCCCGTCCCCGTTCTGGAGCAGTTGCAGCCGCTTGATGTCCTCTTTGACTTTGGCCAGCAGCTTGTCCTGAGCCGGCAGCCCCTTGGCCTGGAAGGCGGAAAGCACATCCTTCAACGAGGCAATCGCCAGCAGGCGCGAGGAAATCTGCTCCGCGCATTCAAATTTGTAGGTCGAAAGATAGAGCACCGCATCCGTCAACGCCTGCAACTGGGTCGAGGACGTGGTGATTTCCAAGCCCCCAAACTGCGGATAGACGTTCGCCGGCCCCTGGACCGGCTGGACCAGCGCGCCTTCGTCAACCTCGCCATAGGTGGCAAAGGCTTCGGTCGTGGCAGGGGTCCAGACGGGGAGTTCAATTTCTGCCGAATCAGCCCATTTGCCCGAAACTCCGGCAAACTGGAAGCGGGCGGTGCCGGGCTTTTCGGTCGTGGTCGGGAACCGCACTTCCACCCGGTCGTTGGCCGGAACGGTCACTTTTTTCCCTGCGCCTTCTGTCAGTTTGGCATTGCCGGCCCGAACCACCACTTTGACTTCCATGGGATTGTCGGTCTGGTTTTGGAGCACGACGGGAAGTTCAAACGCATCACCAAAGTTCAAAAACCGGGGGGCCGAAGGCCGCACCATAAGCGGCATCCGGGCGGTGATGGTGGATTCGCCGGAGCCGAACTGCTTTCCGCCCGCCACAGCCACGGCCATGATGCGATAGCGGGTGAGGTTGTCGGGTACCTTGACGTTGACCACCACCCGTCCGTCGGAATCGGTCGGCAGAGCGGGGGCAAAGGTCGCCAGCGGGTTGAAATCCGAGCGGACTTTGATGGGGGTGTTGGCTTCCGGTTGGGCCACGGCCATATCAACAACTTCATTCGCAGCCATTTTCTTTTCCGCCATTGGTGCAGAGGCAGGTTTCGCCGCAGGCTCCATTGGTGGTGGAGGCGGCGCACCTTCAGCACGCCCAGCTAAAACTCCGCCAACTGCACTATAACCGTTTTTGAATCGCCGATTGACAGCAATTCCGTCCTGACTCACGGCTTGAGTCTGTTGGTTTTTCAAAGCATCTTCCGGATTGGAAAGCAGAATGTTGCTCCGCAGATGGAAGCTCGCCATGCCGCCGCCCCGTTGTCCGTAAAACATTGAAACCGGGTCAGCCAGTCTGTAACCTGTCAGTGCCAGAATGGATTCATCCACCACCACCACCGCGACTTCACCACCGGAAACCGGCAACCCTTTTGCGTCACGGATTTCCACTGCCACCGAAGTTTCCCCACCCGGCTCCAGCGCCTTGTCCTTGGGTGTGGCTGTTACGTTCAAGGTGCGCGAATGCGGCGGAATGGACAGATTCAGACTGCCCACCGCAAAGGCCGGACGTTTCGGCAGTTTTTCATTCAGGCTGCCGTCGTCGTTGGCCCGCGTGGCCGCTCCGACCAAATCCACCTGAATATTCAGGTTGGGAATGTATTCATCCTTAATCGGTATTTTGAGCGTGTGGGAAAACCCGGTGATTTTGAACCGCTCACTGTAGAGAATCCCTTCGCGCTGGACGGTCAGAATGCCTTCCGCCGGGGTAAACGGAGCCTGCACCAGGATTTCCGCCGTGTCGCCCGGCTGATATTCCTGCTGGTTTGGAATCAGCTCGATTTGCTCCTGTTTAACCTCGCGTTCCGGCGGATGCTTGCCGCCCGCCACCCAAATCGTGAAGACGGTTTCATTGAGCCGTTCGCGGTCGTCCAGGACGGTGGCCGTGATGCGATACTGCCCGCCGCCCTTGGCCGTGAAACGGCACTGCACTGGTTCCGTGCCCGATTTGACCTCGCATTCCTGTACGTCCACTTCCTTTTCGGCCCAGGTGCCGCCCTCGTAGGCCCAATCCAACAGCACCGCCCGGATTTTCACGGTGCGACCTGCGATGGCCTTGCCGTCAATATCCGTCACGATGGAGGCCAGTTCCATCGGGTCGCCCTTTTGAACAAAAGTCCGTTTGGTTTTCAACCCGACATAGAGGTCTGCCGGATGCACGAGCAGGGTTGATGAAGTCGTCCATGCCTGCCGGTTGACATCCATCACCGTGGCTTCGGCGGTCACCGAACTGGCCCGTGGTGGCGCGACTGAATCAAAATTGATTTGCACCCGGTGTTTGCCGCCCGCATCGGTTTTGCCGGTGAACTGCTGCGTGTTGGTGGCCGTCGTGGTGGAACGGCCATACCACCACCAAGGCGTCCAACTGCCAAAAGTGAATTCGCCCCAGTTAGGCGGCGTATAGCTGGTTTGGGTGGCCCGCACGTTCCAGGTGACATCCGCGTTGGAGAGCACACCACCCGCATAGTAGTTGGCCGAAACCGTCACTGTTGCGTCATCGCCAATGAAAAATGGTCCGTCACTGACCTGGCTGCTGACCTCAAATTCCGGACGACGGAATTCCTGCACCTGAAATTGATGATAGGAACTGCCATAGAGTGACCCGCCGGTGGTGGTCAGCTCAATGCTGGCCGTACCCAGATTCATCGTGCCGGGCAGCTTAAAGGCAAAGTCAAATCCGCCCAGGACGTTAAACTGAGCCCGGCCTTTGGTGATTTCATTACCCCGCACATCTCTGACCACGTAATTGACGATTTCCGCTGCTCCGGCGAATGCCTCGATGTCGCCGCGCTTGCCGTAGGTCCAGCGCCGGGCCCAGCCCTTGAGATGAACTTCTTCACCGGGTTTGTACATTTTGCGGTCGTCAAAGACGTACCATTTGAGGGTTGCGCCGGGACTGCGACGGCTCCAGGAACTGGAGTCATACCACCAGGAGGCGTTTTCCAGCAGGAACGCCATGTCCGTGCCTTTGCGGGCGACCAGCATCCCGACTCCTTTTGGGTTGTCGGTCAGGCCGATTTTTCCAATGCCATCGGCACCCGTCACCGCCGTGGCACCCTGGGTGGTCAGCGTCAGTTGCACGCCTTCGAGCGGTCTGCCATCGGTCAGCGAAGTGGCCCAACCCAGTAAATCATCGCCATCCACAAAGGCATCCAGCCCGATTTTGGTGGATTGCACCCAAACCACGGTGGGATATTGCCAGTTGTCATACGGATTGACGGTTGGCTCAATTGCCACAATCACATTGCCCAGTCCGGCATTCAGCGCCGGATTCAGGTTGATGCGGGTTTCCACCAGTTCGTCGGGCTGGTTTTTAATCGGCACCACATCCCCAAACACCTGCACGCCCGGCGGTGGCAGAAACCGTGGTTTGTTGCCGTATTTGTAACGGCCTTCCTGCATGTATTTGCCAAATTCCCGCCATTGGTCCGGCGTCACCCGATAGAGCCGCACCCGCACGTTTGAATGATTGATGCTGTAGATGGAAAAGGCTGCCGGACCGCTCGGGTCAAGCGTCACAAAGTCAGTGCCTGACGAATACAACTGTTTCGGGGCGGAGCCAACCTTGAAGACCAGCGGCTCGGTGGCTCCCAGAGTTTGCTCATACACATCGCGGATGTCCGGGCTTAAAGTTACCGTGTAGGTCTTTCGCCCTGGCTTGATGCCTCCCACAATGATGGAATTGCCATAACACTCGATTTTCATCCCCGGAAATTCGGGCACCACTTTGACCTGGGATTTGGTGAAGGCTTTCAGGTCGAGCGCATTGCTGAAGGTAATGGACCACTGGTCAAAGGGCGTGCATTCCGCTGAATAGCTGCACCGCGCATCGGTGATTTTGAGCGGGCCATAGGTGCTGAACGAAAACCGATGGGCCGCCTCGGTCTTGTTCGGCCCTTCCGCCGAAGGCGTGCCCGGACCAATCGCCACCTGCACATAGGTGTTTGGCGGTAGCGGGTATTTCGCGCCAGGGTCATTCGGATTGATGAGTTTGAAAGCGAGATACCGCCCTTCCTGGGCCGATTCGGCCATCCATTTGACGGATGGGTCGTTTTTGATTTCCTCCGGCGTGGCCAACCGTGCCTGCATGAGCGTGGTTCCGGCCAGCACCTTGACGGTTTCCAGCACCGAGGCCGGGTCAATCTTCTGGTCAAACGAAGCAAACAGCACCGGATTGCGCGGGTGGGAACCGCCGTTCGGATAAAAATTGAGCATTTGCAGGGTGGGCGTCGTGAAGGTCCACGACTTGGCAACGGCAAGGGAACCGCCCACCGCCGATTTGGTTCCGGCAGGAATCGTCACCTTGTAGCTGGTGGACATCGGAAAGCGCGGTTTCGGCTCAAAGACCAGGGTTTTCGTGCCCAGCCAGCGCCATTGTCCGGGCGGCTGCGGCACGAGCTGAACCGGCACGTCGCGGGCCGCCAGTTCATCAAGCGAGGTGACCGGCACCATTGGCTGGGAAAAGGTCACGCTCAGGCTGGGTGCCAGCGGGATTTTGCCTTCAGGGGAAAAGCGGAGGATTTCCAGCGGTCCTTTGGCAACTGCATCCGGTGCATCCAGCGTGCCGGGTGGCGGAAAGGAATCGCTTATGGTTTTACCGGTGCGGGGCGGCGGGAGCGACCGTTCGCGCAGGGCGAAGTCTTTTTCGTCTGCCGGGTCGGTTTTGAGTTGCGGCAGGCGGCTGAAAATAGCCTGCACTTCGGCCTCGGTGAGTGGCGTACTGACAGCCTGAGGCAGATTTTCCGCTGCCGGGGGCTGGTCCTTGCCTTCGCTCAGGCGGAATTTCAAGCCTTCTCCCGGAGTAACTCCGCCTGGGGGCAGGTACACGCCCCGCCGTTTCTGGGCATCAACCGCCGGAATTTTCACGAGTGCAGCACAGCCGATTGCAATTGCCAACGTTACACACACCGCGACCAAGGTTCGTTTGTTCGCCATTTCCTCTGGTTCCTTGTTTGAAGGGTTAAGGTCGTTCACGTGCCTGTTGTCTCATGAAGGGTGATATTGTTCCTGCACGTTTGTTTTGAGTACCGCCTTCAGGCGGCGGTTTTGAGTTCCGCCTTCAGGCGGCAGTTTGA
>JAIBAN010000131.1 GCA_019695185.1 Blastocatellia bacterium | reverse complement strand
ACAGTATGTGTGTAAAGCTCGCTGGCGACCTCAACCGGAGCAGGCGTGGCCGCCGCTGACTCCGTCGGTTTGACTTCGGTTTCTTCCCGACCCAAAAACCGGTTCAAAAATCCTGACCCCGATGCAGGGGTTTCGCTTTTCGCCGGTTCGTTTTCAGCCGACTCTTTTTTCTTTCGATTCCAGAATAAACCCATAACTCAGATGTCTCGCTGCCACCCCGACCTGCCTGAAACACCAATCTCTGGAGCAATCCGGGGCCAGCGGTGACGTGACGGTAAAATGTCTTCTTTATGCAAGGATTGGAGATGGCGACACCATATCACAATTTTCCGGAGTGGGACAAAATCTTCAAAACCAAGGACTGAGGACTGAGGGCTAAAACCAGGACTGAGGACTGAGGACTGAGAGGAAGAATTGATTATTAGTCTATCCATCAATATAGGCTATGTTATGTGTTTAGATTTAAACTGTTTCAAAACTCAGTCCTCAGTCCTCAGTCCTCAGTCCTGGTTTTGGTCCTCAGTCCTGCCTCAATCAGCCAACCTGCTCAATCCGCAGGCCCCGGTCAGTCAGGGAGGCAGCAAGCACGTCTCCGCCAGCTTCTGCCAGAGCCAAGGAAACAGCCTGCTTGTGCCCTGGCTCGGTCAGAAACACAACGCAGCCGCCACCGCCGGCTCCGCAGACTTTGGCTGCCAAAGCCCCATGGGTGGAAGCAGTGGCAATCAATTGTTCGATTTTATCCGTTGTCACATGCTCGGCAAATTGTTTCCGAACCGCCCATTCCTCCGCCAAACAGGCGGCTACGGTGTCAAGGTTGCGTTCAATGACGGCAATTCGCATCCGGTTGGTAATGTCAACCAATTGGGAAAACCGGTCGTGGATACCATCCTGGTCATCAATATGGGATTTGAAAATCTGCCAGTTGTTGGTACCACTGAAATGCGGTTTGCCGGTGTAACACAGCACGGTTTGGTCTTGAAGTTCAGCCAAATCAATGGAAAGTGCTTCGCGGACGACTCCTTGGATTTCCAGGTGAATGCTGTTACAGCCGCCAAACATGGCCGGATAATAATCCTGCACACCGGAAGGCACTCTAATCACCTGAGTTTCGACATTTTGGGCAATCCGCAATAATTGGGTTTCGGCATAGCGGTTGCCGGTCAGCGAATCCAATCCACCCGCCAGGGCAATTGCCAAGGCCGAGGAACCACCCAGTCCCGAACCGGGAGGTGCGGCACAGCGGGTTGTGATTTTCAAACCGGTGTAGGGTTTGAAAAAATCAATCATCCGGGTGACCAGTTGCAAAGGCGAATGAAAGTTCATTTCGCCTTGTGAAGCATATTCCTCTTTCAGTTCCAAGTCTTCGGATTCAATGATGATACGGTCATCCAGCCGCTCTTCAATCCGGCAGGTGGCAAGCAAATCAATTGCCACGTTGATGGTTTGCGCTCCGGGATGAAACAAATAAAGCGGCCACATATCAACAGTGCCGCCGGCCAGGTCAATTCGGGTGGGGGCTTTTGCTTCAATAATCATAAAAACAGGGTTCAGGGTTCAGGGTTCAGGGTTCAGGGTATAGAACTTCTGATTGTGAAATCTCATTCATTCACATTTGAGCAAATGACTTCAACTCCAAAAAATCAAAAAATCTAAAAACCTTCTGCTTTCCCAACCCCGAAACCCTGAACCCTGAACCCCCGAAACCCCGAAACTCTCGGTTCGGGCTACTTCAACGACTTGAAAATCTCAATCAGGGCCGGCTCGAATTTTTTGGCCTTGCTGCTGGCCACAGCCCCGAAAACCACCAGAAACTTGCCGTTTTTGGTAAAGACCATGACGCTGACATCAGCCGGAGTGCCGTCCACCTTGCCGGTTCCATCAAAGGAAATATAGTCCATTCCATTGAGTTCCCCTTCTTTGGCATCACCCAGATGGAGGTCTTGGAATGAATCCTTCAACGCGGCTTCAACCGCATCCAATGAATCGGAAAGTTTTTCGGCTTTGACCGGGAAAAAGGTGATTCCGAGGTCACCGGTCGGGTCCTGGGCAATCAGTACATCCCCTTTGGTTTCAACTTTATAGTTATCCGGCAAAGTAAACTTGAAGCCCGAAGGATGCGACCAATCCTTGGCCAGACCGGTGGTGGCCATCAACAAGCTAAAAACCAATACCAAAACGACATGTGTCAGTTTCTTCATAAAACCCCTCTCTTCTCTTGTGGCAAATTCCAAAATTGAATCTTAGCCAAGCCAGGACTGAGGACTGAGTTTTTCTTTGAGGGATACGACACTCTGAGTTTCGGGAAGAGTCTGAAACTATCCGGCTCAGAGATTTTCACGCAGTCCTCAGTCCTCAGTCCTCAGTCCTGCCTTTAGGCTTGTCCGTGCAGTTTCAAAACCTCCAGCACCACGTCGGCTGACTGGTAAAAATCGTCAATCACCAGATATTCCTTGACGGTATGGATGTTGTTCATACCGGTTCCCAGGTTGGCACATTCAATGCCTTTGCGGTTAAAGACATTGGCATCACAGCCGCCGCCGGTGGGCAGGGGCTCACAGGCATGTCCCAGGTTGGCAGCGGCCCGTTTCACCAGTTGGACAATCCGGGAATCTTCCTGCACGTCCATCCGGTGGTAATCCCGTTCCACCTGTTCTTCCACTCTGGCGCTGACTTTGAGGCCGTCCAGTTCGACGCCGTATCGGGCGGCCACCTGATGGAGGCAATCAATCATGTGCCGGGTCTGGTTTTCCAGTTTGTCGTCATTGTGGCTGCGGGCTTCGCAGAGCAGTTCCACCCGGTTGGGAATCACGTTGACGGCCACGCCTCCGTTGATGAGGCCGATATTGGCCGTGGTTTCGTGGTCAATCCGGCCCAGATTCATCATGGCAATGGCTTCACCAGCAATTTTGATAGCGGAAATCCCTTTTTCAGGGGCGACCCCGGCGTGAGCCTCCAGGCCATGAATCAAAAACCGCATCCGGTTGGAAGAAGGGGCTTTGGTAATCAGGTGGCCAGGGTCATCGCTGTCCAGCACCAGCCCAAAGGTCGAGCTGAAACGGCTGATATCGGTGTTTTTGGCACCCAGCAGGCCAACCTCTTCACAAATCGTAAAGCAAACTTCGATGTCACCGTAAGGAATTTTATGTTCCTGCAAGGTTCGCACGGTCTCGACAATAATCGAACAGCCGGTTTTATCATCACCACCCAGAACGGTCGTACCGTCCGTGCGAATAATGCCGCCTTCCCGAATTGGTTTGACCCCTTTACCGGGAACCACCGTGTCCATGTGGGCCGACAGAAAAATCGGAGCCACGTCACCGTTGCGGGTTCCTTTGAAGTGGACAATCACATTGCCGGTATTGCCGCCCACCTTTTCCCCGGCATCGTCAATCAAAACGGTGCCGCCCAGAGCTTCACAATCGGCTTTGAGTCTGAGGGCCACTTCCCGCTCCTCGCGGGAGTGGCTGTCAATTTGAATCAGTTGCAGTACATGGTCGAGCATCCGTTCACGATTTATCATAGGCGAGGGTTCCTTGTGGCTGTGCCGGTTACGGGGGATTGACCGAAACAGGCCGGCCTTCCCACCTCAAGAATGAATTATTCGCGTTCTTCTTTAATGCGCCCCAGAAAATGGCGGCCCAGTTCCTTTTGCCGTGGGTCGGAACTGTTGGCAGCGGTTTCAGCCAGGTTTTGAGCTGCGTCCAAATCCACCCGAAACACAAACCCAAGCAGTTCCGGGTCAATCTGGTCAGGTCTGGCATGTATAATTTCCTTGACCTTCCGGTGAACTTCCCGCCGCAGCCGGTCTTTCGGCCACATGAGCAGGATTTGTTCGGCTTCGTTGAAACTCCGGGCCTGGTCCGCTTTGACGGCATAGGGGAACAATTCGTCAAAGAGCAGAAACTGGGCTTCCAGATTCAAAAAACGGACGGCATCAAACATGGCATGCGGGTCGCAGCCTGGCACTTTGCCTTGTCGGTTGTTGCACAGTGCCCATTGCAGCACCTCGATAATCGGAGTATCGGGGACCTTCCCGCATTCCTGAAAAAGCCGGCTGCGGGCATCGTGAAAAAGTCGCCATGTCTCAGCATATGCCTGCCACAACTCGCGGTGTTTCGCTTCAGGCTGCTTACTCATTGTGATCCTCGCTGGATGACGCCCTGCACAGCATCGGAAAAAAACTTAGTTTCCGGCCTCCGGCTCTTCCGGCGCAGGGTACTGCAACCGTTCCACCGGTTGCCCCCCCAGCAAGTGGCGGTCCAGGATTTCCGGCACATCCTCCAGGGTGACCTGGGCATACCAGGTGGCTTCCGGATAGGTCACCATCATCGGCCCATGGCCGCACTGGGCCAGACAACCTGACTTGTTGACGCGGATTTTCTCCAGCATTCCCGCCGCTTTAACGCCGTTGCGCAATTCCTGCCAGACCGCTTCACTGCCCTGCGTCGGACAAACCTTGCCGGTGACACAAACAAAAACGTGCTTTTCGTATAAACCCATACGCTTTGAGTAGGACTGAGGACTGAGGACTGAGGACTGAGGATTTCAATCGGCTGAAACCAGATAAAAGCACTGGAATCCAAAGCCTTTCTTCTTTTTCTCAGTCCTCAGTCCTCAGTCCTCAGTCCTTTCTTCTAGTGATCCTGTTTCCGTCGCCGCCGGGTCGGTTTGACGGTCGCTATCGGAGCCATTTCCTCATCCAGCAGGTCGGCCTCGACTTCCCGGTCATCGAGATGCAGCCGCAGGCTCCGGCTGTAGTGTTCGGCCAAAACCTGTTCTTCGTTGAGGCCAAAAACGTAACTCTTGTAATTCCGCTCCATCAGCTCATCAATGATGTTATCGGCCTCGGAGGGTGTATAAATCCGACAAGGGTCGCCGATGGCAATATGTTTGAGCGGTAGCACCGAAGCCGCCGGAATCCGGGTGCCAATATGAACCACCGCTCCCAGGGTCACGGAGGCGTTGGCCTCAACGATGCTTCCATTGAGCACCACCGCGCCGGTGGCAATGAAAGCCCGGTACTCCAGTCGGCATCCGGTGACATAGGCACTCGGCCCAATTAAAACACTGTCACCGATGTCAGTGGGGAATTTCTTGCGCTTCCCGCCCGCTGCCCGGACCACCGCATTTTCCATAATGACGCAGTTCCTGCCGATGCGGATGGGGGCACCTTCCGATGAAATAACGGCTCCGAAAAGGACCCGCGTTCCCTCTCCAATGGTAACGTCGCCGGAAACGACCGCATTTGGTGCCACATAGGCAGTCGGGTGAATGCGCGGTCGTTTGCCGCAATGTTCGATAATCATGTGGTTGGTATTGTCTGAAGATCGGAATTGTTTTCGGATGAAGATTGCGTGTACATTACCAGCACCTTTGGAAACATTCAATTCTGATGAGGGTTCAGGGTCTAGGGTCTTTTGAATTGAGAATTGAGAATGGAGAATTGAAAGCCAATTCACAACCTCAATTTTTCTGATTGTTGAAATCCCTGAACCCTGAACCCTGAACCCTGAACCCTGAACCTTAGACCCCAGACCCTGAACCCTAGACCCCAGACCCTGGACCCTGTTCCTCTATGCCCAACGAACACAAGCCGATTTTTACCGTCAAAGCCCGTCGCAAAGCTCCTGACTCGCCGATGCGAGTTGAACCGGTTGACTCACCGCCACCGCCGGCCCTGGTCCCGGAAACCTCAACTGAACTGGTTCCGGTTTCATCTGAAACTGCCGCAAAGCTGGAACGCGAACACCTGGTCAAAGAAACTTCCAAAGTCAAATTTGGCCTTGGCGTCGGACTGGCCCTCAGTGTGACGGCGGTGGGCAGCTTTCTGCTGTTCCGGCTACTGAACCGGATGAAAGTCGAAGGGTTGGAAAACCTGCCCGATTCGCATGAAAACATCCTGTTTTGCCCAAATCACTCCTCCCTGCTTGATAATTTTGCCATTGGGGCCGCCACCTATATTCCACGGGCGTTTCTGCACCCTGAGTTCATGCCCATCAACCTGGCCGACCGCAAAAACTTTTTTGGAGACCCAAAATCACGCCGGTTCAAGGACAAAGTGTTGCGAATTCTGGGCGAGTATTTTTTCAAAAACATGCGCACCTTCCCGGTTGACCGGGGCCAAGGAGGGATGGACCAAGTCGAACAATGGAAAGAACTCCTGAAAAACAACATTGTGATTGTCTTTCCGGAAGGCACCCGCTCTCGCAGCGGTGAAATCGGACGCGGGCGGGCGGGAGTCGGCAAGCTGATTTATGACAGCCGCCCGACGGTGGTTCCCTGCCGCCTGATTGGAACCGATGAAGTGCTCGGAGTTGGTTCCCTGATTCCCAACGTTTTTCGGACGGTCCGGATTATCATCGGCAAACCGATTGACGTGTCGGGCCTGGCCACACTGGAACTTCCTGAGGACGAAAAGGAACGCCTCGACATGTACCGTGCGATTTCGGATTACGTGGTCGAGCAAATCCGCGCCCTGACGCCGGGCCAGTCCCTGCCGAGTGACAAAGCCCGCCGCGAAGCTGCTGCCGCCAAAGCCAAAGCCGAAGCCGAAGCCGAGACAGCCACCAAATCCAATGCCTGAGCTACGGTCACTCTATCTGGTCGGCTTTATGGGAAGTGGGAAAAGCACGGTGGGTCGGCTGCTGGCCCACCGCTTGAACTGCCCGTTTTTCGATCTGGATGAGGAAGTCGCCCGGCACAGTGGAAAAACCATTCCGGCTATCTTTGCCGAGTCCGGTGAAGCGGTCTTTCGTCAGATGGAAGTTTCCTGCCTGCAAACCCTCTTGGAAAAGCAAAACAGCAAACCTTGCGTGATTTCTTTGGGCGGAGGGGCTTTTATCACCCCGGCCATTCGGGAACTGGCCGCCCAGACAGGGATTTCCGTCTGGCTCAACCTCAGTTTCGAGGAGTGTCTCAACCGGATTGCCGGCGATGGCAATCGTCCGTTGCTGCAAAACCTGGAACGGGCTCGTGAATTGTTTGGACAACGCCAGCCGGTGTACGCCCAGGCAAATATCCAACTCGATGCTCAGTCGGCTTCCCCTTCCGAATTGGCCCAACGGATTCTTGCAAGAATTGAGAACTGAGAATTGAGAATTGAGAATTTGTTTAAGCCCCCAGACTCCCCAGACTCCTCAGACTCCCCAGACTCCCCAGACTTTTTCCTATTCGGCTCGCAGTGCTTCAATCGGGTCCAGTTGGGCGGCCCGGCTCGCCGGATAGACTCCAAAAACAATCCCCACCGCCGAAGACACACCGACTCCTAACATTGCAGCCCAAGCCTGAATGGCAATCGGAAAATCAGTGAATTTTGAAATGGCATAGGCCAGGGCAAATCCGCCCAGGATGCCCAACACCCCGCCAAGGGCGGAAATCGTGACGGCCTCAATCAAAAACTGCCACAGCACATCCATGCGCCGTGCGCCCATGGCTTTGCGGATGCCGATTTCACGGGTGCGTTCGGTCACGGAAACCAGCATGATGTTCATAATCACGATACCGCCCACGACCAGTGAAATCCCTGACACAATAAACGAAACCAGATAAATGTTGCGGGTGGCATCGGCATAGAGGTCCAGAAAAACCTGAGAGGTTTCAACTGCGAAGCCGTCATCAGTGTCGCGGTATGATGTATGACGCCGCGCCCGCATCAACAACCGGGCCTGTTCCATGGCCCGGTCTATTGTTTCCGTCTGGCGGGCCTGTAACAAAATTCCCACCGAGCCAAAGGTGCCGAAATGCTTCCGATAGGTTGTAATCGGAATCATCACAAAATTATCCCGCGAAAACCCAAAGAGCGAGCCCAATCGTTTGGTTACCCCCACCACGGTAAACGGAACGCCGGCCACCAGCAAGTCTTTTCCGACCGGGTTGCGGCCAGGAAAGAGGTTATCCACAATATCCCAGCCAATAATGCAAACCTGCCGGGTACTGGCAATCTCCTGTTCGGAAAAACTGCGCCCCAGGTCGAAATCCACGGCTTCGATTTCAGGAACCGTCGAGGTGATTCCCCGGATTCCGACGCCTTCGCTTTTTTCATTGCCAAATTTGACCGTCCCTTGAGTGGTCATATCCC
This sequence comes from Blastocatellia bacterium, assembly GCA_019695185.1. GTDB lineage: Bacteria > Acidobacteriota > Blastocatellia > Chloracidobacteriales > Chloracidobacteriaceae > JAIBAN01. Next base: position 8,024 of record JAIBAN010000131.1, on the reverse strand, counting down.
AACCCACGGAAGCGCATTCGGTGCATTGGTCTCGCAGATACTCAGCATCCTCCTGGGTCAGATTCTTGCGTTTGCGAAACCTCAGAAAGTCGTCCCGGTTTGTGATGACCATGGGCATTTTGCGGACCGAAAAGACATTGGAGCCCTGGCTCATAAAGGTCTGGGCGACTTTTTTATTCAACCCTTCAATAACCGTCACCACGGCAATCACCGCCGTGACACCGACAATCATTCCAATCAGGGTCAAAAAAGCCCGCAGTTTATTGGCCAGCAGACTGGAAAAGGCCAGCTTGACGGATTCCCAAAAGGCGGCATTGAACATAAGCGACGATTTCGGTTTCAGGTTTTGGATGGCTTGTTTGGTGAAAACAAGCCGGGATGAGGTCTTTCATTGTACGGTCTTTGGGGAAAACGGTTGCATCAGGTTTTTACCGTAGTCCCCAGCCATCATGAATGTAGTTGCCCTTTCGTTCGTTGGAAATCCCGCTCAAACCGCAGTGCCCCCAAAGCAAAGGGGATGATGCCCAACAGCGGCACCAAGGCACTGATTTTCAATCCCAGGGAAAGGGATTTGACATCCCCAATCATGCCGACCACCCAGGGTCCGGCCCCGGTTCCCAGGCAACTGACCGTCAACGTCACAAAGGCAATCATCGTGGAGCGGATTTTGACGGGTGTTAAATCCTGGGTGATGGCATACAGGGGACCGTACCAGCAGGAACCCCCAAACGAAGTGAAAAACCAGGCCACGTAAAAAAAGACTGAATCCGGGGCAACCGTAAAAAAGGCAAAGCCCAAGGGTGAAAAGACAAGGCTTTGAATCACGAGGCTCCACAACCTTCCCCCGGAAAACCGGCTTTGGCACCAATCCGCAAACCAGCCGCCAAAAATGTTGCCGCACAAACCGCCGGTGGCAAAAATAAGGCCCGCAGTGTAGGCTGCCCGGCGAAAATCAAAGCCCCGTTCCTCGACCAGCCAAGTGATAAGCAGGTTGCCGGCGGCAGCCGCAAACGTCAGCGTCACTCCGCCCGCAATGGTCAACAATAAGGTGGGAGCCGTTTGCAGGGCTTTGCCCAGTTCCCGCATGATTTCCCCAGTGGTTGGTTTTTGCGATTCCTTTGATTTTGGTTCAGAGAGGTTGACCTCCATGCCGCCCCGCCGGGGGTCTTGCAACAACAACACCAAACCCACCAAAACCAACCCAACCAACCCCAGGGCAAAAAAGGAAAAGCGCCAGCCGTACCGAGGGGCCAGCCACCCCGAAACCACCAGACTGAGCCCGGCTCCCAACGGCACCCCGGCATAATAAACACCCGTGGCAAAACCACGCCGGATGGCGGGAAACACGTCATACAGCATGGACAACGCCGCCGGAGAAAGGGTCGCTTCTCCCACCCCGACCAGCATCCGGGCTGTTGCCAACGAATAAAACCCCTGAGCCAGGCCGGAAGCTGCCGTCAGAGCACTCCACAAGGTCAGCCCAACCGCAATCAGACGAGGCCGATTGGTCCGGTCCGCAACGGTTCCCAAACCCAGCCCCATCAACGTGTAGAAAATCAAAAAGACATAGCCTGACAGCAGTCCGATTTGGGCGCGGTTCAAACCCAGGTCCTTAATCAGTAAGGGTCCCAGGCTCGAAATCAGTTGTCGGTCCACAAAGTTGAAAATGTTGAGGAGGGTTAAGAAAGCCAACAGTCCATAGGCACGGGTGGATGTTTGGGACATGCAGTCAGGGTGCTCCCGGTCGTGAAAGGATGAAAACTGAGGGAGCAGGCATCGTCCACGTTTTTCAGTCCTCTGGCAAGAAAAACAACCGGTTCCGAAGAGAATAAAAAAACAGCCGGACCTGTTGAAAGCAAGGTCCGACTGGCAGAAAAACGGGTTCTGTACCCAAGGAGCAGTTCTGTGTTGAGCGTTCCGCGTTTGGAGTTCCGCGTTTACGCGGCTGGGTTTTATCTTTTTAACCAGAAGCCAACCTGAAGGTTGTCATCCAAACCGCCGCCTGAAGGCGGTACTCCAAACCGCCGCCTGAAGGCGGTACTCTAAACCGCCGCGTCAACGCGGAACTCTGAACGTTTCTGAACTATTTCAGGAAGATGTCTTCACTGCCGTTGCGGGTGTCGGTCCACACCACGAACACCCCTTCCTTGCCACGGGAAATCACCCCCATCTGCTCGCCATAGTTGGCTGCCCAGGTCCGACGCGGATTGGAGGCCGACGTATTGGAAGCTGTATCCGACACCTGGATTTCCGCTTCAAACGTATTCCCTCCATCCCTGGAACGCCGGGCATACACATGGGCCGTCTCTCCCGTTTGGTCGTGCCGCGTATCGTAAAACCCAATCGTCACAAACCCCACTGAATCCACCGCCAGACACGGCAGGAACTGGTCGCCTGCTGTGGTGGAACTGACCGGTTGCGGCGTGCTCCAGGTTTGTCCATTGTCGGTTGAACGAGTCAGGAACACATCCAGCGAAGTCGTGAAATCGGCAAACGTGGCAAACAGGGGGCCGGGCCGGGCCGGGTCGGCCACGATGGTCATGTTTGGCGTAGCCGCCACATCCGCCATGGCTGTGATTTTCTGTCCGTACCCCATGCTGGTGTTGGCCACCACGACCGGCGCACCAAAACTGTTGGAATCGGCTCCCGTCCGGCACAGCAACCGGCTGGACGCCCAATCGTTCCACCCCACCACCAAACTTCCGTTTGCTGTGACGGTCAGGGTTGGATGCGAAACCTTTCCGGAAGCAATTTCCACCAGCCGATGGGCTGCCAAATCATACAGCCGGATGTGGCGCTCAATTCCGGCCTGGGTCTGGTCTTCCCAGGCCACAAAGGGCCGTCCGCCGGAAATGGCCAGCACGGGGCGGCCCACCGAAACGAATTCCGCCGCCCCGTGAGTTTCCAAGGCCACCGGAGGTGAAAACGCCAACCGGTCGTTGAGCTTCTGCGAAAGCACAATTGCCGAAGAATTGTTATCCACATCCGCCAGCGCATAGACCACCAGCAGATTTCCGTTCTGGTCATAACCGGCGGCAGGTTCAAAAGCGGTCTGATAGGTCTTCCCGCCGACCGTCCGGCTCAGGTTGAGTTGCCGCCAGGAAACGGCATCCTCGCTGTATTTCACCACCACATTCCCGGTGGCGTAATCGTTGGCCACCACGGCCATGCGGCGCGGCGCTTTCGGGTCCACGGCTGTCCGCACACCAGCCTGGAGTCCCGCTCCAGAGATGAAGGACTGAGGACTGAGGACTGAGGACTGAGCCGTCTCTTCATCACCCTGAACCCTGAACCCTGAACCCTGAATCCGTTCTTCAGTACCCTCAACCTTGAACCCTGAACCCTGAACCCCGGTCCCATCCACCTTGAGGAAAAAGCTCCCCACCGGTTTTGCCACCGGAGAGGTGTTTGTCGCTGCATAGAAATCAATGTAGAACTGGAAGGGCACCTTGTTGGTCTGGTCCACGGCGATGCGGAAATCAACCGGTACCGAATTGCCGGGAGCCAGCGGACCCGCCACCGTCTGCCGGGCGTTGCCGCCGGCGGGGGTGCCTGCATCCCGCGAGTCCACATAGTAGGGGCGCGGGTCGTTGGGCACGTCGGGCACTTTCACCAGCTGCCGGATAATCCAATACATCGGAGCCTGTAAGGTTTGGCTGGAAGTATTCGTCATCAGGGTCTGAATCGTGCTGGTCCCGTAACTGGTATCAAGCGGATTGGTGGGCGGCGTGCTCCCCGTGTAGGGCGTTCCTGTCACCGACAGGCCAATCAGACTGTTGGCTCCCACTGCGACCTGGGTGCTCGCCTGACTGGTGCAGCCCGTGCCGGTGTTGGTGATGGTCACCGTGTAGGTGCCCGACATGGCCTGGGTCGCTCCCAACCGGATAGGATTCTGTTGGGTGGAACTGTAACCGCCCGGCCCCGCCCAACTGTAGCTGTAGGTTCCCGGCACGCCGGGTGTGGCATACAACTCCATTGGACCATTCAGGAGAACAGGTGAATTGCTCCGGGCCGTGACACTCGGAGCCAGGTTTGCGGTCACCGTGACGGGCGTCGGATTGAGCAGGCAGCTTCCGGCATTGACCTGACAGGAATAGGTTCCCGAAGCACTGACGGTAATGGCCTGGGTGGTTTCGCCGGTGCTCCAAAGGTAGGTGGCTCCGCCTGGATTGGCCGTCAGCGTGACGCTGCCCGGCGTGCAAAATGTGGTTGGGCCTCCCGGCGTGATGCTGGCGCTCGCCACCAGATTGACCGTCACATCGGTAAAGTTGGTACAACCAACATTGGTGTTGGTCACGGTCCAACGCAAGGTGAAGGGCGACGTTGTTCCGCCCGTGTGCTGGAAAGCCGCATTGGGCGTGTTCGCCCCAAAGAAAACTCCGGTAATGCCCGGCGTCACAATGCTCCAGGCACCGGTTTCACCCACTCCCGGCGTGTTCCCGCCGAGTCCGGCCAAAATGGAATTGGCGCACAGCGAAAAGGGTCCGCCGGCGGTGGCGGTTGGTGGAGCCAGGACCGTAAACGCCTCTCCTGCAAAAGGCAGGTAGGAAATGACCGGTGTGACCCCACTGGCATTGGCCAGATTGAGTGCCAGCGTCCCACTGCCGGTACCGACGGTGGCCGTCACCGTGTAGGCGGCCCCGCTGCCGGAAATGCCGGTCAGGCTGGGACCGGTCAAGCCGCTGCTCACCAGCGCAAAATTGGAGAGGGTCAGCCCCGTCACCGAACTGGATAAACTGACGTTCCAACTGACCGAGGCGCTGTTGCAGACCTGAGCCGCGCCGCTTCGGGCGATGGAGTTCACCGTGACCGGTAGGAAGACCTGTCGCACCGATTCCAGAATGTTTCCGCCGTGATTGCCTTGCGTACTGTCGGAAAAGCCGCGTGCCCGCACATAGAAAATCTGTTGGAGCGGAAAACTCAATCCTGTCAATTGCCAGCCTCCGGTAATCCGGGTTCCGCTGCCAAGCGGCGTAAAGGTGACCCCGTCGGTGGATTGTTCAAAGGTCACAAAACCCGCTTCTGCGTTGGAGCCGCTCCGCATCCAGGTGAGGGTGGTGCCAACTGCATCGACCGCCAGATTCTGCAGGGACGCTGTGTCATTTGCCAACTGGGTCAAGTTTGAACGGGACTGTCCTCCGATGGCAGTAAAACTGCCACCCACCACTACTTTCCCATCCGGTTGCACCGCCAGGGTATTCACGGAGCCACTGTTTCCCGGATTAAATGAGTCAGGCGTACCGTCCGGATTGAGCCGGGCAAAAGCCGGACGATTCTGGCCTCCCAATGTGGAAAACGTACCGCCCACCAGAATTTTCCCATCCGCTTGGAGCACAATGGCATTGACCGTGCTGTTGGCATCCATCGCTATATTCTGCAACGTTCCATCTGCGTTGAGCCGTGCCAGGCGGCTGCGCGACTGCCCGCCGACGGCGGTAAATTGCCCGCCCAGCAGGATTTTCCCATCTGTCTGGAGGGCAATCACACTGACGGTGTTGTCCACATTGGGATTGAAGGTGAGGTCTACCGTACCGTCTGCATTTAACCGGGCCATATTGTTGCGTGTCTGGCCGCCGATATTCGTAAAAATCCCACCCACCAGAATTTTTCCGTCCGGCTGGAGGGCAATCGTATTGACGACGTTATTCGCATTCGGATTGAAGGCGAGGTCTGCCGTGCCGTCCGGGTTCAGCCGCGCAATCCGGTTGCGTGCCTGCCCACCGATACTGGTGAAACCACCGCCCGCCAGAATTTTTCCATCCGGCTGTATCGTCAAGGTTGTGATTTGGGTGTTGGGACCCGGATTGAACGTGGGGTCCAGTGTTCCATCCGCGTTCAGGCGGGCAATCACACTGCGCCCCTGCCCGGCAATGGTGGTAAAGGACCCGGCCACCAGGATTTTTCCGTCCGGCTGCACCACGATGGTCGTGATTGCCCCGTTTGGACTCGGATTGAACGTGTCGGCGGTGCCGTCTGAATTCAATCGGGCCAGCCGATTGCGCGCCTGCCCGCCAATGATGGTGAAATTTCCGCCCGCGACAATTTTCCCATCCGGCTGAAGGGCCACTGCCAGGACGGAACTGTCCGCATTCATGGCGGAACTGGGCACTTCCGGTATTCCATTAAAATAGAGTCGTCCGAGATTGCTAAAACTCACCGGTCCGAGCGAAGCAAAGGACCCGCCCACCAGAATTTTTCCATCTGATTGCACGGCGACGGTCTGGACCGTATTGCCTACATTTGGATCAAAAACCGGATCCAGTGTGCCGTCAAAATTCAGCCGGGCCAACCGGTTGCGGGTCTGTCCGCCAATGGTCGTAAACGTGCCGCCCACCAGAATTTTCCCGTCCACCTGAACTGTAATCGTATTGATGGTGCTGGCTACCGTACTGGCATTGGGGTCAAAAAGCGTGTCCAGCGTGCCGTCCGGATTCAATCGGGCAATCCGGTTGCGCGTCTGCCCGCCGATGACGGCGAATGGCCCGCCCACCAGAATTTTCCCATCCACCTGCATGGCGATGGTCGAGACCTGATTGTTGGCATTGGGATTAAAGCCGGTGTCCAGTGTGCCGTCCGCATTCAACCGGGCAATCCGGTTGCGCGTCTGCCCACCAATGGTCGTGAAACTGCCGCCCACCAGGGTTCTCCCATCTGGCTGGACGACGATGGTCAAGACCTGATTGTTGGCATTGGGGTCAAAAAGCGTGTCCAGCGTGCCGTCCGCATTCAGCCGCGCCAGTCGGTTGCGCGGTTGTCCGGCGATGGCGGTGAACGGCCCCCCAACCAGGATTTTCCCGTCCGGTTGCACGGCAATGATGTTGACGGTGCCGTTTGTATTTGGATTAAAAGCGGAGTCGGCGGTTCCATCCGGGTTCAATCGGGCAATGCCAAAGTGGAATTGCCCGCCAATGGTGTTGAAACTGCCCCCAACCAGGATTTTCCCGTCCGGCTGCACGGCAATGGTGCTGACAACGCCACTTGAATTCGGATTAAAAGCCGTGTCCAGCGTGCCGTCCGCATTCAACCGGGCAATCCGGTTGCGCGTCTGCCCGACAATGGTGCTGAAAAAACCTCCCACCAGAATTTTTCCATCCGCCTGAACCGCTATCACATTGACTGCAGAGTTTGGATTGGGTTGAAACCCGTCATCGGCCAGCAGTCCTTCAGGCGCAAACACACCTCTCTGGGAGGTCGGTTCCGGTTGGTGTTGGAGCACCGGTCGCGCTGTTTTCAGGGTTGTCAGGGTTGGGTGCTGCCATCCAACAAACGCCTTGACCGGGCGAAGCGATACCACTTGAAACAAGGACAGGAAGGCTCCCCCGACCAGCAGGACAACCCACCACCAAACGGAAACCGGAACCAGGGAAAATCGGGACTGCGACATAGAAACCTCCACAGGAATGCACTCAAGATATGGGACAGAACCCAATCAAAATACTGCTTTCCCCCTTCATGCGCAAAAGCCGGGCGGCTTCACTCAAAAGTTCGTTTGAAAATTTTGGGGTGCGGCAACCTGTCACCGCTTTCACTGGTGGAGACAGGTCGCCACCGCCTGGAAAAAATACAAAGAAAAGAAACTGCCGCCTGAAGGAGGAACGCTGAACCGCCGCCTCATGACGTTTGACAATTACAATCGGCAATCAAACATCCTGCTGGTCTTTGATTTTTTATTTCGGTAATTCGGTCGCGTCAGCGAACGTTGATTGGAAAAGTGTGTTTTAACGCACGGGAAAGAAGCCAAAATTATTACCGAATCAAATCGTCAAACGTCATGAGGCGATTTTTTTGAGCCAGAGGAAGGATTGCCTGGAGGAGACTTTCCTTCCTTTTTTCGGCCTTCACCAAGGGGTGGTGAAACGGTAAAAAACATTTCATCATTTTTTTCTGGCCAGTCAGTGCCGCCTGAAGGCGGAACTCTCAACCGCCGCCTGAAGGCGGAACTCTCAACCGCCGCCTGAAGGCGGAACTCTCAACCGCCGCCTGAAGGCGGAACTCTCAACCGCCGCCTGAAGGCGGAACTCTCA
>JAIBAN010000130.1 GCA_019695185.1 Blastocatellia bacterium | reverse complement strand
CGTTTTTTTTGTCATTTTAGCCTCCAATTCTTCGTGCATCCGGATTGTTGATGGCTACTCTTTCTTTTTCAATGGCTTACAGCATTTTAGCCAACAATTAATGCATCAGTGCCGAGAATTGAGAATTGAGAATCAAAGAATTTGTTGGTTGCTGCTTAAAAACTGGTTTGAAGCACAACCACTGCTTTATAAACCTGATTCTCAATTCTCAATTCTCAATTCTCAATTCTCAATTCGCCCTGGCTTTCATAAGGTGCTCAACGACTATGCGATTGTTCTCTCTTTTCCTTGTTTGCGTGTTTGCAGGCTCGACCTGTTTCAACGGAACGCTTGCCGCCAATGGACCGGACAAAGCGGCACCGGCTGGCACAACCAAAAAACTGGGATTTGACCCCGGCAATATGGATAAAACCTGCCAGCCTTGCGAAGATTTCAACCAATTTGCCAACGGTGGCTGGATTCAGCGGACCCAAATGCCTGGCGAATTCCCCCGCTGGGGCAGTTTTATCGAGCTCCAGGAGTCAAATACCAAAAACCTGCACTTGATTCTGGAAGAGGTTTCCAAAAATACAAAAGCCAAACCGGGCAGCCAGGAACAACAAATCGGCGATTTTTATGCCGCAGCCATGGACGAAGCCAAAATTGAAGCCGCCGGAGCCACTGCCCTCAAAGCTGACTTGGAACAAATTGCCTCCATTAAAGACGGAGCTTCGGTCCAGGCAGTGCTGGCCGGTTTGCATACCAAAGCCGTGCGGGTCGCTTTCTTTTTCGGGGCCGGACCAGATTTCAAAAATTCCTCGGTCAATATTGCCCAGGTTGGCCAGGGTGGACTTGGGTTGCCGGACAAGGATTACTATTTCAAAGAGGATGAAAAATCCAAAAACATCCGGGCTGAATACGTGAAATACGCCACCAAACTGTTCACCCTCCTGGGTGACGATGCGGCCACTGCAGAAACACAGGCCAAGTCACTGCTCGCCTTTGAAACCAAATTGGCTGGCTTCTCCCTGAACCGGGTGGAGCGCCGTGACCCCAGCAAGCAATACAACAAAAAAACACTGGCGGAATTGAAAACCCTGACACCAAATTTTGACTGGGATGCGTATTTTAAAACCCTGGGTGTCGCTGCTCCGGAAAGCATCAATGTGGGTCAGCCCAAATTCCTGGAGGGGTTTAACGGCCTTTTGGCAACTGCTTCGACAGATGAATGGAAAGCATATTTCCGGGGTCGCCTGATTGATGGGGCTGCCAATTTTCTGTCCAAATCGTTTGTGGATGCCTCTTTTGAATTCAATGGCCGGATTCTGAATGGCACCACGGAAAATCAGCCTCGCTGGAAACGGATGACTCAACTGACCGACCGGCTGTTGGGTGATTCCTTGGGCCAGATTTATGTGAAACGGCATTTCAGCCCGCAGGGCAAAGCCAAAGTCAAGGAGATGCTGGTCAACATCCGGTTTGTCCTGAAAAATGACATCCAACAGTTGCCCTGGATGAGCCAGGCCACGCGGGACCAGGCTCTGGCCAAACTCAATGCCATTGAAGAAAAAATCGGATATCCGGACAAGTGGAAGGATTACTCTTCAATTAAAATCACCCGGAATTCATTTCTGGAAAATGTCCGCGCCTGTGGGCGCTATGCCATCCAGGAGAATCTGAAAAAACTGGGGAAACCGGTTGACCGGACCGAATGGGGGATGACTCCGCCGACCGTCAATGCCTATTACAACCCACTCCAAAACGAAATTGCCTTCCCGGCAGGTATTTTGCAATCGCCGTTCTATTCGGCTGACGCCGAGGATGCTGTCAACTATGGGGGAATCGGAGCGGTCATCGGTCACGAAATCACCCACGGATTTGACGATTCGGGACGTCAATTTGACAAGGATGGGAACCTGAAAGACTGGTGGACCTCGGATGATGCCAAAAACTACAAGGACCGCGCCACCTGCGTTGAAACCCAATATTCGGGCTATAAAGTTGACGACTTGAATGTCAACGGCAAACTTGTGTTGGGCGAAAGTATCGCCGATTTGGGAGGGCTGACCCTGGCTTATCTGGCTTACCAACATTCGGTGGGGGGCAAACCCGGACCTGTCATTGATGGGTTCACCGCCGAACAACGCTTCTTTATGGGTTGGGCTCAGGTGTGGCGCACAAAAGCACGTCCCGAATTCCTCCGCTTGCAAATCGCCACAGACCCACACCCTCCCGCACAGTTTCGGGTCAACGGCACTGTCTCCAACATGGAAGAGTTTGCGAAAGCCTTTGGCTGTAAAAAAGGAGACAAAATGGTACGCGAAAGCCTGTGCCGTATCTGGTAAGCAATATAGGGTTCAGGGTTCAGGGTTCAGGGTTTCGAAGAAGACCAACCTAAGATTTTGCAGTAGGTATCAAAATCCAAAACTTAAAACCCTGAACCCTGAACCCTGAACCCTGAACCCTGAACCTTGAACCCTGGACTTGACGCTTCCCCAACTCTGTCACACACTAGGATGCTCCTAACAAATTCCGGTGAATTTTGAAAGATAGAGAGGGTTTTCAGCTTTGAATTTCTATGTCAAGTCCCACGATGTGGACGGCGTGCGGATTGTCGAATTGGTTGGAAAATTGACAATCGGCGCGCCTGTTCGTGAGTTCCGTTATGCCATTGATGGGCAAATTTCCCAAAAAGCCCCATTTATTTTGATTAACTTCTCCCAACTCACTTTTATGGACAGCTCAGGCATCGGAGAACTGGTCGGGTGCAACAATAAGGCACGCGAAGCCGGTTGCCGCTTGGTGTTGTGTGAACTGCCCGGCAAAATCCGCGACCTGTTCCGCATCACGCAGGTTTCCCGCTTGTTTACCATTTATGAAAGCGAAGCGATGGCGCTTCAGGGGTTTGAAACCGAAGTGGGCACCCCTGCTGGCGCTTCCGGAAACTGAACCTCCATTTTCCCCGACCACCTCAAATGGCCCCTACCCAAGAAAGGCATTGTATGAAGAATTCCTGGTTACGAAAAATCTCACTGGCGATGAGCTTGGTGCTGCTCGGCAGCATGAGTTCCGCCACCTTTGCTGGTACCAACCCCAAATCACCGGCACGAACCGCCGTAGCCACAGTTGCGGCAGAAGATGCCATGGCTTACCTGCCTGATTCGCAGGGAATTGCGGTTCTCAACCTGCAGCAAATCTATGGCTCTTTCGTTATGAAAATGGCGAAAGACAATCCGGATTTCAAAAAAGGGCTGGACGAAGTGGAATCTGCCGCTCGTGTCTATGGGATTGAACCTTCGCAAATGGAGTATTTGATCGTAGGAATGCCTGATGACCCAAATGCGTTGAAAGGATCCAGTCCCAAAGTTCCCGTCATTATCAGCGGGAGCTTCAACCAGGACCAATTGCTGACCGCACTCAAAGCCAGCCCTGACAAGCTGGAGGTGAAGTCGGAAGCCTATGGAAATGAAACGGTCTACATGATTAACCCAGTGGCGGGGGCCAGTGGGGGCAACGCAACCAAACCCAAGGTCCTGACCAACGACGACTTTAAAGCAAATTCCAGCAAATCCGCTTCTTCCAAAGTCGGCTCCGACCCGGTCGCCCTGGCTTTTCTGAATTCCCATGCGGCAGCCATCGGTGATCGTGACAGTGTGTTGCGAGTGTTGGATACCAAAGCCGGAAAGATTCCCTCAGTGACCAGCAACAAGAAACTGGTGGCGGCCTTTCAGGAAACCGACTCGTCAGCCCATATCCGTTTTGCCAGTGCGATTCCTGCCAGCCTCAGGAAAGAAATGGAAGCTGACATCAACAAAAACCAACAAATGGGCCAAATGTTCAAACCCTTCCTGGCGATTACCACCGCATTCGGCAGCCTGGACCTGTCAAGCGGGTTGAAACTTTTGACGACGTTGCGAGCTAATACAGAATCCGAAGCCAAACCGATTTTTGAACAATTGAATGGTTTGCTGGCTATGGGTAAATTTGCCCTGAACAGCTCTGAGAAAAAACAGGAAAAGGAATTGGCTGAACTTCTTAACGGAATCAGCATCAACCAAAAAGCAACCGACGTACAACTCAACATCGCTATTCCGGAAAGTGTCTTCAAAACCTTGACCGAAGGGAAACAGAAACACGAATCCGAAGCCAAATAAGCCTTATCCAAAAGCTGTTGAGCCAGGGGCGGGTCACAAACCCGCCCTTTTTTCTTGCACCTGCTTCCTCACTCCATCTGTTGGTCCAGAAGAATCGATTCATACCTGAAGTTGGCAAAAGAATAGCCACTCCATACCAGTTCAACCATTTCCTCTTGGATTTTCACCCTGTCAGGAAAAGGAATCCATAAAAACCCGCTTGCCCTCCAGCCTGCTGCCGATTCTCCTCCCCCAATGTGCAACTTTCTTCACTTCAACCAACAAAGAGTTCCGCATATAGCTTTTCCTGCCTGAATTGAGTCGGAGTTCATGGTTCGCTGATGCAAATCGAATGGCAGGTACTGATCAAGGGGCAGGGTTTTTCCCCATAGGTTCAAACTTTTGGAAAAGCAGTCTGGTGAAATCTTGGGAAAAGAAAAAAAGGCAGCCTGTTTGAAACAGGCTGCCCAAGTCATTTCAACTTGAACGAGAAATGATTTAGAACTGGTACCGAACCTGAATCCGGCCCGTCCGGTTTCCACCATCATTGACGAACGGATTGTTGAAGTTCGGATCGGTGACATCACCGGCTCCAACGCCAAACTGTGCATGGTTGAACGCATTGAAGAACTCAAACCGCAATTGCAGTTTGTGACCTTCCCACGGCAACCGGAAATCTTTGTTGACGCTAAAGTCAGTAAAGTTGGTGCGCAACCCGCGGAAGCTGTTCCGGCCCGCAATGCGGGTCCGAACGCTCGGATCCACAATGTAACGGGCGTTATTCGGGTCAATCGGATCGCCGTTGGCATCCACATAACCGCGGCCCGCGCCAAACAGGCTCCCCAAAATGGCCACTGAATTGGCAGGCGCATTCGGGTTGCTGATGGCTGCCCGGTCGTTGAACGCATTCAAGTCACGGTTGAGGTCAAATCCGCCCACAAAGGGTGATTCGACGTTACCTGACTGCAACCGGTAGGTTCCAGCCACCTGCCAGCCGCCAGCAACTTGGTACCAAATTCCTTTTTTCGGTCCGGGAATATCCCAGATGTACGTGAAGACAGTGCGATGGGTGGCGTCAAAAGCTGACGGACCACGATCATCCCGTCCATTGAACGGGTTGGACTGGAAGCTGCTTCCGCCTGTTGTCGTAAAGACTTCGCTCACATTGTCAATGGCTTTTGAGTAGGTGTAGGTGAACCGCATAAACACACCGTTCTTAAAGCCACGTTCCACGCGAGTCTGCAAGGAATGGTAAACTGAGTCACCGCTGTTGGTCCGCGACGTGATCGGACCACGGGTATTGCGAATCCGGACGTTGTTGACCCCAGGGTTGAGTTGTTGGTTCTGGAACAAACGAATACCACGTGAACCGACATAGGCCACGTCCACAATGATGTTGCCAAACACTTCCCGCTGCACCCCTGCGTTCCAGACATGGTTGATGGGGTTCACCAGATTGGGATCAATGGTTGTGATGGCGGTCAATGGGTTAGGAGCCCCCGTGGCCGGCAAGTTGGACGGACCAGCGTTGGCAAAACCGCGCGGAGTCCCGCCTTGGGTCCCAAAGGTGTTGGCCCCAAAAGCATTCGGTGAAGCGGCGGCCGTATTGCTCAGAATGTTGTTAAAGAACAAGTCGTAGCTCAAGCCATAGCCGGCCCGAAACACGGTCTTGTCTTCACCAAACCACCGTTTCCAAATGCGCGGTGTGTAAGCAATGCCAACCCGAGGAGCAAAATTGTTGTTGTCGGCTTTTTGTTTGACCACTGTGCTGATGGGCACATCAAATCCGGCAAAAGCAGGGAATTTCACCACATTGTACGGAGTGCCATAGTTTTCATAACGCAACCCGGCATTGATCGTCAGATTGGTGCGAGCACGCCAGGCATCGTTGATGAAGTAAGCTTGTTGGAACGCATTCGGATAAACCACCGGGCTGCCAAACACTTTCGCGCCGAAAGCGCCTGAGGTTCCTGAAAATCCATCCACAAAGTTACCGAAAGCGCCAAAACCGCCACCGGTGGTGAAGGTCAGCGTCCCCCGGTTGTTGAAAGGCACAAACTGCTTGGCCAACTGCCGCGTCAGGTCAGCACCAGCCCGAATCGTGTGATTGCCTTTGGTCCAGGTGAGGGTGTCCTGATATTGGAAGTTGTTGAAAATCCGACCTTGGGGGAAGGTGGCAGCCAAACCCACGGCAGTAATGCCGCTGGTGGCAATGTTGAGTTGCGGCCCGAAATCAATGGCTCCCTGGTCCGGCGGAGCAAACAACACGTTAAACCGGCCATATGAGAAACGGAATTCATTGGTCAGGGTCGGTGAAAACGTGTGGGTGTGGTTCATGTAGAGGTTTTGCACCCGGCTGGGCACATCCACCTCAAACCCTTTGAACGCGGTTGGGAATTGATTGACAAAGCTTTGGTCATCAAAAAGATAACGGAAGGAAAGGCTGTCTTTCGAAGTTGCTGCCCAGTCCACCCGAGTCAAAAACTGATGATCGTCAACCGGCTGGGTTTGTCCTGTCCGAGTCGCCAAACCGAAGTTGATATTCGGACGACCTCCACCCAACGGAACGGCACGCACCTGGGTCACACCGCGCAAATCACCAACCACGCTCAAATAACGATCCAGGTTGGAGCTCCGGCCAGCCGGGAAGAGCGAACGCAGAGTTGCAATCCCATCGGCGGTCGGAACAATCGCGGTTGCCGTCACCCCGCCTGAACGGAACGGCGAGGACTGATAGGTCCCAAAGAAAAACAGTTTTTCCTTGATAATCGGGCCACCAATGGAAAATCCGTACTGGTTTTGGATTGAAACCGGCTTGGATTTAAGCCCTTGGTTGATTTTTTCCCCACTGGAAAGAGCAGCCAAGGCGCTGGGTGTAATGACATCATACACCGAACCATGGAATTGATTCGTTCCGCTCTTGGTGATGAGGTTGGCCACAGCGCCACCACCCCGGCCATATTCAGCCGAGTTATTGCCACCCAGAATCGAAACTTCCTGGTATCCGTCACGCAGAACCGGCTGATAGGCTTGTCCCGTGATGGAGTTGTCGTTGTTGTCGGTTCCGTCAATCAACTGGTTGTTTGCACGAGGCCGCAACCCGTTGATGGAAAACTCGGTTCCCTGAACAAAACCGCCGGCCAACGGGCCTGGGGAGGAAACCCCTGGCAACGTGAACACCAGGTCAACCGGATTCAGGGAAGCCACCGGCAATTCCACGATTTGACGGGAATCCAGCGTATTGCTGCGCGACGCATCCTGCGTCTGCAAAATCACGCTGTTATCTACAACTTCGATAATTTCGTCTTTACCGCCGATTTCGAGTTTGATGTTGCTATTGCTGGTGATTTGGGCAGCCGCAACTGGCATTTCATCAAGCACAAACGTCTTGAAGCCATCCGCCACCACTTCGAGTTTATAGGTTCCGGGATCCACTGCATCCAACCGGAAGCTGCCTTCAGCAGTTGTGATGGTTTCGCGGCTCACGCCCGTCGCCTTATTGGTGAGTTTAACCTGAACACCCGACAGCACTGCACCTGAAGGGTCGGCTACGTTTCCGACCACAATCCCTTTACTGGACTGGGCCAGAGCCGTCGGAGCCAGCGACAGCAGCATCACGATTACCGTGGCAATCATGTACTTTACTTTAGACATAACTGTGTACTCCTTGGAAAAAGTCTCAGCCTTGCGACCGAAACGAAAGCAGCATGAGTGTTTCATCAATTTCAATTTTTTGTTCTTCCACATTCTCAAAACTCAACTGATGAACACCCAATTGAACTTCTTTTGATTATTTTGAAAATCAGTGACTACTAATTTGGCAAATTGAATGCCAAGGTGGAAAAATTTTTCCGGGCAGCATTTGTTCAGGAAAAATAAATCTTTTTTTTTCAAGGCTATAGAAACTTCCGTAAAGCTTTGTAAACGGTCTTCCCTGCTATCCTAAATCCTGACCAAAAATCCACAAAAATGAATGAAATCCAAATTTCTGCACGAGCCTAAAACCGACCTGGCCTTACACCCCGACAACCCTATGGATATTTCTTTGTTTTTTCAGATACCCTGTGATAAGAGTTTGAAAAGGTTCTGTATTTACTTGTAATTCTAAGAGACTAATGGGCTTTCCGGTCCATTCCCCGGATATACAGGCAGGTTTTGAGACAGTTGAATAAACAAGAAGAAGGCGGCTTTCTCCAATCAAGCCCCCAACAGACATACTGGAGAAACTCTCAACACACGACCAAGACCATGACAGGAGGCAAGAGAAATGAAAACCTTACGAAACAAACTTTTGACCCTGTGTGCAGCCGTGTTTTTGTGCAGTAGTTTTGCCAATGCGCAGGAATCGCAGCGTGAAAGGCTGCGTGCCACACAACCGACCGTCACCGGCGGGACGGGTCTTTTTACGGTATATGACGCTTCGACGTTGAAGCGGGGCGAATTTAACGTTTCCTACTTCGCCAACAATTTTGACCGCGACCCTGGGGATGTTGACATCACCCAGCACATTCTGAATTTCGGCATTGGGGTCACTGACCACCTGGAAGTCTTTGCTGCCACCACGTTTCGCCAGCAGGTGAGTGTGGAACGAGCCAATGAACTGAGCGGGTTTTTGCTGCCCAATGTCCGCTTTCCCGGACGACCGGTGGTGCCAGTGGCAGCCGGCGGCAGCGGTGCCGGCGCACCGTTCATTATTTTCCCCGGTTTGCCGGTGGCGGGAGCCCTGAGCGGTGGCGTGTTGCCGGGACTGCCCCAAACACGCGGATTCGTCCCTGGATACCTGAACGACTACCCGTACATTGCCGACAGCAATCATGAGTACGGCAATACCACCATCGGGGCCAAGTACCGCTTCACCAGCCCGGAAAGCCGGGTGGGGGTGGCCTTGATTGGCTTTGCCGAATTTCCTTCCAACCGGACCAGTTCCCTGTTCAAAACTTCAAATGAAGCTTTGTTGAGCGGCAACGGCTCCGGCAACCCGGATTACGGAGTCATTTTGGCCGTCACCCCGCGCTTTGGCCGGGCGACCGTCAGCATGAACCTTGGAGCCGTCAAAACCACTGACCCGACGGTGAAAGGAATTAAATATCTGGACCGCCGCAACAAGGCCATTGCCTCGGTCGGGCTGGATTTCCCCGTCAACGAATATTTTCAATTCGTGACCGAGCTGACTTCCAATATTTACTATGGCAGCGGCACGCCGAACCTGAACCCGGTCAATCCGCTTGATTACACGGTGGGCGGTCGTATCTTCCCCTTTGGCAGCAAAAACAAACATTTGTTCAGCCTGGGTGGAGCCTATCGGTATTTTGTGAACAATTCGGCTGACCGGCGGGCCAACGACAACGGCGATTATCAAGGGTTTGTGGCCCATATGACCTACGGGTTGCGCAAGATTGAGCCGCCGGACCCCTGCAAGGGCAATGTCGCCCCGACTGTTACCGTGTCGGCTGACAAAGTTGCCGTCAAGGAAAAAACCAGCGAAAGCGTCTCATTGACGGCAGCAGGCAAGGACCCGGACCCGAAAGACGCCCAGTTGACCTACAACTGGTCGGCCTCCAGCGGCTCCGTCAGCGGAAATGGCTCCACGGTGACCTGGACACCCGGCAGTTCGGCCCCCGGCGATGTGACGATTACCTGCACTGTGGGCGATACCTGCGGTCACAGCGCCAGTTCCTCGACCACCGTCAAAGTTGAAAAAGTGCATGTCAACAGTTGCCCGACGGTTTCCATTTCGGCTTCGCCGAGTTCCGTCAAGGAAGGCTCCGATGCACCAATTTCTCTTTCGGCACGCGGCAATGATGTGGATGGCGACAATCTGACCTACGTGTGGAAGACTTCGCGCGGAACCATCGAAGGCTCCGGCTCAAACGTCACGCTCAATACCCGCGGGCTCTCCGCCGGAACCGTTACCATCAGCGTCACGACCAACGATGGAAAATGCGATTCCGCACCGGATTCGACCACGGTGACGATTGTTGCTCCGCCGCCCCCGCCGCCGGTTTACACAACCACTTGCACGGGTACGATGTACAAACGCAACATTTCACGAGTGGACAACCAATGCAAAGCAGTGCTTGACGGCGTGGCTGACCGGCTGCGTTCCGACCCAACCGCCCTTTGTATCGTGGACGGTCATTCAGACAAGGGCGAAAAAGCCGGAACCGCCAAAGCACGCGCTGAAAAAGTCCGGGCATACCTGATTGAAAAAGGCATTGACGGCAACCGGATTGAAGTCCGCAGTTTTGACGACAACCGTCCGGAAGCCGGCGGCGATGCCCAAATGAACTGCCGCACGATGATTCACGTCGTGCCGGAAGGTGCCAAACGACCCGAATAGAACCTTCTCAGGACTGAGGACTGAGGACTGAGGACCGAGTTTAGGCTGTCAGGTTGAAATGAAGACAGGGTGACTCCAGTTTTGGGGCCGCCCTGTTTCCATTTGGTTGGTCGGGTTGCCAACTTGTCGCCATCCGTTTGTTTAGGATACCTTCACCACGAAACCCTGACCTTCCAAACCTTTAGGAAACGAATCTGTTACCACGTCATGAACTGGGAAAACCAAACCATTATCACCAATTCCGCCGATGAAACCTTTGACGTAGCATTTGATTTGGCAGAAAATCTGCCTGAACTCGCCGCCCAAACCTGTTTTGTGATTTTGCTGGAAGGTGACCTGGGGGCCGGCAAAACCTGTTTTGTCAAAGGGCTGTGCGCTGGAATTGGCATCCCGGAAGATGAAGTCAACAGCCCGACCTTTACCCTGGTCAACGAATACCAGGGTGGCGCGGTCATGTTCCGGCATCTGGATTTGTATCGGTTGCCCGCCAGCCGGGAAGCCGCCGCCAGCCTTGGGCTTGATGACTGGCTGGACGAGCCTGGAGTGGTGGCTATCGAGTGGAGCGAACGATTACTGGGATTTTCCTGGGAACATTTGGCCAGAATTTCCATCAAAGTGTTGGATGAAGACCGCCGCGAGATTACAATCCAGGACTGAGGAAGTGTTTTGAAGGAATTCGTATGAGTGTACTTCGAATTCAGAAGGAATCCCTGCCCACCCGTTGCGAAATCTGCCATCAGTCAGACCTGTTTGACCCGGAGCAAAATGCCTGTGTCCGCTGTGACGGGGTTCACGTCCCTCAACCTCGGATAATTTCCACCCCTGCACCCACACCGGTCCTGCCTGTTTTTTTACAAGCACAAATCCGGCTGCACGAATACCATTCCCAGGTTGAAACCATCAGGTACCGTCGTCAATGTTTGTGGGTATTGGGAATTTTGGCCTGTTTCTATTGGATTTATGGAGTGACTTTCCTGTTCCTTCTGGCACAGGAACAAATTGACCGAGCCGAACTGCGAAGACCTCACTCTGCATCCCAAACCAAACCAACTGCCCCCAGAGAAGAAAAAAGCAGTTGGGGAGTAAAACCAGACCAACTCCCATCGGATATTTTGCGGGACCGCAAGGGAACCCCGGTGTATTTGACGGAAAAGCAGTTACAAAAACTGGCTCTGCATGTCCCAACCGGCCTTCAAGCCTCCTGTTCCGGAGGGTCGAGCACCATTGGTTTTATCATCAACTCTGACGGAACAGTAAGCACCGCCTGGGTTGAGCAGGAAGAACGGGAGGTTCCTTCCTGCTCCTTTTCGGACGGGTTACTGATGGACACAAATCATTGGAGGTTCAAGCCTTTTGTCTTCAAAGGAAAGGCTCAAACCGTCTGTGCGCGGTTTGAATTCGAATACGTCTTTACTCAAGGCTGGAAAAAAAGGCTCCCGATTGACCCACATGGCCCCTCTTTTTTTCACCCTGATGGAGAATAAAGCCTCACACATCAAACCGGGTTTGGTTCCCGGTCCAGTTTGGTGAATCCTGCGCAAGTTCCTTTTCAAGGGCCTGAACAATTGCTCCCGCTTCTTTCAGGCCATACTCGGTCTGGTTGCGAACCAGAGCGATAGCCTGAATTGGTTTCCCTCTGCGAATCAATTCTTTGACCTGTTGAAGCACATCTTCCGGCAAAGACAGCCTATCCATACAGTTATTCCAACACGGCAATGGCTTCGACTTCGATCAGAAATTCCGGAAGAGCCAAAGCCATGATTCCCAGCCACGTGGAGGCCGGAGGGTTATTACCGGGAAAACATTCCCGCAAGGCTTTGCCAACGGCTTCAAGGGCTTCAGCCCGGTGGTTGACAATATAGATGCGCAATGAAACCACGTCGTCCACCGTGCCACCGGCAGCTTCAACCGCAGTTTTGACATTGTGGAACGCCTGTTTGGCCTGTGCCCCCAAATCAGAACCTCCAACAAGGTTCCGGTTGGCGTCCCAGGCCACCTGACCGGAGAGGTACACGGTTTTGCTCCCACTGGCTACCACAATTTGAGAAAACCCAGACCGGAGGCTGGGGAACAGTTCGGGCGGATTGAGATGGGTTTTGGGCATGTTGAGTTCTCCAAAAGAAAAACCAGTTGGGGAACTTGTATCACCCAACTGGCTTTGGATTCCATTTGATTGTGGGAAGTCGTTTGCCTAATTGAATTCCAGCACCAGACCTTCTTCACAGAAGTCGAATTTCACTGCATCCGACTCTTCCCCATTGGAAAATACAGCCTTGAAATATTGAGTGCAGGATTCACTGTTGGTGGATTTATCCCACACCAACTCCATCGTTCGGCCCGGAGCAATCCCGCTGCCAATGTCAAAATACCCGTATTTTTTGCCGTCTTCAGAGACCAACACTTTTTTAATCGTGGTTTTGGTGTTGTTGTGGACTTTGAATTTGTAGTCCTGCGCTTTGGCCAGGGTGGTTGAAACCAGCATCAGCGTGAACACGCCAATGGACAGAACGAGCTTTTTAAAGGTTTCTTGGAACTTCATCTGATTTCTCCTTGGGTTTTTGTGTGCGAAAGAAAATTGATTGTCACCCCTCAATGGAGGAAATCGAAAAGCATGTCGCAACAAATCAGCCTCTGGCAAAAAAATATTAAAAATGTGAAACCACCGACCGCCCTGACTCAATCAACGATTCCAGTCCTTTGGTCCGATATAAGATAGTGGCCTTTCCAATTGTGTCAGGATAAACCACCTCAATCGGCACCTCCGGATGGGTACGGCGCAGGTGGTCAATCTTGGCCAGATTTTCGGCCCGGTGTTCATGCCGGTTGGCCACGTCCACAGCCAGAATCCGGCGTGGCGCAAACGGCGGCTGAAACAGTTTGTCCACCGGCAGTTTGTTGGAAACCCCACCATCCACCAAGTGTAATTCCCTGCCCTGCACCAGGCATTTGCGCGGCGGAAACACAAAAGGAATCGCCACCGAACCGCGCAGGGCATCGTCCAAAAGCAAGTCAGCCTGTAAGTTGTGATACAGAATTTCCGCCCGTGCGCGCATGTCGTAGGAAACCAGCCCAATCCGTTCCACTCCGTGATGCAACCGCTCCGCCGAAGCCCGTGACAGACGGTCCAAATAATCGGGAATAATCCCCGCCTGATACCGATAGCGCGCCTGCCAGGACTGAGGCAGACGCCGGAGCAGTGCCCACGACAGCAGGTGTTTCGAAGTCATGCCCAGCCCCAATTGCCGCATTTCCTGCAAATCCAGTCCGACAGCGGCATAATAGGTCAGAATCAAGGCCCCGACGCTGGTTCCCACCAGTTCGGAAATCTGATAGCCCCGTTCGGCCAGCACTTCCAGGACGCCCAGGTGAGCCAACCCTCGTACACCGCCGCCGCCCAGCACCACACTCAAGGGAAGATTGGTTGTAATTCGTTCAGTTGCTATTTTTTTCATTTGCGATTTGCCATTTGCGATTTGCCAATTCCCATTGTAAAAGTTCGCCTTTCAAAAATGCCATTTCACCCAGTCAATTCATCCGCAATTTGCAAATCGCAAATGGCAAATCGCAAATGAAAGGATTTCCGATGTCGAACAAACGTCAAGCCGCGCTCGACTACCATAGCCAGGGACGCAAGGGCAAGATAGAAGTCATTCCGACCAAGCCCTGTTTAACCCAGCAGGATTTATCCCTGGCCTACACGCCGGGCGTGGCCGAACCCTGCCTGGAAATCGAACGCGACCCGGATACGGCCTATTCCTACACGGCCAAGGGAAACCTGGTTGCCGTCGTTACCAACGGCACGGCGGTGCTGGGTTTGGGCAATATCGGAGCCCTGGCCGGAAAACCGGTCATGGAAGGCAAAGGCGTGCTCTTTAAACGGTTTGCCGACATTGACGTGTTTGACCTGGAACTGGCCACGCAGGACCCGGAGGAAATCATCCGCACGGTCAAAATCCTGGAACCCACGTTTGGCGGTATCAACCTCGAAGACATCAAAGCTCCCGAATGCTTTTACATCGAAAAACGGCTTCAGGAGGAGTTGAACATCCCTGTCTTTCATGACGACCAGCATGGAACGGCGATTATTTCGGCAGCAGCACTGCTTAACGCCCTCGAACTGGTGGGAAAGACGATTGACACCGTGCGCATTGTGTTTTCCGGTGCCGGTGCGGCAGCCATGGGATGCGCCCGGCTGTACCAAAAACTGGGAGCCAAAACCGAAAACCTCATCATGTGCGATACCCAAGGGGTGATTTTCAAAGGTCGTACCCACGGGATGAATGAATTCAAGGCTGAGTTTGCCGTGGAAACCACTTCCCGGACTCTGGCCGACGCACTGGCGGGAGCAGACGTGTTTGTCGGGCTTTCGGTCAAAGGCATGGTGACGGCGGAGATGCTCAAGATGATGGCAGACCGACCGGTTATTTTTGCCATGGCAAACCCGGACCCGGAAATCGGCTACGAGGAAGCCAAGGCAGCCCGTCCGGACTGCATTATGTGTACCGGACGTTCGGACTATCCCAATCAGGTCAACAATGTGCTGGGGTTCCCCTCGATTTTTCGCGGGGCGCTGGACGTGCGGGCCCGCTGCATCAACGAGGAAATGGTCATTGGCGCAGTGCGGGCACTGGCGGCGCTGGCCAAAGAGGACGTTCCCGATGCCGTGGCCAAAGCCTATGGCCTGGACCATTTGAGCTTCGGCCCCGATTACATCATTCCAAAACCCTTTGATTACCGGGTTCTGATTTGGGCCGCCTCCGCTGTGGCGGAAGCCGCCATCAAAAGCGGGGTGGCCCGGATTTCGATTGACCTGGAGGAGTACCGCGAGCAGCTTGAAACCCGGCTGGGCAAATCGCACGAAGTCATGCGGTTGATGATTAGCAAAGCCCGGCGCAATCCCAAACGGGTGGTTTTTCCCGAAAGCGGTCACGAGCGGATTTTGCGAGCCGTCCAACAATTAGTGGACGACCGGATTGCCCGCCCCATCCTGCTTGGGAATGAAACCGTCCTCCGGGCCAAAGCCAATGAATTCCATGTGGACCTGCACGGCGTCCAGTTTGTTGACCCGGCTGCCTTTCCCCGGTTGGCTGAATATGCGGATGAACTCTATCAACTCCGCCAACGCAAAGGGATGTCCCGTTCCACAGCCTTGAAAGCGCTTGAAAATCCGAATGTCTTTGGCTCTCTCATGGTTCGGCTGGGCGATGCCGACGCCCTCATTTCAGGCGTCACCCAAAATTATCCGGAAACCATCCGCCCAGCCTTGCAAATTGTGCAACCAGTCAAAGGTGACTCCTGTGTTTTGGGCATGTACATGCTGATTATCAAAAACCGGGTTTTTTTCTTTGCCGACACCACCATCAACGTCGAACCCACCGCCCAGCAACTGGCCGACATTGCTCTTTCCGCTGCCGAATGCGTCAAACATTTTGGCATTGAACCACGGGTCGCCATGCTTTCCTTCTCCAATTTTGGCAGTACCCGGCATCCGCTGGTCACCAAAATCCAACAGGCGACCAAAATCGCCCAAGCCAAAGACCCGGAATTGATGTTGGATGGCGAAGTGATGGCCGACACGGCGGTGACGACCGAAAAGCTGCTGGAATACCCGTTTTCGGCACTCAAAAGCCGGGCCAATGTGCTGATTTTCCCGGACCTTCATTCCGCCAACATTGCCTATAAACTGATGCAGACCCTGGGGCGGGCCGAGACTATCGGACCGATTCTGACGGGCCTGAGCAAACCGGTTCACGTCCTGCAACGTGGTGCCGAAGTCAAAGACATCATCAATATGACCGCGATTGCCGTGGTCGAAGCCCAGGAACTGGCCGGACAACGGCCCATCGTCTGTCTCGGAGAAGACTGCTAATTAACGGTCTTGGGAGTCTTGGGAGTCTTGGGGGTCTTGGGAGTCTGAAAAAGTAAACAGTGACAGGTAAACAGTGACAGGATTTTTTTCTTGTCACCTGGTTACTTGTCACTTGTCACTTGGCTT
>JAIBAN010000039.1 GCA_019695185.1 Blastocatellia bacterium | reverse complement strand
CTTCGCCCTCAACCTTCTCAAGCAGGAAACATCGGCCAAGAAATCGGTCCGGGCCAAACGGCTGAAAGCGGGCTGGAATCACCATTATCTCCTAAAAGTATTAACAAGTTAATTCCCGTTTACCCTGAGTGGCTGCGGCCACAATTTCGTTCAACGTCTGGGTGTATTGTGCGGTATTGTGAATTCCCAACAACATGCCTGAATCCAGGTCAACCACACCACAGGCAATGGCTCCATCCACATTACCTACAATTTCACGGCAAGCGTCATCAATTTTTCCCATTTTGGTTGCTCCTCAATTGAAAGTTGTCAAAAAAACAAAAAATTCTTCCACCCGGCATTGTCTCAATCGAGTTTCCTGGTTTTGAAGTTGTTGAGAGTTGCTGGCTGGAAGTCATCAGATTTGGCCAGAATGGGAAACCACCGACCCATTCTAACAGTTGCAGGATACTTACTTTCCTAACACAAATTTATTGCAAAAGTATTGTTTTGGACAGATACATTTTTCCAATTTTCAGAAAAATCAGCAAAAATTTCTGAATTCCGAATGGCTCTCCGCACTCCGCTGGGCTTTTCCCTGGCAAACGGGCAGTTGCGTGTGACGGACAAATCTTAAACCGGCCATGCATTGCCCCTGGGCCTCGGTTTTTGCCCGCCAGGAACCCATCTCAGAAGGGTTTTCCGGCACTTTTCCACCTTTGGACAGGGTTCCCTTCGATTTCCCTGGTTTTCTTTTTTTACGGCCATTTTAAGCGGTCAGGCTTCAACCCGATTGTTTTCCCTGTGGTCGGTGGCACATTTCCAGTTTTGAGGGTGGCTCTTTTGGTGGCGTGGGGGGCTGGGCGGACCGGAGGGTGACCGAAGGCTGGGAGCCCCGCTTATCCGGTCAGTCGATTCTCCATTTTTTGTTCCGCAGGGGCAGGATTTCCGTTTCCCATTTGTGCATGCAATAACGATGGTATTCCGACAATCCGATGGGGAGTTTGTGTTCTTTATCCGCCGTGATCAGGTTTTGCAACTCTCCCGCAAAATAGTTGAACGATTTGACCGGCTCCGCTGCCGTGTTCCCGCGCAGTTTTTTTTCCAGAGTGGTGACAAAGGCAATATCAAGCAACTGGGGATTGGTTCCGTTGAACTGTTTCCCAATACGGTCGTCCCGGCGTGTCCAGGTGCGTAAAGTGAAACTTTGGTAGCGCATGATGATATCTTCTATAGTAGTAAATATCATCATGTCATCATGGGGTAGCTTTCTACCCATAGGGTTGGGGAAAATTTCCGTTAATGGGTAGTCACGACGTTCAAGGGTATGGGTAGCCACAAGCTCGTAAAACTCTTTATGCGTAATGTTCCGTTCATGGCAAAAAATCAATACCCGCTTGAGTAATTCTTCATCCACCCGGATCGAAAACTGTTTTTCATTTGGCCGACGTTTTCCGGATTTGCCTTGAAGGTTATGGCTACCCGTAGGGTTGAGTAAGTGGGTAGCTATAGGGTTGGAAGGGTTCAACCCTGTGGGTAGCATGCTACCCATTGGGGGTAAACCCGTGGGTAGCATGCTACCCATAGCCTTTGGTGGGTAGCCCTGGGTTTCAACCTCATGGGTAGCCATAGGGTTTGAATCTGAAGCAACCTGGGGGTCTTCCGTCAACGCCGGGCCATCGCCAAAAAGGTCTCGAATCGGATGTGTTTTCCGGCGGGCAAAAGGGTCGTAATTGATACCTTTGCGGCGCGGTTGAACGGGGCCGGGAGTCTGTATGGGTTTTTCAATTTTTTTCTTGGTCATGTTACTTCACCCGTTTGATTCGATTCTGAGGCGTGACTTGCAACCGTTGCAGAACTTCATCAACCAAATCGTCGAATTGTTGTTTGGCTTTTTCCACGGCTTGGCTGGGGCGGGGGGAAAAGTAGATTGGAACCCCTTCGCCAGCCACCTCACTCAAGCGGGAATTGATGGTAATGTTGGTGTTGAACAGATATTTTCCCAGTTCGGAGTTGTCGGTCACCATGTTGCGGGTTTCACGCGAGGTGTTGTTGCGGGAATCAAACAGTGACATCAGCACCCCCAACATTTTAATGGGTTCCAGTCCAGGCGGAGTCAATTCCACAATCTCATCCCGTGAGTCAAGCAGGTCAACCAGACCTTCCAAGGGCAGGGGACCGGGGGAAACCGGAATAATCAGATGGGTGCTGCCTTTCAGCGCACCAGTGAAAAGAGAGCCCAGGCTGGGTGGGGTATCCACCAAAACAAAGTCATACAAAGAGCCGACTTCCCGAATCACCCTGGCCAGCCGGTCAGCCGCCATAACCGATTCTTTCTCAATCCGGGAAAGCCGGATATCCGCAGGAAGCAAATCCAGATTGGCCACACTGGTGTGAAAAAGGGCTTGGGTGGTGGGAAGGAAGCTGGTTTGAGGTTTGCTTTGGACTTTGCGCCCGGATTCACGCACCGACTTGGGTGGCAAAATGACATCCGTCAACGAGTAGTCAATCAACTCCCGGTCATACAGGCTAAAGGTCGCATGGGCCTGAGGGTCACAATCAACCACACACACCCGAAACCCGGCAACCACCAGCCCACCTGCCAAATTAACCGTCGTGGTGGTTTTTCCGACCCCACCCTTTTGATTGGCAATAGCTATGACGCGCATCAACAAATGCCCCCTTCACGTTGGAAATGAATGAATTTGGAGAACCTCTAGGGTACAACAGAAAAATACGGAGAATCCAAAAGAAACGCGGCCCATGTTTCATTTTGAAAGAAGTTTTTTTATTTTTGGGCAGAGCGGCACGCATCGCAAGACCAGCCCAACCGGGAAAGGGGCTGCAAGGTCAGTAACAGCCATGAATGCGACGGGTAGGAATCGTATGGAAAAAGCAAACACTGCGGTTGAAGTCTTTAATAAACTGGCCGAAACATACCAGGAAAAATACATGGATGTGCAGTTATACCATGATACCTTTGATCTGTTTTGCCGCCGGGTTGAAAAACCAGGCGCAGCAATTCTTGAAATTGGTTGCGGACCGGGAAACATAACCAGATACCTGCTGACGAAACGTCCGGATTTCAACATCCTGGGCACCGATTTGGCACCCAGAATGATTGAACTGGCACGGAAGAATAATCCAGGGGCGGTATTTCAGGTCTGGGACGGTCGGAAAATCACCTGCCTGAACCAGCAATTCGATGCAGTTCTGGTTGGATTCTGCCTGCCCTACCTGACACCCCAGGAGGTGGAAACCTTGGTTCAGGACACAGCCCACATCTTAACCCCCCAGGGGGTTTTCTACCTCAGTGGCATGGAGGGGAACCCAGCCCAATCCGGGTTGCAGACTTCCAGTGCAGGAGACCAAGTGAATCTTCACTTTTACGAAATTGATTGGCTGGTTCAAAGGTTGACGAAGAGCGGTTTTGAACACCTGGCCATTTTCCGCAAATCCGCTCCGGTCCATAGCTCCCTGCAAACAACGGATTTTTTCATCATTTGCCAAAAGGGGAATCCGGCTCCGGCTTGAGGATTGGCCGTAGCTCCCTGGCGGTTTCAACCCTGGCGTAACCAGCCAAAGAGAGTGAAGCATGAAGCTTATTTTGTTGTTGGTGATGATGTTGTGGAGCACGGGGGCAGGTCTGTGCCAGACGCCGTATCCGCAGCCGGTGGAAAGTGATTTTGTCATCAAAGGGTTCCGATTCGCATCAGGCGAAACTTTACCGGAAGTCAGGATCCATTATCGAACCTTGGGAAAACCCGAAAGGGATGCAAATGGACATGTCAAAAATGCCATCCTGATTTTGCACGGGACCGGTGGTCAGGGCGGAAATTTTTTCGGGAAACCGGGGGCCGACCCTTTTGCTGGGGAGTTATTTGGCAAGGGGCAATTGTTGGATGCCACCCGCTACTTTTTGATCCTGCCTGACAATCTTGGTCATGGAAAATCCACCAAACCAAGCGATGGGCTCCGCGCCCGGTTTCCCCGGTATGGCTACCACGATATGATTTCCGCCCAATTTCGCCTGGTGACCGAAGGGTTGCAGGTAAACCATCTCCGTTTGGTACTGGGAACCTCCATGGGGGGCATGCACACTTGGTTATGGGGGGAACTGCACCCGGATTTTATGGATGCCTTAATGCCGTTGGCCAGCCTGCCGACCCAGATTTCGGGCCGGAACCGGCTTTGGCGGAAAATGATCAGTGACGCCTTCCGTACTGACCCAACCTGGAAAAACGGTGACTATCAAACCCAGCCCAATAGCCTGCAGGGGGCTGCCCAAATGCTTTTTTTCATGAGCAGCAATCCGCTCATCCGCCAACAGCAGGGACCCACCTTGAAAGAAGCGGATGAGGTTTTTGCTAAGTCCGTAACCGCAATGGCTGCCGCCATGGATGCCAATGATCTCTTGTATGCCATTGAAAGTTCATTTGACTATGATCCTGGTCCTGGCCTGGGAAAAATCCAGGTTCCCTTGTTGGCCATCAATTTTGCTGATGACCTGATCAACCCGCCTGAGTTGCGAATTCTGGAAACCCGAATAAAACAGGTTAAAATGGGCCAGGCAATGGTGATTCCCCAGGATGGGACGACGGTAGGTCATGGAACTCATACGAAAGCCGTGGTCTGGAAAGCATACCTGGAACGGTTCCTCAATCAAACCCAACCCAAAAAACAGAAATAAACCAAAGTCAATGACGTTCCCTCCGCATCCTTGGGAAAATGAGGAATGAGGCAGCCCACACTGGGGGTTAAAGCTCATTGTGGTCAAAATTGATTCCCGTTAGGACCTTTATCGGAAGTTTCGGGTTGCGACCAAATTGCCCTGTGGGACTTTCTCTCCCATCGGATTTTACAAATGGGAAGTGCAAAGAGAAGGGACCAAACCTGAACGAGGGAAGCGGAAGCAGCAGGTGGTGGCCATGCCGGTTTGCCTCCCTTTGGTTCAGTCAGTTTGTTGGAGTTGGAAAGGAATTCCAAGCCTATTTGGCAGCAAGGGCTGAAATCAGGGCGTCCAATTCTCCTTTAACAGTCGCATATGATTCCACTCCTCCGCGAACAGCCTGATAATCCTCAATGATTTGGGTCAATTCCGGTCGGATTCCCTGACGTTGTTCCGCTGGCAGGGTGGCCAAATCCTTCAGGATTTTGAGAAAGTTGGGAGGTTGGGGAATGGTCGTGCCCTTGAGAATTGATTTGACCAGATAATCAGAGGTCGGAGTGAAGGCCCGTCGCACTGACCCACAATGGGTTTTAATTGCCTGGGTTAAAACCTTGAAATTTTTTCGGAATCGCGTTTCAGCCGCTTTCAATTCGGCTGGTTTGCGAGACTGGTAGGTGCGCCGTGCGGTAGCATTTGGTTCAGGCTGGTTAGAGCTGGATGGTGAAATCGCAATGGTTTCACCACTCTTTTTCACCAGAATGGGATTTCTGGGACGGCCTCGACCTGGGCGGGCTGGTTCAACCAGTGAGGGTGCTTTGGGGGAAATGGTGGTCTTCACTCTTTCCCCTTGGGGTTCCAGGGAGGGGTAAGACTCCGCCACAGCCTGGATGGTAGGGGCTGGAGGCGGTGTTTGGACGGGCGCAGGCCGCACCGTGAGGGCATGTTCCGCATCCAGGAAATAGCTGGTAATTGTGTCTTTTAACCGGTCTTCCAAACTAACAAAGCCATCAACTCTGCGAGCCACACCCTGAGCAAAATGCAGGTCTTCTTCCGGCACATCGAGGACCAGCACCATGCGCCGCTTACCCTCCACACTGGCTGAACGAGTGTGCATAACCCTCAGTTCGGCTGAGAAGGGGTGTCCCAATGGGACGGTAAACACAAGGTTGGATTTCACCTGCAGCCCGGCGTCTCCTTCAACCGGAGTCACAACCAAGTCAGGCGTGGGAAGTGGGCGAACCGACGGTTCGTCCGTGATGCGTTCAAACACGGTTTCAATTTCGGATTTGGCAGCCATAGATTCACTCATTTCCATTTCAATCATCGGGGTGGCAGGAGTTTCCTCCGGTTGGAACCAAACTGGTTCAGCCGCACGTTCGCTGACCAAATCGGCAGGTTCACGCTCCGCTCCGGCTTCGGTTTCGGGCTCTGGTTCCGCGACAGGGAGCAAGGCCCGTTCGCGTCCCGCCTGAATTTCCTTCAGGTGTTGGAACCACAGGCCAGCCTGATAATTATTTTCAGGGAAACGGGATAACAAAGCCTTCAGCCGCCAGCGAACCTGACGGTCACTGGAAATCTCTCTCCAGGAACTGAGCATTTCAATGGCCTGGGCCAGAGTTTGGTTGTCTGCCGGTATTAAAGGCGGTTCGTTAAATGGCGCGAAAGCGTTTGAACGGCTCCCGCGCTGATTTCCACCGCCACTGGCCGGAGGCTCCGGGACAGGTATTTGGGCCAGGAAAAATTCGAGGGATTCAGCCTGGACCACCACATCCAGCAAATGCTCCTGCTGTTCATCATCCAACCGTTTGATACGTTGAGTTTCAGTGTTGGGAATGGTTCCGAAGCGCTTGCGGATGGCAGCCATCAGATTTTGAAAAGGTGTGAGCGGGGGGTCGTCATCCGGATTGTGTCGCATGTGCATCCCCAACCGTTCGGTAAAATGGGATACAGGTTTGCGACCCGCCCGATAGGTGAACGGGAGAGCAACATCATTTTTTTTCATGTGACTGGAATTTCCTTTGGGGTTGAGTTCCTCTTCAATTGAGAATAAGGAATCACCCCTCTGCGTGAGATGAGAGTCAAAAGCGGCGTTATTTTTGTAAGGACTTCCGCCCAGGTAATCATATAGACCCTGAGGAACTATTTGGCAAGACTTTTGGGGGGAAAGATTCAACAATTTTCCAAAATCAGCAGGGCCGTTTCTCCTCCTCCAGCCGAAATGTTGACCAAAGCGGAGGCAGACAACCGAACCATGGCTCCTTCCACTTGGTTGTTAAATAAAAAGGGGTTGAAATCCACCCATAATTCGTGATGCTCAAGCTGATTGGTAAACATGGGCATGGTGATTTTTTGGGTGGGTACCCGCTCCTGCACAACGTAATCATGTTTCAGAGCATGGTCGAGCGCGGCATCCCAATCAGCAGCACTGGTCTCCCAACCCAGGACGACTCCGTGCCCTCCATATTCATCATTTGGTTTCAGAACCAGTTGCTGCTGCTGGGTGCGGATAAATTCGGGAAGGTCCACCTGGGCGTTGTGGTGGGAGGTTACACAATTTTTGACCCGTCTCGTCCAGGGAATATGGCGGGCGATGACCTCCTGTTGATGCGGCGTAAAAATGTCGGCATACAAGGGGTCGCTCAAAATGGCGAAACCTGCCTTTTTATGTGCCATTTTGGAACGAAATGAATTAATCATGCAGACATTGTGGTCTGCATACGCCTGAACCAGGGGATGGTTGGCATCAAATTTTGCCAGAAATTCATGAATGATAACCCGTTTATAAAAAATATCGATTTCAAAATCCCCTGCCCGCAACCGGGAGCCGTCATATTCCAGTTCGTGCGGGTCGGCAATGATGGTGGGGGAACCTTTTGAACTGAAATAATTTCGCAACACTTCAAATTCACTCTCAGTTGCCACCCCCTTCCAGTCAACGATGGCGATGTGGGGATAATCCCTGGTCCCGCCCCAGGCACGATAGGTTTCAAGCATGGTTTCCAATAATTTAGGTTCAGGATGGGGAATCCAATGGGGAAACCGTCCCAGAAATTCCTGCATATGGGGCAAATGATAAAAAATCTCTTCCATTAAGGCCTGGTCGGGAATCCCGGCGGGCGTTTCCGCATTGTATTCGATAAAGGAAAACCCGGTGGCAGTATTGAAGGAATCCAGCCGACTGGTGACACACAACCTTGGATAGCCGGGGTCAATCCGGGCCATCTCGTATTCGGCGGCGGTGAGTCCCAATTCGTGCAACACCTGGTCATGGGTGAAAGCGGCGGAAACCAGCCTTTCAAAAGCAAAAGCCAACGTGGTGGCAGCCCGGCAAATTTCGTCATACTGAGAGCGGGTGAGGATATGTGGTCGCAAAAACGGACATAAGGGACGGTTCTCATGCAGTAAACCTTGTTCCCGTTCCGCCTTTAAGAGACGCTCAAACAGAGCCGGACCAATGTCCGTCCCCTGGTGAATGCGATTTTCCAGCCAAGCGAGGGCAGCTTGTAAAGGTGCAGAAGCCATGATGGTGGCCCGCCTCCAACAACAGGTTTGGGGGTTGAAAACTGTTCCAGGATACCTGAAGCAGCCAAAGATTGCTGCACGAAAAAATCAAAAGGGCGACTGTGACATCAAAATCCAAGGGGGGAACCGCCGCAATGCTGGCTCCCACAACTGGAAGAACCGCTCATCTTTGGGTACATTGAGTGCAATTTCAAACTATCAGAAAAGGGAAACTTATGACCAATCTCAAACTTGTCGTTCTGCTGCTTGTTTTCATCCTGACGGGATCGCAACCAGGTTTCACACAACCAGGCAAATCCACAGTCATCCGTCAGGCAGCCAAATTTGATCCGGCCCGGGATGCTGCTCAGGACATTCAGTCAGCCATTCAGGAAGCCCGCCGCACCCATCGCCGCATTTTGCTTGATGTGGGTGGTGAATGGTGTGTCTGGTGCCGCCGCACTGACAGCTTTTTTGCGGAAAACCCTGCGTTGCAGGAGTTGCGGGATAAAAACTTTATTTGGGTAAAAATCAATTTCAGTGAAGAAAACAAAAACGAAAAAGTGCTGTCAAAATATCCCAAAGTGGCGGGGTATCCCCACCTTTTCGTTTTAGATGAGCATGGAAAACTGCTCCATTCGCAAAACACAGGGGACCTCGAATCAGGGAAATCCTATGATTTAGCCAAATATTCGGCTTTTTTGCAGACCTGGGCTCCCCGTCGCAAATAAGTTGAGAGCTGGCCGCCGGTATTTTGGGGTGAGGTTTCCCAATTTCAGAAAGCACGTCTCGATTTCAGACAAAAACACCCTTCACCAAAGGGTGTTTTGCTTTTTACGGCTGTGTTTGGCACTGATTCTTCAATGGTTAAAGTCAGATAGCGGTTCCTGGCAGGGACTGGCACAGGAATTGTTGAGACAAAAACAAGGCTCGGCCAGACAGCAACTGGCAAGTCCGTGGAGCCTGTGACGGACGACTCAAACAGTTCTCTCCGTGTCTCAGCATACACGGAAAATACCCTGAAAAACCGAAAGGACTTGTATTATATGGGAAAGATTGATGACGCCTGCCGTGAGATTGTCAACAAAGTTGATGGGTCAATTGCATGTGGCGTAGTGGATCTTGAATCCGGCATGTTGTTGGGGATTCACAACACTGCGCAATATACCCAAACCTTAAATGAGATTGTTGCGGCTGCAACTATGGACCTGTTTCGGGGCAGTAACATTGGCCGCATCGAGCAGATGGTCCGGGCTCATCGGGGACTTTCTGAGAATGGAGAGCATTATTTTCAGGAAATTCATGTCACTTCGGCCCATAACTATCATTTTGCCAAAACGTTAAAAGACGGTCGTGCCGTGGTGATGTTGGTCACCAAGAAAACCACTAATATTGGGATGGGGTGGGCCATGCTCAAGTCGGTTCTTCCCACCCTCGAACCGTTACTTCCCTAGTCGTTTCAGAACTGGGGAAGTACCTCAGGGGGTGGGGGATACCCCGCACGGCCCCTTCCCTCTGGGGTTCTGACGGCCTTCAAGCCGAACCAAACCAATCCAAACTATGGTGGAACACGAAAAAATCCCCCCCCTTCCCAATTCCAACGTTCCTTCCGGTTTTATTTGGCCGGTCGTAACTGGCCGGGAGTTACTCCGGGAAATTGAGATCGCCAACATCATTTCGCGCTCAGATTTGGTGGGAAAACAGGGACGACTGGAAGGAAGTGGAACCACTGACCTGCTGCTGTATCAAGCTGGTTCCTGGTGCTTGAAAACCTCCGCACGGCGGTTTTTTGGTGATTTGGATGAAGGTCGGCTGCGGCTGATTGATTTGGCCCGCCGCAAAAGCAGGTTAGGGCCGTTGCTGCCTGAAAAAACAGTTTTATGCTTGCAGAATGACCCGGCAGGTGGGGGATGGTTATGGACGATTACGCCTTGGTTTCAAACTCTGCGGGGGCAAATGGCTCTGGCCGAGGCACAGGACCAGCCCCTCTTGCTGGCGGAAGCCCTGGAGATATTCGCCCGCGCTGTCGTGCGGTCCCTGTTATTGACGGCGCGCCAGGAGGTGGTTCTTGATGTCCATCCGAGTAATTTTGCTTTGGGCTGGGACCAGGTGACCTACTGGTATTTGGACGACGATATTGGTTCAGGCAGTAAAATACCAACCATTGGTTACGCCATTTTGAAACGGGTGGAAGAGTACCAGCGGTTTCCCGCGGCAGTGGAAACCTATGTGGACGCTTTGGAGCAATCGCTTCTGTTGCGGTTGACCCAGGAGGATATTGAAAAACTTGATTTTCGCGCCTCGCTGGAACAGGTGATTTTAAGGAAACCCGAAGTGCATCAGGTCCAGCAACGGTTGCTGAGGATATTACGCAAGTGCCGCCCCAGGATGGAAGCCCCGGTCAATTCCTAAATGGGCGTCAGCCACGTCTCCACAACCGCACACGCAGGGGGACTCTATGAAACAAATTCCTGCCAGCAAGTGGGAACCAGCCTGGGAATCGGTTTTTTATTGGTTTTGCCGCCGTCTGGCCCCTCAATTTGAATTTGGGAGCTGGAGCTTTTTGATTTTTTGGTAAAGGGTGCTCCGGGGAATCCCCAGCCGTGCCGCCGCCTGCTCCACCCGATTGTTTTCCAGTTTTAAAATCCGCTGGATGTGATAGTGCTCCAGTTCTTCCAGGGTAAAATGAACCGTATTGTCTGGCGGAACAGCCTGGTCGGCGTGGTCAAACATCAAATCCCGGACCCCCAAACGGTTTCGGTCTCCCAGTAACACTGCCCGTTCCACCACATTGCGCAATTCCCTGATATTTCCCGGCCAGTGATAGGCGCAGAGCCCTTCCAGTGCCTCCGGCGTAAATTCCACTTTCGGGCGGCCTAAATCCGTCGTAAAACCAGCCAGAAAAAATCGGGCCAGTTCCGGGATGTCCTCGCGCCGTTCCCGCAATGGGGGAACCACCAGGGGAATGGTGCTGATGCGAAAATATAAATCGCTGCGGAACCGCTTTTCCCGAACCGCTCGGTTGAGGTCTTGATGGGTGGCCGCAATCAACCGGATATCAACCTGCCGGTCCCGGATTTCGCCCAGGCGGCGAAACTTCTTTTCCTCCAGTACCTTCAGCAGTTTGGGTTGCACCTGTGGATCCATGTCGCCGATTTCATCCAGAAAAACGGTTCCCCGGTGAGCCACTTCCAACAGTCCTTGTTTTTGAGCTACTGCACTGGTAAAGGCTCCCTTTTCATGACCAAACAATTCGGTTTCCAGAAATTCGCTGGAAAGTCCGGCGCAGTTCAGGTCAACAAAAGGCTCCTCGTTGCGGGCACTGTTGGCATGAAGCCAGGCTGCCAGCACACCTTTCCCGGTTCCGGTTTCACCCTGAATCAAAACGGGGCTGTCCGTAGCGGCCACTTTTTCTGCTTGTTGAGCCAGGTTTTGGATAGCGCGGCTGCTCCCCCGGAAAGGATGCACACCTTTGCGGTCCTGACGCGATTTTCCGGCCAAATTCGCCCGGCGATGCCGCTGATTGTCAATCATGCGTTGGAGAATGATTGACAGGGCGGGGAGTTCAACCGGCTTGGTGAGGAAATGCTCGGCTCCGTCCTTAATAGCCTGGACTGCCAGTTCAATGGTTCCGTACCCGGTTAGAATGACAATCGGCAAAGGAATGATTTCCTTAATCCGGGCCAGCAGGCTGATGGCATTTCCATCCGGCAGGGAATAATCCAAAATTGCTGCATCCAGCCGGTGGGTTCGGCATTGCTCTTCTGCTTCACGGCAGCTTCCTGCTTCAACTACTGCATAATCGAGGGCTTCCAAAAAGTTCCGAATCCCAAAGCGGATGCCGGGCTCATCGTCAACCAGGAGAATTGTATTTTTGTGCAAGGCCGAGCCTCCTTGTTCGTGGAAACATCGAAGATTGAGTTGTTGCGTTCGGGTTTCGTTTCAGGCTTTGCAAAGCTGAATTGTTCCAGGCAGGCAGAATTTCCAAATCCCTCAATTCGGGTTGCTTGGTGGGACCGGCAACCAAATTGATATAACCCCGCCTTGGTTTGGGGCGTTAGCGGCTGAAATCCTGCCTCCATGAGCCGTCACCACCCGGTGGACCGAAGCCAAGCCGAGGCCAATTTTACCAAAGCGGCGAGTATAAAACGGATCAAAAACACGATCCAGGTCTTCTGCGGGAAATCCTGGACCCGAATCACAGACCCGACAGTGAACAAAGGTCTGTGCTTGGGATGAAACCTGGGAAAGTTCAACCACGACATGGCCCTGCGGGGTCGAGTATTGGAGGGCGTTATCCAGCAGATTGCAAAAGACCTCAGTGAATTTGTCCGGATCAATCAGGACTTTGGGAAGGACCCCCATGACTTTCTTTTCCAAAATGACACCAATCGCGGTTGCAATCGGCTGGCAATCAATCATGGCTTTGTCCACCACCGAGCCCAACTGACTTTCCACCAGGGAGAGCTTGATGGGACTGCCAAACTCGACCAGTTCATGCATGAGTTGATTGACCCGGTTGATTTCTTCATGCAGAACGTTGACATACCGCCGGGCATCCTCCTGGCGGCCAAATCTGGCCTCAAAGGCATCCAGCGTGGCGGAAATGGCAAACAACGGGTTGCGCACCTGATGTGCCAGTCCGGAAATTACCCGTCCCAGAGCGGCCAAATGCTGATTTTCCTGAAGTGATTCCTGCAAATGCACAAGTTGGGTGACATCATGGAACACGAAAATGACACACGTGTCTTCGGTCTCGCGGTTGTCACAAAGTGAGGTTGTGACCTCCCAGATCTTGTTTTGCAAGGGGTTGGTAATTTTCTGTTTTTGGGGACCGGCTCCAACCAGGGTTTGCCGAAAAAGCTGGTCCAGTTGGGTTGAATTTTCGGCGGTCGCAATGGTGGTAAAGGGGTGTCCAATGGCATCCTGGAAACGGGAAAAAGGGAAGAGTTGCAGGGCAGACTGATTCAGCCTGACGAGGTGTCCTGCCGCGTCCACAATAAATATGGGCATCAGGATCGAATCAAAAGTCCGATACCATTCGGTAGCCACTTTCTGGACATTCTGGCGAAAGGACAGTTGTTGAATATCCTGTCGTTTCCGGGTGGTGATCTCACGCAACACCAGCAGGACAAAACCGGTTTCACCTGGTTCAAACCGGCTGATCCGGGCTTCGAACCAAACCTGTTGGGATTGGGCGCGATGGCACAATTCAATTTCAATCTGGTCGGTCGATCCTGTCCGAACGGATTGAATGCCTGCCAGCAATGACTGGATTTCATCCAGGGGATTCGGCTGCCACAGGGAAATCAGGTTGACTCCGGCCTGGAGTTCCGGAAAAACGGCTGCCGCCTCCCGGTTGGAAAAGAGCACTGTACCGGACTGGTCGAGGACCACGATTCGGTCACCCAGACCCATCAGGATTCCAGCCAGCCAGTTTGCATTTCCTGTGTTGTACTGTGCTTGCACCTTGGTGCCCTTCTTTCAACATCAAGCTTGCCACGGAATGTGGTTGCCGTTCGGTTGGGTTCAACTGGTGGAATTCCCGTTGGAGGGAAGGAAAATCCGGGCCATCGTAGCCAGGTGTTGGCGAAACCACACCGTGGCACTGGGGGTTGGGGTGTTTTCCGACAGCAGGATGATAAACCCCTGGTTGACCTCCCACAGCATACCCAGGCCCAGGTTGCCGCTAACATACTCAACGACCCCAATGGGAGAATCCGGGCATAAGGCCGCAATCGGTTCCAGTAACCCAAACAGCGATTCACGCAGGGATTCGGAAGGAATCTCCCCCTGAATAATCAGAGGTTCGGGGTGGTTGGTGGTAAACGCCACGACCAGCATGTTTTCGGTGGTTTTTCCAATCGCCTGACAGACCAGTTTCCATTTTTCGGAAATAAATTCGTTCAGGTTGGTGCCGGTCGCTGGCGGAACAGGCCCCGGACCCGCCGAATTTCCATTCGTTTGAACGGGTTGAGCTGAAAATTCGTCCGAATCCCAGGTGCCTTCTTCATCAATCACCCGCAAAACATCAAGCAACAGGGAGTCAAAGGGACGATGGATGGTTTGGGGAACCGGTTGAAAGGTCGAGGTTTGAACCGAGCCGGAAGGCGTGTTGAGCAATATCTGCAAGGCTTCTTCGCCCTGTTTCGGCCCGCACTGGGCATGAATGACTTCCCCACCCTGAAAATGGATGGAGCCGGGTGCCGCCCCTCCAATCACCAACGTGATGGACCGTCTGCCAAAGTGAAACATCTGCAACATGTCAATCAAAGACAATCCATGGATGCTGCCCCGGAATCCTGTGCCGCAATCAATCGCCTGTTCCAGTGCCTGGGTCAGTTCCGCCGAGGAAAACGGTTTGCATAAAACCCGCACCGCCCCCAGTTCGGTTGCCCGCTGATGGTCTTTGGCGGTTGCAAAGGCGCTCATCAAAATGGCTCTGGTGTTGGGTGCCAGGCGGCACAACTGTTCCAATAAATCAATCCCATCGCGTTCCCCCATCCGCAAATCGGTCAATAAAATGTCAGGTGCCGGTCCGGCCAGTAAATGAACCGCTTCCTCAACTGATTGGGCGACCGAAACCTGGTAGCCTTGGACATTGAGGTCCCGGACAAGGGCGGTTCGAAATTGAAGGTCATCTTCCACCACAAGTATTGAAGTCACACACCCACTCCTTTTTGGTTTTGTAGGGCTGCCCATCATTCATCAGAGGCGGCGGCTCCTGCAATCAGGTAAAGCGCCATTTGAGTTCCTTTGCCGGGAGTGGATTCACAGGACATCAGCCCCCCCAATTCGGCCACTGCTTCTCGGGCCATAGTCAATCCCAGCCCGATGGCGTTGGCCTTGGAACTGAAAAAGGGTTCAAAAATCTTTCCTCGGATTTCCTCAACGATGCCATCGCCATTATCCTGGACAAAGATTCCTATCATCGGTTGCCCCTGCGGGCCAGTCCGTTCCGGAGCCAGTTTACTATGAATCACAACCTGGACCCGCCGGGGGGCGGATTCAATGGCATTCAGAACCAGATTGACCAGAATCTGCTCCAGGGTGATGGGATTGGCTTGGACCCAGGCGGCTTCCTCAGGCAGGGACACGGACAGGGAATGACCTCCGTCGCGGAAGGTTGGGCGCAACAGGCTCATGACCCGGTCACAGACCTCGCGCAGGGAAACATTACTGGTATGTGGTACTCCCAAACGGGCAAAATCGAGAAATCCGTCAATGGAACGCTTCATGCGCTGGCAGGCAATTTTGACCTCTGCCAAACTATCCAAAACCAAGTCCCGGCTCAATTGGTCATGTCGGGAAATGACGAAATCAGTATTGTAAATGATGCTGGCAAGCGGGGTCCGGAGGTCGTGGGCAATGGCTGCCACCAACCGCCCGGTCACTTCCAACCGCTGCTCATGCAGTCTTTTGGAAAGGTCTGCGTGTTGGTCGGAAAGCTCCCGCATAACCAGCAACAGGTGCCGGTCACCCAGTCGATAGCGGGTGCAGCCCAGCTTGGGACCTTTTTCAACTCCGGCAGGTCGCCATTGGAGGGATTCGCCCAAGGGGGTCAGCGACAGTTCCTGCCACAAGGCGGGAGGCAAGGAAAAAACCGGTGCCTGGGTATCCATCTGAAATCGACCGAGTAAGGCGCGGGCCGCATTGGTTGCCCCAAGTAAATCCCCCTCCAGTGAGCAGACAGCCAGAGCGCCGCTGACGTGCTGCAACAACAAAGATTGCCCATCCCACGCCGGGGGAACCAAATTGACCATATTTTCAGTGAATTGATTCTGTGGCACTCAAGGACCTCACAAATGGTTTGGTTTGGGATTTGAATAGCATAACCGGGGGCAAATGATGTGCCGGACTTGGATAAACTCCAGGCACCCGTTTGGGCATTGTTTTGCAATAGGTTATCTTGGCCGGACCGGTTTTTTCCCTGAATCCAACAGTTCGCGTTGTCTGAAAATCCAATCTGAATTCTAGATTTCAGACTTTCAGCCACAGGGCGGACCTAAAAACAAGAATCAATCATCGGCCTTGACAAGGTGTTTTTTTCCTTGTTGTAAGAAAAGCGCAACAGCCCGTCTGTTGCAATCGAAAAGAGCGGAACATTGGGTGTGAGACGGTCTGGCAACGGAGTTGCCAGACCCCAGCCAAGGGGGGGCCTTGGCTGGGGTGGCTGGATACCACTCAAAGATTTGGTGCAGGGGGATTTGTTTCCGGTTGTTTAGTTTTCCGTGCTGTCACTGCCTTTACAAGGTGATGCGATGGTGCAGAGCAACAAGGCGCGGCAACCCAGTTGCCAACTCGCGGGAAACAGCCATGAAACAACCTCTTGCCATCAATCCCTTGACCAATGTTCATTTTCCTTGCCAGAGGTGTGGCATGAAGGTTGTTTTGAGCGGTCTTTCAGCAATGTCCTTTGCATCGGCCCAACGGGTGATTGGAAAATACCTGCCTGTGGCACAGGTTGTGGAAATGTCCTTGGAACAGTTGACCAGGGCTTTTCAGGAAATCCCAGTTGATATGGTCTTATGTGAAGTGGAGGAAGTGGCTCAGGTCTTTTTGGAGGCTTTGACCCGCATTCGGAAAAAACACCCCCAAACCTGCCTCATGGTATTTGCCCATGACCGGAATCCGGAATCGGGAAAACTCCTGTATGAGGCTGGGTCTGACCTGGTGTGGACAGCCGCCGGCTTTCCCTTTGAAGCCCTTCCGTTTCTGGTCCAGCGCATTCAGCAAAACCACCGCTTGGAAATGGAAAACCGCCAATTGAGCCGTGCGGCTGACGTTCTTGAAAAAACCATGAATGCCACCATGGATGCGGTTGTGGTCTTGGATGACCGGCAACGGGTGGTGTGGTTCAACCAGGCTGCCGAGGACATGTTTCTTTGCTCGGCAGCAGGCGTCAGGGGCCAGTCGCTGGAACGGTTTCTGCCTTTTGCTTTGCAGGGGCTTTCCCTGAAACGGGCTGCGGAGTTCACTCGGAATGATAATGCCCGGCAACATTTTGGATGGCCGGCCAACGAACTGATTGCTTTCCGAGCCAATGGCGAGGCCTTTCCGATTGAGGCCAAAGTAACAATCCACCAAACCGGGGAGCGATCATTTTTTTCAGTGGTGATGCGGGATGTGTCCGAACGGCAAGCCCAGCAAAATCGGTTTTTACAAGTCCAGAAAATGGAAATTCTGGGTCGTTTTTCCGGTAGTGTGGCCCATGATTATAATAACCTGCTCACCGTAATGCGCGGGTATTGCGATATGCTGTTACGGGAACTGGGAACTGGCACGTCTCCTCATCTCAAAGTGGAAGCCATCAAAAAAGTCGTCAGCCGTGCTTCCGAACTGACTCGCCAGCTCTTGATTTTCAGCCGCAAGGATGAAAACAAAACCGAGGTTTTTTCCATTGCATCATTGATCAATGATCTGGAGCCGCTGCTGACCCGGCTGATTGGAGAGGATATCCTCCTCACCATTCAACACGAGATTCCCACCCGGAACATCAAATCCAACCCCATCCAAATGCAGCAAATCGTCATGAATCTGGTGGTCAATGCCCGCGATGCCATGCCTGAGGGCGGTTCGCTCCAGGTCCAGACCGCCGCCAGGCATCTCAATCAGCCACCGGAACATACGTTTGGTTCGTTTGCCCCTGGGGATTATGTCTGTATCTC
Organism: Blastocatellia bacterium; assembly: GCA_019695185.1. Taxonomy (GTDB): domain Bacteria; phylum Acidobacteriota; class Blastocatellia; order Chloracidobacteriales; family Chloracidobacteriaceae; genus JAIBAN01. The sequence continues at coordinate 50,482 of JAIBAN010000039.1, read as the reverse complement.
GGTTCAGGATACCGGTGTGGGACTGGACCCCGAAACCATCAAAAAAATGTTTCAACCGTTTTTTACCACCAAAGGGCCGGAAAAAGGAACCGGACTTGGCCTTTCCACCGTTCTCCAAATCGTCGAGATGTATAATGGCTTTGTTGCGGTACGCAGCGTCATCGGTCAAGGCACCACCTTTACAGTTTATCTGCCCGGTTCAGCGGAGGCCCAGTTGAATCATTTTGAGACTCTTCCCACCAGTCACGAAAGTGAAGAAATACCCGCCTGTCGGGAAATCATTTTGTTGGTTGAGGATGAAAACACAGTCCGGGAAATGACAGCGGAAACGTTGCGCAACCAGGGATTCACCGTTTATGAAGCGGCCAGCGGCAACGAGGCCCTTCTCCTGGTGGAACGCGAAAAACCAGACCTCGACCTGGTTTTGACAGACCGGGTCATGCCCGGTATTAACGGTCTGGAGCTGGCGGAACAGCTTTTCCGCATATACCCGCATATGAAAGTGTTTCTGATGAGCGGGTATCTGGAACCGGACGATAAGAGCCACCCACTGGCCAGCCAGATTACCTACCTGGAAAAGCCCTTTTCCATGAGCTATTTGGTCAAAACCATCCGGCGGGTGTTGGATGAGCCTGGTGCAACTGCCTGACTGGTGCGAGGGCTGGAGTTTTCAGCCAGGAAAGCAAGCCGCCTAAAATGCCAGGGATGCTGAAAAAAAGAGCCTGAACTGGATTTTTATTCATTGTCAGAGTAGCATCAACCCTCTTACCTCTCGCTGAGTTTTCAGCCGACACCGCTCCATAGTTCTCTCTGTCTTTGGTTATAAACTGTTTCCGATGGCAGGCCGCCACGGGACTTCCCTTATCTCAAACTTGGATTTTCTCATGATGAAACCCTCCACTCAAAATCCATTGTTTGATCGTCCGCTTCGACGACAGGTCTGGGTTGGGTTTTGGGGTGTCATTTTCTCGGTGACGGTTTTCACTCTGGCCCAATATCTGGCCCGCTGGTCATTTCAAAAGGAATTACACCGACAGAGTGAAGAGCAGGTCCTGTTTCTGCGGGAGGATATTCGACTGACCCAAGCCGACCTGCAGACGCTGGCGGCCTTTCCGGAAGTCACCGGCGGCTGGAATGAAAAACAGTTCCACCGCCTGGCTCAACACCTGCTGGAAGAAAATACCGGTTTTCAGCGATTGGAATGGCACCCGTTGGTTCTGAAAGCAGAACGAAGCATTCATGAGCAGAAGATGCAGGCTGACGGTTTTCCAGGTTACCGGATCAGGGAACCCGACGCCACGGGCAAGCCGATTGTGGCGGGAACCAGAGCTGAATATTTCCCGTTGCAATTTGTTGAACCTGCCACCTACAGCCAGGAATTGCTGGGGCTGGATTTCGGGTTTGATTCGACCGGTAAGGGACTGCTGGAAGAGGCTAAAAAAGGGGATTTTACGATCATCAGTGGGGTGGTCCCGCTCTTGCCGGCGGCTTCCCAAAAAAAGGGATTGGTCTTTGTGGTTCCGGTTTTCCAAACTGACCTATCCGGTAATCAGGAACAACCATCCCACCAAGCCCTTTTGGGATTTTGCCTGGCCGTCACGGAACCGTCTCTTTTGATCAAAAACAGTCTCCATCCATTTGAACAGGCCGGTCTGGAATTAAATCTGTTTGATGAGTCCAGTCAAGGGAAATGGCTGGCTGCCTATCCGGCTGCAACTCAAAGCAATCAGGTTTCCTCTCCACCTCAAGAAGCTTCGTTTTATGCTTTGACCTATCACCTCCCGGTGGGGAACCGGAAATGGCTGGCGGTGGTTTCTCCGGGACCTGCTTTTGTCTCCCGTCACAGTGCGGTCTGGCCCATTTTCCTCCTGGTTGTTGGATTTGGGGTTACATTGGCTGGGCTGGCTTTTCTTCAGAATATTGAACAACGGGAACGGGTACTGACAGCGAAAGTAACCCAGCGAACGAAAAAACTGGCTCAGGCCAACGCCAGTCTCACCCAGAGTGAACTCAGTCTGGCGGCTACCTTGCAGTCCATTGCGGAGGCCGTGGTCACTTTTGACATTCAAGGCAAGATTACCCAATTCAACCAGGTGGCTGCCCGGCTGACTGACTGGACTCCGGCTGAAGCAATCGGGCAAAAATTTGAAACGGTTGTGGTTTTGGTGGATGAAACCACCCTTCAGCCCCTGACCCTGCTGGCGGATAGGGTACCCGCTGCGAAAATCGCCAAAACCCATGAAGCTCCCTTGCTGGTCACCAAAACCGGCTCGACCTGGCCCATTTCCTACAGTCTGGCACCGATTCAGGGGCCCGGCCAGACCATTTTGGGAACGGTTTTGGTGTTCCGTGATGTGGCTCAGGAACGACAGGACCGGCAACGGCTGCATGAACTGAATGTGGCGTTGGAAAGGCAAATCACAGGGCGGACCGCCGAATTGCGGCAAAGAAATTTGTGGCTGCGGGCCATTTTTGAAAACGAGCCGGAGTGTGTCAAAGTGGTCTCGTTGGATGGTACTTTGCTGGAAATGAATCCGGCTGGGTTCAAGTTGTTGGAGGCTGACCCCTCAGCCAGTTTGCGAGGAAATTCGGTTTTTGATCTGGTTCATCCCCTGGACCGGGCGGCTTTTCAGCAATTACATCTGGACTCGATTGAGGGGAAACCTGGCCAATTGCAATATCGAATCACTACCCTCAAAGGAACCGAACGCTGGGTGGAAAGCTATTCCACTCCGTTGCGGGATGCTGAAAATGTCATCACGTCGATTTTGAGCGTGACCCGCGACATCACAGAGCGGAAACTGAGGGAACGCTTGCAGATTTGGGAAAATTCCATTTTGGAGGCCATTTCGGAAGGGTTGCCGTTGTCGGAATTGTTGGTGAAAATCACACTCGGGGTGGAGGACCTGATTCCCCATTGCATTAGTTCCATTCTGCTGGTGGATGAAAAAGACAGAAACCATTTACGGCATGGGGCGGGGCCTCATCTTCCTCAAGCTTACGTGCAGGCGATAGACGGCATAACCGTGGGGCCGCAGGCTGGTTCCTGTGGGACGGCTGTGCATCGAAAAGAACCTGTGTTTGTGACTGACATCCAAACCGACCCTTTGTGGACTGATTTTCGTGACTTGGCCAATCAATTTGGTTTGGCAGCCTGTTGGTCCCTTCCCATTCTGGATTTGCAGCAAGAGGTGCTGGCCACCTTTGCCCTTTATTACCGGGAGCCAAAATCACCTTCAATCCAGGACATTGAACTCATCAACCGAACCGTGAATGTGGTGCGGATTGCCCTGGAACATGACCGTAAAAACCGGGAACTCCGTTTATTGAGCGCCTGTGTGGCCCGCCTGAAAGATATCATCCTGATCACCGAGGCAGAGCCTTTTGAAGAACCAGGCCCCCGCATCCTGTTTGTGAACGATGCCTTTGAACGGATTACCGGCTACAGCCGGGCTGAAGCGCTGGGGCGGAATCCACGGTTCCTGCAAGGCCCGAAAACCCAACGGCAGGAACTGGACCGCATCCGGGCAGCAGTGCTCAACCAACAACCGGTCAGTTGCGAACTAATTAACTATAAGAAAACCGGCGAGGAATTCTGGGTGGAAATGGATATTGTTCCCTTGGCGGACACCCAAGGCCATGTCACCCACCTGGTTTCCATTGAACGTGACATCACCGAGCGCAAAGGGCAAGAGGAAGCCCTTCGGCAACGGGAGGCAATGCTGCAAATTGCCTCAAAAATTGGCAAACTCGGGGCCTGGAGCGTGGAACCGCCCTGGGGTGAGGTGGAATGGTCGGAACAGATTCGAACTATTTTCGATTTGAATCCCGGTTCCAAACCAACGGTTGATGAGTTTCTGGTCTTTTTTGGCTCTGATGGGGCACGCCTCAAATCAACTCTGGAAAACTGTTACCGGTTGGGAACCCCGATTGAAGAGGAAAGCCAAATTTGTACCCTCCAGGGGCGTTTGGCTTGGGTTCGCATCATTGCCGAAGCCGTCAAAGATGAAAAAGGTGAGATCATCAAGGTTCATGGTGCCTTGCAGGACATCACCGACCGGAAAGAAGCCGAAACCACTTTGGCTGCCAGTGAAGCCCGGTTTCATGAACTGGCTGAATCCATGCCCATGTTTGTCTGGACGACCACGCCGGAGGGAAAGGTGGATTTTATCAACCATGTTTTTTCCGAATATACGGGGGTCAGTCAGGCTGAACCGGATTTAATTATCTGGTCCAATCTGGCGCATCCGGATGATCTGCCGCACATCCGGGATCTCTGTATTCCCTGGGCCAAATCAGGAAAACATTCTGAGATGGAAGTCCGAATTCGCAGCGGGGGCAATGGAACCTATCGCTGGTTTCAAATTCAGATGCAACCGATTTTTGACCCCAACGACAAGCTCGTAAAATGTTATGCCACGGGGATTGACATCCATAATACCAAGCGGCTTGAAGAGGAAGCCACCGCCTTGGCCAACCGTTTGCAGGCCACCCTGGAAAGCATTGCTGACGGATTTTTCACACTGGACCGCGACTGGCGATTTACCTATGTGAATTCAAAAGCTGAAACGCTCACTCAAATTCCCAGGAAAGAAATGCTCGGCCAAAGCAAGTGGGAGCTATTCCCGGAGAGCCCTGATAGTGAATCCTTTGACCTCTATCACCAAGCCATGAAAACCGGAGAGCCGGTTTCCTTTGAAAGATTTTATGAACCATTGGGGAAATGGTTTGGCGTGGATGTCTATCCTTCACCGGATGGTTTGACCACCTTTTTCCGGGACATCACCCAGGAACGGCAAAACCGGGAACAATTGCGCCTGCTGGAGGCAGCCGTCACCCGCCTCAATGATATTGTCATGATTACCGAGGCGGAGCCGGTTTCAGAACCGGGACCGAAAATTCTGTTTGTAAATGACGCCTTTGAAAAAATCACCGGATACAGCCGGGAGGAAGTTTTGGGCAAAAGTCCGCGCATATTACAAGGGCCAAAAACCCAGCGGGAGGAACTGGACCGGGTTCGCCAGGCTCTGAAAACCTGGCAACCCGTGCGGGCCCAGCTCATGAACTATAAAAAATCAGGCGAGGAATTCTGGATTGAACTGGATATTGTTCCTCTGGCCGATGCCAAAGGCTGGTTTACCCATTGGGTGGCTATCGAGCGGGATATTACTGAGCGAAAAAATCTGGAAGCCCAATTGTTCCAGAGTCAGAAAATGGAGGCCATCGGTCAATTGGCTGCCGGAGTGGCCCATGATTTTAACAACCTGTTGATGGTGATTTCAGGATATAGCGATACCCTCCTGCAGAAACTGCCCCCCAATGACCTCAAACGGAAAATGGTGGCCAATATTCGGGACGCCGGTCAGCGGGCAGCCAATCTGACCCGCCAACTGCTGGCTTTCAGTCGCAAACAGGCCCTTTCACCTCAGGTGTTGGACCTCAATCAAGTGGTCGGCAATGTGGAAAAGCTGCTTCGTCGGTTGATTGGTGAAGATGTGTTGCTGGTCACGGTCCTCCAGCCCAATTTACAGCACATCAAGGTGGACCCAGGACAGATTGAACAAGTCATCATCAATCTGGCAGTGAATGCCCGCGATGCCATGCCCAGAGGGGGCATGCTCACCATTGAAACTGAAAATCTGGAGATCAAACCGGAAAATCGGCTGCGCCCGCTGGTTGGAAAACCCGGTGCGTATGTTTCCCTCACGCTCAGTGATACTGGAATTGGAATGCCGCCGGAGGTGAAAGCCCATATTTTCGAACCGTTTTTCACGACCAAGGAACCGGGCAAAGGAACCGGGCTGGGGTTGGCGACCGTCTTTGGAATTGTGCAGCAAAGCGGAGGCCAGATCGAGGTGTGGAGCGAAGTGGGAGAAGGAACCCGGTTTACTTTATTGTTTCCGGCCATCGTGGAAAACAAACCAATTGAACCTTCAAGCAAAATTTCCACCCCGGTCGGCAAAGAAACCATTCTGGTGGTTGAGGATGAACCAACAGTCCGGGAAATCATCAAAATCAGTTTGGAGGAGCATGGGTATCAGGTGCTGGAAGCCCAAAACGGGCAGGAAGCCTTGACTCTGCTGGTGGCCTCACCTCATCCAATTGATCTTTTGGTGACAGATGTGGTGATGCCGGTTATGAGCGGAAGGGAACTGGTGGAACAGCTTCCGCCCGCTCACAAGCACTTGAAGGTATTATTCATGAGCGGTTACACGGATGATGCCGTGGTGCGGCATGGCATCAGGGAAGCCTCAAGTTATTTTCTGCAAAAACCCTTTGCCCCGGAAGAACTGGCTGGAAAAGTGCGGGAAATTCTGGATGTCCAGGAAAAATAGAGTTTCAGTTCCTGCCTTGGGATGTTTGTTTTGAGTTCCACCTGATGGCGGAACTCAAAACAAACATCCCAAGGCGTTCAAAGCACTTCAGCCAGATCTGCGACGGTTTCGGGTTCAGTTTTGGGCTGCCGGCGCATCAGATTGATTGAGAAATAAACCAAAATCACGGCCCCCACGGCGAACACCGTATCGCCCAACACCCGCAGCCACCGCAGTGCCTGCATCAGGTCGGTTTGCATAAATTCAGGGCTGCGGGCAAACCAATAGCCGGTCTGGACGGATTGATAGGTTTGCAGCAATCCAATCGGCAACAGGCTCAGAATGAGTTCCAGGAAAAGTCCGATATTGAGGGTCCAGAACGCCAGGGCAATGGTCCGTTCGTTCCATTTCAAATCCGGCTTCATGGCCCGCAAGCAAAAAAGCATCAGCCCCAAACCCAGTGTTCCATACACTCCGTAGAGGGCTCCGTGGGCATGGACGGCGGTGGTGTTGAGTCCCTGCATGTAATACAGCGCAATCGGCGGATTGATCATAAAGCCAAAGATACCGGCTCCCACCAGATTCCAGAACGCCACCGCCACAAAAAACATGACGACCCACTTATACTGCGCCAGCCAGGGGCGGACTTTTGAAAGCCGGATGTTTTCCACGGCTTCATAGCCCACCAGCAGCAAGGGGACGATTTCCAGGGCGCTGAACACTGAACCAAATGCGAGGGCAATCGTGGGAGTCCCGGCAAAATACAAATGGTGCAAGGTTCCGATGATGCCGCCGCTGAGGTAGATGGCACCCGACATGAGGGACGCCTCTGCGGCGCTTTCCGCCCGAATCACGCGCAGCTTGGCAAACAGAAACGCAATCACAACTGTGGCAAAAACCTCAAAGAACCCTTCCACCCACAGGTGGACCACCCACCAGCGCCAATATTCGACGACCGTGATATGGGACCGCATCCCCCAAAACAGTCCGGGGCTGTAAAACAGGGCAATGCCGGCGGTGGTAAAGAGATACAAGGTGACCAGGGATTTGGGTGTATCTTTGACTTTGAGCGCGGGCAACGCGGTCCGGGCGACCAGAAAGAGCCAGAGCAGCAGGCCCACCAACAGGGCCACCTGCCACAACCGCCCCAGGTCAACGTATTCGTAGCCCTGATGCCCCACCCAAAACCACAGCGTGCCCGGCAGCTTGTGCATGACCGACATCCATTGGCCAGCCATGGAGCCCAGCACCACCACCAGCAGGGCACCAAAGAGCACATCCACACCCAGTTTCTGGCCCTTTGGTTCAAATCCGCAAATCATGGGGCCAATGAACAAGCCGGCTGCCAGCCAGGAGGTGGCAATCCAGAAAATTCCGAGTTGCGTATGCCAGGTCCGGGTTACCACATAAGGTAAAATCTCGGCCAGCGGAATCCCATAAAAGCCACCGCCTTCCACCCCGTAATGGGCGGTAATGATGCCCATCACGATTTGCAGCAGAAACAGGAGGGAAACAATCAGGAAATATTTGACTGTGGCCTTCTGGGATGGGGTCAGCACCAGATTGAGGAACGGGTCACGTTCAGGGACATCATCCAACTCGGATTCCCGCTTGCGTTTGGCATAAAACCAAATCATGGCTCCGGTTCCGGCGAGCAGCATAATCACACTGACACCGGTCCAGACAATCGTATTGCTGGTTGGATGGTTGCCGACCAGTGGTTCGGAGGGAAAATTGCTCGTATAGGAAATGGTGTGACCCGGACGATTGGCGGCTGAGGCCCAGGCTGTCCAAAAAAAGAACGAATTGAGCTGCCGCAATTTGACCGGGTCGGCTTGGGCCCCCTTGGCAATGGCAAAGTTTTTGTTCCCATTGGAAAAAATGTCGGCATAGTAGTGCAGGTTGGCCTCGAAAGCCTGCTGCCGGAGCGGTTCAATCACCAGGGTTCCGGTGGCCGGGTCATACCGGTTGGTGCGCACGGTATTTTGCAACCGCTGCCGTAAAACCGCCTGTTGTTCGCTCGGAAGCTGGTCATAGGTTTGGGTGAATTCACTTTTGCCCCAGGCATTTAAGAGGAAGAGCGCTTCCCGGTGCAGATAATCCGCTGACCAGTCCGGAGCCACATAGCTGCCATGGCCCCAAATGGAACCAACCTGCATGCCACCCATGGCCTGCCAGACATTTTGACCGTTTTGGATTTCTTCCGGCCCAATCACCGTGGTTCCATCGGTTGTCACCACCTGTTTGGGAATCGGTGGGGCCTGGCGGAAGATTTCAGTTCCGACCCAGCCCAGAATCCCAAATGAAAAGACAAAAATAGCAAGCAGGATTAACCACAGACGTTTCATTTTTCCTGTTCCTTTCCCCCCAGGTTTCTAAAAAAAGGAGTGCCTTCCCTGATTTCCTCCTGGCGGGGCAGGGAAGGAAGGCTGGGCTTGGACGAGCATACTTCCACGGGGAACGACTGCTGGAAGTAAAAAAGAATGCTCACCAAACCTGTTTCCCAACTGGTTTCTGAATGATGGCAGTGTAAACGGGCGAGGCTTGGTTGAAAGTGACTTACATCACGAGGGGATTTCTTTTATAAGCACTTTTCTTGAAGGAAAGAGGGAAACGGATGGAAAAGAGATTTGAATCCAAAGTAGTTGGGTGCCTGGTTGGCGGGGCTGTAGGAGATGCGCTGGGGGCTCCGTTTGAAGGATTATGGGCAGAAACAATTCCTGAAAAAGACGAACTGCTGGCCGGTTACGCTCTGTATGAAGGTTTCCCCACCGGACAATACACTGATGACACCCAACTGACCCTGGCAACAGTCGAATCCATTCTGCGGTGTCGGTCACTCAATCCGGCGGATATTGCCCGTTCCATTTTTTCCCTGTGGCGAACAGAGGGTGTGATTGGTCCCGGTGGTGCATGCAGTCAGGCAGCGCGCCGGTATTTCGCCACCCCCGACTGGACAACCTGCGGAGCCCCGCCTGGGAACGCCGGGAATGGCGCGGCCATGCGGACGGCCATCCTGGGGCTTTGTTACAGCAAAACCCCACAGGTATTGGTTCCGGGCGTGACCGATATCTCCCTCATCACGCACCAGGATGCGCGGAGTATTGCCGGAGGCGTTGCCATTGCCCAGGCTGCCTTTCTGTTGCTCCGGGATGACAAGCCCGACCCCTTTGAATTTTGCCACTTGGTGGCGGAATCCATTCGGCCCATTGAACCTGATTTTTCCCAATATCTTTGTGCGCTGCCTGAGTGGGTTGGCCGGAAGGCTTCTGTGGCCATGGAACAGATAGCCTGGGCTGGGATGCGGTACCCTGAATTTCACCAACCCATTATCACGCCTTTTGTCATCCCGACTGTATTGGCAGCCCTGTGGTGTGTGCTCAGGCATCCCTGTCATTGGGAGGAAGCAGTGGCGGCAGCTATTCAATTGGGTGGTGACGTGGATACATTGGGTGCAATTGTGGGAGGGCTCATGGGTGCCCGCCTCGGAATAACAGCCATTCCGACTCATTTGGTGGCGCAATTGGTGCAGCGGGACCGTATCCGGAATTTGGGCTTGGCTTTGGCCCAATGGATAGAAACCGGTTGCTGACATCCTCCCCATCAGATTGAAACCCTCAAAACCAATGTGAGGAAGTGGTTGGAACCCGCAACCGAACGGTGGTTCCCTGTCCCTCCCGGCTTTCAATGGCAAGGGTTCCGCCAATGGCGGCGGCCCGTTTCTGCATGGTCATCAGGCCGTTTCCATCCCGTTCGGTTTCCAGGTCAAACCCCTGCCCGTTGTCCTTTATCAGCAATTCCAGCCAGGTCCGGTCCAATCTGAGGGTTGCTTCAAAATGGGTGGCCTTGGAATGTTTGGCAACGTTGTTGGTGCATTCCTTGAAAATCAGAAAGAAATGTTTGCGGGTTTCGGCGTTCAAGCGGGTTTCCAGCCCGGTGTCAGGAAAGACCAGGGTGCAATTGATGGTGCGGGCGGTCAGCAATTCCATGGCAAAGGCGCGCATCCGGCGGGTCAAATCCCGCAGATTGTCTTTTTTCGGATTGATGGCCCAGACAATATCGCTCATGGAATCCATGGCATCCGAACAGGATTGTGAAATCCGGGCGAGCAATTGGGTAACCTGGGTGTCGCCTTCACCCACGGCCTGAGTGGCCACGGCGCTCAAAATGGAAACATGGGAAAGAGTGGAACCAATATCGTCGTGCAAGTCTGCGGCAATCCGCATCCGCAGCCGCTCCCGTTCCAGCAGCCGCCGGATGCGTGACCGGTAGAAACCAAAAAGCAGGCCGCCGGTTCCCGCCGTCACCAACGTCAGAAACCACCAGCGTTGCCACAGGGGCGGCCAGATGACCAGTGTCACCGAAGCGGGCTGGGCGCTGACCGTACCCCGTGAATTCACGGCCCGGACTTCGAAATAGTAGGTTCCCGGAGCCAAACTGGCCAGATTGACCGTGCGCTGGGTGGTCAGGTTCCAATCGGCCTCCCGGTCCCGAAACCGGTATTCGTATTTCAGGACATCTCCCGACTGAAAGCTCAAGCCGAAAAAATCAATCTGGATGCGGTTTTGCCCGGCCTCCAGTTGGATGGCGGGCAGACTGGATTCTCCCAGGTCTGAAACCGGATATTGAATGCCGGCGATGCGCAGACCGGAGATGAAAATGGAGGGCGGGTTGGCGGTGGTGTTATTTTGCGGCAGAATCCAGGAAGCTCCCCGCACGGTTCCCACCCAAACCCTTCCTTTTCGGTCACAGTAAAGATTCCAGGCTTCGTTGGCACTCAAACCGTCCGCCATGGTGTATTGCAAAATACTGCCGGTGTGCGGGTCGAGCCGGTCAATGCCACGGGCGGTGGCCACATACAGAAACCCCAGCCGGTCTTCGGTCAGGCCAATTATATATTGGCTGGAAAAGCCTTTGGCTGGCAGGAAAGGCAAGGCCAGCGGAACCTTGGCCGCCGGGTTTTCAATCAAACTCAGGCCCAGGCTGCCACCCACCCACAATCGCCCGGAATGGTCAACCAAAAGGGTGAACACCTTGCCCCCCAGCACTTCCGCCGGTTGGGTAAAGTGTTCAAATTTTCCCTGGTGAAACCGAAGCAGCCCGGCATCCCGCAGCCCAATCCACACATTTCCACTCCGGTCTTCGGCAAAGGCAAAGGGACTGCTGCCGGTGGGGACGCCATCGGCTCCGGTGAAATGCGTCCAGACATCCGCTTTTCGGTCCCAACGGCTGAGGGCGGCTTTTCCCCGGCGTAACACCCAAATATCACCCTGTCTGGTTTCAAACACATCCACAATGCTTTTTTTCCCAAACCCCTCAGTGTCTCCATACACTTTCACGGGATGTGCTTTGCCCAATTGGTCAAAAGAAACTGCCGGAAAGCGGGTCAGGTTTTGGTCGGAGCCAATCCACCATTCCCCGTTGTGGTCCTGCAACACATTGTGCGCGCGAAACCGGTTCCAATGGAGCAGAACAAAATCGGCTTCTTTCTGGGGAGGCGCAAGCGGCACCAGTTTCGGTTGACTGACCCGATGCACTCTGGTCGGGCCACTGACAATGTACAACTCCCCGTCTTTGTCTTCAAAAAAGGAATGAACCGATAAATTGGTCAGGCCATCAACCTGTTTGAGGGTGCGAAACCCGTTACGGGAAATTTTCTGGGCTCCTCCGGCATTGGTCCCCAACCAGATATTGCCGGCTGTGTCTTGGGCAACGGAGAACACCACATTGTCACTCAGCCCGTTTTCGGTCGTATAGGTCCGCAACAGCGTCGTTCCCTCAAATTCCAGCAAACCGTTGATGGAAGCCACCCACAGATGCCCGTCAAACGACTGGACAATATCCCGGAACTCGTTGCTATCCGTCTTTCCCGTGGGACCCAAGGCAAAAACCGGGGCCACTGGTGCATTTTGTGCCGGGTCAAGGACCAGAATTCCCTCCTGATAGCCAACCCACAATTTCCCGTTTCGGTCCTTGTACAATGCTGAAGCCAAATAGGTTTTGCCCGGCCCCAGGAGCGGATACAGCTCCAGTGCTCCGGTGAGCGTCCGCTGAAGCAACCCTTTGGTGGTGGAAACCCACAGCCGTCCATCGGGTTCCGCCAACAGGTTCATCACTTCGGTATAGCTTTCGGGAGGTCCGGGAAAAGGTAACTCCACCCGTTCAAAGGAAAACTGATTGCCTTTGGGAGCACAGACATACAAACCGTTGTCAGTTCCCGCCCAGATATTCCCCTGACTGTCTTCCACCAGGGCGTTGACCCGGTTGGAGCGGTTATCCGAACCCACCGGAGTGCGCGTAAAAAAGGGAGGCGGCTGAGTGGAAGATTGCAGCCACGCATCATTGCGGGAACGTTCCACGCAAGGAGCAAACGGGTCAAACCGAAAAACGCCTTCGCCGTTGGTAGCCACCCAATAGGTACCCGCTTTGGTTTCCAGGACATCGTTGATGGAATGAGGGCCGAACCCCTGGGCCGTTCCATAGGTTTTGAAGCTGTACCCGTCAAACCGGCAAAAACTGTCTTCGGTGCAAAACCAGAGAAATCCGTGCGAATCGGTTTTAATCCGTTTCACCCGGTCCTGTGAAAGTCCGTTGGCAGTCGTGTAGGTGGTTAAAGGCAACCCTTCGCCGGAAGCCTGGCCGGTGAAAAAAAACAAAAGCATGGCCAGACAGGCGATGGAGTCCCGCAAAGACAGCCATTGGATTGGGGTCAAGATGCCCGGTTTGGGGGCTGGCAACGTAGCAGCCATCTTCCTTGCCGCCTCCTTGCGGAAAGAAGGGTGATTCACTTGGTTTACCAAAGCATACACCAAACCGTTCAATTTCCTGGAGGCGGAAATCAACTGGGGGCCTGACTTTTATGTGCCTCGGCCTCGGCCAGCCAGCCCCGGCGCAGTTCCTCGGCGGGGATGCTGCTCAAATAGGGTTTGAGGTCGAGAATCGGAGTCCCATCGAGCATGTCAACCCCGGCCACGGAAAGGCGGTTGCCTTCCCGCCCCAGTAACCGGACCACCGTCAGGCCCAAAGGATTCGGGCGACGCGGTGAGCGGGTGGCAAAAACCCCGTGCGGGCGGTCATCGGTGGGAGGCGTACCCATCAACTCAAACCCTGCGGAGCGGTCAAAAACCCAAATCACAAACAGATGGGAAAATCCTTCGATGTCAGTCAGACCGGCGGCAAATTCGGGCAGGATTTCCAGCCAGCCTTCCGCCTCATGGCGCGCACCGCAACCTTTGGGAACCTGCCGGGTTTCCTGATAGGGACTTTTGACAAAACCGATGGGCTGCATTGGAAACATGGGTAAACCTCATGAATAGGCGGTTTTCAGAATAACTGACTGAAAAACGGAATTGAGCCGAACCGTGACCAAGACCTTGTGTTGATCCGGATTGACAAAACAAGCTGGTTGGGCGCTCCGGCGGGAGCGCAGAGATTTTTTCACGTTCTCTCCCAGGGGTTCCGCTCCGCTCCACACCCTGGCTACCATAACCTGCTCCTCCCGGAGCAGAAAAACCGACCTCTTTTGTCAATACATTTATCCTGCATTTAGGTAGGAATGAATATCCTCCCGGCATTCAAAATGCAATCCAGGAGCAGGGAAAGGATGGGTTTACTTATTCTACGCAGGTTGTTTTCTTGGCTGGCGGCACTGTTTGTGATGGCTGGCACCAATCCCATCTGGGGCAACGTCCGCACCCAGGAACCCAGTTCCGTATCGGCAGGAGGTGTGGTTCAAACCAAATTGTCTGAACCTCTGGTTCCACCAAATGAAGCCTCCTCAACCCCGCCCATCTGGATGACGACACTGGACCCCATCAAAGGGGAAACCTGTGAGGCATTGGTTGCCAAAGCTCTGGCAAACAATGGGGAACTGGCCGTCTGGCGCTTGCATCTGGACCGGGCACAGGCCCAGCTCCGACAGGCCGGGGCGCGTCCCAATCCTTCGCTCTCGGTCAGTCAGTCCACCGGCCAATTGACTGGCACAGTGGGCGACCGCAGCACCACCATCGGTTTTTCACTTCCCTTGGAATTGGGGGGAAAACGCTCCCGCCGGTTGGATGTGGCCGAACGAAACCTGCGGGTGACAGAGGCGGAAATCGCTGACCGCGAGCGCCGACTGGCTGCCGAAGTCCGCCTTGCCGTGGTCGAGGTGCTGGCCGCCGGACGGGAACTCAGTTTCGGCACCAATGTTCAGCAACTGGACCGGCAGACCCTGCAACTGGTTCAGGCCAGAGTGAACGAAGGGGACCTGGCTCCGCTCGAAGTCAACCTGCTCAAAGTTGAGGCCGAACGGTTACAAGCCCGGCGGCTGCTGGCTGAAAATAAATTCCAGGGCGCGCTGGCACATCTGAAACTGCTGGTTGGGATGGCTCCGGAAGAACCGCTCACCCTGCGGGAAAATCTGGCTGTTCCCTTGGTTCCCGACCCGCCTCCGGGATTGGAGCCGGCCCTGGCTGACATACTGGAACGCCGGGCGGATGTCCGTTTGGCCCGCCTGACTGAAGAAGCTGCGCAGGCTGGCATCCGGTTGGCGGCAGCACAGGCCGTGCCGGATGTCACCTTGCAAACCACCTACAACAGTTCCCGCAGTATCACCGACCTGCCCGCTCCACTGGCGGCCATCCCCGACCTGTCGCGCACATTGTCCTTTGGGGTGTCGGTCACGCTTCCATTCTTCAATCGGAATCAGGGGAACCGCGCCGAAGCGGAAATTATTCTCAAACAGGCGCGGCAACACCGGGAGCAGGTGGAAAAACTGGCCCGTTATGAAATTGTGACTGCCCTGGCGCGGTTCCGCGCCGCGCACAATGCTTTTCAGACCTTGAACGAGGGGGCGGTGACCCGTTCCATGCACAATCTGCACGCGATGCAGGCGGCTTACAGTTTGGGAGCCTATCGCATGACGGAACTGATTGCCGAACAACGCCGCTGGCTGGATGTCCAACGGGAACTCACCGAGGCTCTGGCCGAGCAAAACCGCGCTTTGATTGTGTTTCATCAGGCCAGTGGGTTTGTCACCCTGACAAAATAAAAAATCCCAACCTGTGGGAAATCAAAAAATCATGCTCAATCTAACTGAAAAAGAACCGGAACCGAGCCTTCTGGAAACACCTCCCAATCCAGTGGTTCCAAAACCGGCTGCGACTGGCAGGCCAATTCCCCGGAACCTGAAACGGGGATGGGCTGTGGGCATTCTGGCGGTTCTGGTTGGCCTGGGAAGTCTGTTTTTCCTGTTGCGGGCGCGTTCACAGGAAGCCGCCCCTGCAACCATGGCGGAACCGGCTGCGGCTCCAACTGAATTAACCCTTCAACCCGAAGCCCTGTCCCGGCTGGAATTTGCGGAAGTCACCCGGCAGGATTGGGCGGAATCGCTCCGGTTTACGGGAAATATCGAAGCCAACCAACTCTTGACCCAGGAGATTACCCCGCTGGTTTCAGGCCGGGTGGAGCAGGTGTTGGTTTTGCCGGGGCAATCGGTGAAGGCGGGCGACCTGCTGACGGTGATTTCCAGCCCTGAAATTGCAGAGGTCCATGCCGCCCTCCACGATTCCGAAACCCGGCTGGAGATTGCCGAGCGAAATCTGAAACGGGTGGAACTGGCCGAAAACCGGGTGGCGGTCCTCCAGGCTCAGGCCCGTTTGGAGGAAGCCGAAAAAAATCTCAACCGGACCCGCCGTCTGACCGAATTGGAAGCAGCTTCGCAGCGTGATGTGCTGGCCGCCGAAACTGCCTACAAAACCGCCAAGGCCGAATTTGATTTCCAAAGCAATGTGGCGCTCAATCGGGAAGTGCAGGAAGCCCGCGCCCTGGTGGAAACCGCCAAAGTTGAGGCCAAGCATATCCGGGACAAACTGAAAGCCCTCGGCGCGCCGGTTCCCGATGCCGACCACAGCGACCACAGTGCCGATACGGCCAGAGTGGAAGTCCGCTCTCCGATTGCCGGCCTGGTCAGCGAGCGGTTGGTCAATCCCGGAACCGGCCTCAAACCGGGAGACAAGCTGTTTACCATCGTTGATTTGGGCAAGGTGTGGGTCGAGGCCAACGTTCCGGAGCGGTTTTTGCCGCATATCCGGCTGGGGCAACCGATTCGGGCCGTCTGCCAGGCCCTGCCGGGACGTACCTTTTCCGGCACCGTCAATTTTTTGGAATCCCACCTGAATGAAACCACCCGGACGGCCAAAGTCCGCTTTGACGTGGCCAACCCGGAGGGTGTGCTGCGGGCTGGGATGTTTACTGAAGTGGAATTGGCGGATACCGCAGGCCAACTGCGCACAGCACTGGTGGTTCCTGCCGCAGCCGTCCATCAAGTGGGTGAACGCCAGCTTCTGTTTGTTTCCCAGCCTGGGAATCCCGGCAGATTTGCGGTGCGGGAGGTGGAAATCGGCCAGACGCGCGAACCCCTGGTTGAAATCAGGGCGGGGGTGCAGGTTGGGGAACGGGTCGCCGCCAAGGGCAGTTTGATATTGAAATCCCGGCTTTTGAAAGCGGAGTTTGGAGCAGAAGAATGATCAATGCTCTGATTCGCTTTTCGCTTTCGCAAAGATTGCTTGTGATTTTGCTAACCGTGCTCCTGATTGGCGGCGGAATCTACAGTTTTCAAAAGCTGCCGATTGACGCCGTGCCTGACGTGACCAATGTGCAGGTGATGGTGATTACGGCGGCCCCGGCGCTTTCCCCGCTGGAAATCGAACGCCAAATCACCTTTCCCATCGAGGTTGCCATGTCGGGCCTGCCGGGTGTCACCGAAATCCGCTCGGTTTCAAAAATCGGCTTGTCAGTGGTAACGGTGGTCTTTGAGGACGACCTCAATATTTATCTGGCCCGGCAATTGGTGGCGGAACGGATTAACCAGGCCCGTGACCAGATTCCCCCCGGTATTGGAAGCCCCCAAATGGGTCCCATCACAACCGGCCTGGGTGAAATCTATCAGTACCAACTGACCGCCGCACCCGGCAGCGGTCAGGACCCGATGGCGTTGCGCACAATCCAGGACTGGAATGTCCGCAGGCAATTGCTGGGGGTGCCGGGCATCACCGAAGTGAACAGTTTCGGCGGGCTTGAAAAACAGTTCCAGATTCGGGTGGACCCGGCCCGACTGGCCTCTTACGGGTTGAGCTTGCGCGAAGTCTGGGAAGCCGTCATGCGCAACAACGCCAACGTGGGCGGTGCCTATGTGGAGCACGGGGACGAACAGTATCTGGTGCGGGGCGTCGGATTGGCGGCAACAACGGGCGACCTCGAAAAAATCGTGATTCAAACGCGGGCGGGCGGTGTCCCGGTTTCCGTCCGGGACGTGGCCCAGGTTGTGGTTGGCTCAACCTTGCGCCAGGGCGCGGTGATTGCCGACGGCGAAGGCGAGATTGTGACGGGCATTGCCATGATGCTCAAAGGGGAAAATTCCCGGACGGTGGTCGAACGGGTCAAGGAAAAGGCCAACAGTATTCGCAAAACCCTGCCTCCGGGAGTTGGATTGGTCCCTTTTTATGACCGAACCGAGTTGATTTCCCGCACGATTGACACCGTTGCCAAGAATCTGGTTGAGGGAGCACTGCTCGTCATTATCGTCCTGGTCCTGCTGCTGGGAAACTGGCGGGGGGCCTTGCTGGTTGCCAGCATGATTCCGCTTTCGATGCTCTTTGCCGTGATATGTATGGTGGCCTTTGGCGTTTCGGGCAACCTCATGAGTTTGGGGGCACTCGATTTCGGTTTGATTGTGGACGGAGCCGTGGTCATGGTGGAAAACGCCGTCCGCCGCCGCGCCGAACGGTGCCACGCGGGCTCGCGGGAACCGGTCGAACGAACCGTGCTCGAAGCCTGCCTCGAAGTCGGGCGGCCCGTGGTGTTTGCGGTGGCAATTATTGTTCTGGTCTACCTGCCGATTCTCAGCCTGGTCGGAGTTGAGGGGAAAATGTTCAAACCCATGGCTCTGACCGTCGTGTTTGCCCTGGTGGGGTCATTGATTTTGTCCCTGACCTATGTTCCGGCCATGCTCACCCTCTTGCTGCGGGGGGAAGTCCGCGAATCGGAAAACCGTGTCCTCCAGCGCCTGCGGCTGGGATACCGGCAAATGTTGCCCTGGGTCAACGCTCACCGGCAGCAGGCTTTGGCGGTGGCGGGCGGTCTGGTGATACTGAGCGCCAGCCTGTTTCCCTGGCTGGGAACCGAATTTATTCCCCGTCTGGATGAAGGCACGCTGGTGATTGAAGCCCGCCTGTTGCCCAGCGTGTCCCTGGCCCATTCGACCAAAACCTATCTCACCGCTCAAAAAGTTTTGAAAAAATTCCCGGAAGTGGTCAAGGTCGTCACCAAAATTGGGCGGCCCGAAGTCACCACCGACCCGATGAGCGTGGATGCCGCCGATTTTTATGTCACGTTGAAGCCTCCGGCTGAATGGAAGACCGCTCACAACCGGGAAGCTCTGATTGGTGCCATGGCGCAGGCTTTGGACGATGCCGTTCCGGATGTGGCCTTTGGGTTTTCCCAGCCGATTGAAATGCGCATGTCGGAATTGATTGCCGGGGTTCGTTCGGATGTGGCCATCAAGGTCTTTGGAGACGACATGGATACCTTGAAAACCCAGGCCGAGCGCATCAGCCGGTTGGTGGCCGCCATTCCCGGCGCGGCTGATGTCAAGGTCGAACAGGTGACGGGCTTGCCGCAGTTGCAAGTCATTCCCAACCGGGCAGCCCTGGCCCGCTACGGCCTGAATGTCGAAGATGTCAATCTGGTGGTTGAATCCCTGGTGGCCGGGCGGCCTGCCGGACAGATGTTCGAGGGCGAACAGCGGTTTGGGTTGGTGGTCCGCCTTGACGAGGCGGCCAGCCGTTCGCTGGAAACGTTGAAACTGCTTCCCGTGAGCGGCCCCAACGGGTTGCGCGTTCCGCTGGCTGACGTGGCCGAGGTTTCCCTGGTGGAAGGACCGGCTCAGATTTCCCGTGAAGGAACCCGCCGCCGGATTGTCGTCGAAGTCAATGTGCGGGGGCGCGACATCGGCAGTTTTGTCAAAGAAGCCCAAACCCGGATGGACCGCCAGAGCCCGCTCCCGGCAGGCTATTACCTGACCTGGGGCGGCCAGTTTGAAAATTTGCAAAGGGCTTCGCAACGATTGCTGGTGGTGGTCCCGATTGCACTGTTTTTGATTTTCATCATGCTGTTTTCCACCTTTCAGTCCATCAAGCAGGCAACCCTCATTTATACCGGAATTCCCTTTGCCGTGGTGGGCGGTGTGATTGCCCTGGCTGGACGCGGTATGCCGTTTTCGATTTCGGCGGGGGTTGGGTTCATTGCCCTGTTTGGCGTGGCGGTGCTCAACGGCGTGGTGATGGTCAGTTATATCAACAGTTTGCGGGATGAAGGGATGAGCGTGGCGGAAGCCGTTCGACTGGGAGCGGAAACCCGCCTCCGTCCGGTTTTGATGACCGCTCTGGTGGCCAGTCTCGGATTTGTCCCAATGGCAGTGGCCACCTCGGCTGGAGCCGAAGTCCAACGCCCGCTGGCCACGGTTGTGATTGGCGGGTTGTTAACTTCGACATTGCTCACACTGGTCATCCTGCCCACGCTGTATGGCTGGTTTGAGCGGGAACGGGTGGATTATTGAAGGTCTTGGGAGTCTTGGGAGTCTTGGGAGTCTGGGGAGTCTGGGGAGTCTTGGGAGTCTGGGGAGTCTGGGGAGTCTGGGGAGTCTTGGGAGTCTGGGGAGTCTGGGGAGTCTTGGGAGTCTTGGGAGTCTTGGGAGTCTTGAGAGTCTTGGGAGTCTGGGGAGTCTGGGGAATTAAAACCAATTCTCAATTCTCAATTCTCAATTCTCAATTCTCAATTCTCAATTCTCAAACGCTTGAATGTTCATTAAGGCTGAAGAGGAGATGAACTTATGAAAATTGTGATGGCAGTGATTCAGCCCTTCATGTTGAGCAAAGTGACTCGTGCCCTGGAGGAAATCCCCGGCTTTCCGGGCATGACCGTGATGGATGTGCGAGGATTTGGCCGGGAAAGAGGAGCCAATGCAAGCCATAAAATCATTGAGGATTTCGTTGAGTATGTGCAGAAAGTCCGGATTGAAGTGGTAGCTGCTGATGAAGTGGCGGAAGAGATTGCCAGGGTGATTGTGCAGGCGGCCCATACCGGCAATCGGGGAGATGGAAAGGTGTTTATCTGGCCAGTGGAATTTGCCGCACGTATCAAAACCGGTGAACAGGGCGAGGCGGCGGTTTCCGGTGAATTGCCGCTGAGTCAAAAATAATGGACCCAGCCAGTTTTTTTGTTTTTTCACCGCAGAGACGCTGAGGAGGCGCAGAGGTCCAGCAGAGAAAAACAAAGAAAAACTCTGCGAAAACTCTGCGCCTCTGCGGTGAAAAAAATCAGTCGGCAGTCAGTCGAATCATCATCCCTTACCAAACTTCACAGCGCTGGTTGGCGGCCCGAATCATGGCTGCTCCTTCCGGGCAGGAAAAAGCCTTGGAAAATTCGGGCATATTGGAAAGCGGTCCGATGACTCGGAATTTGGCAATCGGGTGCGGGTCACCCTGGACCATGGTGCGGGCCAGTTCCGGTCGAATCGCATCGCCGCGAAATTGTCCCCAACCAATGAAAAACTGTTGTTCAGGAGTAAACCCGTCAATTTCCGGCAAAGGAGCCTTGCCCCGCCGCGAAATCTGCAACGCCCGGTACGCCAGTTTGGCTCCGGCCAAATCCGCAATGCTTTCGCCCAGCACCAGTTTGCCGTTGTGGTGGATGCCTGGTTCAATAAAGTAGCCTTCAAATTGCTTTTCAACACAGGCGGTCCGTTCCTGGAATTTCTTGAGGTCCTCAGCCGTCCACCAATTGTTGAGGCGGCCCTGGGCGTCAAACTGCGCGCCCTGGTCGTCAAACCCGTGGCTGAATTCATGCCCGATGACCACTCCGATGGCACCGTAGTTGACCGTATCAGCCGCATCCACCGAAAAGGCCGGAGGCTGCAAAATCCCTGCCGGAAACACGATTTCATTGAGCAGTGGATTGTAATAGGCATCCGACGTGGGTGGGGTCAGTCCCCAGCGACCCCGGTCCACTGGTTTGCCGATGGTGGCCATGGTTTCCTGAACTCTGAATTTACGTCCGGCCAGGATGTTGTCCCAGTCTGAGGTGCGGGAGACGGGGACCCGACTGTAATCCTTCCATTTGTCCGGGTAACCAATTTTTGGATTGAAGGTCGAAAGCTTCTCCAATGCCCGTTTCTTCGTCACCGGACTCATCCAGTCCAGTCCCTGAATGGTTTCCTCCATTGCCAGTTGGAGGTTTTTCACCATTTCCTGCATCCGGCTTTTGGCTGCGGGCGGGAAGTATTTTTCCACGTACTTTTTCCCCAGGGCTTCGCCTAAAAGCTGGTCGGTGTTTTCGACACAACGCTTCCAGCGGGGTTTCAATTCGCTGGCCCCATTCAGATAGGCTCCAAAAAAAGCAAAATCGGCTTGCACGAAATCATCCGAAAGATGGGAGGCGGCGGAATTCAACACATGCCATTTGAAATAGGTTTTCCAATCTGCCACTGATGTTTTGGTAAGCTGGCGATTGAATTCCTCCATAAATTTGGGTTCAGCCACATTCAGGTCGCCGGGCTTGATGGCAAACGTCCGGTAGTAGGTGCTCCAATTGAAGTTCGGAGTCAGTTTCTGCAACTCCTGAAACTTCATTTTGTGGTCTGTGGCCTGGGGGTCACGCAGGGCCACATTATCAAGCGAGGCGGCGGCCAGGTCCTTTTCGATTCTGAAAACGGTTTGGGCGCTTTGTTTGGCGAGGGTTTCGGTAAAACCAGCCAGCCGAAAGATTTTTTCCAGATGGGCCAGATATTTTTCGCGGGTTTCCTCAAACCGTTTGTCGGTTTTGTGGTAATAGTCGCGGTCCGGCAAACCAAGTCCGCCGGCGTAGACCTGGGCAATCACATTTTGGGGTTCGTGATTGTCGGAATCAGCGGTGAAAACAAACGGCACGAGAATGGAAAGCCCATGCAGCCGGGCTATCATTTTTTGGACATCAGCGGGCGATTTCAGTCGGTCAATTTCCGCCAGCAGCGGTTGCACGGGTTTGACGCCCAGCCGGTTGGCCTGGGCTTCGTCCATACAGGCGCAATACATATCGCCGGTCAATTGTTCCACACTGCCCTTGGGATAGTCTTTGCGGGCTGAGATTTCCACCAGGATGTCGCGCAGGCGGTCTTTGGCGGTTTCTCCTGCCGCCCAGCGGCGGCTCCAGCGCTGCATGGAGGGGGGGATGGGATTGGCTGCCCGCCAACTGCCATTGGCAAATTCGTAAAAATCAGAACATGGTTGGACGGAGCGATTGAGGTCGGAAACCTCAATTCCCCGTTTCCCGGCAGACTGGCCCGGCAAAAGGGCGGTAAAAAGCAGAATAACCAGCAACAGACGCAGAAGTGGCATAAGGTTCTCCCGGTTTCACGTGGTCGGAAAAGGTCAAGGCGATAAAGCGTGGTGGCTCTGTTTTGAGATTTCCCGCATCTTACACAGACCGTCGGTGGTGAGATACAAAGAATTGACAAACGGGACTGGAACCCCTTGTTTGTGGTGGAAAACCGGGTTTAGCTGAATTGGATTTTGCTTTTTGCCTGGATGGGTGGGCATACTTGAACTTCATGCACTGGTGCAGCGCCATCTGAACGTGACCGTTCCATCCCGTTTATGCCAATCAAAAAGGTTCCTGTTATGAAAAACGCCATCGCCTTTTATTTTCTTTCCGTGCTCGTGATGTTTGGATTTTCCGGTTTCCCGGCGGCGGCCCAAACTCCCAAACCCCACAACCTGCAAGACCTGAAACAGAAATTGCAGGCAGACATCCCCAATTTGACCTGTCTTACCCCGCAGGTTGCCACCGCCGGGCAACCCAATTTTGCAGCCTTTCAAAAACTGGCTCAAAACGGGTTCAAAAGCGTCATCAATCTCCGCACGGCAACCGAAGGGATTGACCTCAAACAGGAACAGGAAATGGCGGAAAAAGCCGGGCTGAAATACATCAGTATCCCGGTCCAGACCTCCGCTCCAAACCCGGAGCAGGTTCCCGTCTTTTTTGCAGCCGTGCAAAACAAAACCAACCAGCCCATGCTGATTCATTGTGGTTCGGCCAACCGGGTGGGAGCCTTCTGGCTGATTTACCGGGTTGTGAAAAACGGCTGGACGGTGGAAAAAGCCGAAGCGGAAGCCGTCAGCCTGGGGCTGACCAATCCGGCACTGAAACAATTTGCCTTGGATTACATTCGCTCGGTCAAGTCGAGCCCGAAATCGGAATAAAGGCTGAACGTATCCGGGTTGCCCCGATTGATTTGGGCTATCTCAGTCAGAAGCGCCTGCGTCAGCGGGCGGGTTTTACGGTAAAAAACTGCCCCGCCCGCTGACGCAGGCGCTTCTGACTCTTTTGAGCCTAACCAGACTGAGAATTGCTGCCCGAAAATGAACTATTCGCTGGAACTGGTTGAAAATACATTGAGATACGGGAATGTTGTCATGACAACATTTTTCTTTTGGACGGATTTGAGGCCGTTTTCTGATTCCTGCTTGGGGGTAAATTCGGTGCCTTCCTGCCAAAAACAAACTGCCTGTTTCGGAACCCGCAAACGGGCGAAACAGGCAGTTGAGGGTGTGTTCATTCGGGATTGCAGGAGCGAATCAGAGCGGAAGTCCGGCTGGTGGTTAGATTCCGGCCAGCTTCTTCAATTCACCAAAGAGTTGATTGACATCCCGCCACTGTTCTCTGGTTTTTTCCGTTTCACTGCGAATAATCCGATAGTCCTCCACCAGATGTTCAATCGTGGGCCAGGCTTTCTGCACAAACGTGGCGGGTTGTTTGAGCATGGTTGCCAAAAACAAGCGCATGCTTTCCACCTGCGGAATGGAATTTTGCAGCCTGCCATTTGAAATCCATTTCTGGGCTTTTTCATCAAAAAGCTTTCCGATTGAGCCGAATTCACTTTTGACCATATCGGTCACGGCAATGAAGTTCCGGCTAAATGAAGCGGTTCGGACCAGAATGGATTCCATCGGATGCGGAACAGCCGCCGGGGCCGGAGCGGGTTGGGCTGGTTCGGGCTGGGCTTCGATTGGGGCTGCCGGTGGCGGGGGCGCAACCGTCGGTGGCGGTGTCAATTGGGTTTCGGGTTCGGCGGGCGGGGCTGCCTCCGACGCGGCTTTGCCTTCCGCATCCTTGAAAAATACTTCCAGCAGGTGTTGGACGCGTTCGGCCAAACTCTGCATGTGGCCGCGTTTTGACTCCACCAGGGCATGGGAAAACTCGTCGGCAGGAACATCCACCAGAATCGAAACCACCCGCCGTCCATTTCCTGCCGGGTCCTCCTGGTTGAGTTTAATCAGTAAACCGATTTCAACTGCCGGCGTGGTTGGAATGGAAAAGGTCAGCCGGTGCAAATCCCGTCCGGCAGCACGTGTGGGCAATTCCATCCGGGGCGCTGGCTGAACGGTTCCGACAGCATTGCGGGGCTGGAGTTCAACCACACTTTCTTCGTTGCCACGGGCTGGAGTTGAACGGACCTCTGGAATCGTCATAGACACAACATTTTCAACCGGGAATTCAGCCGGCCCATCCAGTCCAGGAGCCGATTGGGTAAGTTCAGAACCAAAGGGTGACTGGTCAAGCAAAGGTTCCGGGGGGGCGGTTTCGCTGGTGCCTGGCTCCTCTCCGCTTCCGTCAAATCCGCCGGGCAACGGCTGAGGTTTTAATTTCGGACTTTCCAGCCGTTCTCTATGAGCGCGGAGCACCTGTAACCATTGGGCGGCTTCGGGAACGTTTTGGGGAAATCGGGCCAAAATCCCTTTGAGCCGGAAACACACATTCCGGTCAGCCGAGGCTTCCCGCCAGTTGGCCAGAATTTCAATGGCCATCTCCAGTTGCGCCGGGTCGTTGGGGATGCGTGGGGGGGCAGGGGTAATGGAACGGGCGGGAAAGGAGTCCTCACCGGACTGGTTGGCGTTGAATCCTGTTCCACGGTGGGATTTGACCGGTTTTTTTTCTTCGGTTTGCGGGATGCGATTGACAAAGTAATCCAGGTTTTCCGCCATGGGAACCAAATCGAGCAGTTCTTCCAGTTTTTCGGGTTGCAAGGCTTTTATTCGTTTAATCAGCCATCCTTCAATTCTGCCAAAATGACTTTGCAACGCCTGGATGAGTTGCTCGGACAGCGGAACCTCCTCGACTTTCGGGAGACGCCGACGATAAGACATAAATTCTCACTCCACAGGAACAATCGGGTTAAAATTTGGAGGCCATCCCCTGGATGGCATGACTTTGGAAGCAGGCGAAGCCACAAGGTAGCAGGCTTTTGATGCTGTTCCAGGATTCACAGTGGAAGGTGGTGCCGATCAAAACCTCAAACAATCAGGCCGAGGCCAACCTGCCCCGCTCCTCAATCACCATCTTACATTCCAAAAGGGAAACAATCCTGCACGTCTTGTACCTGAATTTTTTTGAAAATGCAAAAAGAACTGTTAAAACCATTGCCATTCCCCAATCGCCTCACCCCGTTTGAGCCGATTGGCAATCAAGGCTGCATCCACAATCGCAGCTATCCAGATGAATGGGGTCAGCAGACCAGCCGTCAAAATGACACTGGCTACAGTCACCCCAAACAGGACCAGCCCTTTGGTGGTTTGTTTGTTGTAAATCTGCCCCAGTCCTGTCAGGCAAAACAAATTGGCTACAATGGCCAGGACCGGCGAATGCGCTCCACCGGCCACCTGGATGGGCTTATGGGCTGAAACAGGCATCATGCCACCCGGATATTGCTGGTGAAACGATTGCTGCGCATAAGGGTCGTACCCTGGTGGCGGGGCGGTCTGATAGGGTGGAGGGCTGGCAATCGGCGGGTGAAAATAACCGGGTTCGGGATGCATGACCAGACAGGCATCCCGAAATTGCGGAAGGTCCTGAATGTTCACCCAGACGATGCCATCCTGGCTCGCTTTGTCGGTGGGGAGGATGCGCCCCGCCAGAATTCCGGTCTTGATGGTTTCCGCATCTGCCTGGTGCGTCCCCAACCGGGTTTGGATTTGCCACAGCGTTCCGTCATTCATGAATGGACTCCTTGTCAAAAAAGGAAAAGCAGGTGTTGAGCCTGACTGACACAAACCACATCAGTCAATGAGAGATGTCACCCCCAAACGAAATCCGGGGGCTACATGTTGAAGCAATCCCCAGCCTTGGGGATGTTTTCAGTCCGCTATCAGTTTATGTAATCGGTGCATCAGAAAAATCCATTGGACGCAGGGGGTTTTGAAAGCGTATAGTCGAAAGATTATCCAAATTTCTGTAAAAAAATTTATTTCTTTGATGAATTCATCCAGGTAAATCAACCAAATCACTCCGCTTGGGGAGCCCGAATTCCATTTCGGATTCGGATTTGGTTTACCAACCTTCCCATTACCCAGTTGGCCCTGGCTGGCTTGGGAATCCCATCATTCCTTTCATTTTTTTCAAACGGTTGGTTTTTTCCAAGCCGGGAATGTGGTTTTTTCCTTGGGGCTTGTCACCGTCCTGTTTTCATTTTGTTTGTTGCTTTGGAGGTGTCTATGGAAAACAATATCCGATGTGGAGTCTTTCTCAACAGTTTGGTTAAGGCAACCGGAAAAACGCTGGTGGGAGGCTTGCTGGTCTTTGCCCTGTGCGGCTGGATAAATTCGGTTAGAGCGGAAAATGCCGGAATTTTGGGTTCCATTTCGGCCAAGGGAGAGAAGGGCAACGGACCGGTGCAGGAAGGTGAGGTCGTTATTTTACGGTTTAATCCACGGGGCAAGTGGGTCATCAAGGCAGACAAGGATGGTAACTACGCCCAACATGGGCTGACCCCCTACAAACAATATTATGTGATTGTGTCCGGGGTAAATTGCACCACCGAAATCCGTGGCCCGTTGACGTTGAACGGCACGACCCTCAATCTCAATTTTGAGCTCAAACCAGGCAATGGAAAACGTTTGACGGAAACGGAAATCGAAGCCTTTTTGAACAATGGCGGAATTGGCAACCAGGAAACGCCCAAACCCGAAGTGACCAAGGTCAACGTTGAAAAGGGGAATAGCAAAGGTAACTTTGACGAGATGAAAAAGCTGCTGGAAACCGGAGTTTCACTCGTCAACAAGAAAAAGTATGAAGAGGCCATCGTCACCTTCAAACAGGCATTGGTGGCGGACAGCGGTTATTTCGAAGTCTATCAAAACCTGGGAACCGCGTTGACCAGCCTCGGTGGAGACCAATTGGTGGCTGGAACCAAAGCCCGTGACAATGCCAAAAAGGAAGCGGCCCGCCAGGCTTATCAGGAAGCCGCGACTGTTTTGGAAAAGGCTGTCTCGCTGGCTGCCACCGATAGCCGTTCCCTCGGACCCAAAGCTGCACCGGGCCTGAAATTGCACCGGGCCGAAGTTTTGACGACACTGGGCGAATATTTCTCCGAAACGGAATCGGCCCAAAAGGCAGTGTTGCTGTTCCAGGAGGCGGTCACGGGGTTTCCCAACGGCAAAGAGCGCAACCGTTGTCTGTTGGGTCTAGGGAAAGCTTACCGGTTTGCCGACAAGCTCGATTATGGAGCCGAAACCTTGCGCGAACTGGTCAAAAATGAACCCAACCTGATGGAAGCCGCCTTTGAGTTGGCCAAAATCCTGACCATCCAGGACCCGGAAATGAAGGATGTTGTCAAGCAGCAGGAAGCTCTGGCGCTCTATGCCAAGGTGGCCGATAAAGCCAACGACCCGCAGGTCAAGGCTGAGGCCGGTGCGGTGGCCGCTTTTCTGAAAGAGAATCTGAAATCTGCCATCGAAGCCGCCAAAAAGTAAATTCCAGTCGGAGTGGTCAGGAATCCGGAAAGAAAAATCGCTTCCCGGTTGTTTTTTCAACACCAATCAGGAAAATAACAAACCAGAGTTACGCGAACAGGCGTAACTCTTTCCGTTTTGGAAGCAGCTCATTCATTCCTTTCCTCATTTGACAGTTTCGGGAGTATTGCCATGAAAACCCCCTTGCCGCTGGAAGCAGTGCAGGAGCTTTTGGAACAACTGCACTTTGCCAATCAACGCTTTACCCAACGTTACCCCGGAGAATCGGGCAACCGTCAGCCGGTTCATACGGTTTATGGCGGGGCTCATTTGTTCAAATCGGATTCAACCCCCAAACTTGGAGCCTTGGCCTTGCGGTCATTGGAGCAATACGGAGGGGATTGGCTTGTTTTTGGCAAAGCCCTGGACCTTCCGGGTTTCGAAAACGTGCCCACTTCCGGTTTTGAAGTGGCGGATTTGGCTGACCTGAATTCCCAACTCGAAAAAAATCCTGCTTCGGTTCAGCATACCAACCGCCCGGCCTGGCTGGCCTACACGGTTTACACAAGGGTTGTGGAAAAACTGGAACGGGAACCGGTCGAAGATTTCCGGATTGATTTTGAAGACGGGTACGGAGCCCGCCCCGATGCGGAGGAAGACGGCCACGCCGCCGCCGCCGCTCGGGAGGTAGCCAAAGGAATGCAGGAACAAACCCTGCCGCCGTTTATTGGAATTCGCATCAAACCTTTTACGGATGAACTGAAAGAGCGCAGTGTGCGGACGCTGGGTATCTTTTTGGCCACGCTGGTTGGGGAAACCGGGGGCAAACTGCCCTCCAATTTTGTCGTTACGTTGCCCAAAGTCACGATTCCGGAACAAGTCACCGTGCTGGTTGATTTGTTTGACCGGTATGAGCCACACCTGGGATTGCCAACCGGAAGTCTCAAGCTGGAACTCATGATTGAAACCACCCAGTCCATTTTGAACGAAGAAGGTCAATCGAACCTGCCCAAATTGCTCAATGCCGCCCGTGGCCGTTGTGTGGGCGCGCATTTCGGAACGTACGATTATACCGCCAGTTGCAGCATTACGGCGGCGCATCAGCACATGACTCATGCGGCCTGTGATTTTGCCCGTCATATGATGAAAGTTGCCTTTGCCAACACCGGGATTTTCCTATCGGACGGTGCCACCAATGTGATGCCGACACCACGTCATCGAGCGACCAGGGAACATCCTTTGAACGAACATCAGATGGAGGAAAACCGCCAGATTGTCCATCGTGCCTGGAAACTCCATTACGACCATATTCAGCATTCGCTGACGAATGCCTTTTACCAGGGCTGGGACCTGCATCCGGCACAACTCCCCACGCGCTATGCCGCCGTCTATGCCTTTTTTCTGGAGGGCTTGGATGCCGCTGCCGAACGACTCCGGAATTTTGTCGAAAAAGCCGCTCAGGCAACCTTGGTCGGCGATGTTTTTGACGATGCGGCCACCGGCCAGGGGTTGCTGAATTATTTCCTGCGGGCCATCAATTGTGGGGCCATCACGGAAACCGAAGCGCTGACCATGACCAGTTTGACGCTGGAGGATTTGCGCAGCCGTTCGTTTGTCAAAATCCTGGAAAATCGGCGACAATAAGAACATGCGAAACTGAGGATCCAATCAGGACTGGGAACTGGGTTTTCACAAGATATTGAAGCTGCTCCCGGACCACAACCTGGGATTTGCTTTACTCAGTCCTCAGTCCTCAGTCCTCAGTCCTGAATTCTGGTGCAGATGCTGGCACGAAATCAGCTTGTAATGCTATAAAACCGGGGCCTTCCCCAGTTCACCCCCAAAGAAAGGTTTTTTTGTAGCTGTTCCTGTAACTGCACTGTGAAGTTATGCCTGAACGACCTGTCTTTTTGTCTACGCTTGGAAAACGGCTTTCTCCTTTCATTCAATGGTTTGATTCCGAATACAAGGCTCACAGCCGGGCCGCTTCCGAACTTTCCGATAAAGTTCAATTGACGCGGATCCTTCCTTTTATTGGTCTTCATCTCGCCTGTCTGGGTGTATTTTTCGTGGGTTGGAGCTGGGTAGCGGTGGTGACCGCCCTGGCCTTGTATTTTATCCGGATGTTTGCCATCACCGGTTTTTATCACCGTTATTTTTCCCACCGGACATTCCAGACCTCACGGGCAGCCCAGTTTGTATTTGCTCTTTTGGGAGCTTCGGCAGCCCAGCGAGGTCCGTTATGGTGGGCAGGACATCACCGGCACCATCACCGGCACTCGGATGATGAAGAGGATGTGCATTCGCCGCTTCAGCGTGGGTTTTGGTGGGCGCATGTCGGGTGGATTACCTCAGCCAAGAATTTTCCCACCGACTACAGCCGGGTCCGTGACCTGGCCAAGTATCCGGAACTCGTTTTTTTGAATCGCTTTGATACGCTGGTCCCAACTGTGCTGGCCCTGCTTTTGTTTGGGTTCGGCTGGCTGCTGGGATACGTCAAACCGGAATGGGGTACCTCAGGCTGGCAAATGCTGGTGTGGGGCTTTTTCATTTCAACGACGATTCTGTTTCACGCCACGGCCTCTATCAATTCATTGGCCCACCTGATTGGAAAACGCCCTTTCCAGACCACCGATTTCAGTCGCAACAGCTTTATTTTGGCGCTCATTACCTTGGGCGAAGGCTGGCACAACAATCACCACAAATTCATGACTACCATGCGCCAGGGAATCCGCTGGTGGGAAATTGACATTACCTTTTACATCCTGAAGCTGCTGTCCTGGACCGGCGTGATTTGGGGAACCCGATAAGAAGGACTGAGGACTGAGGACCAATTTCAAGGACTGAGGACTGAGGACTGAGGACTGAGTTTTAGAAGACCACCTGTGCCTCATGCCTCGTTTTCATAACTCGGCCCTCAGTCCTCAGTCCTCAGTCCTTGAGTTGGTCCTCAGTCCTTGAGTTGGTCCTCAGTCCTGAAAAAGGTCCTCAGTCCCTGATTAAAACCATGACTTCACTTGCCATTATTGGAACAGGAATCGCCGGGCTGGGGTGTGCCTATTTCCTCCAGCGGGATTTTGACCTCACGTTGTTTGAACAGAATGACTATGTGGGAGGGCATACCAACACGGTTACAGTCGAAGAGCAGGGGCGAGAGGTTCCGATTGATACCGGTTTTATGGTGTACAACGAGGTGACGTATCCGAATCTGACCCGGTTGTTCAAACAATTGGAAGTTCCGGTCAAACCTACCTCAATGTCGTTCAGTGCGCAGCACCGGCCCACCGGGCTGGAATATTGCGGAACCAGCCTTAATCACCTTTTTGCGCAGCGCAAAAATTTGTTTAACTTCCGGTTTTGGCGGATGCTGGCGCAAATCAACCGGTTCAACGGAGATGCGTTGGAAGCACTGGCTGACCCGGCCTATGCTTCGATTTCGTTGGCTGAGTATGTGGCGGCCCGTGGTTACGGGGCGGATTTTCTGAATCTGTATTTGATTCCCATGAGCGGGGCGGTTTGGTCCACACCACCGGAAAAAATGCTCCAGTTCCCGGCCCGGACCTTGCTTCGCTTTTTTCACAATCATGGATTTCTGGGACTGTATACGCAGCATCCCTGGTTGACTGTGGAAGGCGGGGCCAAATCCTATGTGGAGCGAATGACCAAAACCTTCCGCGACCGGATTCGACTCCGGCAGCCGGTGGTGGAGGTTCGCCGGGAGAGAGAAAAAGTCCGCCTGCGGACTGCGGACGGGCAGGAAGCCCGGTTTGACAAGGTGATTTTTGCCAGCCACGCCAACCAAACCCTGGCAATGCTGGCGGATGCAACCGAAGCGGAGCAAACCCTGTTGCAGGAATTCAAATATCAAAAGAATGACGCCCTGCTCCATACCGATGCCAGCCTGATGCCGAAAACCCGGTTAAGCTGGGCTTCATGGAACTATCGGATTGAACAGGATGAGCGCGGTAGCTTGAATCCCATGACAATTTACTGGATGAACAGTCTTCAGGGCGTTTCCGAACAACAAAACTATTTCGTTTCCATCAATGGAGCGGATAAGGTGAATCCAAACACGGTCCTCAAGCGAATCCAGTACGAGCATCCGTTGTTTACCCTCAATGCGGTCGAAGCGCAAAAAGAACTGCCCCGGCTCAACCGGCAGTCACCTGCCCAGACCACCTATTTCTGCGGAAGCTATTTCAAATACGGATTTCACGAAGACGCATTTGCCTCGGCGGTGGATGTGTCTGAAGTCATGTTGGGAAGACCGATATGGAACTGAACCAGTCATCGTGCCTGTATGAATGTGTGGTGCGCCATAGTCGGCTGCATCCCGTCCGGCACCGGTTTACCTATCGGCTGTTTATGTTCTATCTGGATTTGGACGAGGTGGAACAGCTTTCCCACCGGTTAAAACTGTTTGGGTGCAACCGGCCCAGCCTTTTTTCACTGTGGAACCACGACCATCCGGCTTTTGCCGGAAATTCCATGAAAGAATCGTTGCGGCAGTATCTGTCCGAAAAAGGCGTTACCGCCGAACTGGGACGGGTCACTTTGCTGACGTTGCCCCGGTTGTTTGGGTATGTCTTTAATCCGGTCAGCTTTTTCTTTTGTTTCGATGCCCAGGGAACCCCGCTCTGTGCCGTGGCGGAGGTCAACAACACGTTCCAGGAAACCAAACCCTTTTTGATTCCCCGGAAAAAAATGGAGGATGGAAAGCTGTCGTCCTCGGTTTTTCGCCTGCGGGCTCCCAAATTTTTCTATGTTTCGCCTTTTTCCGGGCTGGAGGTGGAATTTGATTTCCGGCTGCGGGTTCCGGAAGAAACACTGACGGTTTTTATTGACGACTATGAAGGGGCGAACCGCACACTGACGGCTTCGCTGACGGGCCGAAGGCGTGACTTGAGTGACGCCAGCCTTTTGCTTTATAGCTTGAAATCCCCCTTGGCAACCTTGCTGGTCATGGCGCGCATTCACTGGCAGGCGCTGTGGCTGTATCTTAAAAAGATTCCTTTTCATCGCAAAGCCGACAATCCCTCATTACAACGGGAAGTGATTCACCCCCATCCTTCCATCGCCGGAGACCAAACATGACAGCTCATTTCAATCAGCCAGTTTTGGAAGAACACCAGACCGACCAGGAAGGGACCGGGATTTTCACGGAAACCGGAAAACCCTCGCTGGTGGAGCGTTTCTATCGAAAAATTGTAATGTCCACGCTTTCCTCCATGACCGCAGGTTCACTCCACTTGGATTTTCCTGAAGGGGGTTCGCAGGTAATTGGCACAGCGGGGGCCAGACCTGCCGCACATATTCGGATTCGCAAGGCTGATTTTTTTCGGAAATGTGTATTATTCGGCGATATTGGGTTTGGCGAGGCGTTCACCGCCGGCGATTGGGATACGCCG
This sequence comes from Blastocatellia bacterium, assembly GCA_019695185.1. GTDB lineage: Bacteria > Acidobacteriota > Blastocatellia > Chloracidobacteriales > Chloracidobacteriaceae > JAIBAN01. Next base: position 16,960 of record JAIBAN010000039.1, on the reverse strand, counting down.
GACGTAACCGAGGTGATTGCCTGGGCCATTGCCAACGTGGAACAGTCAGCCGTGATTTCCGGTGCCAGAAATAAAAACCGCTGGGCAAATCTGCTCAGTTTTTACAACCGGCTCAGACATGTGCTCCGTCCCAATAGTTTGCAAACCAGTCGGCGCAACATTCAGGAGCATTATGACCTGGGCAATGATTTTTACAGCCTGTTTCTGGACCGGACGATGACCTATTCCTGTGCCTTGTTTTCCCATCCGGAGCAAAGCCTGGAAGCCGCCCAGCTTGCCAAATACGACGCCCTGTGCCGCAAGCTGCGGTTGGGTCCGTCTGACCATGTGCTGGAAATCGGAAGCGGTTGGGGCGGCTTTTCATGTTACGCAGCGAAAAATTACGGCTGTAAAATCACAACCGTTACGATTTCCGAAGCCCAGTTTGCTTTTGCCAAACAAAAAATTGAACGCGAAGGGCTTGCTCACCTGATTGAAATCCGGTTGGAGGATTACCGGCACATCACAGGCCGGTTCGACAAGATTGTTTCAATCGAGATGATTGAAGCCGTCGGAGAAGCCTATTTCGAAACCTATTTCCGGAAATGCTGGGAAGTGCTCAAACCCAACGGGCTGGTTGGGTTGCAGATGATTACCTGCCCCGATTCGCGCTATGACCTGCTGCGCAAAAACGTGGACTGGATTCAAAAACATATTTTTCCCGGTTCGTTGTTGCCCTCCATCGGACGCATCAACCAGGCCATCAATCGGACCGGCAACCTCAGTTTGTTTGAATTGCAGGACATGGGCCTGTGTTACGCCCGCACGCTACGGCTGTGGCGTGAAGCTTTTAACCGGAATCTGGAGCAGGTCAGGGAATTGGGCTTTGACGAAGCCTTTGTCCGCACCTGGAACTATTACCTGAGCTATTGTGAGGCTGCTTTTGCCACTCGGAATATCAGTGTGGTGCAGGCCGTGTATACCGGACCCAACAACACCAGTTTGACTGAGCCTTAAACATTTGCGATTTGCCATTTTCCATTTGCGATTATCGGAAAAAAACCGGAATTCTGATTTGGAAGCAATGGCAAATGGCAAATCGCAAATGGCAAATCGCAAATTCCCCCAAAGGTGGTTTCTATGATTTGGTTTCTGCGCATTGTGTTCCTGGTGATATTGGTTTCCATGCTCGCGGTTACAAGCTGGGCCAGTTCCCTGGTGGCACTGTGGGAAACACCCCGGTCCGTCGTTTTGCATCCCTGGTTTATCGCCACCTTGTTTGACACCTATTTTGGTTTTTTCACTTTTTACCTGTGGCTGGCCTACAAGGAAACTTCAACCGTGGCCCGGATTGTCTGGTTTTTGGCCATTATGCTGTTGGGAAACATTGCCATGGCCACCTACATGCTGGTCCAGCTTTTTCGGGTTCCAGCGGATGCCCGGCTGGAAGCGGTGCTGTTACGGAAAAAGTAATTTTCTTCACCACAGAGTGTGGTGAAAAAAGAGGAACCCCGAATGGACTTTTGGATGCTCATGGGAACGGCGCTCGGACTGATTTCGCTCATGATGGTGATGGTCTGGCTCTACAGCATTCACCTGAAAAATGCCGGTATTGTGGATGTGGCATGGTCCTGGGGATTTTCCCCTGTGGCGGTTCTGTATGCCCTCTATGCTCCCGGTTTTCCCTTGCGAAAAGCCCTCATTGCCCTGATGGCCGTGCTCTGGAGTCTTCGCTTGGGCGGCTATTTGTTTATTCGGGTAAAGGCCCTGCATCCGGTGGAGGATGCCCGCTATCATGCTCTTAAAGAAGAATGGGGTGCTGCCGCCGACCGCAAAATGCTGCTCTTTTTTCTTTTTCAAGGTGTGATTTTGGTGTTTTTGAGCGTTCCTTTTCTCCTCGCCAGCCGTAACCCGTTTCCCGCCATCCACTGGATAGAGTGGCTGGCAGTCGGCCTCTGGGTGGTGGCCCTGGCAGGAGAAACGCTGGCTGATGCGCAGTTGAGCCGGTTTAAGGCACATCCGGAAAACCGGGGGAAAATCTGTGAAATTGGGTTGTGGCGATATTCCCGGCATCCCAACTATTTTTTTGAATGGCTGATTTGGGTTTCTTTTTTTACCTTTGCGCTCGGTTCTCCTTACGGCTGGGTTTCCTTTTATTGTCCGGCCCAGATGCTTTATTTGCTGCTCAAAGTCACGGGCATTCCGGCGCTTGAGGCACATGCCGTGAAGACCAAAGGGGAGGCCTATCGGGCCTATCAGCGCCGGACCAGCGCCTTTGTTCCCTGGTTTCCCAAAAACGTATGATTTCAATTGATTCAATTCTGGAAAAAAATCTCCTGCCCGACAGTCTGATTCGGATGGGCATTCGCCGCCTGCTGGCGGAACGGCTCCGGTTGGAAAACAAAGGCGATGTGGAGCGCCAACGGCAGGCTTTGCTGGAAACGATTGGCGAATTGCGCCGCAGTCCGATAGCCATCGAAACCAAAGCGGCCAACGAGCAACATTACGAGGTTCCCACCCGGTTTTATCAGCTTTGCCTGGGCAAACGGCTGAAATACAGCAGCGGGCTGTGGCCTGCGGGCGTTACCACGCTCGACGAGGCCGAAGAACAGATGCTTGCTTTAACCTGCGAACGCGCCCAACTGGCCGATGGTCAGCACATTCTGGAACTGGGTTGCGGATGGGGGTCGCTCTCGCTCTGGATGGCGGAAAAATATCCTCACAGCCGGATTACCGGGGTTTCCAACTCGCACACCCAAAAAGAGTTTATTGACCGTGAAGCCCGCCGCCGCGAACTGCCCAATCTCGAAATCATCACGTGCGACATCAACCGGTTTGACATTGAAACCAGGTTTGACCGGGTGGTGTCGGTTGAAATGTTTGAACACATGCGAAATTACGAGCACCTGATGCAGCTCATCAGTCGTTGGCTCAAACCGGAGGGAAAGCTTTTTGTTCATATCTTTGCCCATCGGGAATTTGCCTATCCCTTTGAAGCACGGGACGAAACCGATTGGATGGCCCGATACTTCTTTACCGGCGGCATCATGCCCAGTGCTGATTTACTGCTCTATTTCCAAAATCATCTGGTCATCGAAAACCAATGGGCGGTCAATGGGAACCATTACGCCCAAACCGCCGAAGCCTGGCTGGCCAACATGGACCGGAATGAAAGCGAAATCCTGCCTCTCTTTGCCCAGACCTACGGGGCCGGACAGGAGCGCAAATGGTGGGCCTATTGGAGGGTTTTCTACATGGCTTGCGCCGAGTTGTGGGGCTATCACGATGGCAATGAATGGCTGGTGGCGCATTATTTGTTCAGAAACCGGGCCAAGTAACCACCTGCCTTTTAGTGTTCCGGCAGTCAGGCCAGACACCCGCTTGAGGCAGCCTGCCATCATCGTACTTCCTGCTGGTCCTCCACTGTCATGGCCGGAGTGCCCCCTCCGGCTTGAATTTTCCTGACCAATTCAAAGACCAACTTCCCCTTTTTTCCCGCTTTTTCCAGTGAGAGTGAATCGCACTCTGAATCATCCACAAACGAAAGCGTTCAAATTGATTCCATCGAAGGGCACAGCCCAGCCGGATGGAAAGCCGCACGGTTTGGTTCAACGCCTGATTTTGGTTTGTGGATTCATCAGACGGAGATTGTCAGATATGAGCGGGGTCTCACCAAAACAAAAATCCTGGTTTGAAAAAGCTGTCAAAGATTTGGCTGGAAAGGGCGAGATTGCAATCACTCAGGCCAAGCTGGAACGGTTTCTTGCCGCCACTTCCTCAATTCCATTGCCTGCCGAAGAAAGGCTGCGCGAGCTTGCCATCAGCCTTGAACATGAAATATTTGCCACCGGCTGGTCTGATTTGTACAAAATTTATCAGGCTGCCTCTCAGCTCAACCCCATGAACCCCTGGGTTTATCATTCCTGGGGAATTGCGGCCCTCACATGGTTTGAAGACCGGCAGACACCTGAAATGGATGAAAGACTTGAAATTGCCAGGGAAGCCGAGGCGTTCTTCCGGAAAGCGCTGGAATTGGCTCCCCAACAAAGTGAAATCGCCTACTCTCTGGGGCTTTTGTACTACCATCACCCAGCTCATGAATCAGACCGGATTCACTATTTGGAAAAAGCCCTGACCTCTTTTCGTCAGGCACTGGAATGGAATTCCACCTCTGTGATGGCACAACTCTATGTGGCCCATTGTTCGTTTGATTGGGCCAGGTTTATTGACAGTGAAGCCTGGGAGCTGGCTGCGCAGGCGTATGAACAGGTTGACCGGGAACGGCTGTTTCTGGAATGGCCTGCCTGGAGGGCTTTCAAATGTCAGGAGCAACTGGCAGCCTGTTATGCCTGGAATGGCCAGGAGGACAAGGCGCTGTCCCTCTTTAACCAGCTTCTTGATGAAATTGAACGACTCCAGGAAGATGAATTCGGGCAATTGGAAGAGGTGTCCGATTTGGATGAAATGGTTGAAGCCGTCACCCAAAAACTCACCTGTCCGGAGTTACAACACCGGACCCTGGAACAGGTCAAACGGCTTGGGCTGGAATTCATTTACGGGGAATTGTTTGCCCAGTTATGCTAACAACACAGCACAACTGATTGGGAGTGCTGCACATTGCCCCCCTCTCCCAAACCGAGTTTGAATCCCAGGCTGAAAGGTAAAACAGGTTACCTCATGCGTGAGTGGCACTGGGCTATCATAGAACGAAGCCAAGGGCCGGATTATTACTTTTGGGCCCGTTTTTCCAAAGATTCTGCCGAGGCGTTGATAAATCTGGTTGGGGAACACCACCCTCAATCCTATCGCGTCAACGCCAAATTCGGCGTTTCAAACCGCCGGTGGCGCAAGCGCCATCTTTGTCTGCTCGACCGATATACCTTTGAAAAGTTTGAAGCTGCCCGCTGGTGGGAATCCCGCCATAGTTATATCTATGGTGTGATAGAAGTTTGTGACAATGAGCTTTCCGTTGACAATGTTCTGCCTGCCACCAGCTACGAAGAAACGGAAATGCTGGTCGCCATTGCCCGTTCTCCCCAAGTGAAATGGGAAGGATGGAAAATCATGTATGGCGGGGATGGATATGCAGGAGGATGTGTCGCTGAGGGAACCAACGGAGAGGAGTTTCTGGCGTATTTGAATACTGTCTGAAAGCAGGGTTTCGGATTTTCGAACAATGGCGAGTTGGAGAACGGGTAACCTCCAACCTTCAAAAAATCCGAAACCCGAAACCCGAAACCTTTATTTTGCTTCCTCTGCCTCACGTTCGGCTTCCAACCGGCTGGCAATGGCTTCCGTATACTGGGCCGTACTGGCATGACCGCCAAGGTCTGAAGTCAAATATTTGCCCTCCGCCAAAACCGCAAAAAGGGTCTTTTCAATCCGGTCAGCCGCATCGGTTTCACCCAGATGGTTGAGCATCATCACCGCACACATAATCAAAGCGGTGGGGTTGGCTTTCCCTTGCCCGGCAATATCCGGAGCGCTGCCGTGAACGGCTTCAAAAACGGCGATATTGTCACCCAGGTTGGCTCCCGGCACCAAACCCAGGCCGCCCACCAGTCCGGTACAAAGGTCAGACAGGATGTCTCCGTAGAGGTTTTCCATCAACAACACGTCATATTTTTCCGGATACATGACAAGCTGCATACACATGTTATCCACGATTTTGTCTTCGGGGGCAATTTCCGGATAATGCTGGCTGACTTTGCGGAAACAATCCAGAAAGAGGCCGTCCGAAAGCTTCATGATATTGGCTTTGTGGACCGCCGTGACCTTTTTCCGTTTATGCTTGCGGGCATAGTCGCAGGCAAAGCGGGCAATTCGGGTGGAAGCCGTTTCGGTAATGATTTTGAGGCTTTCGACGACACCCGGCACCACCACGTGTTCCAGGCCGGAGTACAGGTCTTCGGTGTTTTCGCGCACCACCACCAAATCCACGTTTTCAAAGCGGGATTTGATACCGGGAATGGATTTGACCGGACGGAGGTTGGCGTACAGGTCCAATGCCTTCCGCAACCCCACGTTGACGCTGGTAAAACCGGTTCCCACCGGAGTTGTGACCGGTCCTTTGAGGGCCACCCGGTTGCGCTTGATGGAGGTCATCAGGCTTTCCGGAAGCGGAGTTCCATATTCGCCCAGGGCTTCGGCACCTGCCGGGTACCGTTCCCAATTGATATCAACACCGGCAGCGGCAATCACACGCACCGTCGCAGCGGTTACTTCAGGGCCAATCCCGTCGCCGGGAATCAAGGTAACTGTATGTTTCATATCTTTTTCAGGACTGAGGACTGAGGACTGAGGACTGAGGATATATTCCAGGACGGAGAACTGAAGGACGGGAACTGAGCTTCAATGTGACAACTGTTCAGAAATCGGATTTTTGGAGAAACCCTGCAATTGAAACAAGCAAAACTCAGTCCTCAGTCCTCAGTCCTCAGTCCTACAGAAGGGCATCCCACCGGTAGGTAACTTTTTTCGGGGCTTCGCGGGCGCATTCCATGGCGTAATCAGCCATCGTATTGATGACCCATTCGAAATAGACATCGCCGATGGATTCCTTGGCGAAGTCCGGGGCCGTGTTCATAAAGTCAATGGCATAGGGAATTCCGTCGCGGACGGCAAATTCCACCGTGTTCATCTCATAACCGAGGGCGGTGCAGAGGGTTACCACGTCTTTCCGGACGCGGGCTTCCAGTTCCGGTTCAAGTGGCAGCGGCTTGCTGGCATCGTAGCGCAGATGGTGGGGGCGGCGCGGATCCCAGTTGGTAATCAGAACGTGGGTTTTGCCGATGCAAATGCAACGAACGTATTGTTCCCATTCGATGGATTCCTGCAAAATCATGCAGAGCGTACTGGTCTGATTGTAGGCATGCCAGAGTTCGGGCAGGGAATTGACCTTGTAAATATGTTTCCAACCACCGCCCCAATGTGGTTTGAGATAAGCCGGCAGGCCGGTGTAATCCAGAATGGACTCCCAATCTATCGGGAATTTCAGGTTGGAAAGACTGTCGCCCGTAATGTCGTCAATATAGGAATGGGAGGGCAGCGCAACCGTTTTGGGGACGGCCACTCCGAGTTTATCCGCCAGGGCCGTGCCAAAAAACTTGTCATCCGCCAGTTTCCAGAACGGGCTGTTGATGACCACGGTACCATTCAGCGCGGCATGTTTGAGGTGGGCCTGGTAGTAGGGTACTTCGTGCGAAATCCGGTCAATAATGACATCGTATTCGCTTGGGGCAGCCGCAATCGTTCCGCCCAAAAGGGCATATTCCGCCACGATATCCTCGTTGCGGGAGTTGACTTCAGCAATAAACGCATCAGGGAAGGAACGTTCGCGTCCGACCATCACGCCAATTTTCTTCGGCATAAAAATGTGTATCTCCGTTGGGATGGAATGAAAATAAGAACGGAGAGCCGAGGCGGGAAGATCAGTCCGGGGCAGACAACCAAGATAGGTCAGACGTGTTGCGCAGGAAAAAAGTAAAAGTGCAAATAAGAAAGAGCGAACACGAACCAGGGTTCGGCTGCACCAGGGCGAACTTTTAACCTTCGACTCTCAATTCAGAACCGGTTTCAGGTTGCAAAGACTCCACTACGGGCAACTCCTTTTTGGAAGTTGCATTCCGCTGGACCAGCCAAATGACAATGGCCAGGACGCCTGCACCTGCAAAAACCCAAAGGCTGTTGTGTTTGATGATTTCAGTGGCTGCCGGTCCATAGCGCATTGCCAGATACGAAAAAATCCCGTAGCGCAGCGTGCGGCCAATCATCAACCCGATGGTAAAACGCAATTTCTGGATTTTGAGGGCGCTGGCGCAGATAATAAACGGTTTGAACGGGAATGGGGGAGGCAAAAGCGAGGCGACAATCAACGTCAATACATCAAACCGACCCAACAGATTTTCAATTCGCTGGCGTTTTTCCGGCTTGATTTTAGCCAGAAACCGCTCTCCGGCCCGCTGTACCATCGAGTACAGCATGAGACTCCCAATCGTTGAGCCAACAGCGGCAGCCACAGCAAAAATCCACCATTTTTCCGGGCTGTTCATGGCAAACAGCACCAGGGCGGCATCACAGGCTCCGGCAGTCGGCACGGCGGCTCCATCCAGCAGGGTGACCGCAAAAATGCCAAAAATGCCAAAGCTGAGCAGCCAGGTTGTCATGGCTGTAATCCAGGCGGTGATTTTTTGCTTTATGCCAACGAGAAAGAGTGCAGAGAGGGGCATACATTCACGTTTCAGGCTTCAAATCTGAGGTTTCTGACGGCCTTCCTTGAATGGCAAGGATATTTGAACGTGAAACTTTGGAACTTGAAACTGTTGTGGTTTGTTGGTCGGGGCGAGAGGATTTGAACCTCCGACCTCTTGATCCCAAATCAAGCGCGCTAGCCAGGCTGCGCCACGCCCCGAAAACCTTTGTGTGTTAAAAATTTTAGAAGCGCGATTTGTAGCCAAGCTTGGTCGGGAAAGTCAAGCCGGAACGGGAACAACAGCAGTTTTACTGAAAAAAAACCGGTTTCCGGTGTAACCAACCCGGTTTGAGTGACGTTTGTGATCAAAGAGGGTGGGAAACGTGTACTTTTTTCCAATTCCTCAATACGCTCGAATCCGGAAATGACCAACCAACAGCCCTGGGCATGGAAACTGCCGGAGTTTGGGAAAGAGTCCGAAAAAAACACCTGATGCCTGACCATACTCTGGAATGTTCCGACAACCTTGATTTTCCCGCTGAAATGCCGGCAGCGGCAGGAGAGCTGGCCGATGAAGCGTTGGTGCAGGCGGTGATGGAGGGTCGGGAAGCTGCCTTTGAAACGCTGTTTGAACGGCATCGGAGGCGGCTGTCCCGGCTGGTGGGCAGATTTTGTGCCCGCCCGGAAAAAATCGAGGAGCTGGTCCAGGACATTTTTACCAAGATTTATTTTGGCCTGGGGGAATATTCTCAACGGTCGGGGAACAGCTTTACCGCCTGGATTTCAAGGATTGCCATCAACTCCTGCTATGACTACCTGCGTTATGCCAAACGGCGTCCGGAGCAGGCTGTTGGCACCTTGACCGCTGAGGAAACCGGCGAGACTGCCGGAATGATACAGGCTGCGCTGGCTGCACCCTCGCTTGAATCCCTGGTCATTTCCCAGGATTTGGTCCGCAAACTGCTCGCCCGGCTGCATCCGGAAGACCAATTGGTACTGACGCTGTTGGATGCCGATGAACTTTCCGTTGCGGAAATCGCCAGCGTCACCGGGTGGAGCGAATCAAAAGTCAAAGTCCGTGCCTTTCGTGCCCGCAAAGCGTTGCGGGAGATGCTCAGTGAGTTCCTGTAAAGGGGGAAACCCAGTAACCATGTTTACCAAAAAAACAAAACCAGTCACCGATGAACAACTCGACCAGGTGGGAAAAGCCCTGGTGCAGGCTTTACGGCAAGCGGATACCGCTTCCGAAGAGGCCCTTGCACCCAATGCGTTTGGCCAGCTCCGGAACCGGATTGCCCAGGAAAAAGCCCGCCGCGAAGGTTCCCTTTCCATTTGGGAAGCCATTGTCGGACTGGCCAGCCAATCCCTTTCCACCTTCGGACTGGTGACAGCCTGTGCCGTTCTGCTGGTTTGGATCCTGCCGGCCCAAACCATGCCGGTTCCCGCGCCGAGTCAAAGCGCTGTTCCTCCGGTTGAGGAACAACTGGTCAGACTGTCGCCGATGCAGGAATGCACCATTTCAACCCGCCCGGATTGTTCGGTTTCTCCGTCCGAGGTGCTGACGATTGTGGTGAAGCCAGCCAGATAAAGACATTTGCCATTTTCCATTGACGATTTGCGATTGAGAAGAGTCGATTCCAAGTGTTGCCCTTAAAAAATCGAAACCGGCAAATTGCACATCAGAAAAAAATTCCGAATGGCAAACAAATGAGAGGAAAACAATGAAGACCCAGACAAAAATCAAATGGCAGGCCTTTGGCATCCTGGCTTGTGTGTTCGGTTTGGGCGCAATCACAGGAGCCGTGGTTTCCAACCGGTACGCCATTCAGGCCCAACCGGGACCAATCTCCGTACAGGTGACGCCCCTTCGTGACGAGCAGGCGTATTTCCAGCATCTGGAACGTGAACTGCGGCTTTCGCCGGCTCAGACCGCCTCGATTCGGACAATCCTCAATCGCACTGGCATGGAATACTCGAACGTCTGTGCCGAGGTGCGCCCCCGTTACGATGCGTTGCGCAACCAGACCCGCGAGTCAGTCCGGGCTGTGCTTTCAAAGGAACAACAACATCGGTTTGACCAGCTTGTCGTGCAGGAAAACTGCTCCAGTTGCCCCATCAATGTGTTTCATTGAAAAAATTCTTGCGGCTGCTGTAACCGAATCAAGCTGACCGCCGTTTCCAGTAAATGAGAACCACATCCACACAACCTTTCATCTGACATTCGGAGGATTCTTTTTCATGAAACTCACATCTTCACGTTCCTTGATTCTGGCTGCTACGTTGGTTTTTGGTACCGGATTGACCACGTTTACCTTGCCCGCTCTGGCCGAAGACCCCGGCACCACTGCGACTGCTCCGGTCGAAGCCGGGAAAATCTCGGTTGAACAACTGAAAACCCGCTTTGAGAAAAAAGCAAATTTTGTGGTCTTGGATGTCCGGGGTGGTGATTACGATTCGAGCACCCAAAAAATCAAAGGCGCGGTCCGGATTCCCGTGGCTGAATTTTCAGCCCGGATGAAAGACCTGCCCAAAGACACCCTGATTGTGACCTATTGCTCCTGCGGCTCGGACGGCGGGTCCATGAGTGCAGCCCAGGCCCTGCGTGACAACGGATATACCAACGTGCTGGCCCTCAAAGGCGGCTGGCCGGCCTGGAACCAGGCAGGCGGACCGGTCGAAAACAAATAGGGCTTGAGGTTGACCGTTTTGAACGCCGGAACCTCGTCGGCATGAAGTGCGTGTGTCGGTTCACTGAACCGGATTGCTTCATCCCGGCAAGGTTCCGGCGTTCCTGTTTTTTTCTCAGCCTCTTTTCTGCACTGTGGTTTTGACTTGGCATCTGCCGCTCAATTCCCAGTCCTCAATCCTCAGCCCTCAGTCCTTTTTTCAATTGACACGCCGATGCCATACCGACTTCATATTTTGGAAACACCAACTGGCTAGCTTTGTAACAACCTGGAACATGATTTCCCAAACCAGCGGCTTTGGTTCTTTGAAACAAAAAAAAACAGACACCCTGGCCGGATTTTTTCTTTCACGGCAACAGGGTGCTGACGCACAATAAAACAATGGAAGGTTGCAAAAGCTGCTTTGATACCAGGCAAAAAAGAGGTGTGAAATATGAAAATCGGAAAAGTCAAAATAGGTCCCGGCGGAGTCATTCTGATTGGTTTGGTTTTGCTGGCTTTGGTTTACACAGGTGCAAGGCAGCTTGGATTTGATGTTAAGGAATATTTGACCGGCTCCAAGTCAGGTGGAAAAAGCAGTGCAGGGGTGGAAAACACGGTCCGGATTGCAGGTTCGACCACCGTCAACGACAATTTTGGCAAGGACTGGGCGCAGGCTTTTATGCGGAAACAGGCGGAAGCCAGGGTGCTGGTGGAAGGCAACAGTACCGGAGCCGGGGTCGCGGCCTTAATCAAAGGGGAAGCCGACATTGCCGCCGCATCACGCCCCGTGAATGCCAAGGAAATCCAACAGGCGCGGGAAAAAGGACTTGATTTGACCACAGCCGTTTGTGAACACACCGTCGGATTTGACGCGATTGCCGTGGTCGTCAACGGTGCCAATCCTGTCAACCAAATGACAGTTGCTCAATTGCGCGGAATTTTCAGCGGAGAAATCACCGACTGGGCCAAAGTTGGGGGCACTGGCGGCCCCATCACCGTGATTGTGCGGCCTTCCGATTTGGGTGCTTACGAAGTCTTCAAAGAATCCATTCTGGGAAAAGAAGGGAAATTTGTTGACGGAGCCGAAACCATCAAGGCCAACAAGGATTTGGCTGACCGCATTCACACTGATCCGCGTTCCATCTCCTTCATTGCTTTTAATGATGTGGGCAGCAATAAGGCCGTGAAAATCGCCGCCACCGAGAACTCTCAAGCCGTAGCTCCCTCGGCGACCTCCATCCGCAATCGCAGTTATCTGCTGACGCGCAAACTCTATTTGTATACGGCGGGTGAACCAACCGGACTGGTCAAGGAGTTTTTGTCCTACGCTCTGAATGAAGGGCAGGATGTCGTGGCCAAGTACGGGTTTGTGGATATGCGGGTCAAGCTGGTGGAAGAGGCTGGCAATGTTCCTGCCACAGCGGGAAAAACCTCCGGCAGCAAGCGGCGCAAATTCAACACGGATTTACGGTTCAACTCCGGCAGCTTTGACCTGGACAACCTCGCGGTGGCCGACCTGGAGGTTATTTCCACCACCCTGTGCAATTCCGCTCAGATGAACACCCTGGTGGAACTGGTCGGATTTGCCGATTCCATGGGAAAACCCGAACAAAACAAAGCCCTCTCCCTGCAACGGGCAGAGGCGGTCAAAATCCTTCTGCAAAAGAAATGCCCGCGCCTGACCGTCAAAACCAGCGGGCTGGGGGACAGTTCCCCCATTGGTGACAACCAAACCGAAGATGGCCGGCAATTGAACCGGCGGGTGGAAATCTGGGTGTCGGAACTATGACACCGATTGCCTTCAGATTGAACAACCGGAGGGGGATTCCCACCTTTCGTCCGGCTCCTCCGGTCAGGTCAATTTTCTTCAGGATGTGATTGCAGTGATACTCCTCACATGGAGTTGGGGAATTTTACCCACCTTGTGGAAAGCCCCCCCGTTTCCGAAGCCAGCCAATCCTCATCAAGTGGTGTTTTTTCGCGTTTAACCACATGAATTTGTAAAAAAACACACGTTTTTGCTGTTTTTGTGGGTGACTTATCAGTTTTTACTAAAACTGGTATGAGAATTGCAAATTTGCTGGCCGAATAAGGTTTCTGGTAAGTCGAGGTGCAACCTGTCGGTTCCCCGTCCGGTTGAGGTTTCATCCACAAAACCACATCACAAACGGACCCGATAGGCGCTTACCGGTACTTGCTTTTTCAATACCTTTCCAACACACCTCGTTTCACCTGCCTTCATTCACAACTCAACTGAAGGTGGTTTTTTTGTGCCTTCGGTTGAGCCTTTCGGCTGCTTCCTCTGGGAAGTGGTTTTTTGCTGTTTTCGCAACCGCTGGTTTGCAGAAGGGTGGCCTTCATCCTTCCAGAACCCAACCCCTTCCGTTCCTGCTTCAAGGAGAAACCTTATGCGAACCACGAAAGTCGTTAAGATTCTGCTGATGGTTGGTTTCCTGGTTGGGGTCTTCAGCCTCTTCGTTCCTTATGGCTCCACTCCTTCCAAGGGCGCGGCACCAAATAAGGAATCCAAAAAAACCAAGATCAACACTCCAGTTGATCCGTCAAAATATGTCGGCAACGAGTCCTGTGCCGAATGTCACGCGAATGAATCGGCTCATTTTTCCGTGACCGCCCATCGGAAAACCCTGTCAGAAAGTTTCCCGGTTGACCAACGTGGTTGTGAAGCCTGCCATGGCGGTGCCAAGCTCCATGTCGAGTTTCACAAAACAACTCAAAAACTCTATGAAGAAGGGAAAGCAACCGAGGCCGAAGCGATGATGGCCGATACCGCCCAGGCGACTGCCGCCAAACTGCGCTATTTCAATAAGCTTACTTCGGAGGAAGCCAGCGCTGTGTGCCTCTCTTGCCATGAAAATCATCAGGGACGAAGCGAGGAACGGTTTAACTTCCGCCGCAGCGAGCACAGTCGGCACGGGGTCTCCTGTCTTGATTGTCACTCTTCCCATGCCCCGCAACGGACCGAATTCCTGTTGCGCGATTCTCAACCAAATCTTTGCTATTCATGCCATATGGACCAGAAAGCGGCCTTCAACCGGCCCTTCCATCACAAGGTTCCCGAAGGCACCATGAAATGCTCTGATTGTCATAACCAGCACGGCGGGTTCCAATCCAAGCAACTGCGTTCGTGGGTCGGAAACGACGTGACCTGTCTCAAATGCCATGCTGATAAATCCGGACCTTTTGTCTATGAGCATGCTCCGGTGAAAATCGAAGGCTGTCAGGCGTGCCATACGCCCCACGGTTCGACCAATCCGCGCCTGCTCAACCGCAACGAAGTCCGCTTCCTGTGTCTGGAATGCCATTCCAACACTCCGACCACGCCAGGTGAACCGCCTCAGGGTGGGGTTCCCACTCCGTCGTTCCATAATCTGGCGTTGCCGAGGTTCCAGAATTGCACCACCTGCCACCGGATGATTCACGGTTCCAACGTCAACCGGACCTATTTCCGCTAATTCACAGGAAGGAGTACAGCCATGAACAGCAAACGTGACAATGTCGCAAACGTGCCTGTCGTGCGCCGTTGGGCGTCCCGACTGGCTGGATTGGCCACCATCCTCCTGGTGTCCGGATGGTTCGGTCTGGTTGCCGCTCAAAGTGTGGAAAAGGCCATCACCAGCCAGCAGGCCAAGCATTCGGAAGACGAGCTGCAACTAGCCCGCGAGGCAGTGGCCAAAAAGGCCGGTGCTCCCAAACCGTCAGGTGAGGGGGTGGGCCGGATTGTGGGAAACTACTCAATTCTGACATCGCTGGAGGTTGGGTACCGGTGGGTTGATCAAAATGGCAGCCTCCCCACCTATCTTTCCGATGTCAATGTCCGGCAAGGGTTCCGGGTCTTTGATTATTCAATGGACATGCGTTCGCTTGACGGCAAAGGTGCCCTCTTCGATTTTCTGCGGATGGATGTGCAGAATGCCGGGGGGGACCAAGGGCAGTATTTTTCATTCCGGGCCGACAAGACACGGGCTTACAAATTTGACGCGAATGTGCGGCGGTTTAACTATTGGAAGTCACAACCGACGTATGCACTCAACCAACACAATTTTGACCTCCGCCAACAGGTTTCGGATTTCAATCTGAAACTGTTCCCGCAACGAAAATTCCGGGTCAACCTGTACTATGGCCGCAGTATGGCCAAAGGACCGTATGTCACCACCTATGATTACGAACGGGACGAATTTCCCATCAATGGAAGGTCCCGCTGGGAAGCCAATGATTTTCGCTTCGGGTTCGACACCTCGATTAAGAAATGGGACATCTTTTTTGAACAGATGTTCCGGCTCTATCGGGATGACGGCATGGAGGACATCACTTCACTTCAAAAAGGGAACAGCACCACGAATCTGTCGGTGCTCAACTCGTTCATCCGGGAATTTCCGACCCGTTCCAGAGCATCCGTTTCACGATTGAGTGTCAGCGGAACAATTGGGGAACGTGCCCATGTGGTCTTGCGCGGTCTCTATGGAAATGAGAATTCGGACCTCTCGGAATTTGAACAAACGTCAGGCGTGGATTTTTCCGGAAATAAAATCGTCAGCCGGACATTGGTTGACAATGCTCATGTCCATCGTCCCAGCGCGACCCTTGACGGAGTGCTGACGTTTGACATTGGCAAGGGCTTTTCGGTCAGCAACTCGTTCCGGTTCTTTAACTATCGGATCGCCGGTGGCCTCAATACCGCCAACCGGAGCATCCTGCAACCACCCACGGGTTCCCCACGGGATACCTTGACCAATACCAGAGTCAACGAGTTTATCGGGGTGGCGACGTTTTGGGACACCATCCAGTTGAATTACTCAACCAGCCCCAAATTCTCGTTCAATGTTGGGGCACGGGCCCAATATCGGGATGTGACCCTGCGTGACAACACCAACCCGGCGGAAAAAGAACAGGACACCACCTGGGCTTTTTTGGCGGGTGTCAGGATTCGCCCAGTCAAACAGGCGAGCTTCTTTGTGGATTATGAAGACGGACGGGCCAACAACACGTTCGTCAACATTGACCCGCAGGAATATCGGCGGTTCCGGGTGCGAACCAACCTCAAATTTACCGATAAACTGACCTTCAACGCGTCATTGGCGACGACGGACCGGACCAATCCAACCCGGTTCCTGCGCAATGACTCGAATGCGAGGGTGGCGTCGTTTGCCGCTTTCTGGGAACCAACTTCACGCTTCTGGTTTTCGGGTGGATATGATTTCAACTACCTGAGTTCCAATGCGTCCATTATTTTCTTCCTCAACAACGTAAGACAGACAGGCCGTTCACGGTACTTCTGGCGGCAGAATTTCATGTTCTTTGATGCGCGGGTGGGGCTGACCAAGCGGCTAGATTTGCTGTTGGCCTATCGGTTCACTAAAGACCTGGGCGCTCCGCCGGATGCCAAATCGTTGGGTCCCAACGATTTCGTGACCGCCTTGCCATTGACCCGGCATAACCCCGAAGTCCGCTTGGCATACCGGTTCACCGACCATATCACGGGGAACTTTATGTATCGCCACTACAGCTACAACGAACGCGACCGTCTGATTCAGGACTATCGCGCCAACATCATTGCCACAACCGTGCGGTTTACTTTCTAACCGCTGGGAGGAGCTTGGTATGAACGCCAGAACCAAACGCATGAAGATAGCCATTCTCACCGGTGCAGGGCTACTGCTCGGAGGGTTTGGCTGGATAACAACCCCGCTCTCGGTTTCCGCCACGGCTGTGGATGCCGCCGGTGATTACAAAGCCAAATGCGCCATCTGTCATGGGATGGACGGCAGCGGCAACACCACCAACGGCAAAAAACTCAACACCAAAGACCTGCGGCGGGACGAGGCCCAGAAAATGACTGATGCCCAACTGTTGCAGATTATCCTCAAAGGGAAAAACAAAATGCCGGCCTATGAAGCCTTGCTCGGCAAGGACAAATGCGCGGCCTTGGTTCCCTATGTCCGGACACTCAAGAAGTAGAACGCAAGCTCAGGACTGAGGACTGAGGACTGAAGGGGTAAAACCAGGACTGAGGACTGAGGACTGAGGACTGAGTTTGCTCAAGGCAGGTTGGAGGTTGGAACAAGTAAAGCAGGCTCGAATTAACGGTTCTCCGTAGAAGCCA
>JAIBAN010000129.1 GCA_019695185.1 Blastocatellia bacterium | reverse complement strand
GCAACCATTGGTAGGCATCGTGTCTGGTTTCTGGCTTTGAATTCGGAGGATCCATACATCCCTATTGAGACGAGGCATGGCCGGAGAATTTCTAAACGACCGAACTTCGTGTTGCTGATGGCCAACGACCGCCATCACCGGTTTGCGAAGCGACGACCAATTTACCCTACATTGATGCTGCCCGCTGAAGCAAATCCGCGTGCATGGCATGGTTGGCTTGATTGAGCAAACCCAACCACATTGCCAAACGACCAACCTGGATTGAAATCTTGCCCCTGCATCAATTGACGGTCAACCCGTTTCTGCCAAAGCGTCAACTGGCCCTTTTCACTTCCTTCCCGCTGACCAAACAGCCGGAACCCGAAGCAAACCGACCACCTCACCACCACGGCCTGACCGACCGGGCAAACCCCGGAAAACACGGGGAGAACCCAAGCAACTGGCCACCACGACCTGACCGGCGCGAACCGGACGGAACCACGGCACAACAAAACGGAACCCAACGGAAAACCGGACTGTTGCCACCGCAAGCCGTGCGGAAAACAAGCGGGCAAATCAAACCAACCGGCCAACCGGTCGGCAAACTGACCGGAATATCAATCTTGGTTTTCTGCAACAATGACAAGCCAACGGCTGCCATCACCGGTTTGCGAAGCGGCGACCAACCTGCCAAAGATGAATGTTGACCGCTGAAGCAAATCCGCGTGCATGGCATGGTTAGGTCTTCCTCAGATTTTTTAAGCCCCTCTTCGGTGACTTTGAAGTGTAATTTGGTCTTCTTCGGGTAGCAAACTCAAACGTTTGCTCAATCTGTTTCAGGCTGAATTGCTTCTTTGATTTCAGGAACTGATTTCTTTTTTGTCTTGGGAGATGTTGCTAAAGCTCTGGGGGTTCCATGTTTTCCCTGAAACAAAGCCCACAAACCGGCTCGGAATTCAGCCTGTTCTGATACTTGCCGTCCTGGTCACCCTCAGAAATCAATTGATTTTCAAAACGCAAATCACGATCCTCACAACAGGTCCGGCAATAATGCACAACCAACCAGTGATCTGAGTCTGGATCGCCCTCAAATCCTAACTGAACCCTGACGAACTCCGGTATGGATGAATGTTTGGCAACCTTGTCCCGGATATGAGGGCAAACGTGGACAATTCCTGTTCCTCCATGAATTGGACAAATTATCTTTCCCATAACCGATTTACTCTGAGACCTAACGACTGTCATCACCGGCGAGGACAGCACCGAGCAACGTCACCTGCAACCAATGAACCGTGCTGTCTGAGTCCGTGTGCATGGCATGGTTAGCCGAAATTTTTTTCTTAGATTGATTATTTTAATCTTGAATTACTTGTTTACTTCACTTAGATTTTCTTGATTTTCATCAATAGGTTTCCACAAAATTTTTACTGTAACCTCATCTCCAATTTTTAGATTCACGTACTTTGTCAATCTTTTTTCTTCTTCTGATTTAATGGCTTCTGAGCCTTTTCCACCAACACTTAGATATAGCTCGAAACCTTCTTTTATTTTGTAGGTTCCTTTTGAATTGTTTCCCAACACACCTACCGCGTTTACAATTGCTGAAAGAACTCCTAAATCATCCTCACCTGCCAAAGCAACTATTTGCCCATTCACACTTACTTCAAAAACAACCATTTTTCTACCTTATCAATTGTTTTATTACTTAATTTAATTCCTAATTAATAGCAAAAATGTTCTATAATCTTAACTCTATAGAACCCTTTGTTTTAAAACGGCTAACTTATTAGTGAGCCGCAGGGAACGGGCTATCATAGTCATTACGCGGCAAAACCGGTTCCCAGCGGTCATATTAAAATAGACCGCCCCAAACTGTCCATCCCCGCCATTTGCTGCCAAACCTGTCCGGCAGCGGCCTATCACACCCCAGGGAGGGGGAAACACCGCTGTCCTACCCGGTTGCAGTGGTCCTTTTGCTGAGGAGTTTCAGGTGGGAACCAGACAAGCCGGTAGGGTCAATGGTTCCGGCCAACTCCCTCGCTCCTGGGACGGCAGTTGCACTCCTTCTGGCCACCGGTCTGAAACGAAACCGGAATTTAATTTGCCGGGAGTTCATCGATGTCTGCCTCTCAACCCAAACTGCTTGACCTGGTGCGGGCGGGCCTGCGCTGCCGCCACTACAGTCTGCGCACCGAAACCGCCTATCTGGACTGGATTAAACGCTTTATCCGGTTTCATGGAAAACGCCACCCACAGGAACTGGGGGCTGAGGAAGTTGCTGCCTTTCTGACCCATCTGGCGGTGGACCGGCAGGTCGCGGCGGCCACCCAGAACCAGGCGTTGAAAGGCCTGCTTTTTCTGTGCTGCACTAACCAATGGACCAACCCTGGGGCTTTGTCCGGGCAAAGGAACCGCAGCGCCTCCCGGTCGTCTTCACCAGGGAGGAAATCCAACTGCTCTTTGCCCACCTGAACGGGCTGCCCCGGCTGGAGGCTATGGTTCCGGCCTGCGGTCACTGGAACCAGCCCTGCACCGCCAGGTCCAGCAGGTGCGCCTGCTCCATGATGAAGACCTGGCAGCAGGCTTGGGAGCCGTCCTGCTCCCCACCGCCCTGGAGCGGAAATACCCTGCCGCTCCGTTTGATCCGGGCTGGCAGTATGTCTTCCCGGCCAGCCACCTGTCGCTTGACTCCCGGAGCGGCATCCGCCGCCGTCATCACCTTTCGGAATCAGTGCCCCAGAAAGCGGTCAAAACCGCCATGGTGCAAGCCCGGATTGAAAAAAACGGGAGCTGCCATACCCTCCGCCACAGCTTTGCCACCCATCTGCTGGAGGACGGCTACGACATCCGCACCGTCCAGGAACTGCTCGGCCACAGCGATGTCCGGACCACCATGATTTACACCCATGTCCTCAACCGGGGCGGCAAAGCCGTCCGGAGTCCGCTGGACCGGTTCTGACCGGCACCCCTGCCTGCCAGTCGTACTTGAAACAGGGGCCGGTTGGCGTGGTTCAACTCCACATATACCCTTACCGGGGATTACGACTGGCACCCGGATGACCCGGCTCCCTTTGCAACCATCTCTCCCGAACCAAAACCTCCGAAACTTGCTCTCTAGTCGGTTGTCTGCTTCAGCGGAGGCCTGGCTCTGGTCCTGGGATTTCAGCTTCTGTTTGGGCAACATCAGGATTGGTCTGCTGTTCCACTCAGCCCCCAGCCACCTGTTTTCAAGTCCGGTGGAAGTCACCTTGGCGGAACAGGCTTTTCCGTCTTGGCGCAGGATGCCCCAAGAACCCACCGGGAATGTGACCGTGGAACTGGATGGGAACATGGTCCGGGAGTTGTCCCTCGCCCCTCATTTTCCCGCCCTGGTCCTCTTTCCCTCAGCCATTACCAATCTTCACAATCACAATGGGGAAAGCTTCAGTGCCACCTCCAAACACCCCGTCAAGATGGTGATTGAGGCCCTGGTGCCCCGCCAACTTGCTTTTATGACTGCCTTTGGTGCGCCTTGGGTGGAACCCGCCACAGATGAAACCATTGTCATCCATCTGTCGCAGGTCACCCCCGAGAGGTCGTTTGGGGTGAAACCACCGATGTCCTTCTCTTCACCCGGCCAGTTGCCGCAACCACCACCACGCTACCGACCCAACTGAATAAGAGTGAACCTCATTTCTTCCGTACCAAACCCCGTACCCTCATACACTACCAGTGAACTATCTGTCCGGTTTCGTTTGCGGGTCAAAGGGCGTGCCGTTGGACATCCGTCTCAGCCGCTCACGCCGCAACCAGGTCGGGGGCAATGAATTGCAAGAGACGGCCTGTCTGGTCCAGGGCCTAGTGGACTGTAGCCGAAGTTTTTGAACAAATTGACTGGCCTCAAGTATTTCTGCTCTCAGCAAGAACGGCAAAACCGCCTCGCAATCTGAATTCGTTCAAAAACTTCGGCTAAAGTCCCCTAATCCCCCCCAGTATTGCGGCGGCGGCTCCCGTTTCCTGACCGAGCCGGTTGGTGAACTGCGGCGGGATTACCACCTCAACGTTACGGATTGGGTTTTCTTCCATTCAACCGCCTGCCTTAAACAGGACGTGGACCAGAAGCAGGCAGCCTCTGGGAAATCAGCATGAATTCCGAACGCACGACCAAAGCCCCGCCCTTCATTACCGCCCTTGGCATCTGGCTCAATTTTGCCAGACCCCCTGCTGGCACCACCCAGGTGCGGGTCACGACCTCCCTTGCTCTGACTATAGTACCCATCGATGACAAAGGCCGTCAGTTTTCAGTTGGTCAACATAGCACAGGCACATTTCCGTGCCTGTGTCACACCGGCCACTGCCAACGAACGAAAAAGTTGCTGCTCCCTCCTTTTCGTGGATAATTCCGGGGTTGTCGCAGACTGTGTTCGCCCCCCGGAATCCTTTTCAACTGACTCAGTAAAGCAAGAGTGCGCCCTACACAGGAGAAACCCTCATGACCCTCCGGTTCCCACCCATGCTCGCAATGTTTATGCTTGGCGGCACCATGATGTTCCAGCTTACGCCAGCATTAACCAGGGTCGCCCGGCAAGCTCCACCAAAGCCACCTGCCGCAGCGACAACCTCAACCGGAATACAGGCAGGGGTACACCAGGAACGCCAATTACGAGGGGATGAACACCACTCCTACCGGCTGACACTCAAGGCCAACAATTATGTGAAACTCATCGTTGAACAAAAAGGGATTGATGTGGTGGTGCGGCTGGTTGGGCCGGAAGGAAAAATATTGCAGGAAGTGGATTCGGCCAATGGCACGCAAGGCCCTGAGACTCTGTCTTACATTGTCGAGCAGGATGGAAATTACACAATTGACGTCGCGTCCGTGGAAAAAACAGCCAGGGTGGGAAAATATGAATTGAAACAGGAAACCCTGCGTGTGGCCACTGACCAGGATCGAGCCACACTTGAATTCGAGACCCTTCTGGCGCAAGCTGAAAAACTACGGGGAGCTGGAAAATACGATCAAGCCCTTCCTCTTGCGCAACAGGCGCTGGAACAGTGTGAAAGAAAATTCGGGTCGGAGCACCTTTTTGTCGCCCGCAGCCTCACCACCCTGGCAACGGTCTATTTTCTCAAAGGTGACTCCGCAAAGGCTGAGCCGCTTTTTTTGCGTTCCTTGGGTATGTATGAGAAAACGTTTGGTCCCAATCACCCAGAGACGGCCACCACCCTCAACAATCTGGCGGTGTTCTACAAAAACAAAGGCGACTACGCAAAGGCTGAACCGCTTAATCAGCGTGCGCTGGCCATTCGTGAGAAGACGCTCAGTCAGGATCACCCGGCTGTCGCCGAAAGCCTTGACAGTCTCGCCATGCTCTACAAAAGCAAAGGAGACTACACAAAGGCTGAACCGCTCTTTCAGCGTGCGCTGGACATCCGTGAGAAAACATTGGGCCCTAACCACAGGGAGGTCGCCTCTACCCTAAACAACCTGGCCGCGTTCTACCAGGACAAGGGTGACCTTCTCCGGGCCGAGTTGATGTTTCAGCGTGCCCTCGCCATCTCTGAAAAAACTCTCGGTCCTGACCACCCGGAAGTTGCCACCCGACTCAACAACCTGGCTGCGCTTTATCGGGATAAAGGCAACTATGCACAAGCCGAGCCACTGTGTTTGCGTTCACTGGCTATTTGGGAGAAAACCCTCGGGCCTGACCACCCGGATGTCGCCAGCAGCCTTAACAATCTGGCTGGGCTCTATTATTTGAAAGGCGACTATGCACGGGGGGAGCAGTTGTACCAGCGTTCCCTGTCCATCCGTGAGAAAGTGCTGGGTCCTGATCACCTGGATGTCGCCAAAACGCTCAACAACCTGGCGGTGCTCTACAAAACCAAGGGAGAATATACCAAAGCCGAGCCAATGTATCAGCGTGCCCTGACCATCCGGGAGAAATCATTGGGTCCTTTTCATCCGGCTGTTGCCACCACGCTTCACAACCTTGCGAACTTCTATCGGGACAAAGGCGACTACTGGCAGGCCGAACCGCTCTATTTGCGCTCTCTGGCAATCGCCGAGAAATCGCTGGGTCCTGATCACCCGGAGCTTGCCATCACCCTCAACCAACTGGCTGCCCTCTACCAGGAAAAAGGCGACTTTGTGAAGGCTGAACTCTTCTATCAGCGCTCCCTGGCCATCAAAGAGAAAGCGCTCGGTCCTGACCATAGCTCCGTTGCTGGCTCCCTTAACAACCTGGCCACGCTGTATTATTTCAAAGGCGACTTCGCGAAGGCCGAGCCAATGTATCAGCGTGCCCTGACCATTCGGGAGAAAGCACTGGGTCCAAACCACACAGATGTTGCCGCCAGTCTCAACAACCTGGCTGCACTCTATCGGGACAATGGCGACTACGCGAAGGCTGAACTCTTTTATCAGCGCTCCCTGGCCATCAAAGAGAAAGCACTCGGTTCTGAACACCCTGAATTTGCCAAAAGTCTCTACAACCTGGGTGGCCTCTATCAGAACAAAGGTGACGCTACCCAGGCAGAGGCGCTTTTCAAGCGTTCGCTGGCCATTTGGGAGAAAGCCTTCGGCTCCGATCACCCAGATGTCGCCCGCTCTCTCAACAACCTGGCTCGGGTTTACCAGGACAAAGGTGACGCTGCCCAGGCAGAGGCTCTTTTCAAACGTTCGCTGGCCATTCGGGAAAAAATACTCGGTCCGGCCCACCCGGAAGTTGCCCAAAGCCTCAACAACTTGGCTGGTTTCTACCAGGCCAAAGGTGAAACAGGTCAGGCAATTTCATACCTGATTCGGGGCAATGAAACCACCGAACGCGACTTGATGCACAATCTGGCTTCCGGTTCCGAACACCAGAAAGCGCTGTATTTGAAAAAAACGGCAAGCCTGACGGATCAGTCGATTTCGTTGCATGTCCAACAAGCGCCCCAGGACAGGACTGCACTCCAGGCAGCATTGACGGTGATCTTGCGCCGTAAAGGGCGGACCTTGGATGCCATGACCAATGCCATCTCGATTTTGCGGAGTCAAAGTGATCCCGAAACGCAAAAACTGTTGGAGGGGTACAGGAGTATCGTGGGTCAAATTTCAGTTCAAACCTTGAGTGGACCTGGAAAGAACAAGCCCGAAGCTCATCTGGCCACTCTTGCATCCCTTGAAGCCCAAAAAGACAAGCTGGAAAACGACATCAGCCGCCGGAGCGGGGAATTTAAGGTACAAGCCACGCCGATCACTTTGGAAGGGGTGCACAAACAGATTCCAGCCGACGCCGTCCTGGTGGAATATGCCGTCTATCGTCCCTTTGACCCCAAATCCCGCCAGTCTGGCGCTCCGCGCTTTGTGGTGTATGTTCTGAAAGGCCCCAAGCCCCAAGTCCCAAATCCGAAGTCAGAACCTGAAACCAACCCGGACGTGGAAATTCAGTTTGCGGATTTAGGTGAAGCCGAACCGATTGAGCGCGCGGTGGCGACGTTGCGTAAGGTGTTGAGCGACAAATCAAAATCGGTCAACCGCCACGTCAAGCCCGCCGCCCAGGCACTGGACCGGTTGGTGATGAACCCGGTTCGCGCGCTGGTCGGTACCACCAAACACCTGTTGCTTTCGCCGGATGGGGCATTGAATCTGATACCCTTTGCAGCTCTGGCCAACGAGCGAGGCCAGTACCTGGTCGAACAATACAATTTGACCTACCTGACCAGCGGCCGGGATTTGCTACGCCTGGAGGTAAAGCTCAACAGTCAAGGTGAACCGCTTGTGATGGCCGACCCGGATTATGCAACCGGAGCGGGGCCACAACTGCTGGGACAAGCCTTTCCCCCGTTACGACGGCTGACCGGGACCCAGGCGGAAGGCGAGCAGCTCAAAAAAATCTTTCCCAATGCGCAACTGAAGTTGAAAGAGGAGGCCGGCGAAACTGTCTTGAAACAGGTGAACCGACCTGAACTCGTCCACATTGCGACCCATGGGTACTTTCTGAAAGATACTGTGGAAGAAACTTCCGCTGAAGCAGGCACCCGCTTGTTAGTGCGCCCCGAGTTTCAATCAGTCAGTTCTGAGCAGGTGCGGGCCAATAACCCGTTACTTCGTTCCTGGCTGTTTTTTGCCGGAGCCAATCGGGGCGGGACAGAGGAAAACGATGGTACGATGACGGCGTTGGAAGCCGCGCAACTCAACCTCTGGGGCACCAAGCTGGTGACGCTTTCAGCCTGCGACACAGGCCTCGGTGTGGTGAAGAATGGCGATGGGGTATATGGTCTGCGAAGGGCGTTGGTGCTGGCCGGTAGCGAAGCCCAGATGATGAGCCTGTGGCCGGTTTCGGATCAGGGCACCAGGGAATTGATGGTGGATTATTACACCCGGCTCAAGACTGGCGAAGGCCGGTCTGAAGCCCTGCGCAACACGCAACTCAAACTGCTCAAGGACCCTAAACGCCAACACCCCTATTTTTGGGCGTCGTTTATACAATCGGGTGAATGGGCAAATTTGGCTGGCGAGCGGAAATAACTGTTGAGTTGCGTTGAGGTGAGTCCGTTAAGGAACTTGATTTCCATCGGGAACTGGCCTTGGATGGTGGGTGTGAAAATAAAACCCCTGGTCAGGGTGGAACACCCTTATCCCAACCCCCAATTGGCTCATAAGATTCGATCAGTGGCTGTATAAATATGTCTTGACGGTGGTGATATTTTTCCGGAACCGTGCCCGGTTTGATGACCTCGTGCCGCTTCCGGACGGCTGGTGACCTGGGATTACCCGGCCATTGCCGCCTTTCGTCGGATCGGGCGGGATCAAACTGGAACACACCACTTCTGCTCCTTGGGGATCAGAATCTCTCAATGACTGTCGGTTCGTTTCCGGGTGGCGGTTTCCGAACCAGGCTTACTGCCGGAGCTATCGGGAAACCCTGGACTTTCCCTATCTGCTGGCCGCCCTGGATGAGCTGTCCGACTGGCTCGGCCTCACCACATGCGCCTCCGACCCGGAAGCCCACAACCTAAATCGGACCACAGGAGATTGGCACAGGAGCCCACTCCTTGATCATTGAGGAGTCACCAAACCACTCAAACCAAGGGTGGTAAACGCCCAAGGTAACCGCATCTCAAATTCTTCTGATTACAAGGGATGCGCCTGATTTCCAAAATGTGATAGCGAGGTGGTGGACATTTCAGGCCCTCCCGAACTCTCTGATCAGGCCACGTTTTTGAGAAAGTCAAAGTCGGTTTCAATGATCGCAGGAGAAGTTTGTCGAGGAGCCGTAGCAGCCGGTTTTTCATGTTCTTTCTGGGTTTGGTCACCGGGTGGATGCCGAGGGCGGCCAGAGCTTCGGAGAGGGTGATGGCAAAATAGCTCCGGGCCCGAACAGGATGCCGCGCAAACCCTCAACCAGCTTGAGCACCAGCACCCGGTCAGCAACGTTGAAGGGGTGGTTGCAAGTTCAGAAGCTGGCCCTGATCGTTGACCATCAAGTGCAGTTTGAAGCCGAAAAACCAGTCAACCGAGGTTTTTCCCTGCTTGGCCCAGCCAGCGAAGACCCGGTGGGTTGCAATCCGCCGGTGGTGGCAAACAGCCAGTTTGGTCGCATCCACAAACGCCACCCTGTTCATCAGCCCGCGCCGCCGCCACACTTTCACCAGATCCCGCTGACACCCGACCGCCTAGGCAATCCGGCTGTTGCTCCAGTCGGGGTGTTGCTGGGCGGTCAACAGAATTCGCGCCGTTGGACGCTGGCAAATGGCTTTCTATCACTCTGACTCAGGTGGCTCAGCTCAATCACTTGTTTGGGGCTCAGTTCAATCGCATACGTGGGTCGGGGACCGGACATAACTGCATTTCTTTCTGCTGAATTTTTTGTTTTCAGAATGCAGTTTATCCGGTTTTTTAACTGGCGGGGTAAGTACCGCTGTTGTATTTTTAAAAAATTGTCCAATACTACAACCCATGTTAAACCCTTTATTTTCAACACAGGTAAAAAGTAAAAATCATAATAAAGTGGTAGACTGCGAGCCTATTTTCCAATCAAATGTTGAAAATAAAGTAGTAGGCTTAAAAAGCTAAACACTTGTATTTAATATATTTACATAAGTATAAAAAAGAATCAGCATGCCAGTTTTTTATCAAGTATAACGGTTTATTATTTAGTATATAAGAATTTTATTATCTTACAGCTGTCAGTACTTAGAAATGATTGCGCTGCGTGGTTTCGGCGGTGGGTGTCAAATCACTTGAAACCAGATACCGAATCCCGGTGCTTCCGTCCTCGTTTGTGAAGACCTGGCGGGCGAGGAGCACCGGAAACAGCACCTCCTCCAGCCACAGGACCTGAAGATTGCCTGCTGACCGGTCAAGGTCCTTGAATGCTTGATAGGCTGTGCGCTGGGCGGTTGCACTCAATCCCACCTGAATCGGCCCACCTGAGATAGGAACAATCAGGCAGCGACTAAATCCGCCTCCAGTTGAGCCAAACGCTCGACTTCGGCGGTCACTTCCTGGATGGAGAAAACAGGTGATGGTATTCCTTCCTTGGATCATTTTTTTCCATAGAGGATTTCAGAAAGGCTGGGTGGAAACATTCAGGTGTCTCTCTCAGTTGTGTACCTGAGTTGCCTGGTTGGGACGGTTGGAGGAAATTTCCGCTCCCTTCTTTAATTTTTGCAATCGTGACAGTTCCTGTTTCATGTGCCGGAGGAGTTTGATTTCTGCTTTTTCGGCTTTTTTCTCTTCCATTTGGATGGCCTGTTTCAACATTTCGCAGGCAGCCGCAGGTTTCCCGGCCAAGGCAGCCAAGAGCGCCACATCAAACCAGGTGTAAGTGGAAAAATCAGGTTTCAGTTCTTTTGCTGCGCGTTCGAACAAAGGAAGGAAAAATTCCGGATGCTGTTTCGAGACATCGGCAACAGAATTTCCTGTCCAGGTTAAGAGCTTGGGGAGGTCCAGCACCTGATTCCGCTGATGCAAAATCAACACGTCCTGGCCATTGGCGGTTTTCCCGGTTTCAATTGCTTCAGCACTGTGGGTATCGAGCCGGACCACGCTTTTTCCTGAAAACCCAATCATTTCGGCCTGGACCCAGGCCAGTCCGGCCTGCCGCTGGACCAGCAACAAGGCATGGTTTTTCCATTGCCAGCCCGGCAGCGGTTCAATCACCGGGTTGTACAGTTCTTCCAGCCTGGATTGCCAAAGCACTTTGGGAAGGCCGGTTCGGGCAACGACCACCAAGCGGGAATGCGGCACGGAATCTTCGGTTCTATATGACCACGCCACCACCAAGGGGGTTTTTGGACCAGTACCGGGAAAGGCGGCCACAGCACATTCATCCACCCGTTTGGGCAGCAGTGAGCGAACATTTTCTGGAACTGCACACTGAGCCGGTTCCTGGGTTTGTCCCTGAATAGGAAGACCACAGGACCCAAACCAAACCAGAATGATGCCGAACCATCCAGCCCGATACCAGGTTCCTGGAAAACGGGCCGTTGCAACGCCACAATACCGTGGATTCATAGGAAGCCTTCCATTATTTTGTTTGGGAACAGACAACCGGAGCTTACGGTGATTGTACCGCGTTTTTCAGCTTCAGGATCAATGTATTGACCTGTTCCCGGTCGGACAAGCCCAAATCAGACTTTTCCTGCAAGTTGGTCAAAGCAGGGCGGGCAAATTCGAGCGCAGCAGGGTCGGTCACCCGTTCCAGTTGTTTCAAAGCCAGGTACAGCCCCTGATTACGAGGGTTTGAAAGCCATTGTAAGAACACCTGGTGCCCCGCCGTTTCACCCTGCAGCAGTAAACTTCCAGCAGCAGTTATGCGAACTTCCAGAAACCGGTCCTCCAACAGTTCCTGCAAAAGAAGGATGTCAGCAGAGGATTTTGAAAGGGTGTCGCCTAGATGTCTGGCTGCAACCTGACGGGCTTCAGGGTAATCCGATTGGGCCAGTTCCCGAAAGAAAAACTGGGTACTCGCCGGCCCCATTTTTTTCACTGTTGCGAGGAGTCCTGCCGAAGTAACCCGCCGGGCCGGGTCAGGTAAATTTTGGAATCGGGGCCAAACCATGCGGTCCAGCCGGGGTAGGTCAACTGCCTGGCTGGCCTGAGCCGTTCCGGTGTCGGCGGTTATTTCCTGCCACCAGTACCGGCGTGGATAATTGGGGTTTTGCCGGAGATATTCTTCCTGCTTCAGTTCTGCATACAGCCGCGCCAAAGCAGGGATAGAAACCGTTGCCTTGAGTTCAACCAAGGCATCCAAGATTGCTGGTTGTGAAACCTCGCTGGCCAAATCCAATCCAAGAATCAGAAAGGGAATCGAGCTTGGGTCTTGCAAAGCAGCACAAGCAGAGGCGGCATTGGCCCGCACCGTCGGATGTGAGGACAGCAGGGCTTCGTGCAGGTGCGGCAGGATGTTTGGTCCAGCCTGTTTGGCAAATCGAAACAAAAATGAGCGAGGCCCTTGGCTTGGTTTGACCGTCGACAAAATTTTGGTCAGGAATCCCGGATGTGCCTGGGCATGGTCAGCTAAAACCTGGAAGGGTTTGTCCGCGCCGGACTCCGCCACCTGCTGATGCTTGCGTAACAACAAATCCATGATTTCCTGCTTGAACCCAGGGGGTTCGGAGGCCCCGTTGGTCTGTGTGGTATTCGGGGGAGATTGATTCACGGTTCGCCGTTGGTCAGTTATAGAAAAAACTGCCAGTGCGTTGAAAATGGCTTTTTGGTCCTCCCGTTCCAGGTAAAAACGATTGAGGAGGTTGACCAACAACGGCTTGTCTTCCACCAGGCCCCGGTATGCCAACTCAATCGCTGCCTGGTTGGCGGTTTCCGGAAAGGGGCCACGGACAGCCGTCCGAAGTGCCGCCTCCACCGCATCATGCCGCACATGACGCAGATATTGCAGGACCAGTGTCCGAATTCTGGGGTTGGAATGATGCAGCAAAGGTAAAACCGTTGAAAGGAGTGGTGAACCCTCTTTCTTCATCAATCCCTCGGAACGTTCCAGAATTCTGAGCAGGAGGAAAGGATTGCCCGTGGCAATGGCCTGGTTTACGTCCTCCTCGGTGACAACTTTGGGAAGCTGGACTGTCTGCGCATCCTGTCTTTGAAACAATGGCTGGGAAGGCACCAATTTGACAGCCAGACGTTCAACTTCAGGGGCTGGTGAAATCGGGGTTGAAGCCAGCAAAACCCCACGCTCTCCCCACCGACAAACCCCGCCGGGGAAAACGACTTCGCCTTGTTGCCTCCCGCCCAAATACGGCAGGACCGTTTGGGAAAAATCCGGTCGCCGGTTTTTAGGAAACAACAGGGGTTGATTGGGGATAATTTGGAAAATCCGCCGGGTGGCCAATGAAATTTCAAGGGTGAGTGCAGCGGGGTCAAGATTTCTCTCCGGGCCTTTGATGAGTTGAACCAGAAGAAATCCGGGGGTTGTCCCCAGAGTTAAACTCTCTAACCGATAAGAATCTTGGGGAGCATACAATTTCGATACAGAAAAAAATCTGGTGACAGGGTCAAAGACCGTCAACCAGATCAAATGGTTTTTTTGCGAGATGAGCGCCAATTGGTCGCCCTGCCAGACCGCCAGCGGCTTGGTGGAAGAATCGAAAAGCACTGGCGGCATTTGTTCCTTTCGGATTTGGTCAATCACCCCCTGCTGTTGATTGATGGCGAGCAAGCCCTCATCGGTTCCTATCCACCAGGTATAGACTGTTTCACCTTGGACAACAAAGTGAATTCGGCTCCCAAATGACAGCTTTGCCACCGGTCTGGCACGTTGGCCGGTTCCGGCTGGCAGTAACCAGACGCCCTTGGATGTCCCCAACGCGGTGGTTCCATTCGGTAGTTTTTGCCAGATATTCGACTCCTGGAGTTTTCCAGGAAATGTGCCTGGAAGAGGAATAAAGAATAAACTGCCGTCGGTTCGCTGGTGTTGTGGTTCTTCAATCAGGCCAGGAACAATAGAGGAGTCTGTGACTAGCCATTTTTCCAAATCACTTTGAGTCAGCTTCCGCACGATCATGGTTTCCGGCTCGAAAAGCCATTGCGGAGCCCCTCTTCCAAACACGGGTTGGCCTTGGATAAAACCATAACACTTTTTGTCGTCCTGCCAGTCGAAGGGTTGAACATCGTCATCATCCCGCAAGAAAATCGGCAACATTGAGCGAGTCTCACGATCAATCAGACAAAGTCGGAACCCGGCTTTTTTATCAAAGTAAAATTGCCCCCACATTTGCCCGTCTATGATTCCCATCAATCTGACTTCCTCACCCCCCAAACCGGTGACGGGAATCCACCGGTCAGTCTGCCAGTTGTACCGGCAACTGGCATAATCCCCGGTGGCCCAAACATACTGGCCATCAATCCAGATTCGATTCCAGGAAGCAGAATGCCCCAAACCCAACTCATCCGGCAAATAGATACGCATTTCATGGGTTTTCACATTGAAGCGGCGCAAGGTCCGGGCAGTTCCAATCCATAACCAGTCATCCTGGATCGCCAAAGATTTTACCGAGTTAAACTCATTTTCAGAAAGATAGACCTTCTTCAAGTTAAACCTCTGAAAGTCCCTTTCAATGTCAAAATTTGGCCATTTTTTATCCTGCTCGGTCAGTTCTTGGTCACAAGTCAGGAGGGATGGAGAAAAGTTTTTCTTGTCCACCCGAAACACTCCAGCCGCAGACCCCACCCAGATTGCTTCGGGTTCGGCTGCCAGTGCGGTGACCGCCTGCCCCAGGACGACCGTTTTTTTCAGATTTCCTTCCCAATCGCGGACGGCCACTCCCCAAGGATGACCAACATAGAGATGTTTTTCGTCGTGGCTCAGGCACAGAACATTCTGATAGGAAACCACCGCCCGGATGTCAGATTGGGCTGCATACACAGGGGTCATTTCCACCAGAGAACCAGAATTTTGAGCAGTGCCAGCTTTGTTCGGGCTCAACCCAGGCGGCAAAGATTCTGCCCAAAGGGAAGTTTTCAACGCCGCCTCCAAAAGTTGGCGTTGAACCGGTTCAGTCACATTTTGCAATGCCAGCGAAAGGGCGGCATATCCGCTTGCCCAAGATTCAGGGGAAAGGGAAACCCCAGAATCTGCTGCTTGAAACGGGGCCTCGGCTTTGGCCAATTGCAAGGCCAACGTGACCAGCTTCTCCTGATTGTGGGTTATGACATAGAGACCTGTTAAACGAGAAGCTACCTCAAAAACAGATTCCAAACGATGTTGGGCTGGCCCATCAGAGTGGTCGCTCCGAAATGTTTTGGGGTCACGCAGGAAAGCCTCGTAAGCTGCAATCAGGGCTTCCGGTTGGGGCGGGTCCTCCAAATTTGCCAATTCCAGTCGGAACCAGCCGTTGTTGGGAAATTGTGCAATCAATCGTTCCAACAGCGGGCGATACCAGTCCAGCCCTTGACGGGCAAAAGCTGTTTTCTGTTCCTTCAATTGAGAGAGCTTCAGGCCCACCTGCGCCTGCCACAAGAGGGCGGTGAACGTTGCCTCCTGGTTCCCAACCATTGTCCCGTATTCGGCTGAATAGCGATGATGGGGGTTCCGGGCTAGAAACCGATTGGCCCATTCGCTCAATTCCGGGTGGTTCTGGAGGTCTTTTTTCAAAGATGTGAAGCTCGGCACATTTCCGGGGGCGGCCTCATAATAAGCAAACTTTGCTTTCATACAATCGTCAGGTGCCCCTATCTGGCACTGCAGTTGTGACAATTTGCGCAAAGTCTGAATCCGCAAAAGCTGCACTCGCTCGGCTTCATTTGAAGTGTTCCAACGTAAGGAAAGTTCTGACAAGAAATTGGGAGAGTTTATCAATTCCAGGATTTCCGGTGGTTTCTCCAACAATGTGAGACAGGTTTCAAATTCGCGGAGGGCTGTTTGCGGCTGACCAAATTGTGCCAACCGTTGCCCCCGCAGAAAAGACCGCCAGGGGGTGGCGGTAACAGTTTCATCAAGATAGGCCAGTTCCTCGCGGAGGGAGCCTTCCCTATCACCTTGGACCAGGAGCACTCTGGCATAAACCAAGCTGGCAGCCGGTTTTCCGGTTTTGGGATTGGTTTTTTTAAGCAACGTGGTGAGTTCCGGCTCGGTTCTCTGACTTCTGTAGAAGGCAAGCACTTCGCGGATGAGGTCAGTAAAGGGTAGGTCCGAAGCAAATGAATGGAGCCGTCGGAGCTGGTTGTCCGGCTGACTGTGGGGATTTTCAATCAGGGGAAGGTTCAACCTGGGCAGAATGGTCCGCACCAAGTCGTTTGCCTCAGTCATACGCTTGGTTTGTGTGAGAAAACGAAGGTAATCCAGCGCAAATTCCGCAGAACGGCCAGGGAAAGCACCATTTCCAACCAATGATTGGTGCAAGCGCCACATCCGGGAAAATTCACGGGCAGCATCCTCCGTTGCCCCCAAAGCAAGAAACCGCCGCAACAACCAGTTGTCGGTCTGGCTGCCGCACCCATAGGAAAAAGTGGCCGGAAACTGACGCAAATTCCGGATGTCGCTCCATTGATTTTCAAACACGGCTCCTTCCACTTCAACCGGATATTCAAGCAGATTTTCGAAAACTTCGGCGGCTTTCCGATAACAGGC